>PMTR01000138.1 GCA_003167255.1 Bryobacterales bacterium
CACGGATTCCCCCGAGGAGGCAAAAGAATAAGGCGTTCTTCTTCGTCAACTACGAAGGGCGGCGCGACGCCAGTTCCACGAACGTAACGCGCACCGTCCCCATGGAAACCATGAAGCAGGGCATTGTGGTGTTCCACAACTCGGCCGGGCAGCTCACGCAGGTCAGTGCGACCGACCTCAAAAACACCATCGATCCACTCGGGATCGGCATCGACCCCGCGGTCATGACCATCCTGCAGCAGTATCCGAAGGGGAACGACCCGGCCCTCGGTGATGGCCTCAACACCACCGGATATCTTTTCATTGCGCCGCAACATAGCAAACAGGACACCTACACGGCCAAGCTGGATTACAAGGTTGACGATGCCGGCAAGCACTCGCTGTTCTGGCGAGGCACCCTGCAGAACGACCACTCAGCCGGAACGCCGCAATTCGCGGGCGCCCAGCCGAACTCGGTGACCCTGGCCAACAACAAGGGCATGGCGATGGGTTGGACGGGAGTATTCAAGACCAACCTGGTCAGCGCTCTCCATTACGGGTTCACACGCCAGGGCGGTGAGAGCACCGGAATTCTCGCCAACAGTCCGGTCACCTTCCGCGGGCTCGATACGATTTATGGGACCAGCACCGCCTCGAAGCGCATCGTCCCCGTGCACACCATATCGGAGGATCTGGACTGGACCCACCACTCGCACGACTTCAAATTCGGCGGCATCGGGCGCTTCATCTCGAACCAGTCCGTCAATTACGGGAGCGCTTACAACAACGCGACCATCAACGCGTCGGTGCTGAACGGCAGCGGTAACGATCTGATCCCGTCTTCCATCAGCGTCGCCAGCGGCGATAAGACCTCCTACGAATACAACGTGGCAATTCTGCTGGGAATCGTCACTTCGGCCACTGGCAATTACAACTACAAGACCGACGGCAGCGTGATTCCGACCGGCTCCCCCGTGGCGCGCACTTTCGTGAACCGTGAGGGCGAGCTCTACGCCCAGGACTCCTGGAGGGTCAAGAGCAATTTCACCGTGACCTACGGCGTGCGCCTGTCCATTATGCCGCCGGTGCGTGAAGCCAACGGGCAACAGATCACCACCAACATTCCGATCGGCACCTGGATGGATACCCGCGGCACGCTGGCGAGCGAAGGCTTGTCCGACCAGTCGGCCGGCGTCATCTCGTATCTGGTAGCCGGCAGACCATACTATCCGCAACACAACAACTGGGCGCCGCGCCTCGCCATGGCGTACTCGCCCAAGGGGGAAAGCGGTATTTCGAAATTCCTCTTCGGCGGAGCAGGCAAGACCTCCATTCGGATGGGCGCGGGCATGTACTATGACTCGGTGGGGCAGCCGTTGGCGAACTTCATCAGTGGAAACTCCTTTGGCCTCTCCACCTCGCTTTCGACTCCTCCCAACGTGTACAGCTCGGCGCAACTGCCGCGTTTCACGGGGTTCTACAACATACCAGCCGCGCCGAACGCGCCCCTGTTCCTCCAAGCGGCCCCCCCGGCTGGATTCCCAGCCAGTTATCCCAACGCGTTCGCCATTACCAGCTCGCTGGACGACCAGTTGAAAGCCCCCTACACCATGAACCTGGATTTCAGCATCGGGCGCGAATTGGGCCACGGCTGGTTCGTGCAAGGGTCTTACGTAGGCCGCCTGTCGCGCCACAGCCTGGTCCAGCGCGACCTGGCCATGCCTACTAACTTGAAAGATCCGAAATCCGGGCAGACGTACTTCCAGGCCATGACGCAACTGGCAACCCTGCTCGATTTCAACGGCGTTTCGGTCGCCAACCTGCCCAAGATCCCGTTCTTTGAGAACATGTGGGCTCCCGCCGCGGGAAATGGTTACACCGCCACCCAAGCCATCGCCCTGGATTACACCACGCGGAGCAATCCAGGCGACTTCACTAACGTGCAGAGCGACATGGACAACGGCCAGGATTGCGGCGCAACCTCTGTCTACAAGGCCAGCGGCGCCCTTTCCAAACTGGCTTGCGGCGTGCTTGGTCCCTATTCCATGTGGAGTTCCCAATACTCGGCGCTGAACGCCTGGAGTTCGCTCGGCTCAGGCGCGTATCACGCCATGCAGTGGACCATAGTCAAACGCCTTACCTCGAATCTCACGTTCAATTTCAACTACACCTTGTCAAAGTCGATGGACATCGGGTCGCGGGCGGAAAGTTCCGGCTCCTACTCCACCGATTTCATGATCAACTCGTGGAACGCCCAGCAACTCCGGGCCGTTTCGCGATACGACGCTCTGCATCAAGCCAATGCGTACCTGGTCTGGCAGCTCCCCTTCGGCCGCGGCAAGGCAATTGGCACCGCAATGAACAAGATTCTGGATGCCTTCGTGGGCGGATGGGAACTGAGCGGCACCTGGCGGATGACCTCCGGACTGCCTTTCTCCGTCGGCGACGGATCGCGGTGGTCGACCAATTGGCAACTGAGCTCGTTCGCCACTCCCAACGGCAACCCGATTCCCGCCATCGTGAGCGCTCACAATGCCCCCGCCGTCTCGGGAGCGGGCGGCCCGAACCTGTGGCTCGATCCGAAGAGCGCATTAGCCGCCTTCTCGGAAACCATGGACGGCCAGACCGGCAGCCGCGACTCCCTGCGCGGGGACGGCTACTTCAACATCGACTCGGGGCTGTATAAGTCGTTCAGCATGCCCTATAACGAGCACCACAAGCTGCAGTTCCGGTGGGAGGCCTACAACGTGACCAACACGGTCAAGTTCGATCCCAACTCGGCGAACCTGAGCCTGACTTCGACCGCCAAGTTCGGCCAGCTTACCGGCCAGCTTGGCCAACCGCGGCAAATGGAGTTCGCGCTGCGGTACACGTTCTAGATTTAGGCGGCTCTCTCCCGCTGTATGACTGTCCATCTATTTCTTGGATGCTGGTCCCGGCGCTACGCGCCGCCCTTGCCTCCGGGCCGCGGCACCGGGTTCGTGAAATCCAGGTCGCCTTCGTTGAAGCTGATGGCGCGGTCGAGCACCATTTCGATGGTGCTGCCTTTGGCGACGATGGCATCCGGGCCGCGCGACGCCAGTATATAGATCAATCCACCAGCGGCGCCTGCGGCCGCACCGATCCCCAGTCCCATGCCGCCGTGGCCGGCAATGGCGCCGACCGAAGCTCCCGCACCGGTGGTCTCGGCCACGGTGCGCACGTCGCCGGCCTTGTTGCCTTCGCTCTTCACTTTGCCCTCGGCGCGGTCGAGTTCGCCGGTGGAACCGGCATCCATGCCACCCATTCGCGAACGGAATTCGCGCGTCACGCCGTTCGGCAGGGTGAGACTGTCGAACCGGATATAGAGTTCGCCGCGGCCCTTGACCCGGCCGGGTTTCTTCACCTCGGTCACGGTTCCCATCACCCAGCTACCCACGGGAATCACGATCCGCCCGTTCACCAGGATCGGAAAAGCCGTCTCCAGGTAGACGCGGTCGCCCAACTCGCTGTGTTTGGTGCTCACGCTATTGATCAGGCTGAGCGGCAGTTTGGTGCCGGCCGCGACGGTATACTCACCGGCGGCGGCCGCCGGCGGCGCCGCATCTTGCGCCGCGAGGAGCCCGGCCGCGAAAGCGATGGCGATCAATGGGCGTACGAACATCCACAGTCTCCTGAACCGATTCTAGCCTATCTGTTGAACGCGGCCCAGAGCCAGAAGGTTGCGGTGGTGGACCGGCGGGAAGCCGGCTGAAGCTGGCTGCGGCCAGAATTGGCCGCCCCACTGGGTGGTTGTCATTGCACGTTCAACAGGAGGCCGGCGAGGCTCATCTGAGTACCCACCGAGACACGGATCTCGGGGTCGGTGGGAGCGTCGCCTGGGAGGAACAGGTTGATCTGATAAAGCCCTGCGCAATAAGGAGTTACGCCGGCGTAGAAGATCAACGAGGGGTTGATGGCGACACCGTTTAGATAGACGTTGATCGTACTGGCGGCGGCGAGGCGGTCGGGGGTTAGGGGAATTACCCCGGGGGCGGGATTGGGGAGGGTCTTTCCCAGGCCGGTGGCATAAATCACCACGACGTCTCCCGCGTTCGCCGGCGCGTCCGGTGTGAGCAGGGTGCCATCGTCGTGGGCGGCGATGACGTAGCCGGCAAAGGCGAACAAAGCGGGGGCTGCGTCAATCAACTGGATGGTGATTTCCGGCCCGGTGACCCCCTCACGCACCACGCGCACGGGGACGCTGCCATCGATCTCGTTACCCGGGATGATGAAGTTGATCTGCGTGGGGGAGACGTAGATCAGGGGCACCGGCCAGTTGTCGATGTAGACTGCAACGCTAGCCAGCGTGGTGGGGAGGGCGTCGTTGACGATATCGGTTTCGGCCAGTTGCCGGGTGTCCCAGGCCAGGTTGGTGCCGAAGACGGCCAGGACGGCGTTGGGGGCGAAGGGGCCGGGCGAGTAGTCGGAGGCGTTGACGATGCTGTCAGTAGTATAGACAGGGGCTTGCCCCCAAGCCGCGCCCGCCAGGAGGGCGGCCATAACCGGCCAACTGCGTATCATGAGTTTAAGATAGTGGCCGTTCGAGGCGGAACCTCTCAAGAAACCTCGCGAGAGCAGCCGCGCTACACTGGTTATTACCCGCGTCCGACTTTTTACGGGCGTAGTGCGTCTTGAGATAAGGAGCCAGAGAATTGATCTTTCGGGCGGTTGAAGATGCCGACCTGATTCAGCAGGCTGCCCGGGGTAACGTGGAGAGCTTCAACCTCCTGGTATCCCGCTGGGAGAAGCGTGTGTATAACTATCTGCTGCGAATCACAAGGAACCGGGAAGACGCTCTCGATCTGGCGCAGGACGTGTTTTTGAAGGCCTATCAGAACTTGCGCAAACTGGACGATGCGGGGCGCTTCGCTCCCTGGTTGTACCGGATCGCTCACAATGAGGCCTACTCGCTGTTCCGCAAGCGCAAGCCGGAGACGGCCGTGGACAACCTGGAACCGGGGGCTACCGGCGCGGGAATCGCGGTGGGTGGCAGCTCAGTCTTTCCGATCGAACTCAGCCTGGCGGTGGCCGGCGCTTTGGACCGGCTTTCGCCGGACCAGCGCGAGGCGGTGGTGCTGAAGATTTACCAGGGCTTCAAGTTCGAAGAGATGGCTGAGATTCTGGAATGTCCGGTTTCCACGGTGAAATCCCGACTGTATACCGCGCTCGATCTCCTGAAGGCAGACCTGGCTCCCATTTCGGCACGAGGTGTGTCATGAATTGCTCGCCGTTCGATTTGAAGGACTACTTCCTCAAGGAGCTGACTGACCCGCAGCAGCGCCAGGTGGAAGAGCATGTCCAAACCTGTTCCGGTTGCCGCGAAGAGCTGGACCGGCTGCGCCTGACCGAGGCGGCGCTGTGCTCCTTGCGGGAAGAAGAAATCCCACAGCGCATTGGGTTCGTCTCCGACCCGGTGTTCGAGCGATCCTGGTGGGCGGCCTTCTGGGCGTCGCCGGCGAGGCTGGGCGTCGCGGGGGCCGCGATGCTCTCGGTTGCGATTCTGGCGATGGGGTTGACGCACCGGGCCCCGGCGGTGTTTTCGGCACAGGCCTTTTATAGCCGCGCGGAAGTGGATCAGCGAATTCAGGCGGCCGTTTCCGCCGCCGAATCGCGCCAGGAGCAGAAGACCACGCAACTGGTGCACGACCTGGTGCAACGCGCCGATTCGGAGCACAACTCGCGGCTGATCGCCGAGAATCAAGCGGAATACCTGCAGGAACTGAATTACAAAATGCAGAAGGATCGCGGCGACTTTGGGAGTCCGGCCGCGGAACAGGGAGGACCGAGATGAGATCCGCCGCTTTGCTATTCGTTCTTGCTCTGGCGCCTGCGGGGGCCCAGATCCAGATACCGTCTGCCCCTCCTTCGTCGGTGGCCGCCAAGCCGGCCACCGTCACCGTGGGAAGCGAACGGGCGCTGGTGGCGCTGCAAGCGCTGACGGCGCTGGAAAAAGATATCGACGGCCGCATTGCGGCGACCGGGGGCGCCGATCCGTGCGTGGTGCTGGGCGGGGCGCGCGGCCTCTATGTCACGGGCTTCGGGGCGGTGTTCACGAGCGACGTGGATCTGATCAATTCGCCCTCGATCGGCCTGTTTCAGACGACCATTACGCCGGAACGAAAGGCGGACGTGCACAAGCGCAAGGTGGCGCGCGTGGCGCTGCTGCAAAGTACGATGCGCGAGACGTTGATGGCGCTGGCACAGTCGGTATTGCTCAAGAACATGTCGGGTACGGACCAGATTGTGGTGGGAGTGCGGCTGATGTACCGGCCGTGGGAAGACCTCAGCGGATTGCCGGGACAGATCGTGATGCGGGCCGACCGGCAGGGCGGCAACATCAGGACGGAACTACAATAAGTGGCCGCCTCCATTCCTCCTCCTTCCGAATCCGCAACCACGGGCTGGCCGGGCGAGGCCGGGCCCCGCGGGATGCGGTTGGGCGAGATCCTGATCGGGCGCGGGAAGATTGAGCCCGAGGATCTGGAGCGGGCGCTCGAACTGCAGCGGGAGCGCGGCGACAAGCTGGGCAAGATTGTGGTCGATATGGGGCTGATCGCGCAGCGCGATGTGCTGGCGGCGCTTTCCGATCAGCTAGAAATCCCGCTGGTGACGGTGGAGAACCCGCCGCCGGCGGCGCCGGAAATCGACGGCCTGTCGCATCGGTTTCTGCGCCAGTGCCGCGCGTTTCCGATTGAGTTGAAGGATTCCACGCTGACCATCGCGATGGCCGACCCGCTGGATTTCGAGACGGTGGCGGCGGTGCGCACATTCTCCGGGTTCGAGATCCGCACGGCGCTGGCCGCGGAACAGGAAATCCTGGACGCCATCGAGAAGCACTACGGCGAAGCCGAGCGGCAGACGCTGGTGGAAGGCGGCGACGATCAGGCTGACGCCAACCTGGAACATCTGCGCGACATGGCCAGCGAGGCTCCGGTGATCCGGCTGGTGAACGCCATGATCGGCGAGGCCATTGAGAAGCGGGCCAGCGACATTCATATCGAGCCGTTCGAGAAGGAGTTCCGCATCCGCTTCCGCATCGATGGCGTGCTGTTCAACCAGGACACGCCGCCGCGCGAGCTGAAGGCGGCCATCATTTCGCGCCTCAAACTGATGGCCAAGCTCAACATCGCGGAGCGCCGGCTGCCGCAGGACGGCCGCATCAAGATCAAGGTTTTGGGCCGCGAAGTGGACCTGCGCGTTTCCACGCTGCCGACGCTGTATGGCGAAAGCGTGGTGATGCGGCTGCTCGACCGCTCATCCGGCGATTTCTACGACCTGCGCCGCCTGGGCTTCGACGACCGGATGCTGAACCGCATGGAGCACTTCACCAGCCTGCCGCACGGCATCTTCCTGGTGACGGGGCCGACCGGGAGCGGCAAGTCCACCACGCTCTATTCGGCGCTCAAACGGATCAACCTGCCGGACAAGAAGATCATCACGATCGAAGATCCGGTGGAATACCAGATGGATGGGATCAACCAGATCCACGTGAATCCGCAAATCGGCCTCACCTTCGCGGCGGGGCTGCGGCACATTGTGCGCCAGGATCCGGACGTGATCATGGTGGGCGAAATTCGCGACCGCGAGACGGCCGACATCGCCATCCGCGCGGCGCTGACCGGCCACCTGGTTTTTTCGACCCTGCACACCAACGACGCACCGAGCGCCATCACGCGGCTGGCCGACATGGGGGTGGATAACTACCTGATTGTTTCCTCGCTGGTGGCGGTGCTGGCGCAACGCCTGGTGCGCGTGATCTGCACGCATTGCAAGGAACCGGACGGAACCGCTCTGGCGCCGGACGGCCAGAAGATCCCGGTCTACCGCGGGGCGGGCTGCGCGGAGTGCCGCGGCTTGGGCTACACCTCGCGGGTGGGCATCTTCGAGATGATGGACGTCAACGACGAAATCCGCCGGCTGATCATGAGCAACGCCGACGCTTCGGTGCTGACGCAGGCGGCCCGCCGCAACGGGATGCGGAACCTTCGCGAGGACGGCTGGAAGAAGATTCGCGACGGCGCGACGACCGTGGACGAAGTGATGCGCGTGACGCAGGAGTTCTAGTATGCGGCCGTTTCTATTAGGGCAACTGGTAGCGCCGGCGGTCTTGCCGCCGGTGTTTTGTGGGGCAGACCCCCTGGTCTGCGGCCGACGCCCCCGTCGGCCTGCTCGCGCTTTGCAG
>PMTR01000101.1 GCA_003167255.1 Bryobacterales bacterium
GTGTTTGGCGGGACTGGCGGCGGGCCGATCCCTGGCGGCGCGGCGGGCGGTTGGGGCACTCCGCCGTTCCTGCCGCAAGCCGAGGGTGGCGGCGTCCCGATGGGTGGTGGCGGCGGTGCTGCTGCGGCGGGTGGTGGCGGCGTCACGTCGAAGGCTGGCGTCGGCATCCTCGCCAACCTCAAGCAGAGCATCTCCGGATGGAAGGACATGCTCACCAACCTCGGCAACATCGGCTACAAACCCGAACGCTGGAAGATTGACGAGATTGGCGGCGATCCGTACAAGGTCGCGGACGCGAAGGGCATCGGCGGGATGAAGGGCGGCGCGATGCTGGCGGCTGGCGCGATGCTCGCGATAGACGGCCTGAGGCGCGGCGGCAAGATTGGAGTCGCGGAGACGACCGGAGGCGGCGCGCTCATCGGCGCGAAGTTCGGCGGTCCATTGGGCGCGTTGATCGGCGGTATCGCTGGCTTCGCGGCGGGGATGGTGCGCCTGTTCATCAAGGGCGCGGTCGAGAAGGCTCGCCAGAAGATCAAGGATCTGTATGGTGTCGATATCCCCGACAAGGGCGTCCTCCAGCAGATCGTCGACACCGCGAAGCAATCGTACGGCGGCAACCTCGACATGGCCATCCGGACGCAGCAGATCCGCGACCTGATCCAGTTGTACGCCATGAGCACGGGGCAGGCGACCAAGGGGATGCCCGCCACGGTCCACCCGCTCGATCTGGTCCAGAAGGGCGGGTCGCTCTACCAGTCTCCGGGTTACTCGAATGGGACCGCGCTCCCTGGCATGGGCGGTCTGCCCACGCTCGACAGCATTGGAGGCGGCGTGGCCTCCGGCGCGGGGCCGGTGGTCATCCAACTCGACGGGCCCGCCACCACGAGCCTCCTGCGTGGCGAGGCGGTGAACGCCATCGCGAGCAATCCGCGCGTCGTCGCGGGCGCGTCCCTGAGTGCGGCGAAGTCCAACGCTGGCCGACGCGAATTGACCAGCCTCCAACTCAGCCCCGGCCTGGTGACCTCGTAATGCCTGGCTCCGTTGCAAACGCTGCGCCGACCACGGTGCTGCCCAACTCCCTGTCTCGCGCGTTCACCCACACGCGCGAGTACCCGGTCATCGACAACGAGTACCGGAATGGCGAGTCGCAGAGGTCGGCGCAGGCGGCGACCAGCCGCAAGAAGTGGAACCTGACGAAGCGGCTGACGCCCTCGCAGTTGGCCGCGCTCCGGGCGTTCTACGATGCGCGGAACGGCACACACGAACCGTTCTACTTTTACGACCCGTACGAGACGAACCCGAAGTTCTCGTACGACCCGACCGGCGTGGCGGTGACCGGCAGGTACGTCGTCCGGTTCAACACCGACTGGAGCCAGTCTGTAACGCCTGGCCGGTCGGACGTGCAGATCGAACTGATCGAACTCGCTTAGGAGAAGCCCATGCCCGGAAAGTCGCAGGCCCACACCGATGCTGTACTCAACGTCCTGCGCGGTAGCGCAGTCGCCGGAGTGACGCCATACGTCGGCCTGTTCTCCGTGGCGCCCACCGATGACAACTCTGCGGGCACCGAACTGGCTGGCGACGGTTACACGCGCCAAGCCATCACGTTCGGCGCGCCCGCGACCGACGCAGGCAACGTCCGGAAGGTCGCCAACACGAACCTCATCCAGTTCGGCCCCGCGCTCGTGGACTGGTCGCAGGCTGTGGCGTTCGGCGTGTTCGCGTCCCTCGCGGGCCCGCTCCTGTATTGGGACACCCTGCCGACTCCCAAGACTGTGCAGCAGGACGACTATGGCCAGTTTGCTGTCGGCACGCTGGTGGTGAAGGAGGACTGAGATGGGCGACAACATCACCATCAAGGATTCGTCCAACGCCGTGGTTCCGGTCGCGACCGAAGACATCGGCGGCGGTGTGGAAGTACAACGCATCAAGTTGATGCTTGGCGCTCACGGGCAGGACGGCGGCGACGTCACCGGTCCTAATCCGCTCCCCGTCGAGGTCCAGAACACCACGGACACGGACAACCCCGCGTGGGGAAACCAGGCGCCACTCACGCAGGACGCGCGTGAACAGTCCAACTACGATTCGGTCAATCCACTCCTGACGAGAGATACATACCTCGGTCGTGTCTTGGGCCAGGAACTCCTCGTGAACCCTTCCACCAAGAGGTTGCAGGTCGAGGATGCGCCGGTCGCGGATAGCAGCGTCTTCGGCTTTCTGCCGGCGCTGAACACGGACTTGACTGTCGTTCTCAACGGGGCGAGCACGGTCCTCCTTCAGGTTTCGGGCACCTGGGCTGGCACGGTCGCGTTCGAGGCAAGCCTCGACTTCCAGAACTGGTACGCCGTCTATGGTCAAAGCCCGACCGTCTTGACGGCTGCTGTGTCCACTACAACGGCTTCGGGCTTGTGGGTTTGTTCCGTGGGTGGCTTCCGCGCCTTCCGCGCTCGTTTCAGCGCCTATACCTCGGGAGTGGTGAAAGCGCTGATCAACGCTTCGGTGAACGTAGCGGCACCGAGGATCGTAACCGTAAACGGCACGGTAACGGCAGTCGGCAACCTCAACAATTTGACTCAGCGCGTTGGGTCCGCTGACCTGTTGACGTCCGACACAAGTGCCCAACTGACAAAAGACGCGCTGTTGGAGCCTCTGGCGTGGAACCCCAGGGGTGTCTATTACTACGGTGACACGCTCAGTTGGAATGGGCAGATTTACCAGTGCATCCAGTACACTGCGGCCACTTTCCCGTTCCCCAACAACGCCGCTTTCTTCCAGGTCGATCAGCGCCAGAACAAATCTCTGGTGACGAGCGGTTACGTGTCGCCTCCTGCGGCTCCCAGAATCCGGGTAGAGATCGACATGGACGCGTACCAGTACAGGCTGGCGGAATCGTTGTTGGTTGCAAATCAGCAGCAGGAATTATCGGATCTGCTGTTTCAGGAGCGCCAGTTGCTCCTAATGCAGGGGATGTCGGGCCTGTACGGGTCCAATTTCGCTATGGGCGCGAGCGGGATGTCCGCTTACGCCATCGAAGAAGTCAGATAAAGGAGACAAGAAAATGCTCGCAGAAATTCGCGCAGGTCAAACGCAGTTGTCAGACGGAACCATAGCTCCGGCCCGCGCCACCCGCATGGGCGGGATCGTTGTGGGAGACGGCCAGGGGCGCTACTACGAACAGGCCGCCAGGGGGAACATCTTCTCGCTCATCCTGACGGCCTGGTCCACCACCATCGCAGCCGGTAACATCGTGGGCGCGGCCGCCGCCGCCTCCACGCAGTTCGCTCTGTGGAACCCCAGTGGCTCCGGCAAGAACCTATCGCTGCTGAAGTTCCAGGTGTGGGCGATCTCAGGCACGCCCCCGGTCCCTCCAGTGATCCATAGCTTCTGCACCGCACCGACGATTGCGACTTCGGTGGTGACGCCGATCGCCTGCAACAACCTGGGTATGGCGGCGGCTTCAGTGGCCCGCGCATTGACGTCCGCGGCGGGGGCCGCTCTCACCGGCAACAGCATCCTGCAATACCTGCGGGCGGCGGATCTTGGGATCGGCGCCGGCGCGATGGTTCCGGCGAACTTGTTCGAACCGAAGTTGACCGAATACATCGACGGCGATATCGTGCTGCCTCCTGGCACGTGCTGGGTTCCGACCTGGATGGGTGCTGGCACTACGTTCCTGGGTGGGTATTCGATCACTTGGGAAGAGATCCCGCAGTAGCCACGCGGGCATGACCCATGGCGCTGCTTCTGCTGCTCCGGACTCAGGCACGCACGATCCACGAGCTTACGGGCGTGGCGTTCGGCCAGGGCGTCGGGGCTGCTCGTCTCGCGGTCCTCCGGCGCATGGCCGGTGCCGCCAGTGGCCAAGGAACCACCACCGGGCGGCTGGCGCGCGTCCTCCCCGTGGCTGGCCAGGCTGCTGGCAGCGGGACCGTCTCCGGTGCGCTCAGGGTGGCCCGCGCCCTGCGTGGGATCGCGGAGGCTTCCGGTACGGTGGCTGCGCGCGTGGCGGTCGTCCGCAGGCTGGCGGGAGTTGCCGCAGGATCGGCCACCCTTTGCGCACAGTTGGCCCGTGTGCGCCCGCTGGCTGGCGAGGCGTCCGCTACGTCCACTGTCCTCGGGCGCGCGTCCTGCGTGCGCTCGTTGGCGGGCGTGGCCGCAGGTTGGTCGCGCGTCTCCGGCTTCATGCTGTTGACGGTCAGGACGCCAGCCAGCCGCAGATTGCGCGTCCGAAGGGAGGCGCGGACCCTCCGGCCCGCCTTCGAAGACCGGCGCCACACGGTACGACGGGAGGCGCGCGTCCTCGTGCCCGCCGCAGAGGACCGGACCATCCACCCGCGAATTGAAGGCCGGAGCATCGACGCATGACGTTTACCAAAGACCCGGATGCCGTCCTCGACTATTCGGTGGACTGGTCGCTCTGGCTGGCGGGCGACGAGATCTTCACGAGCGAGTGGCTGCTGGAGGAAGGGGCGCTCATCGAGAAGGCGACCGACTCGAACAACACGACCAAGGCGACGGTGTGGCTGCGCGGCGGGCAGGCTGGCACCACGTACCTCGTGACCAACCGGATCGTGACCGTTGGCGGCAGGACGGACGACCGGACCATTTCCGTGAAGGTGGAGGACCGCTGATGGATGCCGGGAGGAACCAACGCCTCGGTGAAGTCGCACGGATCGCGGTACGGCTCGAATCCGAAACCGGGTGCCCCGCACAGATGCTCGTGGCGCAGTGGGCGCTGGAATCGTCCTGGGGCGCGAAGCCAACCGGCGCGGCCAATTACTTCGGGATCAAAAAGGCCGCGCGCCACACAAAGTGCTGCACCGTAACGACCCACGAGGTCGTCGGTGGCAAGCGGGTCGGACAGGCGCTCCAGTTCGCGGACTATGACTCGCTGGATGCGTCCTGCCGCGATTACGCTTGGCTGATCACCCACGGTTCGCCGTACGCCGCGGCGTGGGGAAACTACCAGAAGAACCACGATCTCCGCGCGTTGATCGCGGCGGTCGCGGGGACGTACGCGACCGATCCCAACTACAAGGCTCTCGCCACGGCCATCGCGTACCAATCGAATGTGGTGGCAGCGGTCGGCGCAGTAAGGACCGTGAATGTCTGACACCATCGGCAACATCACCGTGCCGGAGATCGCTGCCTCCGGCACGTTCCCCATCGTGCCCGAGTACCCGTACGGACGCGCCAGCCGTCCGGACGTGGCCATCCACCAGTTCGGCTCCGGCAACGCGAAGATCGAGCAACGCTTCCTCCTGGGGACGGGCGCGCGGCGGTTCACCGTGCGGCGCTCGTGGATGAACGACACCCAGCGCATCGCGCTCCGGAACTTTTGGGAGTCGAAGTATGGGCCGTACGGCGCGTTCACCTACAACGCGCCCAACGACGACGGCAACGGGACGACCGCAATCACCTGCCGGTTTGAGAACGAGCCTTTGTCCTGGGCGATGGTCGCGGACTGGATTTGCTCCATCGGCGTGACGCTGGTCGAGATCCCGTCCTCCCCTCCGGCCTACACGCTCAACTCGACCGTTACCCGCTTCCCTTCGGATGGCCTCAAGACCGCCCTGCTTTCGCAGGTCCAGCAGGTCGTCCCGCTCATCAAGATCCAGCCTCTCCAGGCGGGGTATCCCGCGATTTATCTCTCCGACCGGCGTTGCACGGTGGGCGGGCAACTCTACCAGGCGCGGCTGATCGACTTCGACGGCATCTCGCAGGGCATGGGCAACGAGTCCGACGACGCCTCGTTCACGTTCGGAAACGCCGACCGGGCGATGCGCGACCTCGCCAACGACGTGGACCTGTACCGGGCGATGATCGCGTTCTCCCTGTTCCACGTGGGCACGGGCGTCAAGGTCGATCTCTGGAAGGGCGATATCGTCAACTGGTCCTGCGATGCTGGCCCGGAGTTCAAGGTCACTGGGTCCGATGGCCTGTACGAGTTGAACCTGCCGTACCCGACGCGCAAGATCTCGCGCACCTGCTGGAAGGCGTTCAACTCGCAGGCGTGCCCGTACGCCGACCACGGCGCGATGGATCTGGTTCACTTCCCCGACGCTGCCGCCAACTCCTGCGACAAGAATTACGACACGCCGAACGGGTGTCTCGCGCACGGGATGAAGCGTTATTACGGCGGCATCATCGCCGTGCCGCAGGGAGTCCGGATCAAGGACAACTCGACCGGCGTGTGGGGCTTTGGCCGGTCCATGCTCACCAGCGTGTCGCTGGTCGCGGACTCGATTTACGACCAGGTGCTCGCGGAGGTGTACACGGACACCGAGATGCCGGTCAACTGCAAGGTCGCGGCGGGCCGGGACGAGAGCGACTTCTACGAGGCGTTGGGGATCGTGGGCGAGGGCCCGCTCGTGGCGTACACGCCGACTCATTACGAGGACAAGGACGGCGACGGCAACGCGGAGACGCTGGTCGGCCACACGCTCGACGGACAGGCGCACCACGGCTTCCCCAAGAACGACCTCGGCCTCCGGACGGTGCTGGGCACCGATCCGGCCGGCGCGGGCGACTTCTTCTCTCTCGATCAATCCGGCAACCTGACGGGCGGCGACTTCCGGAAGGTGTACTCCGGCAACTCGACGCTCCTGGACAACTTCGCGGCGGGCACGGCGTTCATCGTGATCCGCAGGTCGGACGCGAAGGGCCTCCAACTCTCCAGCCCCGGCGACCACGCNNTGGATCGCGGTCAACATGGTCTTCCGTGCGCGCGGCCTCCGGCTGAGCGCGGACGCGACGACCGCACAGTTGAACGCCGCCGAAGCACTTTTCGACGTGCAGGCGGCGATCGACGCCGCCGCGATCTGCAACGACTCCGTTACCAAGATGGTCGGCGCCGGCAGCGAGACGCAGTTCGCGTTCCGCGGCACGCTCCAGGAAGAGAAGCCTCTGCGGGATTGGCTCCAGGAAGTCCTGATGAACTGCCTCGGCTATTACACGTTCTCGTTCGGGAAGCTCCGGATCGGCATCCGCGAGAACAGCAGCGTGGTCGAGGCGTTCACGGAGGGCAACATCCTGTTCCGCAGCCTGCAACTGGCTCCGGCCAAACCATCCTTCAATCACTTGACTGCCAACTTCGCGGACCAGGACTTCGCGTTCGTGAACAACAGCGTGGCGGTGTACGACATCGACCATGCCTCCTACATCGGCGGCGCGGGTCCGATGTACCTGAAGTCGAGCGTCAACCTCTCCGGCACGTCCACCAAGAGCCAGGCCGCGCGAATCATCAGCACCCGGCTGCGCGAGGAGTTGGGCGGGACCAGCGCAGCTGAGTGGAAAGCCGCCCGCCAGATCGGGTTCAAGACCACGGTGCTCGCGCTCAACACCGAGCCGGGGATGGTCTGCTCGATGACGCACGCCGACATGCCCGGTGGCGCCGGAGAGTTCCGTGCCGTCTCCTGGAAGCTCAACAAGGACTTCTCCATCGACGTGCAAGGCCGCACGACCACGGACTCGATGTACGACCTCGTGGCCGGTCCCAAGCCCGCCGACGTGGTGCCGACGCCGGTGCCGGAGGAGATCCTGTACGACACCGGGGTGCCGGGGATGGTCGTTGGCACGACGAAGCTCTCCGACTATGGGACGTTCGTGCTGGACGAGATGGAGGTGGAACCGGACGACGCCGGGAACATGAACATCGTCTCCGCGCACGAGATCGCCATGATGCTCTATTACGTGGACGAGTTGGCGGTCGATCTGTGGGCCAGCATCGACGCCGCAATCGACAAGGACACCGACCCGGTTACGGTGGCTTGCACGGTGAACCCGGCGACGGCGCGAGTATTCCGGGTGGGCGACTTCGTGATGCTCAACGACGAGGCGAAGAGTCCGGACGTTGGGTATCGCCGGTCGTACGAGTGCGCGCAGATCGTCGGGCCCGGTAGTGAGGGCGACGTGGTGCCGACCGGCAACTTTCAGTTGGCGAGGCGTTGGGCCGACGACACGCGCCCGGATTTCGCGTGCTTCGAAACGCTCCGGACGCCGCACGAGAAGGGCATCCGGTTCTTCAAGCTCGACAGCAAGACGTTCACTTTCAGCGTCAAGAAGGGATTCTTCCGGACGCCCGGACTCCCGGCGCGGATCGAGGCGAAGCTCCCGACGGCCTGCGTGGTCGCGGCGGTCGTCGGCGTGGCCAACAACTTCGGGTACGGCACGTTCAGGACGTTCCCGCTGGGCCACCACAGCGAGCCTTTCATGCCTGGTGACCGGACGTGCAACGGCGGCGCGTACACGTTCCAGATCCCCGGCGCGCTCGCGGTCGCGGACACGGTGGTGATCCCGATGCGCGTGCAGGATAGCGCGTCGATCCGGTGCATCTATGCGTACGTCCAGGTGCCCACCACGGACGGCCAGAGCGCGTACCGCGTAAAGGTGTCCCGCGACGACGGCGCGACCTGGGAGCTGCTGGAGTACATGGGCATCGCGCAGAAGCTCCCCGATGGCTACAAGAACACGTACGACTTCCTGCTGGAGGACGGGTACGGGAAGCCCGCCACGCGCCGCCTGCCGTACAACGACTTCGGCATCTTCATCATCCAGGACGTGGTGCTGGGTGTGGGCCAGCAGACCGTCAACACGGCGTCGTACGGCGCGAACAGGCTGGGCTTCGACGTGGGCGAGTTCGTCCACATCAACCTGGGCAAGGCAGACGAGGAGTATGTCCAGGTGGTCGCCGCCGACCAGAACGCGCAGACGTTCGACGCGATCTTCGCGAAGAACCACAGCATCGGCGCCACCGTGCGTCCGACCATCTGGCCGACTCCGATCCTCAACGAGGGAGACAGCCTTGCGTTCGATATCCTGGCGGTCGCGACTCCGGACCCCGGCAGCGATCTCACCGTGGTGATCCAAACCTAAATGGCTGGCGAACCGCTTACCATCTTCGATCCGCGCCGCAACTTCCAGACGCAGGGCTTCACTGGGCGCGGCGCGACGACCACGATCCACGATGCGTCCGCGACAGGTGTGTCGGTCTCCGGCATCTTCCAAGCCGCGGAGGACTTCGCGGTCCTGGGCTTCTACAACGCCTATGACTATTTCAACCACCTGCGCCAGAAGCACCTGCCGCGGACGGATCTCTCCGGCCTGGTGCTGGAGTTCGATATCGAGTACGACCACGCGCTCGATGGCGCGATGCGGCTGGACGCCGCCAAGTACCCGTCCGTCTCGTGGGACTCGATGACCTTCGTCTGCGGCAAGGGCGGCGCTGGCGAGATCCACGAGGTGAAGCTCCTCTCATACGCCACGGTGGTGTCCGGAGGTGAGACGCCCGCCAGTGTGAGCGTCGAGGCGTCGGGCACGCAGCCGGAGTTGGGCGCCGACCACATCGCGGTTACGTTCCGCGACACGGTTTACGATTGCATCCCGTGGGGCAAGCTCTACCAACTGCCCAAGTCGCTCTCCTCGCCCAACGGCACCATCGACCTGTGGCCCTCCGATCTCGATCCGGCGACCGGCGAGTTGGAGTTGCAGGTCGGGGACACGGTGTACTTCACGTACGACCCGCTCTATCCTGCTGACCCTGCGTACCAGTTGGAAGAGATCTGCCACGTCATTGCCATCGATCCTGTCTACAAGAACCGGGTGACGTTCGACAACACGCTGCCGCACGGCGGGGAGACGATCTGCCGGTCGTACACGCCGGGACCGTTTAACATCGTGGCGGCGTCGAACGACACGTTGACGTTCATCATCGACGGCACCAGCATTTACATCGGCCTCACGGCGGGTGCGGCGCAGACCGCAGATCAGGTCGCCGCCGATATCAACACTGCAGTCGGCGCGGCGGGCCTGGACGCCACTGCGGACACCGTGGACGGGTGCGTGCGGATCACTTCCACGAAGCCCGTTGGGGCGGGCGAGCTCGTCGCGTGGGGCGGAACGGGCTTGTCCACCATTGGGTTCCCGCCCGGAACGTACGCGGGTGCCGGTCCTCAGTTACACGTCCATGCTCTCGCGACCGCTGAGTCGGCCATCAAGGATCTCGCGAATACGATCAACGGCGGCGGCAAGAACGTCGCCGTCACCGGACCCGACCAGTCCAGCGTCATTCAGGCGACTGCCTCCGGCAAGACACTCACCATCGCGTTCAAGACCAGCCCGCCGCCCGCGACGGTGATGGGCAAGTTGGGCAACGGCGAGATCCTTACGGCCCGGTCCTGGCACGAGACGGTCCCGGTAGACGCGCGGGACGCCTCGTACGATGCGTCGAAGGACGTACAAGGCGTGACGTTTGGTGCCAACCGCAGCATCCGGTTCGCTGGCGGCGACAACGACACCAAGTACCGCATCAGCCTCCCGCTGGGCGCGTTGACCGACAAGAACAGTGAGACGGTTCCCACCGTGGACTGCCGGAAGATGTACATGGTGTTCGCACCACGATTCGAGATCGTGGAGGAAGCGCTGGACGACGGGTGCTTCCTGACCGCCGACGTGGGACCGGGCGACACGACCTGGAGCGTAGATAGCGGCGCGGCGTTGACGGGCGGGCGGTACTTCATCGGAGACGCCACGACCGAGGAGCGCGTCCTGCTGGTGGCGGGCGGCGCGTCCAGCATCCACGTTCAGCGTGGGTACGAGTCCTCGACGCCTGCCTCCTGGCCTGCGGGCACCCGGATGAAGAAGCTCCCGCCGATCTCCGGCTTCCAGTCCGACGTGGAGTGGGGCGCGACCATCTCGAACATCGCAGTCACGGGCGATGCAAGCCTCAAGGTGGGCGGGGATTCGGCGCGGATCGAGGAGGCCGACAAGCGGTGCCAGTACACCGGCTATTGGGGGGATTACAAGTACGGCGCGGCGGGCTGGCCCTCGCAGTGGTGGAGCAAGGGACACGCGCGGCGCACCGGCCCGAACGATCTCGCGGACGTGCGCGCGGTCACGATCCAGTACTCTGCCACGGAGGAGCACGAGCTCTACCTCGGCACGTTCCTGTACACGGACTGCGGCAAGGTCGGAGTCACCGTGGATGGCGTGGCGCCCGCCGAATCGCCCATCGATCTGTACCTCAACGAGTATGGCGGCACCACCGCGACCGTGAAGATCGCGTCCGCAGTCCCGGCAGGGAACCACATCGTCGTCCTAACCGCCCTGTTCGAACGCAACGCCGCCAGCACCGGGTACTACTTTTACTTCGATTACCTGTGGCCGCTCGTGCCGCAGGACGTTCCGGACCCGCAGAAGGCGTATCCGGACGTGTCGCTGGCCATCGACTTCGACACCGACCACGGCTACAAGAAGCCCCCGGCCTGGCACCTCTGGCATCTCCAGAAGCTTGGGTTCAAGGGCCACGCCGACGTGTACATGGGCGTCTTTTGGAACAATAAGCGGCGGCGCGTGGGCGCAAGCTATCCGTACGCCACCATCGAGTATGCGTTGGGCGATGGCGTGGCCGCGCCGCAGGCTGGCGAGGTCGTCTCGATCAGCGTGTCCGGATCGACGATGAACCACACCGTCCTGGCGGGCGAGTCTTTGCAGGATATCGCCAGCGGGATGCGCGTGCTGATCAACCAATTCTCCGGCGTGTGGGCCGACGATAACTACGGGACCAGCACGGCCCTCCGCATCCAGTCCAAGGCTCCCTCCTGGTCGTTCCCCGGCCTGGCGGTGCCGGATGGCAAGGCGAGGCTCCAGAGCGCGGCGGAACCGTTCGCGATCACGGCGGGCGCCAACGACGCGCTCCAGTTCACCCTTGGCGGCGAGGGGGGCACCGTGGTGGCTGTGACGCTGACTGCTGGCGCGGCGCAGACCGCCACGCAGGTGGCGGCAGATATTCAGGCGGCGTTTGATGCGGCTGGCGCTTCGGGCGGCGCGCAGGCCAGTGACGGCGTGGTGCTCGTGTGGTCCACCAGGCAGATCGACACCAACGACGTGCCCACTAGCGCGTGGATCACGCTCGGCATGTACGGGACTGCGTACGCAGCCTCGATCCTGGCCACAGTGACGGACCACCTGGGCGACGTTGGCGACGAAGGCGATTGGGAACTGATCGACTCCGTGTCGCCGGTCATGACGGAGGGCGCACGGAAGTGGATTCGCGACCTCGCCAGCCAGTTCGCGGCGGCGGCCATCCTGGCGTCGTTCGCGTTCTCGATGGAGGTCTATAATCCTCCAGCCGCGATGCGCGCCAAGTACCTGTCGCTAGCGGGCGGCGTGGTCGCTCCGGGTGCGGACGTGTTCCTGGAGGTTTCATCGCACCAGATGCACTTCGGCACGCGCGTCCGGAACTACCTCAAGCAGATGTACAAGGAGTGCGCCGACGAGATTGCGGCGGCGGGCCTTCCTGTCGTGCTCCAGTTCGGTGAGACGCAGTGGTGGTACTTCGACAACCGCTTGGCCGACGCGCAGGGCGGGATGCCGTTCTATGACCAGGAGACAATCGATGCGTTCGCGGCGGCGAAGGGTCACCAGATTTGGCCGTTCACTTCCAACACGGATGATCCTGCTGGCGATCCGGCGCACCCGAACGAGACGGCGGATTTCCTGCGGGACCGGATCTGGTCGTATTGCCAGGACGTGATCTCGTACGTGCGCGCGTCCCATCCGGCGGCGCTGTTCGAGTGCCTGTGGCCTCTCGACGCGAACCAGGGGAAGCCTGGCGTTGGCACCTACCGGAGGCTGCTGATGCACGTCAATCTGCCGCGCGAGTGGCAGAACTCCTCGTACGGCATCAAGTATTTCCGGTGCGAGGGTTTCGACTATGACATCTGGCAGAAGAACGCGACGTTGATGGGCCAGACCATTCGTTTCGCGGCGCAGACGCTGGGGCGGCCGGCGAGCGAGTGCATGTACCTCGCGGGACTGTACGGCCCTCCAGACCCGCCGATGGCGCAGGCGTACGGGATGTGGTTGCAGTCCCCGTTCTATTCCATGTCCTTCTGGGCGTTCGATCAGTTCTGCCTCAACAGCAGGCCGATCCCTCTGGAGGTGTGGGTGCAGTCCGTTTCGGCGGCGTACCACAAGCCGCGCGCCGCCCGTGCCGCGGAGGTCGCTCGCGTGGTGGAGATCGTGGCGCCCACCGGCGGCGCGCTCAACCGCTTCAAGTTGAACGACAGGAAGCTCAATCATGGCTAACTATCCTGGTGCAATCGACAGCGCGGCCAGCCTGTACACGCCGGTCGATGCGTCCTCCGCGAAGCCCCTGGAGACGACGACCACGAGCGCGGTGCTGGCGGGCGACTCCGCGATCAACGTGGCGTCCACCACCGGAGGCTTTGCCGCCACGTACGGCATCCTCTCGATTGACGACGAACTGATCGTGTACACCGGCAAGACCGGGGCGCAGTTCACCGGGTGCCAACGTGGAGCGTTCGGAACAGCCGCCGTAGGCCACGGCAACGGCGTGGCGGTGAAGGCGAACATGGTCGCGGGCTTCATTACCGCGCTCCAGTCGGCGGTCCTGGCCATCGAGACGGAGTTGGGCACAGCCGCCGCGCGCAACTACATCCGGAAGGACGGCGCGGTCACAGTCAGTGGCCTCAAGACGTTCCAGGACGGCGCGGAGTTCGGCGCGGGCACGAAGTCGAGCACCGGCCTGGTGCGCCTGCCCAACGCTGGGGCGGTCAAGTGGAGGAAGCAGGACAACTCCGGCGACCTCGGTATCGCCTTGAACGCGAGCAACCACCTCGCGATGGACGCCATCATCGACTTCGCTGCGGGCCAGACGTTCGGCGCGAGCACCGTTCCGGACGCCACGACGCTCGCCAAGGGCGTCGTCCAGATCGACCCGGTGGGCGGCATCTCCGTCAGTGGCGGCGTCATCTCGCTGGCTGCTTCCGGCGTCGGGCCTGGCACCTACACCAAGGTGACAGTGGACTCCTGGGGCCGCGCCACGGCTGGCACGACTCTCTCGGCTGGCGACCTGCCCGCCCACACGCACACGGCCTCCGATATCGTCTCCGGCGCGCTCCCGTTCACCATCCAGAACAACGGTGCGGCGATCGGGACGCGCCGCGCGTTGAACCTGATCCAGGGGGCGAACATCGGCCTCACGTTTCTGGACGTGCCCGCCAGCGACCGTGTGAACGTCACCGTCGCGCTCGCGTCCGTCCCAGCGCACGTCCACGCGGAGGCCGACGTGACGAGCCTCACGACAGATCTGGCGGGTAAGGCCGCGCTCTCTCACACGCACAGCGAGGCGAACATCACCGGCCTGGTAGCGGACCTCGCGGCCAAAGCCGCGCTCTCGCACACGCACGCCGAGGCAGACATCACCGGCTTGGTGTCGGACCTCGCGGGCAAGGCTGCGTCCTCGCACACGCACACGTCGTCGCAGATCACCGACGCGACCGCGAGCGCAACGGCTGGCACGCTGGTCCTCCGCGATGGCTCGGGCGGCGCCAACTTCGCGTACGCTGCCGCCAACAACCTGTGGGCGTTCCTGGACTCGCATCTCCAGTCCGTCGAGTGCGGCGCGTTCCAGACGGTCGGCGGGCCGTACGAGAACATGCTGAAGTACTCCGAAGACTTCAGCGTCGGCACGTGGGACAAGAACGGCGGCACGTGTACGGCGACCGCCAACACGGTGGTCGCGCCCGATGGCAACCAGTCAGCCGACACGGTAACCGCGAGTGGCGGGGCTGGCCTGATCCGGCAGAACGTCGCGGGCCTCGTGGCGAACGGCCAGTACACGTTTTACGTTTGGCTCAAGGTTCCGTCCGGAACGATGACCGTCTCGCTCGGCATCCTCGACAACGGCTGGACCACGTGGCTGGTTGGCCCCAGCGCAGTGACGCTCACGACCACGTGGCAGCGGTTCAAGGTGACCGCCACGATGACCGGGGGCGCAACGTCGCTCTGGTTGGCCATCGGCCATTACACGGATGGCTGGACCACCGGCCTCGCGTTCCATGCGTGGGGCGCGTGCCTCCAGCAGGGCAACGATCCGAAGAAAGCGTACGCGCGCACGTGGGGATACCAGACCGCGCCGGTCGCGGCGGGAGTGGCCTGCGGTCCCGTGGTCGTCTCCGCGACCAACAACACGGACTCGCCGTTCAAAGTGCGGGGTCCTGGCTCTCCGCTCGCGGACCACACGCTGCTCGAAGTCACGGCGGGCGGCGAACTGATCATCGCGGGCGGCACCGGCAACGGGTATCGTCTCGCGGAGATCGTGGGCGCGAATAACCCGTCCGGATGGTCCGGGTGCCTCAAGGTGAAGAATCCCGCAGGCGTGACCGCAGGGTACATCCTGCTCTACTCCAACCCGTAAATCGAAAGGCAAACCAATGAAGTTGACGCTGGACCACACCCAGCGTCTGAACCTGCACGCGCTCATGGGAGCGCAGCGGGCAGACGTGGGTTCTATTCGCGCGATCTGGAACGTCCAGGATCGCGTTGCGCTCGACGCCGACGAGGAGAAAGCCGTCGAGTTGAAGCGCGAGATGATCGCGGGCCAGGAGCGTGTGGTGTGGAACCCCGCGCTCTCGATCCCCGCAAAGGATTTCGAGTTTACCGATCCGGAAGTCGCGCGCATCAAGGCGGCGATCCAGACGTGGGACTCGTACGCTGCTAACACGGACCGCCGGTGGCTCGAGCCGCTTCTCGACACCCTGTTCTCGGCCGCCGCCGCGGTAGACTCGGGAGATGGCCGCATCTGCGCGCGTCCGACTGCAACGTAAGCTCCTTCGCATCAGCGGAGCCGAGGTGGATCTTATCGAAGACCCTTACCTTCAGGTGATCACCGAAACTGGTGCGCTATTCGCAGACACCAAAGTCCGCATCAAGCGGGGCCGCCCGCACGAGTGTCATCGGAACGCGGTGCTCTTCTGGCTCAAGGGCCAGTGCGCTGCCATCGCTATTGGCTACTACCTCGGACCTGATGATGTCTGGCGTCAGCATTCTTGGGGCGTGATGGGCGATGGCACGATCTTGGACACGCACTCAGGTGGCCGACGGTATTTCGGAGTCCGAGTGCAGTCTATGGAGGCTATCAAGTTCGCGGAAGACCACATAGGCGTGGCCGCGGTCCTGAGGTTCCTTAAGAAAACTCCAGAGAAGTTCAAGCCGGTCATCGACGAAGCCCGCAAAGCCCTAACCTAGCCATTCTGACTCTCGGGACTGCGCGTACCTGGCCGGCAGATCGTTGCGAGTCCCAAATTCGCGTAGACTAGATGGAGTTGGACGCCGCAGGGGACGGTGGATATGGGTCTCGAAGCTGAGTGGATCACATTTGACTGTTTCGGCACTTTGATCGATTGGGACAGCGGTATCCGCTCGTTTTTCCGAACTCTACCTGGCGTTCAAGGCGAGGCCATCGACCTGCTACTGACCGACTGGGAAGAGCTGCAGTTCAGCTTGATCAATGGCCCATATCTGAAATATCGCAACGTCATGCATCTCAGTCTGCAGCAGACGATGGCCAAGTATGGAGTCGTTCTCTCTGCGGCGACATTGAACGAATTCGTTGAGTCCCTACCCGCATGGCAGCCCTTCCCAGATGTCCATCCAACGCTGCGGCGACTCCAAGAATGCGGCTTTAAGCTCGGGATCATTTCCAATATCGATGAGGATCTGCTGGAACGTACCATCAAAACTCTCGCGATACGCCTCGATCTCGTGATGACCGCGGAGCGGTGCCGGGCATACAAACCATCGGTTCGACCCTTTGAATCCGCCTTGGAACAGATGGGCTGTACCCCATCGAGCGTCGCCCATGTCGCTTTCGGTGACCGATACGACTTGGGCCCAGCCCGGCAATGCGGAATGCAAACGGTCTACGTCAATCGCCAGGGGAAGACCGCCTCCGTTCGGCCCGACCTAGAAGTTGCATCCCTCGCAGAATTGCCGGCGCTAATCCGGAGGCCACGCATCGGGAACTGACGGTCAATCGGTCAATCGGTCAATCCCCGGGCCGAAGACGATCAGAGCGTCAATACTATTCGAGCAGAAACTCGGCGACGACGGTGTTGAATTCGGGCGCCAGCGCCAGATGGATATTGTGGCGCCCTTGCGAAAAGACATGGAAACGCGAGCCCCGAATCTCTTGATGAAAGACTTGGGGATGAAAATCAGGCACGATCGGGTCTAAGGCGCCGTGAAGAATGAGGGTCGGACAACAAACAATATGCAATCGGTCGCGACAGATTTGTCCCCCGGCCTGGTAGTGCGCCTGCAAACCGTCGCAGTAGCGGGACCAGATGCTCTGGAGGTCATCGCCGTAGACGTTTCCCAGAGTTTGGCGCATACGTGTGGACCAATTCGAGAGGGATCGGACGTTCTCGATCCTGTCGATGTCATCCTTGCTGATATATGAGTTCCCGCCCCAGATTACAAGTTTTTGAACGCGTTCGGGATAAACGGATGCGAGAAGCGCTGCGCTGTTAGCTCCATCGCTCCACCCGGCCGCGACGAACGTATCGTAGCCGAGCGCGCTCATCAAATGAGCCATGTCCTCCGCGTCTTGCAAGAAAAAGTCCGAGCAGAAGTCGCGGTCAGGAGGACGTGATCGGCCATACCCTCGGGGATCTGGCGCGACGACCCTAAAGTGGGTGGACCATGTTTCCAACTGAGGGCCGAAATCCGTCATACCCGTACCCAGAGCGCCCGGAAAACAGAGCACCGGGACACCACCACCGCGTTCCTCGAAATACAGATCTGCTCCGTCGACAACGGCTCTCGGCATACCAAGATCCTTCCCGGCTTTCATGCTACTCGGAACACAGCCGTGTGGATGATTACTCGCCCGGCGGAGCCTGAGCGACCAAACCCTAGGGACCTAGCAACCGAACCGAGAGACTACAGCCGAACACGGCCGTCGCTCTCACGACCGTTCCCCTCGAATCACCAGACCGACAACGGCGACGTGTCGACCCATCGAGTGCCGCTGCGCCGCTGCCTGGGCGTTAAATCCAATTCCTAGGTCCGCCATTGCATCCGCCAATCTCTCTAAACCCACACCTCGCTGCTCCAATTCGCGAAGCCGCTCGCGTCCCTCGGCCAAGTCATAGAACATGAACTCCAAGTCGGGTGTCTCGCGCTCGACCCTCGCATACTCGGCCAAGACCTTCTCTGCCTCAAACTGTTCGACTAAGTCGACCACCACGAAAGTCGGTTTGTAGCCGAGATCTTGGAACATCCGAATGATAATGCTCTGGGGGATTCGAGCGCCGATGCAACTAATGATCTCACCCCCTGGTCTAAGACATTCTCGCGCCTCCCTCAGACAGCGATAGTGAAGACCCAACATGTGCCGGCTATATTCTGGAGGGATGATCTTTCCCTGAACCTCCGAAATTGCAAAAAAGCTCGCAGATAGGGCGCCCTCCTCGACGTTTAGATCCCCTGACGTAGCAAGATTGGGCAAGTTCTCATAGATCAAGTCCGCCTTAATCTGTTGACGGAGCAACGCTTCACATAAATCGCTGACATAGCCGTCTATTCGAGTGGCGGTCAAATCCAGGCAATTCCGACGAACGTTGTTCTTGCCAGTAGCGACCACGTCCTCATGAAGGTCCGTCAGGACAAGGTGCCCAGGCCGCAAGAGCTCGACGGCCAGAATGCCATCCAGCGCAGGCCCGCATCCGATAATGCAGACGGTTCCACGCTCAAGCCTGCCGTTCGACAAACTGGCCAAGGCTCCAAATGCGCGGCTTACCTTGGGTAGCCACCCAGTCCGAGTTTCCCCATCGGGAAAGTAGGTGTGCTCCGTCAACTGAAGAACGATCCTCTCCCGTGTGCGGTCCCTTGGGCCCATCTCATTGAAGAACGGCGTGCAATCCACTTCAGTCAAATTCATCTCGCGCGACCTCCAAAGTCGGCTTGAGGGAAGGCCTCATGCTTTTCTGCCCCCCGTTTCGGAGTTCTGCTCTCCGGCGGGCATGCCGGTTCTTCTCGGCGAGAACCGAAACGCTAAGACTACCAGAATCGAGGTGAACAGCACAATCAAGGTTGACACCGCAGAGACCGTCGGGTCGATCTCGTATCGAATGCCATCCCACATCCTCTTCGGGAGCGTTACCGTTCTGGTGCCGGCGATGAAAAGCGCTATAATGGGTTCATCGAACGAGGTAATGAAGGCAAAGAGACTGCCTCCCAGGATGCCCGAGCGTATTTGGGGCAGCGTAATCTTGCGAAAGGCCAAAAATGGAGTGGCTCCTAAAGATCGAGCGCACAACTCCAATGAGTGTTCAACTCCCTGAAGACTAGCCGATACGCTTAATACGACAAGCGGGATCGCAATCGCTGTGTGTGAAAGGACGAGGGCAATCCGCGTTTCAATCAAATGTACTGGCGCAAACCAAAGAAATGCAGCGACGGCTGTGACGATCGATGGAACGATCATTGGCGTCAGTGTCAATGAGAGCAGCACTTCCTTCGCCCGACTCTGAGAGCGCGCGAGCCCAACGGCGGCGGCAGTGCCGAGGAATGTGGCCAACAGCGTAACCGGTATGGCAACTTCGACGCTCGTTAACAGAGCCAGCCGCCAACTCGAATCCTCAATGAGGTTCTGGTACCACCTTAGAGAGTACCCGGGCGGTGGAAACTTCAGGTATCGGCTTGCGCTGAACGAAAGTACCGAAATGACAAGAATCGGAGCGACCAGGAAGGCCGTGACGGCGGCTACGGCCGCCTTTGTGAACAGGCCCGGCCTTGTCATCTCCTCTCTGCCTACTGTATCCATTGGACTGATCTTTCCACTCTAACGATGCGACGCACGGCGACCACCAAGAGCATAATCACTAGCAAGAGTACAGCGGAAAGGGTTGCCCCGAATCTCCAGTCGAGTAATTGATTCATCTGGATGTCAATCAGCATGGAGAAGGTGGTCTGTTCGCGGCCACCGAGCAACGCGGGCGTTATGAAATAACCGAACGAAAGGATGAACACTAACGAGCACCCTGCCATCACACCGCTGGCAGTGAGTGGAACGAAGATGCGATAAAACGCTCTCAGCCGCGTGGCCCCAAGACTGCGAGCCACGACAAGCAATTGCAAATCAATATTCCGCATGCTCGCATACAACACCAAGATCATGTATGGAAGCATTATGTAGCTGATGCCGCATATCACTCCATTTAAGTTGTACACGAGTTTGAGCGGATGGTCTATCAGTTTCAGGTTCAGGAGCACCTTGTTCACAATACCCTCTCTCTGAAGAAGAACCAGCCAGGCATAGCTGCGCACGAGGATGCTTGTCCAAAACGGCAATATGACGACTCCCACCGCCACATTGACCATTCGTTCCGAGGCTGTCGACATAAAGTACGCAAATGGATAGCCCAAAACCAGACAAACCCCCGTAACGGCCAATGACATTCTCGCAGTCCTGTACATCACGTCGAGATAGACGGACTCACGAAAGACGCGAAGGTAGTTGTCCGGCGTAAGCGCGCTTTGGAGGAGGAGAAATACAAGAGGCAGGAAGAAGAAGAGGCAAAGGTATCCGAGCGCTGGCAGAAGCAATAGCAAGCCGCCGCGAGACTTACGGGCGAACGCGACTGCCGCCGCGGTGCGACGAGACGCGTGGGGCTGAGTTTCGATTGACGGCAATCGGATCCTCTTCGAAATTAACCCAGTAGCGGCCGACCTGCACTCCACATCATCGCGTCATCGTCCAACGAGCCATTTGTTCCACCGCTCGACAACTACAGCTTCGTTGTCGGCCCACCACTGCGCGTCAAAGACGAATTGCTTGGGGCGGTTCTCCGGCGAAGTTGGGAGAATAGCCCGCGTAGCCGCATCCAGATTAGCATAGGCTTCCGGCATCGTTGGGCCATAGTTAATGTACTTTGTGAGCCGCAACTGGACGTCAGGTCTGCACGTATACCTAACGAAGTCCATCGCCTCTTTGTAGTGCTTGGCGCCTTTTGGAATGATCCATGAATCAGTATCAAGTGCACCCTGGCTCCATTCGACTTCCAGGGGCATCTTGTCCTGCGTCGCGGCGGTCCAGATCCGACCGTTAAACGCGGAGACAAAGGCAACCTCCTTGTCGGCTAGCAGTTGTGCCGGTTGGTGGCCCGACGACCACCACACGGTAACGGAGGGAGCGAGTTTGTCGAGGCTCCGGAAGGCCCGATCGACATCAAGGGGATAGAGCTTATCCATGGCCACACCGTCAGCCAGAAGCGCAAATTCAAGAGTGGTTCGAGGGTCTTTCCTCAGCGAGCGCCCGCCGGGGAATCGCTTCGTGTTCCAGAAATCCGCCCAACTTGCGGGGTGGGGCTTCCCAACAGGGTAGGTCTGGCTGCTGTAGGCCAACACTGTTGAGTAAAAATCGAAGGCAACTGAGTAGTCGGTCAAAGCCCCGGGATAGAACTTAGCTTTGTCGATTCCCGAGTAATCGATTGCCGCGAGGATGCCCTCCCGTGCTCCGCGAATGATGGTCGAAGACTCCGCGCCATTGACGAGGTCCCAAGCCGGCGACCCGGCATCAACCATCGCCTTTAGCTTCGCGTACTCGCCCGACCATTGCGCCTCATGGACCTTGATTCCGGTCTCTTTCTCAAACGGCTCATAGAAGGCTTTCCGCTGCGCCTCCTGGAAGGACCCGCCGTAAGAGCAAACGGTGAGTTCCCGCATCGCTGCGGTCTGGTTTTGCGGATGATTGCATGCTGCCGTGCAGCATAACAATGCAACGAGCAGAAATAAAGCAATCTGTAGCTGAGGGCTAGACGTCTTACGGCTCATTTGATGCCTCCAAGGGAGTATTGGTTGGCGTCTGTTGCGCGGCCAACACGCGCGTGTCTTCGATCCGCCAATGAAGGTGCGTTGGCGCGCCTGCCTGCACGCGGGATCTGGCAGGCGTCACGTTTGACTTCCAAACCGTGCCATCGCTCAACGAGACGATTGTTTGGAGCGCGCTTCCTAAATACGTCGAATCAACAACGGTCCCAGGAAGATGGTTGGAACCAGCATCGGGAACTCCAACCTGAACTCTCTCTGGACGGACCATTAGCGTAACCTGCGTCTCTGGGCGGAGGCCGTCAACAGATGGGACCCGCAATTCGACGTCACCCACTTCCACATTGAGATGGCCGTTGCGGATCGAGGTTACCGTTCCCGTCACGAAGTTCGCGCCACCGAGAAAATGGGCCACGAACTCGTCGATCGGCGATTCGTACAACTGGACTGCCGAACCCTCTTGCGCAACCCGGCCTCGGTTGAGAACAACGATACGGTCAGCGACTTTCATCGCCTCAGACTGGTCATGAGTCACATAGATGATCGTCATGCCCAGGGTTCTGTGAATGCGCCGGATCTCCTCTTGCATGCGCTCTCGGAGTTCACGATCGAGGGCAGCCAAAGGCTCGTCAAGCAGGAGTACTTCCGGGCTGAAAACCAAGGCTCTCGCCAGCGCAACCCGCTGTTGTTGGCCCCCGCTCAACTCTGCTGGTCTCTGGCTCTCCAATCCCGCAAGTCCAGTCAGCTCAAACATTCGTACAACGCGTTCGTGCAAATCCCGCTGTCCGCATCGATGCATCGGTGTACGCAGCGGAAACGCCACATTCTCATAAGCAGTCATATGCGGAAAGAGCGAGTAGCCCTGCATGACCAAACCGATGTTACGGCGGTGGATTGGTATGTCCGTAATATCCTTGCCTCGCACGAGCACTCGGCCCCTGGTCGGTGAAATCAAGCCCGCCACAGCTTTCAGAACTGTGCTCTTGCCCGATCCGCTTGGCCCGAGAAGTACCTTCAGCTCACCAGGCTCGACCTCGAAGCTGACCTCGTCAAGGGCCGTCGTGGATGCGTACCGTTTTGCGAGGTTGTCGATCGTCAGGTGCGCAGTCATAGTGCAAAGCAGTTTCGGCCATCTCAAGCGCTATCGACGAAGAAGCCAACCCTCATGGTAAGCCTCTGTGCCGGATTCTCGAAGCCATCTCGAACAATGGGCCTTTGTCACCACCCCTCCGGTAGCACTTCGTTCCAATGGTTCGGCAATACGTCCAAATGCGTTACGTCTTCCAATTCAGAATGGTAGGTTCGCCATGCTCCTTCCATCATCTGTTGGTCCTGACTTCGACATAGTTCACGGCACCACTTCCGGAATGAATCGGACACATCGGGGGCTGTCCCAGTGCTGACCGGAGTGTCACCCTCAAAAGCGGCGGCGACCATGAGGTAGTTTTCCCTAGATAGCTCGAATATGGCCTCCAACGCCGCTGAGCCGAGCTCACGAACGCACTCGGCCTCTTTGAAGAGTTCCGTGGGGCCACAATTTCTCGGAAACCGCGATGAGCGTGTGCCCACAAGCATGAGACAATCCCGGAACCTTTGGTGCCGGTCTTCTTCCTGGGGAGATGACAGAGCACATTGAACTACCTCATAAAAGTCCCGGTTGTCTTCGGCGTTCCGGCTTCCCGATGCAGGGCGAGTCCTTTCGAGTCGGAGCGGGTCCGCTTCCGTAACGCACCAATCGCGCATCCATACTCCACGCTGCGTGAGGAAATGCCACCAGTGATACTTCAAGTTCGCATCGATCAGCCGTGCGTCCTCCTTGATGACCGCCTTGCCCCTCGCACACCAACGACCGCGCCATGTTTCCAGAATGTCGGCCAGGCCGGCACCGTTTTGATCGTTGTGCCATGAAATCGTGAACACACGATTCGCAACCGTCCACGCGTCGAGGTCCGTCGCGCTGGCTGCCTCATAGACGAGCACGTCAGAAAGCTTGGATACCAGTCTATGTTTCGGCAAGACTTTGCTGGGTAATGCCGTGCACGCCCAGATAAGTTCGTCGTCTAGCACCATTCGCGCCTGACGAGCCGCGTCCCCGTCTAACGTATCAACAAACCGGCCTAGTCTGTCGAGAAAATTCAATTTCTGCAAATGCTCGCTGAATCGCGGCTCGACACCTCCCTTTTCTGTTTCCGTCTCCATGACAACGGCCCAGTGAAGGAGCGTGGAGTAAGATGCAAGAAGGGCGTCCGCTTCGCTCGGCGGCAACTCTGCCCATTGCAGAAATGCGGTCCTTAATTCGTCGAGTACCCAACAGATCACTCCCTCGGCCGCCGCGAAACTGAACGCGGGCAATTTGACGACGGCCCAGCCGACAGCGGAGCAAAATCCCGGATTCCGAACTACTTCCGCACGGAGAGGCAAAGGGAGGTGGCCGGTCAACTCCAACTGGAGAAGGGGATCCGGGCAGTCGCGTATAAGGTCGATCAGCTCCTGAGGTATGTCCCTCAAATCATGCATTTCGTCATCGAGACCAATCTCACCTGCAACTGCCAGTCCGATGTCGATTTGGGACAATGTCAACTCGAGGAGTCCCCGCGCCGCAATTCCAAGCTTGTCGGCGTCAACAACTCGCCGGATAGCGCGGACGGCTGTCTCAACGTTATCCGCGCTCCGAAAGTGATGTCGGAGGGCCGCGACGTAAACTTCGTTCGCGACGCGACCAAACTCACCAAGCCCACGTTCGTGCATGACGTACAGGTCTTGGGACAATGCCCCCGCAACATCTCCGACGCCCAGTGCCCGATAGCCCGTTGGTCCCAGGAAAACAAGACCGGCGGCAAGCTCTAACACGTAGGCGCGAGAGATTGCGGACAGCCTTGCTGTATGGTCGCCCCCACCCATCTGTCGTGCCGCCCAGCTCCAGTAATTCACGACGGACGCGAGAGCATCAAACTCGGGCCTAAACAAGACCCTGGGCACTCTTGGGTCACTGGCGAAACTCGCCGGCGCAGTCGGTGCTAGGGCTGTCATCTCTGGCAGTCGGTGACCTTGCGCTACAAACTTCGCATTTCGGCGAAGAATATCATCAAGCTCTGGTCCCTCGAAGCTCCCGCCAATGGACCCGTCCTGGCGTCGGAATAACCCACGAGATAGCCTGAGAGCGGTACTGGAGCGTATGCGGCGTCCAAGGACGATTTCGGCTGCAGTAAGCAACACCGCGCGGCCCGTTATGATGACCGTGGTTCCTTCTGGCAACCGGTGCCGAAGGCTCTCTTCGTGACCTCCGTCGACATCGAAGAAAGCGCCCAGACGATTGAGACCCCTCTCATCGCTGGCGAGTTCGCGAAGCGTTACAGTTCCAAATAGGTCATCGAGAAGAATCAAGCGTGCAGCGCTAGAATGAACCGTCTGCTCGACCTTTGAAATCGCATCATACACACTCTGCGATGGCCCGACAGCAGGGAACAGCTTTCGTGAGTCAACCCCACCGTCCCAGGCGAGCAGTGATGGCTGCTCGTCCAGAACCCGCGCAATTGCGGCAATTGCAAACCATGTTTTCCCAATTCTTGGGTGGCCATCGATAACTATCAACCGCGTTTGTGAAGGCTGGCAGCCGATTGCCTGAATTGCCATCGGCAGATCTGCGGGGGCTACGAATGTCTCCTCAAAGTAAGCGACGGGATCAACGGCGACGGGATCACTACCTTGGCCTTCCCGGACTGGAGAAAAGAAGTCTCGGAGAAAGGCCTTGCCCCTTTCCCCTAACACGAAATTAGTCATATATATAGCACGTAGCAGATCGTCCTCAGGTCGTGATTCTGCAGTAGATTCGCTTCCGGAGTCTTCCCGCTATACCTTTCTTGCTCGGCGGTTAGTTGCCTTAGGATCTGCCTGACGCACTGGCTAGCAAATTTGTGAGCCTCCTTGCGAGACCCTGGGGGGCGCCAGATCCAGACAAACCAAAAAAACGGCTCCGGCCCTGGGCCAGGAAACGGCATCGCCGGCAGGTGCTGCTGGATTTGCGCGAATGCATTCATACGAACGACTTCAGAATCCGCATTCCACCCGGTATCACCGACAAGAGAGCGATCAACAAAACACACGCGATGACTCATGGACACACCTTATCGTTCCAATATCCCCACCAGATGAAGCTCAAAAACTCAATTGCAATCGCCAGAAAAAACAAGAAGGTTGCCCCCGTGAACCAATGGGCCGCGACCCGCACTCCGTCTAAGACCTTACACTCGGCGAGTGTGCTTTTTGTCAAGAGGCTAAGCGGGTCTTCGAATTCAGTCGGTGGGTGTAATGACATTCGAACGAGCATTAGGATGTCAGACTCATCCTTGACGCTATCGTCTCCGTCCAGCTTCGGATGCAGCCTCCAAAGGCCGCCTGCAAGCACAGCGATCCCGATGGCCCAACAGGTCGTGGAGACTATGGCCGCAACCCCGCCCAAGACCTTAAAATAGTCACGGAACTGAACGGCGAGTGTCGCGGCTGGCAAGAGAAAGGCCGCAGCAACGCTACCGTAGAGCTGTGACCGAAAGGAACGCACCTCCTCGCGCGTGCTGTCGAACAACGAAACGAGGGAGTCGATGGTCCACTGTGTTCCCGGCTCATGATGCCCGGCATCCGCCGGCTTGGCCTGCACCACGGCCGTCCCACTTCCACCAGGCGCGGCCGCGCGTGTGGACGGGACTTGATGGCTGGGAGCCGGATCTTCCACAGAGCCTCCTGTGTACTTTAGAGTACGCTGCATTGTATCACCCGTCCACACCCGTCCGTGAAAGGGCAGCAAACCGCCTGATCACGGCGTGAGCTTGTTCTGTTCGCTACGAATTGCATCGAATTTCCTACCAACCGGTTTTTCTTGCGCTGTCGTCTCGATCAACTGGATTTTGTTTGCTCCACGAAGTTGATGGCTACACCGCATGCATACTCCGGCGGCACCAGCAGGGCGTTGCTCGCCGGCGTCGTGAACGGAACACCGGATTCCTTCATGGACCTGCGAGCGGACGCGATATCTTTCACGGCCAGCGTCAATACCTCTGCGCCGCACCGTGATGCCAGGTGGATCACCGCGCCACTCCCCAGTCGGATCTCTGCGGAAAGAGGTGCTCTGCGGAGGGACTCTTCGCCGAACACCGTTCGGTACGACTCGATCGCCGCTTCAAAGTTGGACAATGGTAGATTGATCGACACCAAATCAATAGTTCCATTTCGGTGCTCGCCCCAATCTGCATGCTGCAATAGTTCTGGTGTGAGATGCTGGCAAATTGCCGTCGAAGGTAAGCCCGGAGTTCGGGATCTATCCAGAAAGCAGACGCTAAACCGCGGTTGGCGGATTCCGGCTGGAGTCTCTAGATTTCGCTTCACCTCCCGAGGCGACTCCACGCCGACGCCCGCTGCCACAAGGCTGTGAAAAGTCGCATCTGCATCGTCCGTTCCGAACGCTACACCCGCGAGCCCTTCTCGCGTTCTCAAGTATTCGTCGAGGCCATGGGTGTAGCGGCTGGCGTCGACGACTCCCACTAGTTCGAGATAGCCACGTGCGAGCATGACGCAGAAATTGCCAGTGCCCCATTCCAGGTGAGTTCCCCTGCCTGAGATCGTGAATCCTAGCCGCTGATAGGTTAGCCGTGCACCGGCCAGATCGCGGACCGCGATGACGGGATGATCAATCCCGGTTATGCCATGCATATAGTGAAGGTCCCTAACTTACTTCCGCCCCGTTCCGAACGCGGGCAACCATGGTTGACCAGCAACGCCGCTCTCCAACCCCGCGATGCGGAGGGCGTTGGACGCGTACCGTCACACTTCCGCGAGGCCAGCATCGAGATCCGACCGGAGGTCCTCGACGTCTTCAAGGCCAACCGAGATCCGGATCAACTCCTCGGTGATGCCCATGTCCTGTCTCATCTCAGGTGGGAGCCATTTGTGCGTCATCGTAACGGGGTGGGCGATGAGTGATTGCACTCCGCCGAGAGACTGCGCAATAGTGAACAACTTGAGGGCACCGAGGAATCGAAAGGCTTCGTCTTGGGCACCCCGGACACGGAATGAAAATGTCCCCCCATACCCACTCATTTGCTTGCGAGCCAAGTCGTATTGAGGATGGCTCTCAAGTCCAGGATGGAGGACCTCTGAGACCTTGGCATGTTGCTGAAGCCATTTTGCGATCGTCAAAGCGTTGCTATTGTGCTCTTCCATTCGCACCGGCAACGTCTTAATACCGCGCAGCACGAGGAAGCAGTCGAATGGCGCCGCCACAGCACCCATCGCGTTCTGAAGAAAGGCGATTCTCTTCGCGAACTCCGGATCATTTAGAACGAGTGCACCTCCAATGACATCCGAATGGCCATTCAGGTATTTCGTTGTGGAGTGGACTACGACGTCTATCCCGTAGTCCAAAGGGCGCTGGAAGTAGGGTGACGCGAAGGTGTTATCGCACATGGTGAGTAGGCCGTGTTCTTTGGCGACTCCAGCGATCGCCTCTAAATCGACCACACGCATGCACGGGTTGGTTGGAGATTCAATCCATATCGCTTTTGTAGTGGGTCGCACCGCCGCTCTGATGGCGTCGAGGTCACTCAAATCGACAAAGTCAAACAGAATATTCTTGTTCGCTAAAACTGCGGTGAGTAAGCGGTGCGTTCCGCTGTAGAGATCGCGATGGAAGATTATATGGTCGCCCCCACCGAAAGCGGAGAGTAGGGTCGTTTCGGCGGCCATCCCAGAGGCGAATGCGAAGCCGAAACTGCCGCCCTCCAGAGCCGCCAGGCAGGACTCCAGCGCCGCTCGGGTCGGATTGCTAGTCCGGCTGTAGTCGTGCGGACCAGGTTCGTTCACGGCACGGTAGGCGAACGTGGACGTTTGATGGATCGGTTGCGCGAGCGAACCGAACTCCGTGTCAATTCCATGCGCAGCACGAACTGCTATAGTCTTAGGCCTATGTGAATTCATCGCAATCAGTACCTTTGTTGGCTCTGAACATGGGCAGACGCGGGTCGCCTCACGAGTTTCGAAACCACGACGCTCCCGGCATACGATACCACAAGCACGTCGCGCGCCGGGCCCCGTGGGCCGCCCAGCCTGTAGGCTGTTGGGACGCGGGAGTGGGGCGTCCTGCGCAGGAGTCCGACCGCCGCGAGCATCCTCGTCATCATTTGTACCTCCTGGCTATGATTATGGGCTGGCGTCGCCCTGTGGGGGAATTCAATCAGCGTGTTCAATGTGAACGCTGCTGGTGAACAGTCTGCTTCACACCAGCCCCCCGATAGTACGGGCCGTTCGTTCTCATCGACCATCGACCTGGTTGGGGTTTAACCGGTGTCCATGGGAACTGGCCGTCTGCCGCACTCTCTGCCTCGCACCGGAAACTTCGACACGCCATCCCTGCGGGGCGAGGAGCGCGGGGAGCAGCGCCGCCGTCCAGTCGCAGCAAAAACACGACGGCAACCGGACTGCACCGCCAGGAAAAGCACTTTGTTATGATGCTTGATCAATGATGGCGTCGACGCATATCGTTCTCACCGTCGGCTTGAGCGAAGTTCCAATTCTGGTTGCTGCGTATCGCCTATGTTTGCTCTACCTCAAACGGGACGGGGTGCTTCCTTCGTTTTCGGCACTGTGCATTCAAGACACGACCGACGAGGCGGGACGCGTTCAGCGTCAATTGATCGCGAAGCTGACAGAGGAGGCATTGTTGCCATCGGGCTGTGTACTCCGATGGACCGCCTTCGTGGTTCCACATTCAAATCCCCCGGCTATACGCCGAGCCGTAACTAATCTGCTCCGCCTTCAGAGGCCTGGCTCTCACATCCATTTGCACTACACAGGTGGGTCCCGGGCGTTGTCCGTACACGCCATGGAAGCGATCGTCTCCGGGGTTGATGCCGCCGGCGAGCGCTACAGCTACGAAGTCAGCTACCTCAGCTCTGGCGAGGATGTTCTGACGTGGGGGTGCGGAACGGACTTTCAGTTGGGGGATGAGCGGCCAAACTGGTCGCTCGGGATTGCCGAGTTGGCCTCACTCAACGGTTTCACGCCAACCTTTTATTCGAGCTACTCCCATCAGCACTTCGGCGTTTCCGACCCGGATGAGGATGTGGTGGTGGCGGGAGCGGCGATGGTCCCACTGCTGATCCCTTCTGAGAACCGCAGGGCCTACGGCAGGTGGCTCGCCGCTACTTGGGATGCATGTTGGAAAACTGGTTCGGATGACAGAGGCTGGCTCCGCTGGCCGCAGCCACCGCCCCGTGATAACTGGCCGCAGAAAGATCTGCCTTGGATCATGCTCTCTCCGGACGTCGAGTGGAGGGAAATCACCTCGAACCTGGCGCATTGCTTCGGTGGCGATCCAGTGTGGCGGGTATCCGAAACGGGCATGGCCCTCCGAATTGCGAATCTCAACGAGCAGACCCTACCTAAGCTTCACCAGTTCCTTCACTACCAGTGTCTGGAGTTGCTCGCCTTCGGCGCTTTGAAAGGGTCGCTCATAGACCTCGGGTATCCCGATTGGGTAGTCCACCAATCTGTGCATTTCGCTCGGCAGGGGGCGCGCGGCATCCAGCGCCGGGACTTTGAACTAGACGTGGTTGCCGTTCTCGGATACCAGATGCTTGCCGTGTCGTGCTCGCTATCGTCCGACCAACCGTCTCTGAAGCGCAAGGCTTTCGAAGTTCTTCACCGAGCCAAGCAGATAGGAGGGGATGGCGCGCGGACGCTGCTCATCTGTTCGCTCTCTCCCAGGGACGCGGAGGGACTCATGCAAGATGTTGAGGAGGACACTGGCCCACGTGAAAGGAACCTCGAGATTTGGGGGGTCGATTCACTGAACTGCCTCGCTGAGCGCTTCCGGTATTATTTACAAAACAGTCTGGCTGTGCACCCTCGTCTCCCGTAGCGCTTCTCCGGGCACCTCGCTACCTTTTTTGGGGCTGCGGGAGGCGTGCCTCCTTAGACCTCCCTGCATGCGCGTTCGGCGGTCAACGGTTCGGCCAGTTGGCTTCTTCGAGCCGGCCAACGTTCCTTCTGTCGGCGGGCGTCGCGCGTCAGCCCGGAGTTTGTCCGTGAGGTTTGGCGTCTCGGGGCCGTCGCAGGGCTACGCGCTTGGGAATCGCTTGCTGTTGCAGCCAATACCTAAGCATGGCGCAGTGCCGGATGACGTCGTCGAGTTCAGCGATAGTCGCCTGCGCCTCCTTCTCTTCCACAATTCCGTCTTCAAGCGTGGCGCAGAGGCTGCCGATGGCCTCAGCAACTTCTTTCATGAGGCGATTAACATTGACGGCGCCAGTGCGGTCCGTTGGCTCCGGTTCGGGAATGGGAAACGCCAGCCGCCCCGCCTGTCGTTCGAGGTGGTCCAGGGCTTCGTAGTTGTTGAGCAACCGACATAGCGGCACAATAAACTCGCTGGGGAAGCGCCGGTCAGCGTTGCCGCCGATCCAGTACATCAGGGAGCGATAGCCGACTCCCAGATCTCTAGCCAGGAGCCTAAGGTCGGTTTTGCGCTCCGGATCCTCAACAACTCGTCGAATGACGTCTTGTAGGTTGTCCACGAATTCTCCCGATATAAGCTCACCGCCCCACGAACGAGCATCGACAATCATACACCGGACAGGTCCCTCCGGAATCGGCCCCTTTCCTTCGGCGGCGCACAGCGCCCTCTACTCGCGGTGTCGACCATTCCGCCGACCTCAACGCTTACAGGAAGACCTGTAACCAGAGACCATGGACGCGAGTTGACTGATCTCGCCATATGCCCCAGCCAACTCCGAACTCAACTCCATGATGACTTCCATGAGAGTCGATTCGCGAGCACCGATCCTCCGCCTGCTCGTCAAGGACCCCGGGGGCAATCCCTCTAGGATGCCGGTGAGCGCTCTGAGTTCCGCTTCGATCTCGGTGATGAGCGTTTCCTTCGGCGTCCCGCCACCGCTGTGGTCGGACGAAAAGGCTGGAGATTGCCCCAGCGTGCTTGAGCTACAAGCAGCGATTGTCACAAATACCGACTCAGATAGGCGCCGGAGAATGTCGCGAATACTCGGCAGGGAAACCGTGGGGGAGCGCCAATCAACTTCCTCCTGGCTCAGGGGCTCAACGCAAGCCTTGATCTTGGGCCAGTAGCGATTCAAGAGCGAATCGCTCGATACCCTTATGAAATCCCTTCCAACTGGCGAAGCCGGGTCCATGCACAAGAATCTAGCACATGCGCGAATGGAGGTGTTCACGCGTGGTGATCTGGTTGAACGGAGAGATCGCACGACGCAGATGAATCGACATTGCTGTGCGATTGGCGTCAAATGCTTACTGGGAGGATTAAGGGCCGGAAGTTGAATCCGGGCAACAGACGGACGAGCACATGAGGCTTGTCTGGGATAACGCCTTGGAATACAATCAGTTTCCGGCCCGAAAGACGATTATGCATGCCAAGGATCGAGCGGTCGCGATCGTCGGAGTCTTCGTAGCGTTCGCGGCCCTGGTGGGTTGCGACCGGATCGGCGGCAGAACAATTACCGTCGAATTTCGAAATGCCGAAGGTGTTCGCGGTGGCGAGGCTGTTTACATCGCCGGCGTAAAGGTCGGCCGTGTAACCGACGAGCCTTCCTTGGTGAACGGTCGGGCGCGCGTCTCGGTGCTGATCAGCCGGAAGAACAAGCACGGCGTGCCGGCAGGGACCGTATTCCTGCTCAAAGCTGATCCGAGTGAACCAAGCAAGCAGTGCCTGGTTGCGTACTCGTTAGGTTCTGGCCCCGCGCCCCCGGAAGGCTCCGAAGCGTCCTATGTTGGCGTCAGTAGCCGCGCCGAATTGCTCTTCATGATGAGTGCAGAGAAGGCAACCAAGTTCTGGGAGGGACTGACGAAATGACCGGCTTCCAGGGAATACAGCAGCGGGCTCTCCTCATCGCTTTGCTTATCATTTGGGTGTGCATAGGCCTGGTGCCGGCCGCCGCGCAAAGTTCTCCGGCAGAGCCGCCGAAAACGCCCATCGACCTCATCCTCATCGTCGACACGTCGGCGACTATGGTCGGGAAGGCCGGGGGCCAGAACATCTTCCCTGATGTGAAAAGGGCGCTTAAAGAGCTCGTGGAGGCGTGCGGACCGGGCGACAACGTTATCCTCATCCCGTACGACGCCGACGTGCGAGCCCGGGCCGCGGCAGTAATCTACGACAAGCAAGACAAAGCTGCGATGCGCGCAGAGATCGACGCCTTGACCGCGCCCGGACTTTGGACGTACACTGCGGCGGCGATTCAGAAGGGTCTCGAAGAAGCCAGACGACTTGATGAAGCGCAGGGCGCTGGCAAACACCCGAAAGTCGTCGTCCTGTTGACGGACGGTCTAAATGAGCCACCTCCAGCGGTTCGAGGGTCGGCCGCCGAGGTTCATCTGGACGACGTCGCCCGCCGGTTTCAAGGCATGCCGTGGTTCGTGTGGCAGGTTCAACTCGGCCCGAAGATTGACGTCGGGGTAGACGAAGCCTTCCGGGCGGCAGGGTTTCCGAATTACCGACCAGTACGGACGGCGGCCGCGGACCTGAATAAGGTTCGGGCCGACATCTTGAGTGAAGCCGAGGCCGAAAAGGCGCGCCAAGCTGCGGAGCGAGCGGCCGCGGAGAAGCGGAAGATGGCCGCGCAGCCCGACGAGAACGCACAGAGGACAGCGGCAGAAGCGCAGATGCGCCGGCAGGAGGAGGGGAAAAGACGTGCCCAGGCTGCCGCGAAGGAAATGGAGGCTCTCCGACTGCAAGAGGAAGCTTCTCGCCGCGCGGCACGAGAAAGACAGATTATCGGGGCGGCGGTGCTCGCCGGTTTGGCTGTCGTTGCCGTCGTCATCGTCCTATTACGTCGACGGCCCCAACCACACGGAACTCTACAATACTGGAGACCCGGCGAGCCTCCTCGCACATTCGATATCACGTCCGCAGGGAAGAGGCGGCTCCGTGTGGGCCCAACTGCTGGTGACTTGGTGCTGGCAGGGCTAGGGGACCGGGGGCTAACGCTTAGAGCCGCTCGGGTTGAGGGCCAGGTCCTCTGTGTGATTGAGGCTGACGACGGGGTCGGCCTTACGTTTCGGGGGAAGCCGGTGAACCGGCTTGAGCTTTATGATCGGGACCAGTTTCAACTGGGCGATCACAGTCTGCAATACGAGGGAGAAGTAGGTTCGCGAACCGAATGAAGATGGCCGCAACCCGGCCAGAAGAGAGAGACGCGCCATGACGGAAACCACGCAAGGATCTGAAGCAGCGAACATCGACTTGACTGAAGGGCTGGAACAGCCGGACGATATCGGGCTCACCGTAGACGTGGACCCTACGAAGTCGGCGACCAAGGCCGGCGATGTCACCGGAGTCCAGTTCCGGCCCGCAGTGTTGGTCGGCCTTGGCGGCACCGGAGTCGGGTGCGTCCGCCGTGCCAAGCAGAAGATCCTGAACCGAGTCGGGAAACTTCCCACCGTGGCCTACGTCTGCGTTGACGCGGACGAAGCTTCATTCCTTAATGCTCCGGGCATGGCGACTGTCGAACAGAACGAACGGTGTTTCATCGGCGGTGATCAACTCCAACCTCTGCTTGACCAGCCAGAAGCCCATCGCTGGCTGCTCGACCAAATTCCCGGCAAACTAGCGGCTGGGCACTACGAAAAGGCTGTGAAAGGGGATGGTTGCGGCCAGGTGCGCACGGTTGGACGCGTAGCCCTCCTGGCTTCGATGTTGAATGTCAAGACGGCGTTCACTACCGCTTTGAACCGCGTCGAACGCCTGGTCTCCGGTTTGAGTACAAAACTGAAGGCCGCCGGTCAGACGGCGACCGTGGTAGCCGACCCAGTCGTCTATATCGTCTGTTCGCTCGCCGGCGGAACCGGCAGCGGAGCCTATCTGGACGCCGCCCTCCTAGCTCGAACTCTGACCAAGCACCGCGCCAAGATGGTGGGGATTTTCGTGCTGCCGGACGCATTCGACGAAAAGGTCCAGGGCGACGAGTCGCAGCTGAGGATTATGCGCGCTAATGCGTACGCGGCGTTGATGGAACTGCAGGCGCTTCAGGATATGCGTGATGACCTCGGTCTCGAAGCAGTGATCAGTGCCGATGGGGAAACGCTGTCGCTCCCAGCGGGCCGCCAGCTTTTCGACCTCTGCTACCTGATTGATTACAAGAACGAAAGCCACAAGACCTTCTCCCAAACCGAGGATGTCTATGAACTGGTGGCGCGCTTGCTGCTTCACGAGAATGCCACTCAGTTCAGCGTCAATGCCCACAGTGTCGAACGTAACCTGAACACCCTGAGGGGTGTCGCTCGTTGCCCAGAAACAGGGTTGCCCAGAAACTTCAGCACGTTTGCCAATACTCGACTGGGTTTTCCCATCGAGGCGGTTACGCGCTTTTGCGCGTGGTCAACTCTCCGTGAGTTGGTTGAGAACGACCTCCTTAAGACCACTTTGTCCCCTGCGAAGCGAGCCGAAGAGGCGCAGACTTTCCTGACAACGCACGAACTGGACGAGCAGGGACCTACCGATCAGGTGCTGAATCGCTTGCTGCAGCATCCTCAAAAACGGACGCCGATGAGTGAGGGTACTGAGGGTGTCGGCCGGACCTTCGGAAAGGACAAATCGCCGCGTGAATTCGTGACGCTGATCGGGCAAAAGCTTGACACATTCAAGAAGAGTCTGCCGGTTGCGGAGTCGATCGTCACGGACAACTTGGCCTTCTATCTCGGCAAGCCGACCGGCACGGAGTACCCGGTTAGGAATTGGCTCGACAGTTACTTGAACGATTGCATCGCGAAGCTGGGAACGCGCGGCGCGGCTGCGGTACTGGAAGAACTGGTCGTACGGACGACTGCTCTCAGAGGCGAGATGATCAGCGAGAATCGGCTCTGGGCGGATACGGAAAGCAAGGCCCGAACCGGCGCCATGGATAGAGCCCTGAGCGCCTTGTCTGGGATGAGCCGAGTCAAGGCTATGGTTAGCAGTAAGGACGACACGCTAAAGGGAGAGGCGATCGGAGCCTTCCAGGCCATCGTTCGCGACGAACTGCGGACCGTCGCACGCAACGCAGCAATAAAAGTGTTCGACGGGCTGATTTCTCTCGCGAGCTCTCGGAAGCAAACCGTGGATACCTTCGTTTCTACGTGTGAGACGTTGAGCAGAACTGTCAACAGCAGCTTGAATACGCTCCGAGTGGAACGGCGGCGGGAGACGGCGAACTTCGTTGTCGAAATGGACGTCACCGACCGGGGCTTCTTGGAGGAGTACTATCAAGCGAACCGCGTCGCCCCTTCGCGGCTACTGAAGGCGGCCAAAGACGCTGCTGGCAGCGACGCGCCTTACTATATGCGGCTGCTGCCCATGAAAACGGAGGGCCTAGTCAAGGAGTTCGGCCAAAGGGCTGCTGATCTTTACTTCCCGAAGATCAAGAGCCTCAGCGTCGTAGAGCACATTTCCTCCAGAGCCGACGAGCGCGGCTCCTTGGCGGTGAAACTGGGCGAACTGTTTGACATGTGCCAGCCGTTCTGGAACACCAGGCTGCCGCAGGTCAATATGCAATACGACCAGTTCATTGCACTAGGCTGTGTGCCGCAAGCATCTGATACGGGTGGTGCTGGCGGTTTTCCCCAGGAGGTGCGTCAGTGGGCACAGCGTTACACGAAAGCCATCCGAGGCGGTGTGGCCGCGCCGGCAAACCTCGTCGCGACGACGGCTCCATACGAGATCGAATTGGTCCGCTACACGCATGGCGCCCGTGCGTGGTATCTGAGCGACGCAGCGGACTGGAAAGAGAAGTTCGAGCAGACAGTGAAACAGAAGGCCTTCCCGTTGCTCTTGAGCAAGGGGTTGTCCGATATCCCCGATCTTTTCCCCGACAAGAAGAAGATCTCGCGGCAGTCCTTTGCTCTCGCCATGGCGTTCGGCTTCGTCGCGAAGCGTGGGGACTACTATTATATGAACCTGGATGGCGGCCAAGCCGAGGTCGATGGCGCCTATCAGGTGCCTATGGATACGGAATGGCAGACAGTTTTTGGTCCACCCACCGATCGGAAGATCTCTGACGATACGGGCCCCATCACCTTCCTGTTCAAGAAGAGAAAGCCGAAGGAGTCACTCTTGCTCGCCCAAGGTCGTACCCAAGCGTGTTCGAAGCTCGGTCAGGATCCGAAGAAGGTCGAAGCCATCCTTACCGCCCTGTCCGAATACGTCAAGGCCGTCGGCTCGGCTGCGGTCAAGGCGCAACTCTCCGCGTATGAGGCATTCCTCGATGATTTCGAGGCCGACAAGCTGCGCGATCAGATCGAACTGGAACGCGATTCCATCAAGGACTACCGGAAGAACCTCGAGTAACGGGTCGCCGGAGGGGAACTTCAAATGATCGGTGCTGATGACTTATCATCACCTCCCTCAGCACGTGTGGCCAATCTCACGCTTGCGGTGGGGATCGGTGCGCTGGGCGAACAGGTGATCGCTGAACTCAGAAAGCTCTTGGTGACCTCGGAAGATGGCCACCGATGGGCGGTAGCCTCCTGGTGTAGCGCGGACCAAGGGACCCACGCAGCTGAGGCGGCGGCCCTGCTACTCTCAAACAGAAACCTGGACACCCTCGAACAGGCAGGCTATCAGGTGCCGGGCAGGGACGTCGGCCAACCTCCACGTCTGAGCGTGGCATACATCGTGGACCTGAATGACCAAGGGTCGAGCCAATCCGTGGATACGGTCCGCAAGGATTTGGAGTCGGTGTGTGTGCCCACTACGCAATCGATCATAGCCGCCGGCGCGGGTCAGATCGCCGAGATCCTTGCCAGTGACACCGTTGCTAGGTACAAGTGGGATTTTGTGGTGCCGATTTCCTCGCAGGACCGGGTCGCTGGTGCGAGGGCACAGATCGACATTGTTGCGACGGTCGCGAGGATTGTCTTTGTTTTCTCAGTTGCCGATCAACCTCACTTCGGCTCGAGGGTGTTGGGGCGGACCGCTACGCCAGCAGTGCCGGGCACACCTGTTGTGAGAATCGGCGGTGCCTTCTTGGATAGTGGGCGCGGCGAATTGCTAATGTCCCTTTCGGGGTTCGTGGCCTGCGGACTGCTGGGGCGGCAATTTGAGAACCTAGCAAGTTTTCAGCCGGCTGGCGCTTTCGACGATCAGCGGCGAACCAAACTTCTGGACCTCGTCGGTGCCGAGGTGTTAGGGCGTCGGCTGTTGGGCGATACTCCATTCGAGCTCCGTATCGACGATGGCGGAGTCTGGCATGTCGAACTACCCCGTGGGATTGTGGCCGCAGAACTCCATCGCGTACCGCGACGTCGTTGGATAGCCGTCCTCCAGAAGCTCCGTGACCTGTTCGATTTCACCAAAGCCCGACGATGGGCGGAGTCTGTCGAGCGCTCAGAGGCCGCAATGCTGTCCTCTATTCAAGAAGCGATCACGGAGGACATACGGCAGTTGCACCACTACGAACGTGGGCCTGACAGGCTGCTCTCCTGGGCGTCTGCGGCCCGAGATCTGCTCGAAGTGCAACCTGAGATCGTGCGGCCCGCGAATGCTGACATCGACGCCGCCATTGGGAGACTCCGCGCGGAGGTTCTAAGGTCTCCCAATTCGATAGCAGTCTGGGTCCGCGTGGTGCTTCTGGGCTGTATTGGCGCAGAGGGAATCAGGCATATCTTCCGAGCCCTGTTCGGGGACATGATCGGGTGGCTAGGATTCACATCCACGCTGATAGTCGCGGCAATCTTAGGCTTCCGTTTACTCGAGCGCGCGCACCAGGATCTCCATTCGGCTCTCAAAACTGCCCAGGAAGCGCTCATCCGTCGATATGAGGCTCAAATGAGGGAGAATCTGAGTCTCGTGCTGACCCGGGTGCGAAGTCGGCTCATGGCCCTCCTCGACAATGAGATCAGCAAGGTCCAGAACCAGGTGCAGTGCGCCTCAGACATCACCGGATCGATGATCGGAGAGTTTGGGGGCACGACCGCTACCGACTTGGTCAACGTGGAGTGGATCGTTCCAGCGGAATCCAGACAGAGGTTGCTGGAGTCCCTCAACCTGCCATGGTCGACATTGCAGCGCCAGGCGGCAGCTAACGGAGTGTTCGTGCCTGATCCTCCTGAGGGCACAGAATGCATAAGGCAAACGGTCGCCGCGGCAGTTGACTTCTCTATGCAGTACCTTCAGTCGCGATTAGACGATTTCGGGCTCCAGGGATTGATGGAGTTCCGATGCAACGAAGACCTCGGATTCGAGGACAGAATCGTCCGGGACCTTGATCGCAGATCGACCGCGCTCGCTGGCCGGGCTCCACTCCGGACATCCTGGCACGGCCCAGCCGATGTTCTCACTCAACTTCACGACAAGATCGTTACGCTCGATCCGGATGCGGTAGAGCAGCCATCTGTTTCCGGAATGGTGGCTTGCCTCAAAGTGGGCGGAAGCGTCACCGTTCTGCCAGGAGACCCCAAATGAGATTCGCCCGTGTCTCGGCAGCGTTTATACTCCTCTGTGCAATCCTTAGTCCGGCGAAGCACTTGGTTCGCTATCTTGGTGGAGCGCCCGGAACAGAAGCCGGCGTTTTCGAATCTCTACTCCGCGGGTTGCTTTACTTGGCGCTGTTGCTCATTCTCTATTCAGTGCTGACCGTTGTTTTTTGGTTAGTCCGCCGTCTACTGGTATTTGCTGACGAATGGGAGAGTGTCGGTTTCGCAGATCTTGATGTTGGGGTGCACGGGCTGTGGCCTTACCAGTGGTTCCTGGTGGCTGGAATCATACTGCTGATAGGTGCGGCATTTGACAGTCACGGGCAATGGACAAGTTCAATCGTGGAGGCACTTGGGGCGGCCGTCGCGATTCTGGCGGGACTCCTGGGTCCGCCGCCGGGCCCAAATCCTATTGATGACTACGACCCGCTTCCGCTCCCGATGCCTGCTCCACCAAAACCAGTCCCAGAGCCGTCACCAGGGCCCGAGCCACCCTCGCCATCAGATGTCATTCCGTTGACCATGTCGTGGTTCTTCCGAAAGGAACCTGGAACTCTTGATGCGCCAGCGATGAGCTACGAAGTGTCCATCGACGCCTCGAAATCCAGGTACGAAACGCTTCTGGCCAAGGAGCACGGCGTCAGAGCTGTCGGTGACTATGGACGATTTGTTCGAGATGGCCTTACACCAGAAGTCTGCGAAACGGCTTCCCAGATAAGGAGGATATCCGAGAAGGATCGACTTGGCACAATCTTGGAAATCAATAATGTACTCGCGTTCGCCCAGCGATTCAGCTATGCCCTCGACAGTGAGGACAAGGGCGTGCCCGAATACCCAAAATATCCCCTGGAGACAATGGTCGAAGACCGCGGCGACTGCGAAGATCACGCAATCGTTGCAGCAGCGTGTCTGGTGCGGCTAGGCTACGATGTGCGTCTGGTTTCACTGGAGTACGGCTCGGGACCTGGTCACATGGCGCTCGCCGTCGCCGGCGCAGAGGAACTACCGGATGCATTCGCACTTCGCGACCCAGTGTCCGGTCGGAAATTCTACTATTGCGAAGCGACTACCGATGCCGGCTCGCGCAATCCGAATGCTGCGGCATTCCGGATGGGTGAGGTTCCTGATCGCGATCGCAGTGCCAAAATGGAGCTCGTTTCGGTCGTCTGATCATGCCGAGTTTCACCGGAAGCTAGTAGCTCCCGAATTTCCCCGCTTGGTTAACATCACGGAGAATGTAGCGCCGTTCGGGTTCTCCAAACGCGTGTTCGGAAGAGGGTTGCACTTGAGGACCTGGACAACGAGCAGCGTGCATCCCGCATCCAGGCAAGTCTTTCATGGAGAATTACTTGCGACGGTTCGCGCCCATGCCGCAGCAAACGTTGACCCAGGAGAGGTCGTTTTATACCGGGTTTTGTGGGGAGCCAAATAATCCGGCGACGAACTCTTTGTCCTTCTGGGTTAACCCAAGTTCGTCACGGAACCGGCCGAAACGGACTTAAGTGGTTCAGAGTCAGTTCAGGCGATGTCCGAGTCTACACTACATTTGCGGTTGAGTGCGAGGTGTTCAGGGAGGCTGATGCCGAGTTGCTGGAGGAGGGATTTCTGCTCGGGCGTGGGTTCCGTGATTGCGCGACAAATTGCGCGTCACGAACTTCTCACATTGCCGCGACATCTGCATCAATCATCATCTAAGCTGATGCTTGATGTGCTAGGCTGATCGTATGCGGACGACCCTGGAACTCGACGACGATCTCGTCACCACCGCCAAGCAGTTGGCCCGGCAACAAGGGGTGACGCTCGGGCGGGTCATCTCGGAACTGGCCCGGAAGTCGCTCGAGGCCAAGGCACGCCCCAGGGTGCGCAATGGGGTTCCACTTTTCGAACCAATTCCTGGCGCTCCCAGAGCTGATCTTGAGCTGGTAAACCGATTGCGAGACGAGGATTGAGTATCGCCCTTTTGGACGTGAATGTCCTGATAGCTCTCTTCGATCCTGGCCACATCAATTACGAAGAGGCACACCACTGGTTGGGCCGGAACCGAAAACACGGTTGGGCGACATGCCCGATGACGATCAACGGTTGTATCCGCATCCTGAGTAGTCCCGCCTATCACGCGGTGGAAGCGACTCCTTCCGAAGCGGCCGACCATCTGCGCAGATTTTGCTCCGTCACGGACCATCATTTCTGGGAGGATTCCGTGTTTCTCCTGGATGAGTCGTTATTCCGGCTGTCGATGATCCGCGGACACAAGCTTCTCACGGATGCGTATCTGCTTGGCCTGGCAGTTCGGAATCACGGACGGCTCGTCACGTTCGACCGGTCCATTCCTTTGAAGGCAGTGCACGGCGCCGGTCCCGGAAGTCTCGTCTTGATCGGAAGCGTGTGAGCGTCGGGCGACAGAGTCTTACGCCTCGTTCCGGGGCTCGCGGACTCAGGATTCGTTCCACACGGCTTACGCCGTGGGCTATCCTCTCTCGCCCTTGCGGGCTTGCCGGGCTGCGCCCGGCGCGACAGGCCAGGAGGCCTGTCCTACCGGTCACCGCAGTGCCGCCGACAACCGTACCACCTGGGTTGCTTCCACGGTAACCGGGCCCAACAATCCCGAGGGCATCAACGGAGAATCCGCCGTGAACTTGGTGATATTGGTGCGCGTCAGACGCTGCTCCGCGGGCAAGCGCTGGTCGCCGATCAGCCGGTTCGGCCACAGATTCGTCACGGCGACCTCCAACTCGTTCCATCCCGGCCGGGCGGCGTTTCCCAGGGCCACCCGGAACGGCTTCTTCCACAGAATCCCCAGGTCCGTGCCATTGAGGCGGACTTCGGCGATCTCCCGCACTTCGCCCAGGTCCAGGTACCACGGATGGGCCGCATCCAGCTTGTCTGCGGGAAGGGAGAAGCGAGCCCGATACCGCGCCGTTCCCGAGTAATAGCGGATTCCCGGATCGGCGTTTTCGGTCCATGACGCCAACCGGTCCAGGCTGACGCTTGCAGGCGCTCCCCAGCCAGGCGTGAAGCCCAAAGTCCATGGGCCGCCGACCACGACCGGCGCTACCGCTGCGGCGACATCCGCCGACAGGGTCTGCCCGCCGGACAGTGTTACGCTGTAGTGCCCGGCCGCGCGCGTTTCCACATCGACGGCGCCATCGGGATTCCACCGGGGGACCACCGCCGAAATGCTTCCATTCCACAACACCTTGGAGATGTGCGGACCAGCCGGCTGCCGCAGCACCACGAACACGCTGCCGTTGGGCTCGAGCCATAGAGGCATGCGCGTGCGGCCGTCCGCCGTGGCATTGTAGACCGGTTGCGGCGCGACGCCGCCGCCATCGGCTTGCCACAGTTCCGGGGCCTTGCCGGCGGAACGCAATGTGACCTCGGCGAATAGAGGTTCCGGCCGCGTGTTGCGAATGAAGTAGATGTCCGCGCCGCCGGCCTGCCGGTGCACGTAGTCGAGCTGATTGCCGCCTTCCAGATCCGGCTCGACGCCCATCGCCGCCAGCACTTCGCGCGTAGTCTGCCCGCAGTACACGGAGCCTTTCCCGAAATGCCGCTGCTTGACGCCCGCCTGGCCGCAGTTGTCCCATACCTCGGCGGCAATCGCGCGGACTTCCATATCGCCCGTCAGACCGATGGCTTCGACCGGCTTTGGACCCAGCACCGAGGCTCCATCGGCCACCAGTTTCCGCACCGCGCGGATGGCGTCCAACGAAATCGCCGTGCGCCGAGGCAGCACCAGCAGCCGGTACGTCATCCCTTCGGGGAGCGCGATGCGCCCATCGCGCGCCGTCATGCGATGGGTCAGCACGTTCTCATCGGTGACGTCATAGTCGTATCCGGGAAGCACCTTGGCCGGGTCCGAACTCTTCAGCCGTACGAAGTTGGGGACCTGGTTGCCGTAGTAGTAGACTACGTCGGCCACCGGCTGGCCCTGCTGGAGCAGGAAGTCGCTGCGGTTGATATAGCCGATGAAGGCGGAGGCCTGGTTCCACCAGGTGACGTTGGGGTTGAGGTGAGTTCCGGCGAAGTACTCCTGCCCCGGCAGCCCCATCTCCTTGGGAGACGACGTGAACGTGTGCCAGATCAGGCGGTTGAGGCCTTCGCAAAGAGCCTGGTCAAAGGTCTGCTTCAGGCCGGTCCCGGGCGCTTCCTCCCATTGCGGCCCGATGCTGGTCATACCCTCCGCGGCCGCAATCGTTTTCCCGTAAATGTGCGCGGCGCTCGACCCTTCCTTCATGAAAAAGCGCTCGTCATCGCGCGTGCGGTGTTCCGCCGAGGGCGCCCAGAATTCGGTCTGCGGAAAGGCGCCCACTCCCAGCGTCTCCAGGCCGTCTATCGGCGCCCCATGGGGTCCGCCCGATTCCGGATGGATCTCAAGCCCCGACTGCGCTGCCAGTTCCGCGAAGGCCACGTAGTGCTCGCTGATGATGAGGTCGCCCACCGTCCGCCGAAAGTCATTCAGAAACCGGTTGCTGGTCTGGCGATCACCGAGTATCCGGCCGGCGATCACGGGCAGGTAGGGCAGCAAGTCGTAGCCGCGGCGCTGGCGGAACTGCACGCGGAATTTGCCGGTCCAGTTCAGGCCGCCCAGTTCCCAACTGTCCGTCACCAGGTAGCGCAGGCTGCGGCCGATGTAGGGGCGGGCGTCGTCCAGCAGCGGAGCCACCACCTGCCGCCAGTAATTCTCCAGCTCACGGCGGTCCAGATAGTCGATGGCCAGGCCCTGCCAGGTGTTGCTCGACGTGGAGACCTTCGCGCCGGAAGCGGCATACCCCATGCGCAGGATCTCCCAGTTTCCAGCCGGCACTTGCCACCGGAATTCTCCATCCGGCGCGAGGCCGGAGGTCACGTCGCGGACATCGGCCGGCGACGCGTCTTGTTCGCCCTCGACCGCCGGGTAGTCTTCCAGCAGCGGCTCGGTCGGCGGCATCGACATGCCGAATTCCTGCGCTGCGCGTTTGATGGCGAGTTGCCGTATGGGCCTCCGCTCGCCCGGGAGCGCCGCGCCGTGGCGCAGCGGATAGGCCAGCACGGCGATATCGTGATACGCGCCGTTGGGAGCATCCGGTGGGCGCAGGGAACGCCGCAGGTCCGCCGGCCCCTCCACGCTGACGCGCGACCACACCAGCAGCTTGGCCCCCTGTTCCGGCGTCACCATGGGGCCGCCCAGGTTCCATCCGCTCAGGATATTGAGGCTCAACTCCAGATTCAGCCGGCTGGCCTCGCGCAGGGCGTGTTTATAGAGCGTGCGCCATGGCGGGCTGCCGAATTCGGGGCCCGCCGGCGCGGGGCGGTTGTGCTGCTGCGCGCTTCCGTCGGCATCCACCAGCATGGCGCCCCCGTAGCCCTTGGCCTTCATCTCTTCCAGATCTCTGGTGATGGCCGCTTCGGTGGTGTTCCCGTTCAGCCACCACCAGTAACAACGCATGCGGGCCTCCGGCGGCGGATGGAGGAAGCCTTCCCGCAACGCGTCGCGGTTAGGCGCGCTCAAAATGGGGACGGCCAGCGCCGCCACCAGGACCAGGCCGCCTGCATAGCGCAGGCGGCAGTCAGGTTTTGGCTGGTTCATGGGAGCTTGCCCGGAAGCGTCAGAAGTTGAGCTTGAGCGCAAGCTCTACTATACGCGGATCGTTGACCTGCCCGATGCCGATCACACCGGACGTGGTGTTCGGACCACCGAAAATCGGCGTGTTCGCCAGGTTATAGGCGTTGGCTCGGAACTGCAGTTTGGCCTTCTCGTGGAACTGGAACGTCTTGAACAACGACAAGTCCATGGTGGTGGGAACTTCGGTGCGGACGCCGGGCAGCACAGTGCTCAACGTGCGCAGCGTGTACAGCGGTGTCTGGATGAAAGCCACCGGCTGGTTGGCGTCGATGCAGTTTTGCCGCGCGCCCGTGGTGCTCACAGTGCAGGTGTCAAACCACTGCTGATACGTCGGGTTGGCCAGCTTTGGGTTGATACCGGTGGAAAATACGCCACCCGGCGCGCTCACCAGGGACCCGTTGAGATACCGGATAATGCCATTGGCTTCCCAGCCGCCCAGCACGTTGTGCAGGAGGCCCTTGCTGTTCGCGAGAATCGGCAGCATGTAAGTCATGCTCAAGGTGAGGACCTTGCTCGGCTCGCCGGCCTGGACGCGGGCCAACATCGTCCAATCGTCCTGGTCGTTCAGGTATCCGGTCGACTGCATGATCTTATCCCAGGTGTAGCTGAGCCGTCCCTGCAGGCCACCCGCGAAGCGCTTCTCCACCGAAACTTGCAGCGAGTTGTAAAGACTCGCCCCAATGGGGTGCGTGGATTCGGTGACGCCGCCGAATTCGGGGAACGGAATCTGCAGGCTCTGGTAGGCGACAGTGGCGTTGTTCAGGCTGGATCCGGGGATCTTGCCGGCCATGGGATTCGGCACCTGCCCCACCAGCGTCGTGCTGGGTACCGGAGGGGTGCCGCCGGGCAGCACATAGAACGAGCGCGGCAGGAAATTGATAGCCTTGGAGACCGACAACTGCGTGGCATCGTTGCCCGCGAAGGCCACTTCCAACAGGGTATGCCCGGGCAGTTGCTGCTGCACGGCCAAGGAGTAGTTGTAGACCTTAGGAATCGTGCGGTTGGGATCGGCGAACGAGAACCCCTGTCCGAGCTGCGTAGCCAGGCCCAGGGTGCTGCCGGTGGGCGCAAGGATCCCGCCCGGGAACGGAGTGGTCAGGCCGTTGGCCGGAGTCAGGCCGGCGTCGTTGGAGGTTACGTAGCCGGTGTTGGCGCTGAAGCCGGTGTTCCCGCCGGTCTGGAACGTGACGGAATAATTCGTGCCGAAACCGCCGCGCAGCACCGTATCCTTAAACAGCCGGTACGACGCGCCGACGCGGGGTCCAAAGTTGTTCAGGTCCCGTTTGAACGGCAGACGCTGGCTGCTGCTGGTGAACAGCAGGCCGCCTTTCAGTGTGAGGCCGGGTACTTGCGACTGCAGCGGGTTTGTGGCATTGATGTCGAACCCCGCGTTCTGGCGGTTATAGCGTTCGCTCATGGGCGATTCGTATTCCCAGCGGAGCCCCAGGTTGAGGGTCAGCTTGGGGGTGACGCGCCAGTCGTCCTGCACGAAGAACCCTTCATAGATCTGCTGGAATGCCGACGCGATCGTAGCGCTGTATTGGCCGCCCGAAGGCCAGCCCAGCAGCAGCGAAGCGAACGGGTTGCCGGCGGTGGCGCTGCTGGTTAGCGCATTCTGCTGCGTGAACCCGGCGCTGAAGCTGAAGGGATTGATGCTGGATACGGGAGTGTTGTTGTTGGCCTTCATCACGTACAACTCGCCGCCCATCTTCAAACTGTGTTTGCCGATGGTCTTGTTGACGGTTCCGGAAAGCGAATGGTCGAGGGTGGTGGTGTACTGGCTGGTGGTGGGGGTGCCGGTGCCGGCATTGCCGATTGTCCCCGTGTAGCCGCCCGAGATGTTCAGGCCGGGGTAGTTCACGTGCGACACCTGCGAGATGAACTGCGGCGTAAATCCCAGCTTGCTGATGTCGTAGTTGTCGCCGTAGAGCCCGACCTGGAAGGGATGGAAGATGAACCCGTATTTCACGTCCAGAACGGTGTTGGGCGAGAGAGTATTGGTCCAGTCGATGCTGCCTCCGTGGTTGTTGCGAAAGTGCAGGTAGCCGGGGCTGGCGGCGGGGTTCGCCCATCCATAATCGGGAAAGAGCTGGTGTCGCACGTTGGAGAATCCCATCATGGTCAGCCGGTTTGTGGTGTTGATCTGGTGGTCCACGCGGGAGGAGATCGAGTGATACTTGTCCTGCTGCGAGTTCGGGCTGACCACGTAATTGTTGAACCCGCCGAGGGTCCCCGCAAGGTTGGGCAACGGATAATCGTTGATCAGGGCCTGACCGATCTTGTTGATGCTGGTACTCGGAATTTTGTTGTTCGGGAACGGCTGCCGGATGTACTGGCCGTTAGTGAGGGTGTAGCTCGAGGGGTCGTAGATGAGGACTGGCGTGCCGCTGGCGTTGACTAGGCCCGAAAAGTCGCCTGTGCGCTCTGCCGCCGTCGGGTACGACGCGGTATAGGGCAGCGGACTGGCGTTGCGGATCCACTCCATGTTGAACATGAAGAAAGTCTTATCCTTGCCGTTATAGATCTTCGGAATGCGCACCGGCCCGTCGATCACGAATCCCGGCTGGTTCCAGCGCATCACGCCGCGCGCGTTCCTGGCCGCGTTGCCGGCGAAACTGTTGGCGTTCAGTTTGTCGTTGCGGAAAAACTCGTACAAAGAGCCGTGCAGCGTGTTGGTTCCACCCTTCAGGACGGCATTGACCACCGTGCCGCTGCTGTGGCCGTATTGCGCATCATACATGTGGGTCTGCACCGTGACTTCCTCGACGGAGTCGGGCGAAGGCACAAAGCCGACGTAGATGGCCGCCGAAGCCCGCTCCTCCGGCGCGTTGGGGATGCCGTTCAGCATGATCTGGTATTGGCTGCCGATGCCTTCCGACGACATCTGCGCCGACGCGCCGTCGAACGGGCGGCCGAATCCACTCGCCGTCGATGTGGTGTTCAGCGCCGTATACATTCCCGTGGCCAGGTCGGCCAGCATGTACGTGTTGCGGCCCATGATGGGCAGGTCTCTGGCCTCGATGGTGTTGATGGTCTGGCCCATGGAGGCAGTAGCGGTTCTGAGCTGTTCCGTTTCCGCCGTGACGTTCACGCTCTCGGTGATGGCGCCCACCTCCAGCTTGAGGTCCATTTGGACTTTATCGCCGGCGTGCACTTCGATGTGCTCGTGCACCGCCTGCTTGAAGCCGGTAACCGTCGCCTTTATTGTGTAGGTGCCGGGCAGCAGGAATGGAACGGTATAAACCCCGGCGTCGTTCGTGCGGGCCGTGGTAGCTGCGGACGTATCGATGTTGCGGACCTCGATCTCGGCTCTTGGCACCGCGGCGCCGGAAACGTCAACTACCGTACCTGTGATGGTTCCGCGAAACTCCTGTCCCAGCAGCGGGACAGCCAATAGTAAACCCGTTGCGAGGGCGGCTTGCAGTGCACTCTTGAACGTTGTCAACAGGGACATCACTTTCCTCCATTGCGAGAAACTGGTAAGAGATACCCTTTGATACATCCGCACCTCCGCTGGGGGAAGTGTTTCTCCTGTTTCCTAACGTTTGCAAACTGTTCGAAAGCGGTATAATTTACTCGTAATTTCAATGCTTACTTCGGAACCTCCGGTTTCGGAAAATGAAAAGCGGGACGCCCTGGATGCGGCCCTGAACAGCCACACCTTCGCCCGTTCGGCACAGCTTCGGGCACTGTTACGCTACATCTGCGAGCGGGAGATGGCCGGCCATTCAGACAACTTGACCGAATACGAGATCGCCGTCGATGTCCTGGGCCGCCGCAAGGACTTTAGTCTCACCGAAGATTCCTCGGTCCGCAACCGGGCCTACGAATTGCGCCAGCGTTTGGAAAAGTACTACTCCAGCGAGCAGTCTCAGACGGCCTTGCGGATTCAGATTCCCCGCGGCGGCTATGTGCCGTACTATACACGCGCCGTGCCCGCGGCAGTCCCGGAAACTAAACCGGCTTTGGAACTCCACGAAAGAACCAGGCGCTTCCCGCTCGGGGCACTGGCCGCGGTTGCCGTAATTGCCTCGGTTCTGGGCTATGCCGGAGGCTGGCTCCTGACTCGCCAGCGTCCCCCTCAAGTCCTGAAAGAGGCCTGGGGGCCCCTGTCCGAACCCGGCGACCAACTGCTCATCTCCATCGCTACCAATTTCCACATGATGGTGCGGCCGCACATCCAGCCGCACCCATGGCGCTTCCCGGCGCCCGAGCAACTGTATTCGATTTACGGTTCGAACCGCCCGCTCCAGCCAGGCACCCCCATATACATGGAGCCGGCGCAACTGTCCGTCCCCCTGGCGGAACTTGCCGCCGCCGCCACCTTGAGCAACATGCGGACGGCTTTTGGAGGGACCTACCAGATTCTCCCCGAATCCGAATCCCCTGCGGCCGCCTTGCGCGGACGCAATTCGTTCCTGATCGGCTCCGGCACCAACAGCCGAGCCGCCTCCATGCTGCTGCGAAATCTGGCCCTGACCATCGATTACACCGACACCGAGCAGTTTGGAGTCATCGACCAGCGAAAGCCGGCTGGGCAGAATATATTGTTCGTCTCACAACCGACTGGAGACCCGGTGGCTTCGGTCCAGTACGGGTTGTTTTCCGTGATCACCGCCGCGGACTCCTCGGGGAGGGCCAGGCGCACTGTGGTCTTATCCGGATCCGGCTCGGCCGGCGTTCAGGCCGCGGTGGAGTTCTTTTGCTCGCCGGCCCGCATGCGGGAACTGCGGGGCCGCCTCCAGGCAGCCGGTCTGCCCGGTTTTCCGCCCACATACCAGGTGGTCGTCCGGTGCGAGACATCCGGCACACGCCTGATTTCCTACGAGTATGCCACTCACGTAGTGAGCCAGCCCGCGCGCTAAGGGCTCGTTCCGAAACAACCATTCCAAACGCTCCCTCACGGTCGCGGCTCCGATGGGCATTCAGAGCCGCGACCGTAAGGGAGCGATCGCGGGCCACTGAATCGGTTATTTCCTGACAAGTACTAAGTCCGTGGTTTCAGAAGTTCGTTCACGTATCCAAAACCGCTTGCTGACGCGCGCAGCTCGTATGCGAGCCGCGACCGTGAGGGAGCGGTCTTCGAGGCCAGGAGGCAGGTCCCGTGGCTGCCCCTACTTCTTCTTGGGGACCATCATAGGCTGCTTGCGCATCGCCGGATCACCCGCCGCGGACGCGGCGCCATAGTGCAGCCGTAACAGCGAGACGTTCTTCCCGGAAATCGTCAGGACAAACAGGGAATCGTATTCGCTGTCTTCGATCTTCACGGCGGGGCCGCCGAGCGCGGCGATAATCTCCGGCACCGTATTGCTGTGACCCACCACCAGCACGACGCCGTCTTTGTGCCGGCGGATGGCGGCCACCAGATCCGGCGTTTTCTTGGCGTCGATGCGCTGCGGAGTCAGATGCAGCAGTGACGCCAGTGGTTCGGCGGTCTGCTGGGTGCGAAGGTAATCGGTCACGTAGATCGACGTCACGCCGGAGGCTGACAACATCGCCGCCAGCGCTTCCGCCCGCTGGCGGCCCTCGGCGGTGAGCGGTGGATCTTCGGCCGGACTCGCGGCCTTTTCGGCATGGCGCACCAGGATCACGGTCTCCGCGCAGGGAGCGGGCAACACTAGCAGCAGGCCGGCCAGGACAAGGCCGGCCCATCGGAGAGTGGTTCTCGAGTTCATGGCGCGGTTACTCGCAGAAGAGGCGGACCTTGGTCTTGCCCTTGTCGTCGATATCCACAGTGAGATCGTCGAGGTGGCCGATCACTTCATCCAGGTTGTCGGAAGTGATCTGGCCCAAATCGAAGGGCACGCCGTCCTGCCGCAGCGCCGCGTTCACGCGCTCGCGCGCCTGCTTGGGAATCAGGCCGGTCAACTTCACCCCGGCTCGCAGCATCCCCAAAGGCACGCGGAAGTCCACGTTGACCGGGTCTCCATGCTTGTTGTGATCGGTCACCACCACGCGAACGTACTTCGGCTTGGCCTTGGACGCCTGCTCGGCCGCGCCCGGCGCACCCGCTGGCGGCGCCTCGTTCTCCAAAGCCGCGATCAGGCGCTCAGCCTCATTGGCGGTGATCTGCCCCTGCGCCAGCATGTTCAATATCTTCATTCGATTCTCGTTCATGGTATATCTCCTATCTCGACTCCAGTTCCTTGATGGCATCCTGCGCGCTGATCTCGCCGCGCTGCAGACGGTCCAGAACATCCGTCCTTGACGGCTTCGGATTCGTTTCCACAAACTCCAGGCTGTTGGCGATGCGCGTCAGCCGCGATTTGATGGTGGGGTAACTGACGCCGAAGACCTGTTCCATCTCCTTGATGGAGCCATGGGAGCGCACGAAGGCCGTGATGAAGACCTGGTCTTCCATGTTCAACCGGGCCAGTTGCGGCAGTTCGAAGCATCCTTCGATGGCGATATCCTTCTCCGTCAGCCGAACCCGTTCCACCACGATGGGCTGCCCTCCGGTCAATTTCGTCAGTTCCTGCCAGTCGGTAGCCATGATCGTCATCGCAAAATCCAATATAATCAATTTATATATTAATTTACTAAAGTTTTCAAGACAAAAAGATTAATTTTTATGGATCGACGGCTCGCCTATCGCGGTGCGCGCCGCTGCCCGCTACAATCAATAAGGTGGCGGGAGTCTACGTCTCATATCCGTTCTGCGCGCAGAAGTGCACCTACTGCAACTTCGCATCGGGGGTCTTCCCGGCAGCCCTCCAGGAGCGCTATCTGGTTGCGCTGGCAGATGAAATTCGCGCGCACGTCTGGGAGTGGACGCCCCAGACGGTTTACTTCGGCGGCGGCACGCCCAGCACTCTGGCCGCGGAGGAATTGGCTTCGTTCCTGCAACTGATCCCGGGACGGCCGTGGCTGGAGGCTACCATTGAGGCGGCGCCCGGCACCATCACCGCCGAAAAAGCGCGATCGTGGGCCGAGGCCGGTATCAATCGCGTCAGCCTCGGGGTGCAATCCTTCATCGAAAAAGAGATCCGGCGCACGGGCCGCAAGCACACGGCCGCGACCGTCGACAGGGAGATCCGCCTGTTGAGCGATGCAGGCATCCGCAACTGCAATATCGATTTGATTGCCGGGCTCTCCGGCCAGACGGAGGCCAGTTGGCGCGAGTCGCTGGATTGGATTGAACGGCTTGCCCCGGCGCACGTCTCGGTCTATATGCTGGAGGTGGATGAAAACAGCCGCCTCGGAAAAGAGAAGATGCTCGGCGGGGTGCGCTACGGCGCGGGCGACACACCCAGCGACGACGAAACCGCCACCTTCTATGAGACGGCGGTGGAGCGCCTCGCGGCGATGGGGATGGCGCGTTACGAGATTTCCAATTTCGCGCGGCCGGGCTTTGAATCGCGGCACAACCTGAAGTACTGGAAGCTGGAGCCCTATGCAGGCTTCGGCGCCGACGCGCATTCCTTCGACGGACGCGTGCGCACGCAAAACCCGGAATCCATCGAGGAGTACCTGAATCCAGCGAGCCGCGACCGTCAGGAAGCGGAGGCCGCGCTCGCGGATGAGCGTTTCTTTGTCGGCCTGCGCCTGATGGCCGGCATTCAGCCCTCGGCCGACGAGTGGCTTCGCTTCGAACGGCCCATCCAACGCTTTGTGGATGCCGGTTTGCTCGAAACCGAGGATGGGGTTCTGCGCCTCACGAAACGCGGCGTCATGCTTTCCAACGAAGTGTTCCAGGAGTTTTTGACCACATGAAAACGATCGATTTGCGCAGCGATACGGTCACCAAGCCGACGCCCGAAATGCGGCGCGCCATGATGGAAGCCGAAGTTGGCGATGACGTTTACGGCGAAGATCCAACGGTAAACCGCCTGGAAGAGCAGGCCGCGGAAGTGACCGGCAAGCAGGCGGCGCTGTTCGTCCCCACCGGCACGATGGGGAACACCATCGCGGTGAAGTTGCTCACCGAACACGGGCAGGAAGTGATCTGCGATTCCCGCGCGCACCTGCTGGATTACGAGATGTCGATGGTGGCGTGGTTTTCCGGCTGCGTGGTCCGCGCCATCCCGACCAGCGACGGCATCCTCTCCTGGGAGGAAGTGAAGCGGCTCATCAAGCCGGTGAATCCGTATTCGGCGCCCACCGGTCTCGTCGCGATCGAGAACACCCACAACATGTGGGGCGGCACGGTCTACCCCATCGACACCATTTACGAAATCTGCGACGGCGCACACGAGCAGGGGTTGAAGGTGCACATGGACGGCGCCCGTATCTTCAACGCGGCTGAGGCCACGGGGATGCCGGTGCGCGAGATCTGCGCGCCGGCCGACACCGTGATGTTCTGTCTATCGAAGGGGCTGGGCGCGCCGGCGGGGTCGATTCTGGCGGGGCCGAAGCACCTGATTTCGAAAGGCCGTCTCTACCGCAAGCGGTTGGGCGGCGGCATGCGGCAAGTGGGAGTGCTGGCGGCTGCGTGCCTGGTGGCGCTTGAAGACTCTCCCAAAAAGCTGGCCGGCGATCACGCCAATGCCCGATTCCTGGCCGAAGGACTGGCGCGCATTCCGGGCGTCGAGCCGCGCGCCGTCTCGACCAACATCGTGGTCTTCGACGTCACCGGAACGGGCGTTTCGCCAGCGGCCCTCAGCGTGCAACTGAAACGGCGCGGCATACTGATGAACGCGATTAATGATCGACAGGTGCGCGCGGTGACGCACTATGACGCCACCCGTGAAGATTGCGCACAGGCGCTGGGCGCGGTGGCGGAAGCGGTAGCTGAGGCGGTCACGCGGTAAATGCGGCTTCCCCGTTCCTGTAGCGCTTCGAAACGTCTTACTATGGTTATTCATCTTTCATTCACCCTGTCAGGACTGGACGTGTAATGTCGAAACCGTTTGCAAAGCTGTGTTGGATCTCGCTGATGGCGGCGAGCCAGGTGGCGCTGGCCCAGCAGTACTCGATTTCGACCGTCGCCGGCGGAGCGCCGCCGCCCACACCGGCAGCGGCGGCGAGCACCTCGATCGGGCAGCCGAACCGGGTGATGGTGGATGGGTCGGGAAACGTCTATTTCAGCAGCTTGAATTGTGTGTTCAAGATGGACGGCGGCGGGAACCTGACGCTAATCGCGGGCAACTCGCGGCCGGGCTTCTCGGGCGACGGCGGGCCGGCTACCCGGGCCCAGTTGAATGAGCCGCAGGGCCTGGCGCTGGACAAAGCCGGCAACCTGTACATCGCCGATTCGAAGAACAACCGCGTCCGCATTGTGAGCGCGGCGGGCATCATCAACACCTTCGCGGGAACCGGGCTGACCAGTCCCGGCGGGGCCGGCACTTATAACGACGGCGGCCTGGCTACCAACGCGCTGCTGCGCCTGCCGGGGGGCGTGGCTGCGGATACCAACGGCAACGTGTATATCGCCGACACCGGCGACAACCTGATCCGCAAGGTCACTACCGATGGCCTCATCAACTCCATCGCGGGCGATAGCTACGGCAGCTACAAAGGCGATGCCGGCCCGGCGATCACAGCGGAATTACACACGCCCGAAGACGTAGCCGTGGATACCAGCGGCAACGTTTATATCGCGGACTCCGCCAATGCCGTGATTCGCAAGATCACCACCGACGGCAACATCAACTACATCGCAGGCAACGTCAGCACCACTACGGGGCCTACCATCGGCTACTCCGGTGACGGCGCCGCGGCCAATCTCGCGGGTCTGGTGACGCCCTTCGCCCTGGCGCTCGATTCCAGTGGGGACATCTTCTTCGCCGAAAACGGCGACAGCCGCATCCGCAAGATCGATTCCAAGGGAAACATCAGCACCATCGCCGGCACTGGCACGGCCGGATTCGGCGGAGACGGATCGGCGGGCTCGAAAGCCCTGCTCGGCTTCCCGACGGGCGTTGCGGTGGACTCTTCGGGAAACGCCTATATCGCCGATTCGCTCAACCTGCGCATCCGCAAGCTGGCTTCGGGCGGCAACATCAGCACGGTGGCGGGCAACGGGAACTACAGCTATTCGGGCGACAGCGGCCAGGCAACTTCGGCACAGCTCAACACGCCGCAGGCCGTGGCTGTGGATTCCTCCGCCAACCTGTATATCGCCGACACCGTCAATAACGTGGTGCGCAAGGTGACGGCAGGCGGCGTCATCTCGACCATCGCGGGCAACGGCACGGCCGGCTCGGCCGGCGATGGCAGCGCAGCCATCGGCGCACAACTAAACCATCCGCAAGGAATCGCGGTGGACGCGAACGGCGGCGTCTACATCTCCGACACGCAGAACGCGCGCGTGCGCAAAATCACTAACGGCACCATCAACACGGTGGCCGGCAGCGGCACGGCAGGTTTGGGCGGCGATGGCGGCGCGGCCACCAGCGCCCAACTGAACATCCCGGCGGGCCTGGCGGTGGATGGCGCGGGCAACCTCTATATCGCCGACTTCAGCAACAACCGCATCCGCAAAGTCACCTCCGGCGGCACCATCACGACACTTGCCGGCAATGGCCTCGCGGGATACACAGGCGATGGCGGCGCGGCCGCCAATGCGCAGCTCACCACGCCCGTGGCCCTGGCCACCGATGCCGGCGGCAACGTGTACATCGCGGACAAGGGAAACAACGCGGTCCGCGTGGTGAATTCGAGCGGCATCATCTCGACGGTCGCCGGAAACGGCCTGGCCGGTTACTCGGGCGACGGCGGGCCGGCTGTTTCGGCCATGGTGGGCAATCCCACCGGCGTGGCGGTGGACGCTTCGGGCAACCTCTATATTTCAGATGGCAGCGTGCGCGTGCGCAAGGTCTACTCTTCCGGCTTCATCAATACGATCGCGGGCAACGGCACGCGAGGCTACTCGGGCGATGGCGGCGTGGGAGTGTTCGCCAGCATGAATGACCCTGCGGGCATCACGCTGGCGTCGAACGGCAACCTTTACATTGCCGACTCCGGCAATAGCGCCGTCCGCGAGTTGCTGCTGGGCGGATTCCAAATCAAAATCGCCGCGGTGGCCAACGCCGCCAGCAACCTGGCGGGCCCGGTCTCGGGCGGCGAGATTGTGGCGCTCTACGGCACCGGCTTGGGCCCGGCCGGCGGGGTGCAGTATACACCGGGAACCAATGGGCAGGTGCCGGCGAGCCTGGCCGGCATCACCGTTTATTTTGGTAACTACGCCGCGCCACTGCTCTACGCCTCCGCCAACCAGATTTCGGCGATCGTGCCGTACGAAGTTTCCGGATCGCAGGTGCAGGTCTTCGTGAAATCGAACGGCGATCTTTCCGGAACCTTCCCGGTGTCGCTGGCGACAGCCGTGCCGGCTCTCTTCACGGCCGATCTTTCCGGCAAGGGCCAGGCGGCGGCCATCAACATTCAGAACGGCGCTTACACATACAACAACGCCGCGCATCCCCTCAACGTGGGAGACTACGTGGAGCTGTTCCTCACCGGAACGGGCCAGACCAAGCCGCCGGGCGTGGACGGCCAACTGACTCCAGACGCCAATGAACTGGTGGCGGCATCCGTGACGGTGACCATCGGCGGCAAGACCTTGACGGCGCAATACGCCGGTGGCGCGCCGGGAATCGTGGCCGGGCTGACCCAGGTCAACGTGCAGATTCCCAGCGGCCTGACGGCTGGGGCGGTTCCGGTGTCGGTCCAGGTGGGCAGTGTTTCGACGCAGCCCGGCGTGACCATTGCGGTTTCCGGCAAATAACCGCCGGCCGCCGGACCAGCCCGACGAAAACCGATTGGGCCGGCGAAAAACGATGGACGAGATTAAACCAATCCATCTCACGCAGGCGTTCGCTGTGGGCGTGGGTCTCGCCTTGCTGGTGACGCTCGCCGCCGGAGTTTATCGGACGCAGGCGAACAAGAACCGCAAGGTCATCATCGGGACCAGAGACGAAGTGGACTATACCGGCTACGCCACCGAAGCGGATGCCAGAATGCTCGGCCAGGCGCTTGCGGCGAGCGGTTTCTTCAGTAATCAGGGCGTGAGCGTCCTGCTGTCAAAAGGGCCTGGCGGCGCGTCGGTTTCGTTCGTCGTGAAAGAGGGCGCATGGAATCACCCGGACACTATTGCCAGCTATGAGGTGATCGGGCGGCGGATCGCCCCTGCGATTGGCGGATTTCCGATCACGGTGCGGCTGCTCGACTCGGCGGGCCATATCAAGAAACTGACCGTTGGCAGGGTCCTCGTCGGGACCAGGGACGAGGTCTACTACTTCGGCTCCGCAACCGAAGAAGATGCCCAAAGCCTGGGCCGGGTGCTCAAGGGCATCGGGTTCTTTGCGGACATCGGCGCCAGCGTGGTCGTTTCCAAAGGCGACGGCACGGCGATCTGGTTCGTTACCAATGAGGGGTTCTGGGACAAACCGGAAGCCCTCGCCGGCTTTGAGCGCGTAGCGCGGCAGGCGGCCGCATCGGTCGGCGGCCTTCCGATCCAGGTCCGCCTGCTGAATTCCGAAATGGAAACCAAGAAGGAGATGACGATCCAATGATCGGCAGCCCAGTGGGGCGGACCCCCTGGTCCGCGGTCGGCCCCCTGGCCGACCTGCTTCGCGCTTGAATTGAGTTCACTGCGGGAATGCGGGTCCAGGGGGACCCGCGCAGACCAGGGGGTCTGCCCCACCCCGGTGACACCCCCGGGACCATATATAATTGATCCCTGATGAAGCCGCTCAGCTTTTTGCTTTTTTCCGCCCTCGCCATGGGGCAGGGCCGTTTGACGCCGGGCACGGCGCCCTTTGTCACGGTGAATGCGCCGGTCGTCGAGCTCCAGCACGTCCGCGTCATCGACGGCACGGGCGCGGCGCCGCTCGAAAACCAGACCATCGTCATCGAGCACGGCAAGATCGCAACCGTGGGACCGGCCGCCTCCACACCCGCGCCGCAAGGCGCGCAGGTGATGGACCTCACGGGCCACACCGTGATTCCCGGAATCGTGGGAATGCACGAGCACCTCTTTTACCCGTCGGGCGGCGGCGTACCGCTGTATACCGAGCAGGCTTTCAGTTTTCCGCGCCTGTATCTCGCCAGCGGCGTCACCACGGCGCGCACGGCCGGAAGTCTCGAACCTTATACCGATCTCAACGTCAAAAAGCTGATCGACACGGGGCGCATGCCCGGTCCCAAAATGTGGATCACCGGACCGTATCTCGAAGGCCCGCGCAGTATCGGTCCGCAGATGCGCGAGTTGACCGGGCCGGACGACGCCGTCCGCACGGTGGAGTATTGGGTGGCCGAGGGCGTGACCTCGTTCAAAGCCTACATGAACATCACTCACGCCGAGCTGCAGTCGGCCGTCGACGCAGCCCACAAGCACGGCATCAAAGTCACCGGGCACCTGTGCTCCATCGGTTTCCGCGAAGCCGCCGCCATCGGGATCGATAACCTGGAGCATGGCTTGCTGGTCGACACCGAATTCCACGCGGGCAAGCAGCCCGACGTCTGCCCCAACATGAACCGCGCCGAGATCGCGCAGCTCGACTTGTCGAGCGGCCCGGTGCGCGACATGATTGCCGACCTGGTGGCGCACAACGTGGCGATCACCTCGACGCTCGCGGTCTTCGAAGCCTTCGATGGCGATCGCCCGCCCGTCGAGCAGCGCTTTCTGGACGCGGTCACCCAAGAGGCCGCCATCGGCTACCTGGGCTCGCGCGCCCGGGCGCGCGGCGGAGCGGATGCGCCGGCGCTGGCGGAGCTGCGCAAGGAGCTGCAATTCGAATACGCCTTTGTGAAGGCCGGCGGGCTGCTGATCGCGGGCGCGGATCCCACCGGCAACGGCGGAGCCCTGGCCGGTTTCGCCGACCAGCGCAATATCGAGCTGCTGGTGGAAGGCGGCTTCACGCCCGTGGAGGCCATCCGCATCGCCACCTATAACGGGGCGAAGTACCTGGGAGAGACGGACCGCATCGGCAGCATCGCCGCCGGCAAGCAGGCCGATCTGATAGTGATTGACGGCAACCCGGCCGCGCGCATCGCGGATATCCGCAAGGTGACCCTGGTCTTCAAAGACGGCGCGGGGTATGACCCGGCCAAGCTCCTCGACTCAGTGAAAGGCGCCGCGGGATTGCACTAGCGGATGTGGGACAGACGATCGCTTTTTGTCGTCTGTCAAGCAGCCCGGGCTTGACTATCGCCCCCCACGCGTGGAGTTGTCTGAAAGCCGTAGTCGACTTCCTCAAGTAACTGCGGACCGGGCCGATAAGTTCGCTATGGACATTCTGTCAATCGCGCAACGAGGCTTGAGCCGGGCCCAGGGAGAGCTGGAAAAATCGGCTCAAAGCATCGCCGGCGCCGCATTGCCGCAAGCCCAGCCGCCACCCGAGGATTCGCTCAACTTGAGCGATCGAATGGTCTCCCTGTTGCAGGCCAGGAGCGATGTCGAAGCCAGTCTGAAGCTGGCCCACGTGGGCGACGAACTCTCGAGAAAGACCCTCAGTCTGTTGGCGTGAAAGCGCCGGCTATTGCTCCAACACGTCGTGCCAGTAATTGATGAGAACCCGCTTCGGCTGCTTCGGCAGGGTCACATTGAGACTGTCCACGGTGGTATTGCCGGCCATCTTCACGCGTCCCAGTTGCACCACCTGGCCGCCGAAATCGAGATAAATGGGCACTTGCATCACGAAATTCGCCGGCACCTCGCTTTGCGTCAGGCGGCCCTTCAATAGCCACTTGCCATCTTCGGCCGGGGTCACGGTGTAGTCGAACTTGTAGCGCGGCACGGCCGTGCCGTAAACCCATTCGGAGAAAAACCAGTCCATCTTGCGATTCCCGGCGACGTCCATCAACGGGCTCATGTGCTGTTCGACCACGCGCTGGAAGCTCTCCGTGGATGCGTTGCCGTTCATGTGGCGTGCCACGAAATCGTGCATCATGTCGATGAACGGTTTATCGCCGAGCTTGGAATCGTACATCAACTGCCGCAGCATGTGCAGCACGTAGGCGCCTTTGCGGTAAACCACGTGGGAATAGCCATTCGCATTTTTCATACTGGCGAGGCGCAGGCCCATCCAGACGGGGCCGGCGTCATTGGCGCGGCGCCCGAAGGCGTTCTTCTCCAGGAGGCGCTGCCGGGCGTTCTCCCAATACTTCAGACATTTGTCGGGGCTCTTTTCGGTGAGCTGCAAATACAACCCGGCGGAAAAAGTGGCAAAGCCCTCCGAGAGCCACTGGTCATGGAAGGTGCTCCACCCCACCATGTGCCCCCACCATTGGTGCGAAACCTCGTGAGGCGTCACTTCGTCGATGAACTCCGTGAAGCGGTTCTGCAGGCCCATCAGTTGCCAGCGCTGCGTGGAATCCAAATAGGCGCTGAGCGGCAGGTAGACCAAAGTAGGCCATGACTGGCCGAAATTAAACTCGGGCTGCTGCGTGATGGCGATGCGCGAGAAGGCCGACTTGCCGAACCAGGCGTTGTAAATCCGCATGGCGTTTTCGGTTTCCACCAGAGTCCCGCCGATCAGCCGCGCCGGGGTCATCACGCCGGTAGCTCCGCCCTCGGCGCCCTTCAGGTAGTCGGGCACTTCGCTTGTGGCGTAGCCCTCAATGGCGAAGCCCGGCAATTCCGGGTCCGTCACATCCTTTCTGGTGAAAGCGCCGTAGTTAAAACCGGCCACCGCCAAAGGAACATCCGAGGACCACTCGCTGCACGCCAGGTCCTGCTCCTGCCACTGGCGGTCGAGCTTGCCGACGCTCACCAGCGTGTACTGTTTGGGGACTTTGAAAACCAGGTGGTAGAGCGCGTGATCGCGAAATGAATTGACGCTGGGATACCAGCTCTGGCGCGCGCCCACGCTGAAGTTGCCGCCGCCGGCCTTGTGGACCACCTTGTCGCCCTGGTATTCGATGACCAACTGGTGACTGCTCGCCCGCGGCATCGGCTGCGGCAGAATCACGTAGAAGCTGCCATCCTCCTTGCGGTCCTCCTGCACGAACGCGACGTCCTGGCCGCCCGAGGTGACGCGCGTGACGCGTAAGCTGGGCAGCAGTGCGAACTTGACCACCCGGTCGCCATCGGTGACGGCGCGGAAATCGAGGGCGGTGCGGGCGGCGAAGTGATCGTTCTTGCCGATAGCCGTCTCCACGCGATAGCTGGCGGCTTCCACGGTCCGGTTGTCCTCTTCCGAGCTGGCCGTGTGCTTCTCGATCTCCTCGCCGCGGTGGGAGAGATACCAGATGCCTTCCTGGGCATCTCCCGGATCGACGTTGATTAGCGCCACTTCTTCCGGCGCGGACAATTGGGTGAATGCACCGCGTGGTTTCAGGTGAAAGCGCAGGTCGGAATGTTTGTGGCCGTGCAGGTAAGCGCTGAAGAAACCGGCGTGGGCTGGATTGTAGAGGTCCGTCAGGAGGTCGGCTTCCACGTTGTCCATGTCTTCGGATGCGAGCAGCGCTTCCAACAGCGAGCGAGGCGTTTCGGTCCGCGTTCGCAAATGCTTGCGGAATTCGTGGAGCGTCTCCGCCAGTTTCGGATCGGCCGGACGCGCCTTGGCATCGCGGCGGATCTCCTTCCCGGTATCGTCGGTGAAGCAGAACAAGGCGCGGTCGAACACTTCTTTTACGGAGTCCTGATCGGTGAGGCTCTTGAGGTAATCCTTCTCGATGGAGGAGGCCGGGGTGAGCGCGAACTCGCCTTCACCGACGAAGACGGCCACGGTATCGCGGCCCGCGGCCGGCGGCGTGAATCCGATCATGCCGCTCTTAAGAGTGATGACGCCGGCGTCGCGGCGCAGCACGATGTTTTCAACCGGCAGGGCCTCGACGATGCCGGAATCCCGCAGCGCGCGGTATACCGCTTCACTATTGGGCTTGAGGCCGGAATCCTGGGGGTTTGCGAACGGAGCCAGAGCGCAGGCGATGGCGAGCCAAGCGGCCCGCAAGCCTGCACGCGATAAGCGCATGATTTGAGTTTGTACTATGCCGCCGCCGTTCGCCACCGGGCGGCGGTTGGCACGGTTGGCAGGCGAAAGCGCCTGCCCCACCAAAACGCAAGCCCTTGCGCACCAAAGTGGGACAGACGCTTTCGTCTGTCAACCCTGCGGTCGAAGCGATTTTTTCACAGGTTCTCAGGGAGCGGTGCCCGTCCGGCGAACTCCGCTCCCTGACGGTCGCGGCTCGGTTACTGCACCGGCAGCAGCAGCGTGTTGCTGTTCACGCCGTTGACCACCAGTTGGAAGCTGGCGTTCGCGCCTGAGGGCACGGTGCTGTCCAGGCGGAACTGCACGGCATCGACTCCGATACTTCCCGGAAGCGCGTAGGCGCTTTCCACCGTCAGCGTGCTTGCGCCCACCTGCGCCGAAACCGGATCCACTACCAGGTAAGGCGGCGTTGCCGGCACGGGGAAGCCGAAAAGCCGCGTGTGGTCGGTGGGTCCGAAGCCGGTTCCGTAGACCGTCAGCAGTTCGCCTTTGATGGCCGGGGAGTCGGGCGTGACCAGAGTTCCGTCCGCGTGCAGCGCCAGGGCGTAGGACTGGCCGCCCAGATTCATGGAGAACAGCCCCGGAGCGTTGCGCGCAATGAGGAAGTTCGCGCTCACATCCGGCATGCCTTGCGGGCTCACGGTAATGGTCTGCTGGCCCGGCGCCAGATCCGGCGGCACTTGCAGATTGATTTGCGCCGGCGAAGCGAAATACAGCGGCAGATAATTGGCGCCGATATGCACCGTCGCCCCGGCCAACGTCTGCACCAGCGGGCTGGCCGGTCCGATGGCCGCGGTGGAAGCCAGGTTAACGCCGAAGATGGAAGCCACCGAGCCGGCCGCCACGGCCTGTTGCGGCGTGACGCCAACGGCGTTGTTCAGGGCCGGCGACGAGATGTACGGCACGGGGTTGAGTTGCGCCACCACGTTGCGCGGAACGGTCATGTTCAGCGTGCCGGATGGCGTTGTTCCCGCCAGGTCGCCGCTCCAGTTCGCGAATTTATAGCCGGGCCGCGGCGTCACTGCCACGCTCACTTGTGTCTGCGAATCGTAGAAGCCGTCGAGCGAACCGGGCAGGATGCTCCATTGCCCGCCGGCGGCCGGGTTGGCCGTCGCCGTGAAACGGTTCATCAAATGATATGTCGCATTGATCGTGGCGGTGGCATTGTTTAGCGCGGCCACCCAATCGCCAGGAGCCGGGGAACCTCCGTTGATGGACCAGCCCAGGAAATCCTGGCGCGATGCATCCCCCTGCGGAACCGATGCGGGGGCGCTCACATCCACCTGCGTGCCCAGCGGGCGCAACAGACTGCAAGGCGTTGTGCAGGGGGCGCCATTCACCGTCACCGCCAACCCGGCTACCGTGCTGTTCACCGTCAGGCGCGATTGCCCGCTGTACATGGCTATGAAGCCGAGGCCCATTACCTGCGACCCCGCGGGCATCGTCAGGCTGCGGCTGGCCGAGGTAGTGCCATCGTCCCACTTGGAGAATGACCAGACGCCGCCCTGCGCGTCCGTCTGTTGCATGGGCGCTTGTATCGTGTGAGTAGTTCCGATTCCCCACATGAAGTCATAAGGTGGCGGCAGCGTCAGGCCGTCGACGGTGAGATTCAATCCCCCCGGCATCGTCGTGAAACTGGCGCGCGCGCCGGGCGTGTAGTTGGCCGTAACGGTTTCGGGATACGGATTAAGGCCCACCGTGTAGGCATGGCTCAACGCTCCCCCGTCGCTCCACGACGTGAAGACCCAAGGCTGAAATAAGTTGTCGTTTTGGGCCGCAAATGCCGCAATACTATGGACGGTGGTTTCACCCCATTGCACGCTGGTCGGGGTTTCGAGCAGGACGCCGTCCGCATACACTTTCAAGTTCGCCGGATTAGTCGAGAAGTTGATGGTCTTGGCCGGAACAAAGATGGGATAGACCGTCATGGGGGCGTTCAGCGTGATCGTATCCTGAAACCCGACGATCGCCTGGTTTGGGCCCGCCCGCCATCCGGCGAATATCCAACCGGAGTTGGGAAAGGCTTGCAGAGTGATGGTGGCGCCCGGTATTTGCCAGGAACTCGTGTCGGATGAAATGGGCGTACCGTTCATCAGAATGATGCCGGGGGACGCCGCGCAGGAGGCGGGATCGCTGCAATAGAAATATTGGATGCCGAATTTGTATAGGGTGGTGAAAGAGGCCAGGTATTGCTGGATGCTGGGGTCGGCCGTGACCGTTATGGTGTTTAATGCGGACGTCCCCGGCTCAATCGAGCCCGGCCCCGTCCATGACCAGCCCGCGAAGGTGTACTGTATCGAAAGACCCGCGTTGTAAGATATGCCGCCGTATCCCTGCGGGATGGTCAGAACGTGTTTGCTGCCAATCGGCCAGAACGCGCTCATGGCGTGGCCATACGCGCCGCCGTCCACGATGAACTGGGGGCCATCCGGCGAACAAAACACTTGAGACAAAGTGGTCGGGACCTGCGCCTGATTGGGGGGCGCCATCGCCGCCAGGAACACAATCAATAGGGTAACGGGTACGAGTTTCGACAAAGAATTCTTCATGGCCAAAGGCTCCGGAAGGGCGCGGAAGCGGTCGTCGGAAACCGCGGCTTTCCTATTTCCCACGCGTGAAGTATAGGCATAAATTCGCGGAAATACACGACTAACTTTGGTAATGCACTGGTTATTAGCTATTTCGATCATTGATTACGGGGAACCGCGGGCATTTAATCAAATCGTTTGAAGCCACTCTTATGCGCTGCAACGGATTCCCAATTCTAATCGCGCTCGCTACACTGGCGAGTGCCACCATGCCCTGTGCCGCCGCCGGTTTCGGAACGGTGGCGGCCATTGGCGGGCAGGCCGCTGATATCGCCCTGGACCAGGGCCGTGGTGTGCTCTACATCGCCAACTTCACGGCTAACCGCATCGATGTTCTTTCGACCGCGGACAATACCGTCCACACGTCGATCAACGTCTCGCCCCATCCCGGCTCGCTGGCGCTGTCACCCGATGCTCAGTACTTGCTGATCGCGCATTTCGGCAACACCACCCCCCCGGACCCCAGCCAGAACCTGCTGACCCTGATCCATCTGACCGACAACTCGCGCCAAACCTTCATCACGGGAGATCCGCCTCTGGGCGTGGCGTTTTACGGTGGCATACCCACCGGGCCGGGCAGGGCCCTGGTGGTGACCACCACCGGCTTCTTTACGATGGATCCGACCAACGGCGTGTTGAGCGCGGTGACCACTTTTGCCAATCTCGCGCTGACCTTGCCGGTGCCTGCGCCCACTTTCCCGGGCCAGATTCTGCAGACCGCGCTGACCACGTCGGGCGACCACCAGACCATTTGGGGCGTCGCGGGCGCCGGCACCGGGAATCAGGTGATCTATCAATTCAGCGCGCGCACCGGAGTCCTCAACGCCACGATCGACGTTTCTTCGCCGCCCCTGCTCAACCGCGTCAGTGTAGCCAACGACGGCTCTTACGCGATGATCGGTTGGGCCATGTTCGCGGGTGGCGCTCTTGTGGCCCGGTACCCTAACGTGGTCACTTCCACCAACGTCACCGGACACGCCATCGATCAAACGAACAATCTGATCTACGCTCAAATCCCCGATGTAACCCAGCCACTTGGCCCACCATATACCTCCACGACCACGTCGGCAGGCACGACGCCCTCCGCCAGCCTGCCGACACTTCTCCTCATGGACGCGGATAATCTTACGGTGCGCGACCGCATTCTGATCCCCGAAGACATGGTGGGACGTGCGGTGCTGAATGCCGCGGCGACCATTCTCTATGCCGTTTCCGATAGCGGCGTGATGGTGCTGCCGGTGGGATCCCTGAACAGCTATCACCGCCTGGCTTCCTCACAGGAAGACGTGCTGATCCAAACCACTTTCTGCAACCGCACCACCGTGGCCCAGACCTTGACGATTACCGATCCGGGCGGCGGCCACACCGATTTCACCATTACTCCCAGCCAGAGCGGCGTGACCGTTACGCCTTCCTCGGGCACCACCCCCGCCACCGTGCAGGTGATGATAGATCCCAACGTTTTCCAGACCAAGGGCACCACCGTGGTCTCGCTCGCGCTCAGTTCGCTCTCCGCCATCAACGTGCCCAAACCCGTCCGGCTGCTGGTGAACAACCCCGACCAGAATCAACGGGGCACCGTCGTGGACGTTCCCGGCGTGCTCAGCGACATCCTGCCCGATACGGCCCGCAACCGCTTCTATATCCTGCGCCAGGACCTCAATCAGTTATTGGTCTACGATGGCGCGACTAATCAGCGGATCGTGGCGCTCCGCACCGCGACCACCCCGACCGGAATGTCGTTGAGCAACGACCAGAAGTATTTGTTGGTGACCCACAACGACTCCCAACTGGTGACCGTATACGACCTCGGCACGCTGCTGCCGGTGTCGCCGATCGTGCTGCCCGGCGGCCACTACGGCCGCTCTGTGGCGCAGTCCAACGCCGAGACGCTGGTATTGGTGCGTGATGAGGGCACGGGCACGGGTGCCATCGACGCCATCGATCTCACAAACCGGACCTCCGCCAAACTCGCCAGCCTGGGCGTCTTCACCAATGCCGTCTCTGCCACCGGAGTGCTAGCTTCCGCGCCCAATGGCCGGACCATCCTGATGGCCGCGCCGGATGGCAGCGTAATGCTCTATTCCGCCGACGCCAACACGTTCACCGTCGCGCGCAAAGATTTCACATCGCTCTCGGGCGCGTACGCAGCGTCCTCCTACGATAGCTACGTGGTCGGCAATAACGTGCTCAACGCGTCCGCGGTGCCGCAAGGGACCATGAGTTCGTCGCTCGGCACCACCTCGGGCTTCGCCTTCACCGGCCAGGGCGGCTATCAAGTGGAAGCCACGGCCACCGCGAGCGCGGGCGTCATCCAAAACCTGCCGACGCCGCTCGCCGGCACGGTGAACCCCATCCCGATGACGGAAGCGCCAATTCTTCCCACTACCACTGTTACCTTCACGCGCACCGTGGCGCCGATGACGTCGGCCGGGACCGTAATCGCCCTGACGGTGTCCGGCTTTACGGTGCTCTCCGCCAATTACGCGGCCGCGACCGCGCCTCCGGTCATCAGTAGAGTGGTTAGCGCCGCCGATGGCTCCGCCGCGGTGGCCGCGGGCGGCCTCATCAGCGTGTACGGCTCGCTGATGAGCCCGGTGAATATCGCCACCTCCCAGATTCCGCTGCCGACGGCGCTCGGCGAATCCTGCCTGACCGTCAACGGGACACCCATTCCGCTGCTGTTCGTTTCCAGCGGCCAGGTGAACGCGCAGTTGCCGTTCAACGTGGCGGGCAGCGCCACCATGTCGATCCACACGCCGGCCGGCATCAGCAACAACTTCAACTTCACCAGCCAGGGCGCCGCCCCCAGCATCTTCATGTCGGGTACCGCGGGTCCGGAAACTGGCCTCGCCACCGTCATCCGGGCCGACGACGGTCAACTGGTGACGCCCACGAATCCCATTCACTATGGCGACACCCTGGTGATCTATCTCACCGGCATGGGCACCATCTCCCCGGCCGTGAATGCCGGACTGGCCGCCCCCATGAGCCCGCTCTCGTACGTCACTGATGCGCCCACCCTCACTTTGGGTGGAAGCCCGCTTACGCTTCTGTATGCCGGCCTCGTGCCCGGCTACATCTCGGGGCTCTACCAGATCAATGCCACCGTCCCCAGCGGGGTGACGCAGGGGCTGAGTATTCCCCTGGTCATCAACCAGGGCGGCGGCTCAACCACGCTGTATGTGCGCGTCGTCAATTAACAGGAGAAACCAATGAGAACATTTGGCGTATCGATTTTGTTGTTGGCGGCGGCGAGCGCCTGCTGCTTTGGACAGCAGTGGGAATTCGGAGGGTTGGGCGGCGCCGGCTTCCTGAGCAACGTCAACGTGTCGAGCCCGTACGGCTCAGCCACTACCGGCTTCCAGACCGGCCTCGCTGCCGGCGCATTCGTCGGACAAAACCTTTACCCCCACATCAGCGGCGAATTGCACTACGCCTACCTGCAGAACGACCTGCACATTAAGAGCGGCGGCCAGGAGGCCACCTTCTCGGGCAACGCCCACGTGTTGCATTACGACATCATCCTGCACACCAACAAGAAGGGGTCCCGCACCCAGTTGTTCGTGGCGATGGGCGCCGGCATGAAGATCTTCCGCGGCACCGGAGCCGAGGCAGCCTACCAACCGCTCAGCCAGTTCGGCTATCTTACCAAGACCCAGCAACTGAAGCCGATGGCCAGCGTCGGCGCCGGTGTGCGGTTCACCTTGGCCCACCGGTTCTACCTGCGGACCGAATTCCGCGATTTCATCACCCCCTTTCCCACGCACGTGATCGCTCCGGCGCCGGGCACGAAATTCGGCAGCATCCTGCAGGATTTCGTGCCCATGGTGGCCCTCAGTTACGAGTTCTAACTACGGTCCCGTATCTTTGAATCTTCCCACCAGGCCGCGGCTCCCCCGCCGCGGCCTTTTTTCTTTGTATTACTATCCATGCATTTGTTCGCAGGCCGCGACGGTTTTTCTTCGGGAACCCTTGCCACAAGGTGGGGCGGGCAATTCTGCCCGCAGCCGGCTTTAGCCGGCGTCCCCCCAAGCCCCGATCAAATCCCAGCCATTCGCAACGCTCGCAACCATCCTCAGAGAGCCTTCCCAGCCACCCGGGCAAGCCGAAAAATCACCCAGGTTATTTCGGGGCCTGTCCCCGCATTACCCCTCGCTCACTTCGCCAGCCCGAACTCGCGCACGTAGGCGCTTCGCAGAGCCAATATCTTGTTTTGGGGCCGGGACGTTAGGAGGCTGCTGAAAAAGTCAGAGAAAGGCATTTTGAGCCGCCGATTAACGCCGATGAACACGGATAAACCAAGTCTTTTCAATCTGCGTTTATCGGCGTTCATCGGCGGCTAGTGTTGATTCGGCTTTTTTCAGCACCCTGTTAGAGAGGACGTCCCAAACTCCGCGTCGAATCGCATCCGTTAGCGGGGATTCAAAACGATGTCGTAGCGGTTGCCGGAGACGCCGTTTTCGGACGTGATTTCGGCGAACTGGAACGGGCCGAGCGGCGTGGGAGTGGCGCGGCTGCTTCCGAAACGGAGGTGTTCCATGTCGAGGTCGCGGCCCAGATCCACGTGGAGATCGTAAACGCCAATCCCGATGGAATGGATAGTCGCGCTGGAGTTCGGTGCGATATACACGGCGCGCACGGTGGTGCGGTTGCGGCTGACCAGCTTGACGATGGCTTCGAGATCGCTGTGATTGGAGAGACGCAACTCCCCGGCTCCGCCGCGCCCCGCGGGAAGCAGGTCGGTGCCGCTCGCGGGCGGCGGGGTGGCCGTTTCCTGCGCCTGGGGCTCGGCCGGCGGCTTGCGCTGTGGGCGAATGTGCGAAGCGGGGTCGGACGCGACGCGCGCCTCAGGCGCACTCGTGCCGGCCGGTTTCCAAAGATCGATCAGGTCGCCGTTCGCCCATTCGGTGAGCATATCGGCGGCGCTGCGGACATCGCTCGAGGGGTCGATGACACGCGAGGGCGCGAGGATGCGCGGCTGGAGGGCGCGCGACGCGAGCAGATCCATATCGAGCACCGGAACCCGCAGCAGCGGGAGGATCTTGAAGGCGGCGAAGAAGGGCGCGGCCACCAGAGCCGCAACCAGCGCCGTCTGGGCGAGCGAATCCGGCCGCCGTGGCTTGCGGAAGGCGGGCGGTGGAGCCCCTGCCGGTTCCGGTGGCGCGCCTGGCGGCTCTTCCACCGCCGTGGCCGTCGCGGTGCCTGCGGTGCGCGCGGCGCCTGCGGCGGCTGGAGCCGGGCGGCAGTTCTTCAGCTTGGTGTAGGCCCGGGTGACATCTTGGAAATGCTTCTCGGCGATTCGCCGCAGGTGCTCATCCGATTGAAACCGGTCGGGGTGCCAGACGCGGGCTAAGTCGAGATAGGCTTGTCGGATGGCCTCGGGGCCGGCATCCGCGGGTACGCCCAGGATCCGCCGGCACTCTTCCGGGTTCATCATCGCTCGCTCTTCCGTTTGGTGTCTTTGATCACTGTATGGGATCGCCCATCCTGGAACAAGTTGACCAACGTTAACTAACTACGGTCTAGCCCCAATACTGTTCAGTTAAGTGGGACAGGCCATCGCCTTTTGTGGCCTGTCAGGGCGCTTGACAGGGTCGAAAAAGCGCCGGCCGAGTGGGGCGGCCAATTCTGGCCGCCGCCGGCTTCAGCCGGCCTTCCGGTGCTGCCCAGCCCGCCCGGCGGCATCCAGGCTCCCCCCACTTTTTCATGAAATTTCGCGGGCCGAAGACCCTCGACGTCGGCTTAAGTGAACAGTATTGGGTCTAGCCCGCATATCTCATACAGCCCGCGCACGTGCAGTTGACGACACCGCCGAGGATGTTTTTGGGGGAGTCGCTGCGCGTGGGTCGTATAGAGCCATCGGGGGCTCGGCGCGCGCGTGAAGAGCAGGGGGGGGGCGGACGTTCAAATTGCGTTATCGTAGCGGTAGCATGCCCGAGCCCCTCATTCGCGCGCGCGATCTCTCGAAAGTCTACCGCTCCGGCGACGCCGACCTGGTGATTTTCTCCGGCCTTTCGCTGGATGTCGAGCGCGGCGAAATGCTTTGTCTGGTGGGAGAATCCGGCGCCGGCAAGTCCACTCTTTTGCATCTGTTGGGCGGTCTGGACAGGCCTTCCAGCGGTACGATATACTACGGAAGTACAGAGATTTCAGGTCTCGCAGACTCGGCTCAAGCGGATTTTCGTAATCGTGAAATCGGTTTTGTCTGGCAGATTCACTACCTCCTGCCGGAGTTCACGGCGCAGGAAAATGTGATGATGCCGTTGCTGATTCGGGGCTGGACGCATGCGCGGGCCGCCTCGGAATCGCTGGCGAGGTTGGATGAAACGGGTTTGGGCGCGCGGGCGTCGCATCGCGCGGGTGAGTTGTCGGGTGGAGAACAGCAGCGCGTCGTATTGGCCCGGGCGCTGGTGGGAAACCCGTCCGTGCTGCTGGCCGACGAGCCTACGGGGAATCTGGATTTCCGGACCGGGGAGATGATCTTCGAACTCTTGGCGGGTCTGCACCGCTCGCATCGGCTCACCTCGGTTTTAGTCACGCACAACTTGTCGTTCGCGCGGCGCTGCAACCGCGTGCTTAGTATGGAAAAAGGCGGGCTGGTACCGGGAGAACCGTTTAGTTCGCATCCCGGGAGCGCGCCGGGGTATCTTTAGTCCAGGGGGCTTTTACAATCTATGTTCGAGCGATACACGGAGAAGGCGCGGAGAGTGATCTTTTTCGCGCGGTATGAGGCCAGCCAGTTTGGCAGCCCTTATATCGAAACCGAACACCTGCTGCTCGGCTTGTTGCGCGAGGATAAGGCGCTGGCCAACCGCTTTCTGCGTTCCCACGCCGCTGTGGAATCCATCCGCAAACAGATCGAAGGCCACACCACCATTCGGGAGAAGGTCTCCACCTCGGTCGATCTTCCGCTGAGCCACGAGTGCAAGCGCGTGCTGGCCTATGGCGCTGAAGAAGCCGAACGCTTGAGCCACAAACACATCGGCACCGAGCATCTTCTGCTCGGACTGCTGCGGGAAGAGAAGTGCTTCGCGGCGGAGATTCTGCACGAACGGGGTCTGCGCCTCACCACCATCCGGGAGGAGCTGCAGCGTTCGCAGAGCGAAAAAGTAGCCTCCGCGCGTCCCAAGGAAAGTTCCCTGCTGGCGGAGTTCAGCCGCGACCTCACGCAGTCCGCCATGGACAATACGCTCGATCCCCTGGTGGGGCGCGATTACGAACTCGAGCGCGTGGTTCAGATCCTCTGCCGCCGCACCAAGAACAACCCCGTGCTGATTGGCGAGCCGGGCGTTGGCAAGACCGCCATCGTGGAAGGTCTGGCGCAGCGCATCGCCGAAGGCGACGTGCCCTCTTTCCTCGCCGACAAGCGCATTCTGGCGCTGGATCTTTCCCTGATTGTGGCCGGCACCAAGTACCGCGGCCAGTTCGAAGAACGCCTCAAGACCATCATGAAGGAGCTGATGGAGAATCAAAACGCCATCATCTTCATCGACGAGCTCCATACCCTGGTGGGCGCGGGCTCCGCCGAAGGATCGCTGGACGCCGCCAATATTCTGAAACCGGCGCTCTCCCGCGGCGAGATCCAGTGCATCGGCGCCACCACGCCCGCGGAGTTCCGCAAGTCCATCGAGAAGGACCGCTCGCTCGAGCGCCGCTTCCAGGCCGTCAAGGTGCCACCGCCCACCGAAGCCGACGCCATCAAGATTCTGTTCGGAATCAAAGACCGCTACGAGAAGTTCCACGCCGTGGCCTACACCGACGACGCCATCGAAACCGCCGTCTACACTTCCAGCCGTTACATCCCCGACCGCTACCTGCCGGACAAGGCCATCGACCTCATCGACGAAGCCGGCGCCCGCGTCAAGCTGCGCCAAACCACCCTGCCCGCCGACCTTGCCGATATCCAGAAGCGCATCAAGTTCATCGTGCACCGCATGGAAAACGCCATCGCCAACCACGAGTTCGAAAAGGCCCGCTTCTATTCCGACGAGGAGCGCAAAGAGCGCGAGAACATGCGCCAGCTCCGCGAGAAATACAACCTGGACGATTCCTCCACCGGCTGCGTCACCAAGGACGATATCGAAGACGTGGTGGCGCGCTGGACCGGCGTCCCCATGACCTCCATCAAAGAGGAGGAAATCACCAAGCTGCTGCGCATCGAAGAGGAACTGCACAAGCGCGTCATCAGCCAGGAAAAAGCCATCTCCGCGTTGGCCCGCGCCATCCGCCGGTCGCGCGCCGGTTTGAAATCCAGCAGCCGTCCGGCCGGTTCGTTCCTCTTCCTCGGACCCACCGGCGTCGGCAAGACCGAAGTCGCCCGCGCGCTGGCCGGCTTCCTGTTCGGCAGCGAGAAGAGCCTGGTGCGCTTCGACATGTCGGAGTACATGGAGAAGCACTCGGTCTCCAAGCTGATCGGCTCGCCCCCCGGATACGTCGGTTACGAAGAAGGCGGCCAGCTCACCGAGCGCGTCAAGCGCAATCCTTATTCGATCATCCTGCTGGATGAAATCGAAAAGGCTCACCCCGACATTTACAACATCCTGTTGCAGGTTTTTGAAGACGGCCAGTTGACCGACGGCCTCGGCAACCAGGTCGATTTCAAGAACACCATCATCATCATGACCTCCAACCTGGGTGCGCGTTTCCTCGAAAAGCGCGGCCATCTGGGCTTCTCCACGCCGATGGGCGAAGGCATCCCTACCAAGATCGAGGAGATGGTGCGCAGCGAGGTCAAGAAGGCCTTCAATCCCGAGTTCCTCAACCGCCTGGACGAAGTGATCCTGTTCACCTCGCTCACCGATGACGACCTGCTCAAGATCATCGGCCTGCTGGTGAATCTGATCAACGTCAACCTGGTGGCCAAGCAGGTAAAGATCCGGCTGGGCCCCGACGCCGCCAAGTATGTCCTCGAGAAAACCTGCGGCGATCGCAGTTATGGCGCGCGCCCCCTGCGCCGCGCCTTGCAGAAGTACATCGAAGACCCGCTCTCCGAGGCGCTGATCCAGGGCTCGCTGCCGCGCCCCTCCGATCTGGAAGTCTACCTCGGCGATTCCGGCATCTTCTATCGCCAGGTGAACGCGGAAGGCGAAGTCCCCGCCAATGCCGAAGGCGAAGTTCCGGTCCCTGCCGGCGCCCCTGCCGAACCGGCTGTGGGCACGTTGTTGTACACGTTCGAGTAAGAGGGTGGGCCGGACGCCCCCGTCCGCGCGGCGCGGCCACCCGGTTCATGGTATCCTAGAACTGGGATGAAGACCTGAATGCGCAGCTCGGCTCGCGGCGAACAGCCCTTGTATTGGGTGGGCAGTGCGAAACGGGACTTGCTGGCGTTTCCCGAAGCGGTCAAAGATGGTATCGGCACTGCTCTGAGCGTCGCTCAATTTGGCGGGAAACACCCCTCGGCGAAACCGTGGAAGGGAGCGGGTTCCGGAGTCCTTGAGGTCGTGGAGGACCACGACGGAAACACCTATCGCGCCGTTTATACCGTTCGCTTCCGTTGGGCCGTATATGTGTTGCACTGTTTTCAGAAGAAGTCGCGTAGGGGCATTCAGACGCCGAAACCGGATGTTGAACTCGTTTTACAGCGCCTAAGACTGGCCAGACAGGACCATGAGGATCGATATGGCAAAACCAAGCGCGGAACTTAGCGGAAAAATCGTGCGGAGTTCGGGGAACGTATTCACCGACCTCGGCTTTGCGGACGCCGGCGAACGGCAGACCAAGGTCCGTCTGGCGATAGCGATCAATGACGTCCTGCAGCGGCGCGGGTTATCGCAGGGAAAGGCAGCGGAGCTGTTGAACATCAACCAGCCCAAAGTCTCCGCTCTCTCAAAATATCGCCTGGAGGGCTTCTCCGTGGAGCGCTTGATGCGGTTTCTTACGTCGCTCAACCAGGACGTTGAGATTATCATCCGCAACAGGCCACGGACTCGCCGCCCGGGGCGGGTTTTTGTCACGGCTGCCTGAACTGACAGGTTCTCGCCGCGACTGATGTCCTTGCAGGAACCGCTCCACACAGTCAAGGCTCGTCCCTACAACGTCACCTTCTGCCCCGTCCGGCACGACCGGTACACTGCGTCCACCACTTCGAGCGCCTGGTAGCCTTCCTCACCGGCCACCAGCGGTTTGCGGTCGGCCGAGATGGCGTCGCCGAAATCGCGGAACTGGCGCTCGAAGGGTTCGAGCGAAATGGCCATCGGATCGGATGCGCCCGACGCCGCCCGAGTCACTACCGGCGCTCGCTCGCCGCCATCGTCTTCCACGTCCCACACAGCCAGCTTGTCGCCGGAGATGACGGCCGAGCCTTTCGTGCCGTGCAGTTCGATCCGCTCCGGGTAACCCGGCCAAAAAGCCGTTGCCGCCTGCAACACGCCCGTGGCGCCGCTCCGGTAGCGCACTACCGCGTTTACTACGTCTTCGGATTCGATGGCGTTGCGCGCGCCCAGTTGCCACATGCCCGCCACTTCCGCCACCGGCCCGGCCAGCCAGCGCAGCAGGTCCACCTGGTGAATCGCCTGGCCGATCAGCGCGCCGCCGCCTTCGGTCTTCCACGAACCTTTCGCCGGACGGCGATAGTATTCGGCGGAACGGAACCACTTCACGTAGCAGTCGCACTGGAGCAACTTGCCCAAGCGGCCCGCGGACACGGCCCGGCCCAGGAAGAGGCTGGCGTCATCGAAGCGGTGCTGGCTGACTACGCCCAGCAGGATGCCGCCGCGCCGCGCCGTTTCGATCATCCGGCCGGCCGTTTCCAGGCTGGTCGCGATAGGCTTCTCCACCATCACGTGCTTCCCGGTTCCGGCGCACTCCTCCACCACCTCCAGGCGGAACTCCGGAAATGTGCACACGTCCACGAAGTCCACCTCGGGGTGGCGGCAGACTTCCTGCCAGGTGCCCGCAAAGGCCGCGCCATACCGCGCGGCGAACTCCCGCCCCGCTTCTTCGTGGCGGTTGGCGACCGCCGTCACGCGGTAGCCGATGTTCTGAAGCGCGCGCGCGTGCTTGTGGGCAACCGCTCCCGTGCCGATGATCCCGGCTCTCATGGAATCACCATTCTACCCGACGCCTGGGGTGTGCCATAAAAATGGAATCGCTGGCCTGAGTGTGGGGTCAGCGGGCTTCTGCCCGGCGTCTCGCCACAAGCGCGAAGAACGCCGGCTAAAAGCCGGCGGCAGGCTGAAAGCCTGGCCCCACATGGGCGCGCCCTGCCTTGCGTACACATACGCTCAGGTTCAAGCCGTTTTGCCGATGAATCGCATTGGCGCCCACTTTTTGTGTTGCGCGCCCCCGACGCCTGGGCCCGCAACCCTCCGCCCGGCTTCCGGTTACAATGAGGAATCGCATGCAACGTGATTCTGCGGTTCTTATCGCGGTCTTAGCCGCGCTCACACTGGTGTCCTGCAAGCACGCGCCACCAGCCGGCGTCGTGGCCGAGGTCAACGGCGTCCCCATCAAGACCGTGGACTTCGAAAAGCTCTATGCCACCCAATATCCTCAGCCGATGGAGGAAACCAACGAAGACCAGGTGATGGCCCAGAAGCTCGACCTCCTCACCCGGCTCATCACCACCGAGATCTATTGGCAGCGCGCTGAAAAGCTGGGCCTGACCGCGGTGGACGCCGATATCGATGCCGAAATCAACAAGATGAAGGCGCCTTACACCAAGGAAGAGTTCGAAAAAAAACTCGCCGAGCGCCACATGACGGTGGACGACCTCAAAGCCCAGTTCCGCCGCGACCTCACGGTCAACAAGCTTATCGCCAAGGAAATCACGTCCCACATCAACATCACCGATGCCGACGTCGCCAGCTTCTATAACGCCAACAAGGCGGCCTATAACTCCGCCGAACCCACCATCCACCTGGCGCAGATCCTGGTGACGCCCAATGCCGACCCCAACGTTCGCAATCTGAAGAACAGCAAGGCGCAAAACGCCGCCGAGGCCAAGACCAAAATCCAGGACATCCAGCACCGCCTCCAGCAGGGTGAAGATTTCGGCATGCTGGCGCAGAGCTACTCGGAAGATCCCAGCACCACTCCCAATGGCGGCGACATGGGCTTCATCCCCACTTCGCAGCTCGAAAAGCTGAGCCCCGAATTGCGCAAGATGCTGGACTCCCTCCAGCCCGGCGGTATCTCACCCATCATCAATATGCCCGAGGGCTTCCGCATCCTGAAAGTGTTTGAGAAGGAACCGGCCGGACAGCGCGATCTCAACGATCCGCGCGTGCAACAGCAGATCAAGGAAACACTGCTCAACCGCCGCGATCAGCTCCTGCAAGCCGCTTATTACGAAACCGCCCGCAACAGCGCCAAGATCGTCAACTACCTGGCACAGACCATCGCGGAGAACGCCGGAAAGGCGAAGTAGCGGTTTCTACTTCTCGCGCCCGATTTCGTACACGTAGATGGTGTAGTCCACCCCGGCCTTGCCGTGCTCTACCGTCACCGGCTTCCAGCCCTTGATCGGAAACTGGTTGGAGATCACGCGCGTGCCCGGTTTGAGGTATTTCTCCAGGTTGGGCCGCAGCCGTTCGTTGGAGCTGGTCATGAAGTACAGGGTCACCACCGTCGCGGGGCTGAGATCCACATGGAATACGTTGCCTTCGACAATCGAGGCGCGTTCTTCCAGCCCGAGCGACTTGATGCGCGCCTCCGCCCTGCGGCAAAGGTCGGGAACTACTTCCACGCCAACCGAGCGCGCGCCGTATTTCTGCGCCGCCTCGATCACGATGCGCCCGTCGCCGCTGCCCAGGTCGTAGACCACGTC
>PMTR01000184.1:0-18542 GCA_003167255.1 Bryobacterales bacterium
TTTCGAGGGGGGCGGCGGGAATTCGTTGAAAGAGGTACTGGCCGGATCCGTCGCAATAGCTCTTTATCTCGCGCTTTGCCAGTTCCTGGTGGCGCGCATGGCGCGCAGCGCCCGTTCGGCTGGTCGCACGCGTGCCGTATGGTCATCGAGTCTTGCGGCAATGATTGCCCCATTGCCCGTTGTTGTCCTCGCGATCGCGGTCATGGAAAAATCCGGCGTGGTTCTTGAGCAAGACGTCCCCATGTTATTCGCCGGCTGCACCGGTTGCCTTGCCGGAGCGCTCATCGCACGATGGGCGCCGGGCTCCCCGGGCGCTCACGCAGAGAACGTCATGGCCGCATGCCGGATCGCGCTGCGAATGGCCGGCGGTCTATCGATCGTGGTGGCCGCTCTGCTGTTCTTCGTGATAGCGCCCATTGTTGCAATAGACACGTCGCCGGGAGCCACGCCGGGACCGGCAGCTCGCGGCTTTATGGTTATCGCCGCGTTCCATCTGCTGCTTGCCGGCTTCTCGTTTTGGAAAACCCGTTCGGTAGCGATGCCGGTTGCCTCAGGGGTGTTCGGGCTGGTCTTTGGCCTGTTTCTGCTGTTCATGGCTTCAGTCTTTTCTCACAACGGCCCGTCCATACATTCGGCGGTGATTGCGCTCTATGTGTGCGCGGCAAGCGACCTCCTGGCCGGTTGCTCGGCAACTGCTGTGGCGACCGTGGGGCGCGGGGAGCCGGCTCCAGTCGGACTCTAGCAATCGCTCCAGCCGGCCTGCAGCAATGCGGCTGGACGGCGTAAGAGACATGGTGTGAACGTATGAAGAAGGTCTTCAGATTTATAGCGGTAGCTGGACTGATAGCGCTCGCTTCAGGCTGCTCGATCAAACGCGTCGCCGTCAACAAGCTTGGCTCGCCGCCCTTGTGCCACGGCGCCGCGGCCCTGGAGCGGGTGTAATTATGCAACTCCTCTTATGAACAGAACACCGAGACACAGCTTCTTGCCGGTCCTATTGGCCGCGACTCTTGCGGCGACCGCGGCGGCCCAACAAGCCAAGCCCATCGCAAATTGGGCTAACCTTAACCAACTTGTCACGGGAGCGGAGATCCGGGTCACGCTTGCGAACGGGAAGACCCTGCGTGGGTTCATGCAGAGCGTGACTCCCGAGTCACTGGCGATCAACGCGACCACCAGCCAGGAGACGCTCTCCCGGCAAGACATCCGGCGCGTCGCGCTGAAGCGGCCTGGGCATCGCGGGCGACACACGCTCATCGGGCTGGCGATTGGAACGGGCGCCGGCCTGGCCGCGGGCGCCGGCGTGGATTCCCAGAGGGGCCATGGCGACTGGTTTCCGTATTTCGGCAAAGCGGTGGTCACGCCGCTGGGAGCGATTATAGGCACAGTGGTCGGGGTGGCGCTGCCTACCGGTGGATGGCGAGACGTGTATCGAGCGCCATGAGGCCAGCAGCGGGCTGAGGCCCGGCGCGAGACCAGGCGGCAGTGCGCAGAGTCAAATAGAGTCGGGCGAAGGATCCCTTATGTCGATCGGCTTTCGGCCAGTCAACACGCACCGCGGTCACCTCAGGAGTTGGCGGCCGAACCGGGCACTGTCGGCCGCCGCGGCCGCCGTTGCCCTGCTGCTTGCGGCTGTCTTGGGTATCGGGTGGATCGCCTCGGAACGGGCCATCCACCCAGCCATTTGTCACTATGAAAAAGGTCTTGCGGACTTCCCAAACCTTCATCCGTACGAGGTCAGCTTCCAAAGCCGGACGCACACCAGGATCGCGTCGTGGTTTTTTCCCGGGCCGCGGCGCGCGACGGTCCTGCTTTCGCATGGCTATGGCGACAATCAGATTCAAATGCTGCCTTATGCGGACTTCCTGGTCCGGCAGGGCTTCTCCGTCCTTACCTACGATATGCGCAACCGGGGCCGCAGCAGCGGCGACGCTGTGACATTGGGGGCTCTCGAGGGGCCTGACATCTTATCGGCGGTGGACTATCTCATGACACGACCCGACGTCGATCCGAACCGGATCGGCGCCATGGGCCTTTCTCTCGGCGCCTCCGCCACCATTCTGGCGGCGGCCAGCGACTCCCGCATCAAGGCCGTTCTGGACGACAGCGGCTTCAGCGACGCGCCCGCCGCCATCCGCGGCAGCTTCGAGCACTTTATCGGACTGCCGTCATTTCCTTTCGCGCCGCTGACGGTGTCGATTATGCGGCTGCGTACCGGAATCGACGTGAACCGGATCCGCCCGGCCGACGTGATTGCGCGCATCAGCCCCCGGCCGCTGTTGATTGTCCACTGCATGGACGACAAAGTCGTGCCGCCCGACAACAGCGAGCGGAACTTCGCGGCGGCCAAAGAGCCGAAACAGTTCTGGCGCATTCCCTCCGGCGGTCATGTGAACGGGCTCAAGGCCGCCGGCCGGGAGTACGAATTGCGCGTGGCCCAGTTTTTCGCGGAGAGCCTTCGTTGATTCCTTCTTTGCCGCCCACCTTGTAACACTTCGCTCCCCTTTCTTTACTCCACGGCAGGAGTCTTATGGTTTGAAAGGTGGCCGGCTTAGATTGTCTTCGATAAGGAGGTCCAGCCGTCATGAAACACGTCGCAGTCATTGTTAGTTTGCTGTGGATTGCCCTACCCGTGGTGGCGCAGAAGGCAGCTACTGCCGCGGGCAAACGGGAAGAAAGCATCGGTCTCAGAACCGGGCCGTCCCAGCCTGAATTCCCCCTGCAAATTGCGGGGGCTGTTTTTAACGAGACCGAGGTACAAGTGCTCCTCGTGAATCTCACCAGCCGCCAGGTGGAACAGGTGACCGTGGGGGTCCTGTTGGAAGACAAAACTTCCCCGGAGCCGGTGACGCGGATTGGAAAGGTGTGTAACACCAGCGTCCCGCCGGGAGGGTTCCTGCTTGTCAATGCCGCCAATACGGGGTTCGATGGCGCGGTCGCCTACTTTCGAGGCGAAGGGATTACCCAAAAAGAGGTGGCGATCGGTATCACACAGGTGCGGCTGGCCGGCGGGATCGAGTGGAACCTTCCGTTGGAAGCCAAAGGCCGCTTCGAAGGAGCGGGAGACAAGGACCTTGACAGAAAGATCAAGGCGCTGCGGCGGAAGGTGTTCGGCCGTCACTCCCTGGCGGCGATTTTCGATCCTTCCCATAAAAATGTCGGCATCTGCCGGAAGTAGGTGGCAGAAGCCATGCCGGCGGAAACCCATGAAATAGGGAGAATCTATGAAGATGCTCATCAGATGCGCAGCAGCATGCAGCGCGCTGCTCCTGTCGACCGGCTGCTCCATCAAACGCATGGCCGTGAACCAGATTGGCAATGCCCTGGCGTCGGGCGGCACCACTTTCACCAGCGACGACGACCCCGAACTGGTCGCCGCCGCCATTCCCTTCGGACTGAAGCTCTACGAGAGCCTGCTGGCCGAATCGCCCAAGCACACCGGGCTTCTGTTGGCGGCGGCCCAGGGCTTTACCGAATTCTCCTACGCCTTCGTCGATTCGCGCATCGACGAAGCCAAGGAGGAGAGCCTGGATCGCGCCAACGCCCTCCGCGCCCGCGCCCGCAAGCTCTACCTGCGCGCCTACGGGTACGCCATGCGCGGCCTCGAAACCCGCTACCCCGGCTTCGCCAAGGCGCTCGACGACGATGCCGAGGCGGCCCTGAAGCGCGTGCGCAAGCGCGATGTGCCGCTGCTCTACTGGACGGCGGCATCGCGCGGTCTGGCCATCTCCCTCTCCAAGACCAGTCCCGAGATGATCGCCGAGCTGCCGCTGGTGGAGATGATCGTGCGCCGTGTGGCGGAACTCGATGAAGCCTTCGACAACGGCGCTGTGCCGGAGTTCCTCATCACCTTCGAGGCGGCACGCACCGACATCAAGACCGAGGAGGCGCAGAAGCTCATGCGCCAGCACTTCGACCGTGCCATCGAGCTCTCCCAGGGCAAGCGCGCCGGCACCTACGTTTCCTTCGCCGAAAATGCCTGTGTGCCGGCGCAGAACGCCGCGGAATTCAAGTCTTTGCTGGAAAAGGCCCTCGCCGTGGATCCCGACGCCGATCCCGACAACCGCCTGGCCAATCTGGTGGCGCAGCGCCGCGCGCGGTGGCTGCTCGACCACATCAACGAACTGTTTCTGGAATCGGCGCCGAAGGAAACATAAAGGAGGATGGCAATGTTCCGAAAAGGCATTTGCGGTTTGATCCTATGCGGATTCGCAATGACGGCGCAAGCCCAGAAGGTCGAAAAGATCGAAATCATCATGGCCACCCTGGCGCCGGCGGACTCGGTCTGGTACAAGGTCATGGAAAAGATGGGGGATGATTGGAAGAAGATCTCCAACGGCAACGTCGTACTCCAGATTCGTCCCGGCGGCGTGCTGGGCGACGAGCCTGAATACGTCCGCCGGCTCAACCACTCCATCCAGGCCGCCGGCCTCTCCAGCGCGGGCCTGGGCGACATCGACCAGGGCGTCGCCTGCCTCCAGATTCCCATGATGTTCGATTCGTACGACGAACTCGATTACGTGCGCGACGCCATGGCCCCCAAACTGGAGCAAAGGCTCCGGCAGAAGGGCTACGAGGTGCTCTACTGGAGCGACGTGGGCTGGGTGCAGTTCTTCTCCACCACGAAGGTGGAGAAACTGGACGATCTGCGGAAAATGAGGCTGTTCACCTGGGCCGGCGACGCCACCGAAGAGGGGCTGTGGAGAGACAACGGTTTCCGCCCCATCCCGCTGCCCGCCACCGACATCATCACCCAACTGAAAATGCACAACCTCGATGCCGTTCCCGAAACGGCTCTCTACGCCGAAACCACCCAGTTGTACACCTTGACCCCGTTCATGTGCGATGTGAAGTGGGCGCCTTTGGTCGGCGCCACCATTGTTTCCAAGGGGGTGTGGGAAAAAATCCCCGCGGCGCAGCGCGCCCTCATGCTGGACGCTGCCCGCAAGTCCGGCGACGCTCTGAGGGCGGATGTCCGCGCTCAGGACACCAGGGCCATCGCCACCATGACCGCCGGCCAGCCCGGCAAGAAGGCCAACAAACTCACCGTTACGCACCTCGAACCCGCCGCCATGGCTGACTGGCGCAAACAAACTGAAGCCATGTATCCCAAGATGAAAGGCAAGATGGTTCCTTCCGACCTCTTCGATGAAGTCCGGACGTTGCGCGACCAGTACCGGGCCGGACATCCAGCCAAAACCTCCGAAAAGGCCGACGCCAAGAGTACCGTCAAGAGCGACTCCAAGAGCCCGGGCGCCGCCAAGGGAAAGAGCAAGGGCAAAGCCAAATGACACGCGTCTGGCGCACCCTGGGAAGCGGGGAAAAAGCCGTCGCGGTTCTGGCCATCTCCCTGGCATCCCTGCTTCCCATCATCACCATGGTCACCCGTCTGGCCGGTGTCCGCGGGATCCCGGGTTCCATGGTGTTCGTCCAGCAACTGACCCTGTGGATCGCGTTCCTGGGAGCCGCCCTGGCCGCCTCCGGGGACCGGCTGCTGGGGATGTCGGCCAACACCTTCGTGCCGGCGAAGTGGGCCGTCCCGGTGCGCATCTTCGGCTGCGGCCTGACGGCGGCCATCGCCGCCAGCCTCTGTTGGGCCAGTTGTCAATTTGTGGCTACAGAGATATCCATTGGAAAGACGCTGGCCCTGGGAGTGCCCAGTTGGGTCCTGGCTCTGGTGATGCCACTCGGTTTTCTGCTCATCACCCTGCGCGCCATTAACGGCGCGGGCAGCGCTTCCCGTCATCGTTTGGCCGCCGCGTTGTTCTTACTGGCGCCGCTGGTTATGTACTTCGCGCCCCATCCGGAAGGGACGGCGGTTTTGTGGATCGGGTGCATCGTCGTCATCGCCGGCGCGGTGCTGGGTCTGCCGATCTTCGCCACATTGGGCGGTATCGCCCTGCTCTTGCTGTGGCAGGTCGGGCAGCCCGCCGTGGATGTGCCCGACAACGCCTACTCCCTGATGGTCTCGGAGTTTTTGCCCTCCCTCCCCCTGTACACACTGGCGGGCTATCTGCTCGTGGAAGGCGGCGCCAGCACGCGTCTGTTGCGCGTATATACCGCCCTGTTCGGTTGGTTGCCGGGTGGTCTCGCCATTACTACCGCCGTCGCCTTCGCCATTTTCACCTTTGCCGGCTCCGGCGTCACCATCATTTCCATGGGCGGATTGATGCTGCCCATGCTCCTGAAGGCACGCTACACACAACAGTTCTCCATCGGTCTGATCAATGGATCGGGCTCTCTCGGTCTCCTGTTTCCACCCAGTCTGCCCGTCATCCTCTACGCCATCTATGCCAAGACGGTACAGATCGACACGCTGTTCGTGGGCGCATTCGTACCCGGGCTGCTGATGGTTGCGATGGTCTCGGCATGGGGTGTCTTCCAGGGAGTAAAATGTGGGGCCGTGCGCTCGCGTTTCTCCTTTGCGGAGGCGCGCCAGGCTCTGTGGGTCGCCAAATGGGAACTGGCGCTCCCCGTGATCGTCATCGTCGGCCTGTTCGGCGGATTCGGCCTCCTGGTAGAGGCCGGCGCCATCGCCGTTGTCTACGCATTCATCGTCGAGTGCTTCATCATGCGCGGGTTCTCGCTGCACCGCGATTTTCCCCGTGTCGCCGTGGAGTGCGTCACCGTTGTCGGCGGTGTGCTGTTGATCATCGGCGTGGCTAAGGGCCTCACCTACTACCTGGCCATTCAGGACGTGCCGGGTTTCCTCACCAACTGGGTCGCGGCGCACAACTTGTCCAAGTACCAGTTCCTGCTGCTGCTCAACGTCGTGCTGTTGATCAAAGGGTCGTTCATGGACGTCTTCTCGGCCATCATCGTGATGGTGCCGCTCATCCAGCCGATCGCCGCCAGGTTCGGCATCGACCCGGTGCAGATGGGAGTCATTTTTCTAGCCAACCTCGAGCTCGGCTATCTTACCCCGCCCATCGGCATGAACCTATGTCTTTCGGCTTACCGTTTCAAGCAGCCCATGACCGCGGTATACCGGGCCACCTTGCCGGTCTACGTGATCCTGCTGATCGGCGTGTTACTCATCACGTATGTGCCAGAGCTGACCACGTTGCCGGTGAAGTGGCTGGGCCTGTAAGCGCCGGCGGACAAACGTCTATTCCAGCAAACGCCACAAGTCCCAATGCGGGAAGCTGAGGATCGATCCCGTGACACACTGTTCTGTTCACCGACCGCCTGGGTGATCATCCGACTCGGTTTCAAAGTGACCCTCAGCGGGCCGCTTCTCCCAGCGTGTCATAATAGTGAAAATGGCCTCAGCAGCGGCCCAAACGGTTCTCCGGTACAAATTTAAGGCGGCGCCTCACAGCAGCCATGCGCTGCTGCTGGCCGAATTTCCCCTCCACGGGGAAGGCCGGCGCGTGCTCGATGTGGGCTGCGCGGTGGGCTACCTCTCGGAGATTCTCGCCAATCGCGGCTTCGCGGTCAGCAGCATCGATTGGCCGAATACACCGCATCCCCCAACCATTGAGTTTGCCGGCGCCGATTTGGACGCCGGGCTGCCGCCATTGACCGGCCCCTTCGATTACGTGATTTGCGCCGACGTGTTGGAACATCTGCGGGCGCCGCTCGATTTGCTCAAGGAGTGCCGAAACCTGATGGCGCCCGGCGCCACGCTGGTGGGTTCGCTGCCCAACAGCGGCCATGCCTGGTTCCGGTGGAACGTGCTGAGAGGCCGCTTTCCGCAGCACGAGCGCGGCCTGTTCGACAGCACCCACCTGCATTTTTACACTTGGGACGGATGGGTGGAACTGTTCCGCCGCGCGGGGCTGCGGATCGAAACCGCCCGCTCGTCGGGCGTGCCGCTGGGGCTGGCCTTTCCGCGGTGGGACGGCACGGCGGCAGTGCGCGCCATGGAACGGCTATCGTTTGAATCGGCGCGAGTTTGGAAAGAAATGTTCGCGTACCAATTCATCGTCCGCGCCCGGGCGGAGCGCACCGAATGAGCTTGAAGAAACCTAAAGTAGTCGTGGTCATGCCGGCCTACAATGCCGCCAAGACGCTGCACATGACCTACGCCGACCTGCCGCGCGACATGGTCGACCTGGTCATCCTGGTGGATGACGGCAGCTCCGATGAAACCGCCAAGATCGCGCGCGAACTGGGCCTCGAGCTCTTCGTGCACGACCGCAATTACGGCTACGGCGCCAATCAGAAGACCTGCTATCGCGAGGCTCTGCGTGCCGGCGCGGACATTATCGTGATGGTGCACCCCGACTATCAGTACGATCCGACCCTCTTGCCGGAAATCATCAAGCCCATTCAAGACGGCGTGGCGGACGTGGTGCTGGGCTCGCGGCTCATGGGCGCGCACCCCATGAAGCAGGGCATGCCGTGGTGGAAGTACATCTCCAACCGTTTTCTGACGATTGCCGAAAACGTCGTGTTCCGGCTGCATCTTTCCGAATACCACACCGGCTACCGCGCCTTCCGCCGCGAAGCCCTCGAGTCCGTCAACCTGGAAATGAACTCCGACAAGTTCATCTTCGACCAGGAAATCCTCGCCCAGATCGTCAACGTCCGGATGCGGATCACCGAGGTCCCCGTGCCCACCCGCTACTTCGCGCAGGCCTCGTCGGCGTCGTTCGTCGCCAGTTCCATCTACGGCATCTCCATCCTCTGGCTGCTCGCCCGCTACCTGTTGCACCGCTGGGGCGTCATCCACCAGCGCCAGTTCGACAGCCTCGGCCGCCGTTACCGCAACGCGGGCGAAATCAAACAGGCAGACTGACTTGAACTCAGGCGACGGGAGCATGAGCGCTGCTGAGGGGCGGGTTGGACGACATCCGGCGGCCGCTCCGGTCGAAGAACGGTTGCGCGTTCCAGAGGTGATTCGGGCGGCCGGATACGCGGCCTTACTCCTGTGGCTGAACGCTTACGTCTGCCGCGAGATGTTCGTCCGGTATACCCCGCGCATGAACTCGATGCAGGGCTTTTGGATCGCGATGGCCCGGCTCGGTGGAGGCTGGTTCCACTCCGAATGGTGGCGCTACTGGGATTGCGGAGCACCGCTCGAGTTCGTCTACGCGCCTCTTGTGCCTGCCTTGAGCGCATGGATAGCCGGGGTTCGCGGAATTCCTCACGATGTCGGGTTTCAGACGGTCTCCGGCCTGGTCTATTGTCTGGGTCCGGTCACTCTGTTCGTGATGGCATGGTTGTTGACGCGGGCGCCGGGGTACGCCTTTGCGGCCGCAGCGTTCTATTCGCTCACCGCGCCGTCGCAATTGTTTGTGCCCGATGTTCAGTTCTCGCTCCAGCATCTCTGGGATGCTCGCCGTTTCTACCTGGCGACCGTATGGGACGAAACGCCGCATATGGCCGCGTTGGCAATCCTGCCGTTTGTGATCTTGTTCCTCTCGCTCTCCATCCGAAGGCGCCGCCCGGTCTACTACGCCGTCACAGTGCTCGCGATAGCCGTTTGTTCTCTCGCCAGCGATTTCGGCCCGGTTCTCACAGCAATGGCGAGCTTGTGCCTGCTGTTTGTGCTGCGCCGCGAGGATTGGGTTCGAAACCTGCGGGTGACCGCCGCAATCGGCCTGTTCTCGTACGCGATATGTTCTCCATACCTTTCGCCGTCCAATATTTTGGCGATTAGCAGCGCTTCGAATGGCGGAGGTGGGGGATCCTGGACCATCGGTTCCTTCACCGCGCTCGGAATCACGGCCGCCGGGTGGGCGCTGCTATGGCACTACCTGCCCCGATGGACGCGGGACTGGCGCTTGCAGTTCTTCGCGCTTTTCGCCTGGCTGACCGGCAGCGTGCCGCTCATGTCCACGTATTTGAACCGTCAATTCCTGCCGCAGCCTGGCCGTTATAAAGTCGAAATGGAGTTTTCGCTGTCGCTCTTGGCTATATTCGCGGCACGCCCGGTTTTCGCGAGAATCCCGCGGCCTTTGAGGGCCTGCTTGTTATTTCTGTTGGTTGCACTCGCCGCGGAACAAATCGTTTCCCAGCGGAAATTCGCCAAAGCCGTGTTGGCACCGGCTGACGCGACCCAAACGATTGAATACCGCGCGTCCATCTGGGCGCGGGACCACCTTCCCGGTATCCGCATCATGATGCCGGGATCTATCGGGAAATGGACCGACGTATTCACCAATATCGAGCAGTTCGCCGGCGGTTCATGGAGCGTTGCTTACAATCCAGTCCAGCAGCGCGCCAACGATGGCATTTACAACGGAGGCGACACGCCAGAGCAGGATGCGCGCGTCGCGATCACTTGGCTGAAAGCGTACGGCACCGGCGCGGTCGCGGTGCCGGGCCCCAACAGCCAGGAGCTTTGGAAAGGATTCGGCCACCCCAAAAAGTTCGATGGGATACTACCCGCACTTTGGAGCGTCGATGACGTGACGATCTATCGTGTTCCGCTGCGATCGGATTCCCTGGCGCATGTGGTGCCCGAGTCCGCTCTAGTCCGGCGCGCACCTTCCGGTCCGCGAGACACGGAGGACGTGGAGAAGTATGTGGCCGCCCTGGAAGACCGTTCCCTTCCGGCGGCGGAGTCCCGATGGGAAGGCAGGAATCGGATGCACATCTCGACCGTGGCATGGCCCGGACAGGCTGTCTCCGTGCAGGTTACCCATCATCCCGGCTGGCATGCCAAAGCCAACGGCATCTCCCGCCAGATCAAAGCCGACGGCCTCGGGTTGATGTGGCTTCAAGCGGGGTGCAATGGCCCTTGTGATGTGCAGCTTGAATACGACGGCGGAACGGAACTGCGGATTTGCCGCCTGTTGAGCGCTGTCGCGCTCTCGGCGCTGGTCGTCTTTTTTGGTTGGTTGGCCATTCGCGCCGCGCATCTTTCCCTTCGGGGGAAGGGGCGGCATGCGACTTGAGGCAGACCGCCAAGTGGCTGGGGCGCGCCACTCTCGCCGGTCTGGCCCTTTGCGGGTTCCCGTTGGCGGGTGCGCGACACAGATGTGGAGATGCGGGAATGCTGCGAACCAAAGCTCGTAAGAGCGAAAGACACTAGCCCACGGCGCGAGCCGTGGGGGAACCGCGAGATTCACGAAGCCCCGGAACGCGCGGAAGATTGCGGCGCCATCTTCCGCCCCCTCCGTGGGCTCTTCCGTGCACGCCCCATGCCCACGACTTTACGCCGTGGGCATGGAGTTTCTACATTTCCGACTGCATGAGGTTATGATCTAGCGGCGATGCAGTTTCTTTGTGGATTAGGGTGGGCATTTTGGCGCGTTGGAAAACTGGAAATACGGAATTCCGGACACGTAGGGGCCTCACTACCAGAAATCTCAACAGGACAGCGGAGGGGGATGCCGCCAGTATGGGTGACTGGCTGCGCCGTTGTCCTCGCTTTGCTGGGATTGATCGGATATTTAACGCATCGCAGCGACGGCACAAATATGGTAGCTGCCTGGCGACAGGTTGCCGATCGTAAACGTGCCATTGGCGCCGGACTCGGCACGTCCAAAGGCCGGGAGTGGCACAACACCATTTACTGTGACTACGGCAGCCAGTAATCTTCCGTCGTCGCCAGTAACGATACCGGAAATGGAGGCGGTTTGGGCGAATCCGGATATTGAGATCAGCACCAGGATAAAAGGAATCGGGTACAAGCGCATGTCGGACTCCTCGCAAAATGACGATTTACCGCCCTAACTCCCGTAAAAAGGTTTTAGGACCCCTATATCTTCTAGCACTTGTAAGTAGGAATTATGCCCCCCCTAACGCGGAAGTCAAGAGAATAATCGAAGGAGTTTTGGAAACTCACGGGCCATCGTCAGTGTTGCGAGGAGACGTCCTAGCGAGTTAATAGGCGCCTAAGGCGCTGACTGGGCAGGTTGCAGGTCGGGGGGCCGCCCCACGAAAACGTGTTACTTTTTGGCCACCTCGGCGGCGGGGATGGTCTTCTTTTCGAGATCGTCCAATTGCTGGCGGACGGCGGGGGCGGCGGCGGCATGCGGAGCGGCCACCAGGAAATCGCGCAGGGCGTCGGCGGCCTCGGCGTACTGCTGGCGGTCCACCAGGATGACACCGAGCAGGTGCGAGGTCTCGGGATAGATGTGGCGTGTGTCGAGGCGTTGCGCGGCGCGAGCGCTCTTTTCGGCGGTGTCGAGCTTCCTGAGGTTGTAGTTGGCGACGGCGTTCAGGAAGTAAGCCTGCGGATAGTCGAAGGAGTTCAGTTTCAGGGCGCGGTAGGTGAACTCGGCGAGCTCATTCCAATCCTTGGCGTGCAGGGAGAGTAGCGCCAGTTCGAGGTATGGGCCCACGGATTGGGGATCGGCCTGGTTGGCGGCGAGGAAAGACTTGCGGGCATCGTCGAGTTGACCATCGATTGCTTGCAGCTTGCCGAGCTCGAACCATGCGGAAGAAAATCTCGGATAGAGGTCGATGGCGGACTGGAAGCTGGCGCGGCCTTCTTCGGACTTACCCTTTTTGACGAAATCCAGGCCCTTGTTATACGCCCTGTCGGCGGGTTTGGGGACGGCCAGAGCCTTTGCGCTGACGGTGGCCGCGCCTTCTGTTGGGGCGAAGCGGTGCAAGAGGATGATGCCGACATCCGGGTTATCCAGTGCGCGGTGCTCCATGAGGCTGACGGTTTGGGAGCGGTAGCCGGAAAGGCGGGCGCGCAGCTCGCAGTTCAGCAGGCGGGGGTCGGCGAGCCCGGGAGTGCGGGTTGACGAACCCATGCCGGTGCTGGAGCCGAGGCCGCCGCCGCCCAGGCCGCCGATTCCTCCCAGTTGTTGGGAAGTGCGGCCGAAACCGCCGGCGGATTCGCTGGCGTCCTGGAACTGGCTGTTGGTTGAGCCCAACGAGAGGACGAAGTAGCCGTGGGTATCGGTATAGCCTTCGGCGCGGGGATTGCCGTTGCAGACGCGTTCGATCACGACGTTATCGGTAGGGGCGGTGCCGTCTTCGAGCATGACGCGGCCGCTGATCATGATGGGCGGCGGCGGGAGCGTGGCGGCGGACGAGTTGGTGGTGGAATTGGTGGTCGAATTGGGATTGCCGGTATTGAGCGGCGGAAGTGTGCCAGTGGTGCCTGTGCCGGTAGTGGTTCCGGTAGTTCCGGTGATAGTTCCGGCGCCTTTGGTTTGTGTGAAGGCCGGCTGCAACAGCGCGAACGCCATGGCAGCAATAGTGATTACCCTTACCCAGATGCGAGGAGACATCCCGCCCTCCTGTGTGGGCTCATTATGGCACAAGAATGGCTGGAAGCAAGGTAAAACTAATGTAACGCGGCAGATCGGAATGACAGGGGCGAAAAAGCGCCGGCCGAGTGGNNCAGCCCGCCCGGCGACATCCAGGTTCCCCCGCTTTTTCATGAGATTTCGCGGGCCGAAGGCCCTCGGCAACAGGCCAGGAGGCCTGTCCCACTGAGGTGAACCGGATTGGGGCTATTTTCCAGCGGTCCGGGCGGCATCCTGGAGTTGCCTCAACTGGCGCCGCATCGCGGCGATGTCGGGGGCATTGGGTGCATACTTCACATAGTTGGACAGCTCCTCAGCGGCGGCCGGGAGGTCCTTCTTTGTGACCAGAATACCCGCCAGGTATTGGTGGGTCTTAGGATAATGGTGGGTGGTGTCGAGCTTTTCGGTTTCGCGAAAACTCTTTTCCGCGGCATCCATTTCCTTGAGCCCGTAATGGGCGAGGCCGTTGAGGTAATAAAGGTCGGGGTAATCGAAGGGGTCGAGTTTCAAAGCCTGGCCGCTGATGTCGGCGAGTTCCTGCCAGTTCTTGGCGCGGTAGGCGAGTTGCGAGAGCTCGAGGTAGGGGCTCAGGAATTTGGGTTCGGCAGCCACGGCGGTTGTGAAAGACTTGTGCGCGGCGTCGATCTGGAGTTGGGCGGCCCGGAGCTTGCCGAGTTCGAACCAGGCGGCGGCGAAGGCGGGATGGAGTTCGGCGGCTTTGGCGAAGGCCTTGGCGGCCTCATCACCCTTGCCTCTCTTGACGGCGTCCATGCCCTTCTCGTATTCCTTGGCGGCATTTTTGGGGGCGCCGGCGGTGTTGGCGCTGATGACGCGGCCTTCGACGTCACCCATTTTGTGAAGGATGATGGCGCCGATATTGGGGTCGCCATCGGGGCGGTAATTGGCGAGGCTGACGACGTCGGAGCGGTAGCCGGGGAGATTGGCGCGCAGTTCGCATTCGCGGTAGGGGCGATTGGGATCGGCGGCGGGGTCGCTGGAGATTCTAACGGCGTTGGGGTTGACGACGGCGTTGCTGAAATCGCCGGCATCCTGCACGAGGTCGTCGTGGCCCAGCTCGAATCCGAAGGCGCCCTTGCGGTCGGTATGTCCCTCGGTATGGGCAATGCCTCGGCAGAGGCGCTCGATGACCACGGTGTCGGGCGGCGGGGTGCCGTCATCGAGCAACACCTTGCCGTTGACGAATTGGGGCGTCGGCTGGAATCCGGCGGGCGGGTTGGAATTGGGAGTTTTCTGGCCGAAGGCGGGATCGAGAAGCAGGGCTGCGGCGGCCGCCAGGAAGGCATAAGACTTCACGTGCACGGGACCCCCTTTGTGCTGGGATTAATTATGGCACGCGGCGGGCGGAGTCTGCCCCGGGCTTGATAAAATACCGAATAGGTGATTATGAACAAGCTTTCGACCCTGATGGCGTGCCCCCTGATTCTGATGCTGGCGGGCTGCGACTCGACACCGGCCACTACCGTGAAGGAGGCGCCCAAACCGATTGAGCCGGTGTCCGGGCAGAGCGCTCTCTATAAGATGTACCAGGTGGCACGCAGCGCCTGGTCGCCCGACGCTCAGGTGCTGACGTGCACGAGCGTTCATCTAACGGAGGTTCCGCAGGCGCCGGGCAAGGCGGGCGCTTGGCAAGCCACGTTTACCTCGGAAACGCTGGGACGGAAGCGGCCATACTCGTACTCGGTAGTGGAATCGACGGACATGCACAAGGACGTGTTTGCGGGCCCGGAAGAAAGCTGGTCGGGGAAGCAGGGCCTGGAAAGCAGCTTCACGATTCAGGCGGTATCGATCGACACCGACGCGGCGTATAAGACGGCGCTCGAGCAGGCCGGGGACTACGACAAGAAGAACCCCGGGATGAACATCGCATTCGTGCTGGAAAAGACCAGCAAGTTTCCGGACCCGGCGTGGCGCGTGGTGTGGGGCGAATCGGTTGGGACGTCGAACTTTTCGATTTTTGTGGACTCGTCGACGGGAGCGTTTTTGGCGAAGATGCACTGACGATGAGCGCAGAGGCGCGACCAGGCGGTCGCGCGCGGACGAGGGCGTCCGCCCCGCAAAGCAGCAAGCCGCAAACAGCGTACTTCGCACAGAGCCCGGAGGGCGAAAGATACTAGCCCACGGCGCACAGCCGTGGGTCCCGGGCGCCAATTAACCAGCCCCGGAGCGGGGCGAAAGATGCATCTGGGCCCGGATTCTTACGCCCCCTTCCGGGGCTAACGCGTCCTGTGCGCTGTTCCCAGTGCTGGCGCACTGGGCTATGCTCTTGCGTCCTTCGGACTTGGGCCGCGGAAGAATCGTCGCGATCCGCGTATCTCGCGATCCGCGTATCTAATGTTAGCCGATCTGCTCCAACTCGCCTTCCAGCAGCGCCACGTGCTCATCCTCTTCGGCTGCCAATTCCCCGCATAAGTCTTTTTCCAACCCTGCCGGAAGCTCGCCCGCCAGTTTGCGGAAGTGGTCGCGCGTGCGGCGTTCCATTTCGAGCGCTGCCCGGTAGAGATCGCCGATGCCGGATGTTTCCGTCACTTCGATCCCCTTGAACAGCCAGTTGGAAAGCAGGTTCTGCTCATTCGCCGAAAGCTCCACCACTTCGCGGTCCAAGTGCGCGTGATACTTCTCTTCGAGCTCGTGGAGGTGATCGAGTTCGGCTTCGTAGAGGCGTTCCAGCACGGCGCGCTGGTCGGGCGTTTTGGCTTTGTCGCGCGCCAGCTTATAAAAGTGGAACGAGTTCAGCTCAAACTGCACGGCGTCGCGGATGGCTTGGAAGCGCATGGAGTCGCCCAGGTCGCGTCCCGGAATCAACTCCAGCTCGCCGCCACACATGAAACACTTGCCATAGGGAATAGCGAACCCGGTAGTCAGCTTGAAGCAACTCTTGCACCGCCAGGTGTAACGCACCTGCGCGCAGCAGATTTCGTCTTCTTCCAAGACCGCGTGGCACTTCGGACAAGAGGATGGCATGTTTATACGCTCCCTACGGTGGACAGTTGTTGTTGCGGTGCATCGGGTTTGAGGATGCCCAGGAATTCGAGCATGCCCTTGGCGGCGCGTTTGCCGGCGCCCATCGCGAGAATCACGGTGGCCGCGCCGGTGACGATGTCTCCGCCGGCGAAGACGCCGGGCAGGGACGTCATGCCGCTTTGCTCGTCGATCACGATGTAGCCCCACTTGTTGATGTTCAGGCCCGGGGTGGTCTGCGCGATGATCGGGTTGGCGGTGGTTCCCAGGGCGTAGATCACGGTGTCGACGTCGAGGAGGAAGTCGGAGCCGGGCATGGGAACCGGCCGGCGGCGTCCGGAAGCATCCGGCTCGCCCAGTTCCATTTTCTGGCAACGCATCCCGGTGACCCAACCCGAGGCGTCGCCCAGGATTTCAACCGGGGCGGTGAGCCACATGAATTCCACACCTTCTTCAATGGCGTGCTCGAGTTCCTCGGCGCGGGCCGGGGATTCGCGGCGCGACCGCCGGTAGACGCAGGTCACCGATTCGGCCCCCATGCGCAGGGACACGCGGCAGGCATCCATGGCGGTGTTGCCGGCGCCGATGACGGCCACGCGCTTGCCCATGCCCACCGGAGTGTCGTAGATGGGCTGGCGGTAGCCGCGCATGAGATTGACGCGTGTCAGGAATTCGTTGGCCGAGAAGACTCCGTTGTAGGCTTCGCCGGGGGCCTCGGCAAACTTCGGAGAACCGGCGCCGGTGCCTACGAAGGCCGTGTCATAGCCCATGTCCGTGAGAAGTTGCGGGATGGTGAAGAGCTTGCCGATGATGCTGTCGAGCCGGATCTCCACCCCCATCTTCTTGAGGTTTTCGATTTCGGCGTCGATGATGATATCGGGCAGGCGGAATTCGGGGATGCCGTATTTCAGCACTCCGCCGGCCACGTGCAGCGCTTCGAAAATGGTCACCTTTACGCCATTGCGCGCCAGTTCGCCGGCACAGGCGAGGCCGGCCGGACCGGAACCGATGATGGCGGCCTTCATCCGCGGGCCGGTCGAAGGCTCGGGGAATTCGTCCCATCCGCGGCCCATGCCCGCATCGGCGACGAAGCGTTCCAGCCGCCCGATGGACACTGGCTTATACTTGGCGCCCACCACGCAGGTGGCTTCGCACTGCGATTCCTGCGGGCAGACGCGGCCGCACACCGCCGGAAGCGCATTGGTGGCTTTCAGGATCTGGTAGGACCGCTTGATGTCCTTATCTTGAATGGCGGCGATGAAGCCGGGGATGTCGATGCCCACCGGGCAGCCGGGAATGCAGCGCGGCTTCTTGCAGCGCAGGCAGCGGTCCGCTTCGTGCAGCGCGGCTTCCAGATCCAGTCCCAGCGCAACCTCGTTGAAATTGTGACGGCGCTCGTCGGCCGGCTGGTGCGGCATGGGGGCGCGTTCCGGCGGAATGCTTTTGAGGTTCTTGGGCAGGCGCGGTCCCGGAACAAAGGGCAACGGCTCGGGAAGCTCGCAGGTGGAACGCGGGTGGCCGTTGGTTTCCGCCACGGCGGTGGCGGCCTGGAGGCTGGCGAGCTTGGTGGATTCGTCGCGGTAGCGATCGAGCGCGGCCTTTTCCTCGCGCTGGAAGCGTTTTTGGCGCAAGTTGAGCTCGTCGAAATTCACCAGGTGGCCGTCGAAATCCGCGCCATCCACGCAGGCGAATTTCATCTTGCCGCCCACCGTCACACGGCAGGAGCCGCACATGCCGGTGCCATCCACCATAATGGAATTCAGGCTGACGATGGTGGGAACGCCGAAGGGCCGGGTGGTTTCGCAGCAGGCCTTCATCATGGGCAGCGGCCCGATAGCCACCACCTCGCGGATGGTCTTGTCGTTGGCCAGCACGTCTGCGAGCGCCTGTGAGACGAAGCCTTTACGTCCGTAAGTGCCGTCATCCGTGGTGACGATGAGCTCGTCGCTATACTGGCGGAATTCCTCTTCCCAGAACATCAGATCGCGGTTGCGGAAGCCGACAATCGAGACCGTGCGGTTGCCCTGCACCTTGTATTCGCGCAACTGCGGATAAATGGGCGCGACGCCGAGCCCGCCGCCCACCAGCACCACCGTGCCTTCGAGCTTGCGGATGTGGCTGGGCAGGCCCAACGGCCCAATGAAATCCAGAATCGCGTCGCCCTCGCGCAGGGTCATCATCTCGAAGGTGGTTTTGCCCACCGCCTGAATCACCACCGTGACGGTGCCGCGTTCCACGTTGAAATCTGCAACGGTCAACGGGATTCTTTCACCACGCTCATCGATGCGCGCCATGATGAAATGTCCGGGCCGTGCCGCACGCGCCACATCGGGCGCTTTGACGTCCCAGAGAAAGGTCGACGGACCAAATTGTTTCCTATGAGTGATGAGAAACACCACACCC
>PMTR01000184.1:18561-56178 GCA_003167255.1 Bryobacterales bacterium
TTCAGCCGGCTTCCGGTGCTGCCGAGCCCACCCGGCGACATCCAGGCGCCCCCACTCTTTCGTGAAATTTCGCGGGCCGAAGGCCCTCGGCAACAGACGACAAAACCCGATCGTCCCACTCGGGCTTCGCTTCAGCCACCCAACGAACGCCTTTTGCGCGGGCGGGCGGAACTGGCGGGGGACGTGTGCGTAGCCGATGCGGCGGAAGCTCTCGGGCTGCAGCGGCCCGCATGCCGGAGAACTACTTCGCGGAAGTGGAACAGGCGGCCTTCTCTCCCGTCAACATCGTTCCCGGAATGGGCTATTCCCCGGACAAGATGTTGCAGGCGCGGCTGGTGTCGTATGACGACGCGCATCGCTATCGGGTGGGCGTCAACTTCGATTCGTTGCCGGTCAACCGCCCCAAGTGCCCGGTTCACAACTATCACCGCGACGGCACCACGCGCTTCGACGACAACGGTGGCGTGGGTCCGAATTATGAGCCCAACAGCTTCGGCGGACCGGTGGAAGCGCACGAACACACCGAGCGGCCCATGCCGATCTCCGGCGCCGCCGCCCGCTACAACCATCGCGATGGCAACGACGACTACAAGCAGCCCGGCGACCTCTACCGCCTGATGAAGCCCGAAGAACGCGAGCGGCTGGTCCACAACATAGTTGCCTCCATGCGAGGCATTCCGGAGCGTATCATCATACTCCAGATCGGCCACTTTACGAAAGCCGATGCGGAGTGGGGGGAGTGGGGCCGCCGCGTGGCCGAAGCTCTCGGAGTGGCAGAACCGGTGGCAGTGAAGTAGGGCCTGCCGGACTGTTTCGGGGGGCTGAAGGCCGCTGGTTCATGCTCCCCTTCGACAATTACCAAATTGGCTATTGTATTTGGGACCGGAAACCTGATAACTTGCCTTGGATCATTCAGGCGGTGGTCATCCGAAAAGGGATGCGCCAGGGAGGGATCATGAAAAAGGCGCCGGTTCAGGACAACATTCGATTCTACCGGGACGCTCTGCTCGAAAAACGAGAAGAGGTCCTGGCGGCCTTGGGCGTGAAGTTCGACACGCTGGCAAGAATGGGGCGTCTGGCCGAGGAAGACCAGGCGCAACTCACCCACGACGAATACGTCTCCCTGCACTTTAACAGCCTGGATTACGGGCAGCTCCGCCTGGTGGAGGAAGCTCTCGACCGTCTGGCAGCCGGCGATTTCGGCACCTGCCTCAACTGCGAGGAGCCCATCCCGGCCAAGCGCCTGCGCGCCCTGCCGTGGGCCCGCTATTGCATTCCATGCCAGGAATCGTCTCTGTTCAACGGGGACCTGGAAGAGAACGAGCCCCGCGTGCGCCAGCCGGTTTCGGTGAAATGATGTGGGACACTAAATTCCAGTAGGCTGAGACGAAGGGAGGGCCTTGCGTGACCCCGCACAAATCAGTCGCTGGAGCGGCGCTGTTAGCGGTTGCCTTCTGCGCCGCTGTTACCCTCGGTATGCGCGCTCAATCGCAGACTGAGGAGAAGGACCCGCTTACTTTCGACGTCGCGTCCGTGAAGCCGAGCGCGGGCTGCCCGCCGGCGTGCGGTCTCATCCGTCAAATGCCCGGAGGCCTGACCTATCACGGCGAAGGCGTGCCGCTCCGCGTGCTCATGACGGTTGCCTACACTGTCACCGACCGGCAGATTTCCGGCGGCCCGTCCTGGATGAGCACGGACCGGTTCGACATCGAGGCAAAAGCCGCGCGTCCCCGCACCAGCGATGAGCTCCATGTGATGCTGCAGCATCTGCTGGAAGAACGTTTCCAACTAAAGATACGGCGCGAGACGCGCGAAGAACCGGTGTGGGCCCTGGTAGTCGATAAGGGCGGCTCCAAGATGCCGGTGCACGACCCTGCGGATTTGGATCATCCGCCGATGGGCCCACAGGCGGTCAGGGGAAGCGACGGAGGCATGTGCGGCGGCCTTGCCGGCCACAACGTGACCATGGACTATCTCGCCTTCACGTTATCGCGCCTCTCGGATCGTAAAGTGATCGACAGGACCGGCCTGCCGGCCCGCTACGATGTGAATTTGCAATTCCTGCCGGACGTCGCGCGATCGGCGGCTCGCCGGCGATCAGCCCCGATTGCGCCGACCTCCCCTCCGCGCTACCCAAACAGCTTGGCCTGAGACTGGAATCGGCAAAAGGCCCGGTGGAGTTTCTGGTAGTCGAGCACGCCGAAAAGCCCACCGGGAATTGATCGCCTGGTAGCGCCGGCGGTCTTNNCCGCCGGTGTCTTATGCGCGCTGGAACACTGACCGGCGGCAAAGACCGCCGGCGCTACAAATCAACTACCTACACGTGCGCGTCGATCATCTTCTGCACGTCGGACTTGCCGATGGCGCCCACGCGCTGCTCCACCACCTGGCCGCCCTTGAACAACAGCAGCGTCGGGATACCGCGCACGTTGTAGCGCCCGGCGGTGCCATTGTTGGAGTCCACGTCCACTTTGCCAACTTTGATTTTGCCGGCGTATTCGGAGGCCACCGTGTCGATGGTCGGCGCCATCTGCCTGCAGGGGCCGCACCACTCGGCCCAAAAATCCACCAGAACCGGAACGTCCGACCGCAACACGTCCTGGTCGAAACTCGCATCGGTAAAGGTTAGTGTGTTCTGACCTGCCATTTGATCTCCTAAAGTAATTAGAATCGGATTGCGCGAAAAGGATTCAGGCCCCGCTCGCAAGCTGCTGATACAGCGCTGAATAACCGGCCGCCGAGGCCTTCCAGGAAAAATCTTTTTGCATGCCCCGGCGCATCATTCGCCGCCAAAGGGCCGGGTTGGAAAAGGCCTGGGCCGCCGCCCGGACCGCGCCCAGCAGCGCCTGCCCGGAATACTCCGCGAACTTGAACCCGGTACTCTCATCGATGGTATCATCCAGGCCGCCCGTGGCGCGAACCACGGGCACCGTGCCGTACCGCAGGCTGTAGATCTGGTTCAGGCCACAGGGCTCGTAGCGGCTGGGCATGAGGAAGATGTCCGCGCCGGCCTCGATGCGGTGGGCCAGGCCGTCGTCATAACCCATACGCAGGGCGATGCGGTCCGGATGGTCGGCGGCCATCTGCTGGAAGAAGGTCTCGTATTCCGCCTCGCCCGAGCCGAGGGCCGCGATGTAGATGTCTTCGGCCGCGATCTCGGCGGCCACTTCCGCCAGGATGTCGGCGCCCTTTTGCCGGGTGAAGCGGGAGACAATCCCGATCAGCGGGCGGTCGAGCGCCGCTTCGGGCAGCCCGAACTCCGCTAACAGCGCGCGCTTGCAGGCTTCCTTACCGCTGAGATCGTCGGCGCTGAACGGCGCCGCAATCAGCGGATCGTTGCGCGGATCCCATTCGTTGTAATCGGCGCCATTGAGGATGCCGGTCAGCACGCCGGTGCGCGCCCGCAGCGCTCCATCCAGGCCGAAGCCGTATTCCGGCGTCTGGATCTCGCGGGCATAAGTGGGGCTGACGGTAGTGAGCGCGTCGGCAAAGGAGATGCCACCTTTGATATAGCTGACGCGCCCGAAGAATTCCAGGCCGTCGGGCCGGAACACGGCGGGCTCGAGCCCCGCCTCGGCCAGCGCCGACCGGGGAAACAGCCCCTGGTAACCCAGGTTATGGATAGTGAAGACGGTCTTCGACCCCAGAAACGTCGGATCGGTCGAAAAAGAACTTCGCAGCAAGGCTGGCACCAGGCCGGCCTGCCAGTCGTGGCAGTGAAAGATTTCGGTGCGGTAGAGCAACCGCGCCACGGCCAGCGCGGCGCGCGCGAAGACCGCGAAGCGGATGTGGTTATCGGGATAGTCCACGCCCGATTCGCCGTAGAAGCCCTTACGGTCGAAAAGCGGCGGGCAGTCCACCAGGTAGAGCGGAAAGGGTGTCGAGGCGGCCTGGTAGATGGCGACGACATGGCGTGCCGGCCCCAGGTAGATGGGAATCTGGTCGTAGGCGCGCCGCGCGCCCTTGAGATCAATCGAGCCGTAGCGCGGAATCACCACGGCAACCTCGTCGCCGGTCTCACCGAGCGCGATAGGCAGCGCTCCGATCACGTCCGCGAGCCCACCCGTCTTGGCCAGCGGCGCGGCTTCCGAAGATACCATCAGCACCCGGGCCACATGGGAATTGTAGCAACCGGCGGTTCAAACAGCGCCGGACACGTTCAGAACCTCCGTTGCGCGAGCGCGCTTCAGCCCCGCGCCCCGAGACTACCGTTGGGAGTCTTGATCTCGAAACGACACTGCTTCCCAAAGAACTTCAGCACATTTTCTCCCATCCGGTGCATTCTCATATCTATTACTTTGGATTGGTCGTAAGCCGGATAGGCACTGGCGATGAAGTGCACCTCCACCGGCCCCGTCAGGCTGAGCCCGGACCGGTCCGGGAATCCGATGAAAGCCTCCGAGTTTTCCCAGACCCGCGCTTTCCCGTCCACATCCAGCCTGCGCGACCGGTAGATGGCATCCCATTCGGTCTGCCCGGGCTGCCATGTCTGGAGCATTCCCTTCACTCGGTTCACAACCATCCACCCGGTCCCAAACCCAAAAAAACCGGTATTCGGCAGACCCTTCCCCACCCAGGAGTCCGCAATCCGCACCTCCACCGGCCAGAACTTCATCAGATCCTCCTTGCTTGGGCGATTGTGAACCAGTATACGCCCGAGTCGCCGCGGCCGGCGGCACGCATCGCAAATGCTATGATCTCCTCAGACCCGTGCAGCGCGAAGAGATCCTGGCCCAGCTTCGTGAAAGGATTGTCAGGTTCGCGGCATCCCATTATGCAGGAGATGCCGCCGAAGACCTGGCCCAGGAGGTGCTCATGCTGCTGCATGAAAAATACGCGCACCTCGATCGCGTGGAAGATCTGCTGCCGTTGTCGCTCCAGATTGTGCGTTATAAAATTATGAGCCAGCGCCGCAAAGCCGCCCGCCGCGGCGAGTATAGCCAGGTTTCGATCACCGATATCCCGCTGCCCGATTTGAATGCCAACCCGGCCGATCAAATGGAGCGCCGGGAGATGCTGGATCGCCTGGCCCGCGCCATTGCGCAGTTGGGGGAACGCTGCCGGGAGTTGATGCGCCTCAAACTGCAAGGGAAGACGTTTCCCGAAATCCAGAAGGCCATGCAGGCCGCGGCCATCAACACCGTCTATACCTGGGACCACCGCTGCCGCAAACACCTGCTGGAGCTGATGGGCGGAGACTGGGAGCGGCAGCCATGAGCCGGGACGAGATCCAAAAACTGCTGGGCGGATACGCCACCGGCACTCTGACGGCCGAAGAGCAGCAAGCGCTATTCGCCGCCGCGCTGGAAGATCAGGAACTTTTCGATGCGCTCGGGCGCGAGCAATCTCTGCGCGATCTGTTGCGCGATCCCACCGCTCGCGCGCACCTTTTGGCGGCGCTCGATGCGCCCGCGCCTGCGCCGTGGTTCCGCCGCTGGTGGATGCCCCTTTCGGCGGCCGCGGTGGCTGTGACGCTGGCCAGCGTGGCGATCGTAGCGGTGCGCCGCCAGCCGCCCGCTCCGGCGCCGGTCACGGTTGCGAAACTGGAGCCGCTGGTAACCGCCCCTGTGAGCTCCGTGCCACCACCGGCGCCGGCGCCTGCTCCGGCACGGGCTCGGGTGGAGTCGCACGCGCCGCGGGCCAAGGCGGTGGTAGCGCCCGCCAAAGAATTGGCCCGCGCCGATATACGGCAAATGGCGCCCGCTCCCCCCCCGCCGGTGGCCGCGGGGATACCCTCAGCGCCCAAGGACGCCGCGCTAAAAGAGAAAGCGGAAGTAGCGGTTTCCTCGGGAGCCCAAATGGTGGAATTGCAATCGACGGCCGACTCCCTCGGTAAGGCCCAGGGATTTCGGGACCTTCCGGTTGAGACGCGCAACGCAGTGACCAGCGGCTCGGTCGCCGAATTGAAGAAAACCGCCGCACCAACGGATGCCCGCGTGCTTTTTTACGGCACCTCGTTCGCAGGTGGCGCTGGCGGCGGACGTGGTGGCGCCGTTGGTGGAATCGCTTCGGGCGCCGCCGGAATCCGCCCGCTAGCTAAAACGGCTACTGCCGCGCCGGCCGATCACCTTGGCATTCAGTACCGCATTTTGCGGAAGACGGACAGCGGCGAGTTCGTCGAGGCCGATACCGCCGCCACAGGCTCCGTCGCGGCCGGCACGCTGTTCAAGCTCCAGATCACCACCAACGACGGCGGCTATGTGCGGGTCCTTCAGGAAGCACCGGATGGCGCCTGGCGGGAAATCGTAAACCATGCCGTGGAACGCATGCTGCCCATCGAGACCGAACCCATCGAGCTCGATCAACCCGGGCGCGTGAAATTCTACCTGGCCTTCTCTCGCCAGCCGCTCCCGCAGTCGAACGTCACCCAACCCGACGACGACATCGTGGTCGATCGCGGCCGCGTGGTTACCGTGGCCGGCCGCGACGCTCCCGCCCAACAGCTTTCGTTCAACATCACGCTGATAATCCAGTAGCCACTCCGCCGACCGCTTCCAGAAACAGCCGCGCCACGCGCGGCGCGTCGAACTGTTCCACCCATTGCGCGCCTGCCCGGCCCAGTTCCGCGCGCTTCGCGGGCGATTGGTGAAGCTCCTCAATCGCCGCCGCCAGCGCCTCTGGGCTCTCGGGTTCCACCAGCAACCCGTGCGGCACAACTTCGGGGATGGCCGCGGCGCGCGAGGCCACAATCGCTTTGCCTGCGGCCATGGCCTCCAGCAGCACGATGCCGAAGCCCTCCTGAACGCTGGGCAGACAGAACAGATCGCAGGCGCGATACTCATCCACCAGTTGCGAACGGGAAACGTCGCCCAGCCAGGTGACCGCGCCGCTCAATTTGAGATCGCCCGCGAGTGCCCGCCAGTCGGCCGCGCACGGGCCGTTGCCGACAATCCGCAGTTCCAGGTCTCGAATGCGCGTCGCCAGGGCCGCCGTCGCGCGCAGCAGCACGTCCACGCGCTTGCGCCGGTAAAACCGCCCCACAAACAGGAGCCTGAAGCGGTCGTGCGGCTGGTCGCTCGCTTCCGCGAGGAGCTTGCGCCACTCCTCCAGATCGATCAACTCCGGCACCACCGCGGGCGCCCGCTCCAGCCCGTAGAATTCCCTCGCCCGATCTCCGGAATACCGGCTGGTCGCCACCACGCGCGCCGCGCGCCGCGCGTGCAGCCGTTCGCAGCGCGCCTGCACACCCATGGTGAAGCGCGTCAAACCGGATTCGAAGCGCACCTCGTCGGCGATCACTCCTTTGAGCGATGCCACGTGCCGCTCACCCGCCGCGATGCGGTAGCCATCCATGTCGAAGCCCACCGTGAGATCGTAATCCGGTCGCGCCCGCAGGCTCCGGTTGAAGACCAGCCGCTGCGCCGTGTAGACCGGCAACAGCAGGCGCGGCGTTACGAAATCCACCGTGTGACCCAGCGCTTCGAGAGCCCGCGCCAGCACGTGCATCCCCACGTACGTACCGCTGCCGCGGGAGATATCGAGCAGAGTGGATGTGAGGAAGCGGATTCGCAAGCGGCGACGACCGCTATAATTATAGAGGACTCTCCGTTGAACGCATCTCCCAAAAAAGCCATCTGCCTGCTCAGCGGCGGCCTGGATTCCTCCACCTGCCTGGCGCTGGCCCGGCGCGACGGGTTCGCCTGCTACGCGCTCTCCTTCGATTACGGCCAGCGCCACAAGTTCGAGCTGGAGGCCGCGGCCCGCATCGCCGCCCATTGCGGCGTAGCGCGGCACCTGGTGCTCCAGACCGGGCTCGACGCTTTCGGCGGCTCCGCGCTCACCGCCGATATCGCGGTGCCCAAGGCCCGCTCGGCCGGCGAAATGGCCCACGGCATACCCATCACTTACGTGCCGGCACGCAACACCATCTTCCTTTCCTTTGCGCTGGCGTGGGCCGAAGTGCTGGAAAGCTCCGACATCTTCATCGGCGTCAACGCGCTCGATTATTCCGGCTATCCCGATTGCCGCCCCGAATTCATCGAGGCCTACCAGCGCATGGCCAACCTCGCCACCAAAGCTGGCGTCGAGGGCCGCACGCGGCTGCGCATCCACACACCGCTGCTCAGTCTTTCCAAGGCGCAAATCGTACAATTGGCGCAGGAGCTTCGCGTGCCGTTTGCGCTGACCCACAGTTGCTACGATCCGGGTGCGGATGGCAGCCCGTGCCGCCAGTGCGACGCCTGCCTGCTGCGGCGAAAAGGTTTTGAAGAGGCCGGCATTGAAGATCGCTGAACTTTTCTACTCGCTGCAGGGCGAAGGCGCGCTGCTGGGCGTGCCGTCGGTCTTCATCCGCACCAGCGGCTGCAATCTGCGGTGCGCGTGGTGCGACACGCCGTATACCTCCTGGCAGCCGGAAGGCGCGGAGCTCTCGCTCGACCAGATTTTGGACGAGGTGCGCGCGCATCCCGCGCGCCACGTGGTGATCACCGGCGGCGAACCGATGATCGCGCCCGACATCATTCCGCTCACCGAACGGCTGCGCGCGCTCGGCCTGCACCTCACCATCGAGACCGCCGGCACGGTATTCCAACCAGTGGCCTGCGACCTGATGAGCATCAGCCCCAAGCTCTCGAATTCCACGCCGCAGGGCCCGTGGGCCGCGCAGCACGACCGCGTGCGCGCTCAACTCCAACCCCTTTTGGAATTGATGGCCCGCTATCCTTATCAGCTCAAGTTCGTGATCGAAAAGCCCGCCGATGTGGACGAAGTGCGCGGCTTGCTGGCGTCGATTGGTGCGGGTCACAACCACACCATTCTCATGCCCGAGGGCACGGACCGGGAGGTGCTCCGCGAGCGCGGCGCCTGGCTCGCCGAAATCTGCAAGCAGGAGGGCTTCCGCTTCAGCCCCCGCCTGCACGTGGATCTCTGGGGCCACCACAGGGGTGTCTAATATGCAACTGCCCACAGCTCTCGCCGCCGATCCCGTCTGCCGCGCTCACCTCGCCGGCCGCCAGCACCATCCCGAGCGCCCGGAGCGCTTCGACACGGTGCTCGACGGTCTCGGTGGCGCCGGCCTGCTCGACCGGTTGCTGCCGCTTGATTCGCGCGCCGCCACCGAGGATGAGCTGCTGCTCTGCCACACGCCGCTATATTTGCGTACGGCGAAACAGGACGTGGAGGCCGGCCGGCCGCACCTCAGCACCGGCGATACCGACATCACGGTCCATTCCTGGGACGCCGCGCTGCACGCCGCGGGCAGTGCGCTCAATGCGGTGGACGCGGTGGTTTCCGGCCGCGCCCGCAACGCCTTCTGCAACGTGCGCCCGCCCGGCCATCACTCCAACGCCGGCCGCGGCATGGGCTTCTGTCTCTTCAACAACGTCGCCATCGCGGCGCGCTACGCGCAGCGCCGGCACGGGCTCGACCGCGTCCTGATCGTCGATTGGGACGTCCACCACGGCAACGGTACGCAGGACATTTTCTACTCCGATCCATCGGTGTTTTTCTTTAGCAGCCACCAGTGGCCGCTCTATCCCGGCACGGGCCGCACCGATGAGACGGGCGCAGGCGCCGCAGAAGGAACCACCATGAACTTCCCATTCCCGGCGGGCGCCGGCCGCGAGGAGATCCTGGGCGCGGTCGAAAATTCTCTGATGCCCGCCGCGCGACGCTTCCATCCCGGCCTGGTGTTGATCTCCGCCGGCTTCGATTCGCGCATCGGCGACCCGCTCGGCCGCTTCACCCTCACCGACGAAGATTTTGCCGATCTCACCCGCACCGTGATGGAGCTAACGGAAGGCCGCGTAGTATCGGTGCTGGAAGGCGGCTACAGTCTGGCAGGCCTGGCCAGCGCCGCCGCCGCGCACGTAGCCGCACTCAGCGCCTGAAGCCATCGCCGCAAAACGGGGACTGCTACCAATTCCTGCCTTTGGAATTGGATAGCTGTCCCCGGTTTGCCCCACGCCGCTCCCATTTTCATCCTCTAGGTTGGAGCAGTGATTTGGAAGACGAAACTCTCCCGGCCACCGGCGTCGGGCCTTGATCCCACACGAACCCCACCAATTTTTTCCATGGCCCTCTGCGAGCGCAAATTCTGCGCACCTACAAGAAAGATAACGCTGTTCACGAATTGGAAGGCGTGCCGTAGCATGAGCTGTTTCATTTCCCTGTTGTAGATGCCGCCCCAGTAGGACCTGGCCAAGAACGTCCAACCGATTTCGACTTCGCTTTTCTCTTTGTCGTATCCGTGGAATCGGGACGACCCGATGACCTGGCCATCCTTGGAATCAATGGCGATCAAGGCTCCCCCGGATTCCAGGGCCTCGCGGAAAAATCCCTTGAAAACCTCTTCCTTGTAACGGTCTTTGCTCGGATGTTGTTCCCAAATGAGCGGGTCTGAAGCTACCGCGTAAAGGTCATGAAAATCCTCCGGCCGAAGCGGCCTGAGTCCGAGGAACTCGCCTCTTAAAATGGGCTGGAGATCAAAGGACATTCTTGATTTTATCCTCAAACTCTGAATGTACGAGTTTTATCATCTTTCCGCCGGGTGAGCGGCAGCGCTCCTGCGATAACATTGCGTCATGAAACTCCTCGCCCTCCTCGTTCCCGCGGCTCTCTGCGCGCAGCCGTACGTCCTTGGACCCGACTCGCAAGTCAAGCCGGGCGTCCCCAAAGGCAAGGTCGCGAAATACTCCTGGAACACCTCTGCGGTCTTCCCGGGCACCACCCGGGACTACTGGGTCTACGTGCCCGCGCAATACGATGGCTCCAAGCCCGCTTGCGTGATGATCTTCCAGGACGGCGCTGGTTTCGCCGGCGACAACGGCGCGTGGCATCTGCCCACCGTCCTGGACAACCTGATCCAGGAAGGCGCCGTGCCGGTCACCATCGCGATTCTGATCGACCCCGGCGTCCTTCCCGCGGTCCGCCCCGATCAGATGGCGCGCTACAACCGCTCGTACGAATATGATGGGCTCGGCGACCGCTACGCGCGCTTCCTCACGGAGGAGATCTTGCCCGAGGTCGGCAAACAGTACAAGCTCTCGGCCGATCCCAACGATCGCGCCATCGCCGGGTCGTCGTCGGGCGGCATCGCCGCCTTCAATGCCGCCTGGGAACGGCCCGACGCCTTCCGCCGCGTGCTCAGCTTCATCGGCAGCTACACCAACCTGCGCGGCGGCGACCGCTTCCCCAACCTGATTCGCAAGATGGAGCCTAAGCCGATCCGCGTTTTCCTGCAGGACGGCTCGAGCGATCTCAACATCTATTCCGGCTCCTGGTGGATGGCCAATCAATCGATGGCCATGGCGCTCGATTACGCCGGCTACGAAGTGAAATTCGTGGGCGGCACGGAAGCTCACAATTCGCGGCATGGCGCCGCCCTCCTTCCCGACGCGCTGCGCTGGCTGTGGCACGACTACCCGAAGCCCATCGCAGTCGGCAAGGGCAGGGATGAGGAGCGGCACTACATCACCGAGATCCTCGACCCCGCCTCCGATTGGGAGTTGGTGGGCGAAGGCTATCGGGAGACCGCGGGTCTGGCGGTGGACCGCGGCGGGAATGTCTTCTTCAGCGATCCGGCCGCCAGCCGCATCTACCGGGTGGACGCCGCCACCGGGAAGGTCACACTGTTCAAGGAGCAGACCGGCGGCGCGCGCGGCCTGATGTTCGGCCCCGACGGACGCCTGTATGCCGCCGAATTCGACCGCAAGCGGGTGGTGGCGTATTCGCCCGATGGCCCGAAGCTGACCTTGCTGGCGGCCGGCCCTCAGCCCAAGGATCTCGCGGTGACCAGCAAGGGCGACGTCTACTTCACCGACACCAAGGCGCAACTGGTTTACCAGATCCCGGCGGGCGGCAAGGCGCGGGTAGTGTTCGACGGCAAGCGCGACGGCAACATCGTGATGCCTACCGGCGTACGCCTGACTCCCGACGAGGCGCTGTTGGTGGTTGCCGATTCTTACAGCCGCACGGCGTGGAGCTTTGCTATCGGATCGGACGGAAGCCTAACCGTTGGCGAGCCGTTCTATCATCTCGAACTGCCGGACGAGGTGAACACGGGGCCGGTCCACACCAGCGCCGAGGGCATGACGTTCGACACCCTCGGGAACCTGTATGTCGCGACCAACCTGGGGATCCAGATCTGCGACCAGCCCGGGCGCGTGAATGGCATCATCCGTCGTCCGGGACCCGGCAATCTGACCAGCGTGGTTTTCGGCGGGGCCGATCTCAAGACGCTCTACGCCACTGTGGGCACGAAAGTTTACAAGCGCACGCTGCGCCGCACCGGCGTTTTTCCGTGGCAGCCGGTGAAATTGCCGAAGCCGCAGTTGTAAAAATCAAGGTGCCTGGCTTTTCACCACCGCGTCTAGCTCGCCTTTGGCCAGCCGCACGTGGATGCCCGATCCCGCCGGCGCCGCTGCCGCCTCTTTCACGATCCCACGCTGGTTCGAGACAATCGCATAGCCGCGGTCCAGAATCCGCAGCGGGCTCAACTGCGAAAGCTTGGCGGCGCACTGATCGAGCGCGCTCCTGCGCCGCGCCAGAACCAGACGCATGGTCTGCGCGGCCGCGGTTTCGGCGGCTTCCATACGCCGGCGGGAGGTGGCCAACCGCGGCCGCGCGTCGAAGCGTCGGAGCCGCGCTTCGAGGTCCCGGCGCCGGCGTTCCCGCCAGTCGAGCGCCACGCGCACCCATTCGCGCAGGCGATATTCCTGCTCATCGATGCGCTGCAATCCCCGTCCCACGCGGCGGTGCAGCACACCCAGGGCCCGTTCGACACCCTGCTGGCGCAAGCGCTTCTCGAGCATCGCGAGGCGATAGCGTATGGCGTGCGCCGCGGTCGAGCGCGACGAAGCGATCCGCTCCAGCAACTCCGCGCGCGAGGGCGCCACCATTTCAGCCGCTGCCGAAGGCGTGGGAGCGCGCAGGTCGGCCACAAAATCCGCGATGGTGACATCGGTCTCGTGCCCCACCGCCGAAACCACCGGCACCGCGCAGGCCGCGATGGCGCGCGCCACGGCTTCTTCGTTGAACGTCCACAGATCTTCCAGCGACCCGCCGCCGCGGCCCACAATCACGACGTCCGGCCACCGGCTGGCGCTGAAATACTCGATGCCGCGGCAGACCTCCTCCACCGAGCCCTCCCCTTGCACTTGCGCCGGAAATACGCGGATGTGCAGACCGGGAAAACGGCGGGAGAGAATTTTGAGCATGTCGGCGATGGCGGCGCCGCGCGGCGAGGTGACGATCCCGATGCGCCGTGGAAAGCGCGGCAGCGCGCGCTTCCGTTCCGCCGCGAACAGCCCTTCGGTGGCCAGTTTCTTCTTGAGCTGTTCGAAAGCCAGTTGCAGGGCGCCCAACCCTTGCGGCTCCAGCAGGTCCACCTGCAACTGGTATTCGCCGCGCACTTCGTAAACATCCACCCGGCCGCGCGCCAGAACGGCCAGGCCGTCCTGCGGTTTGAATTTCCAGTAGCGGTGTGAAGAGCGGAAGGCCACGCATTTCAACTGCGCGTCGGCTTCCTTGAGGGTGAAGTAATAATGGCCGCTCGATGCCAGCTTCAGGCCGGAGATCTCGCCGGAAACCCAGACGTCGGCAAACTCCGCGCCGAGCAGCGCCGCAATGGCGCGATTCAGCTCGCCGACGGAAAAGATTCGCCGCGGCGGCGGCCCGAAGTCGAACTCCAGCCCGATTTGCTCCACCGAGCCATGGTACCGCGAGTGGGACAGGCCTCCTGGCCTGTCACTGGAGTTTCTACATTTTTCAGGCTCCGCCAAGACCAACTGGTAGCGCCGGCGGTCTTGCCGCCGGTGTCTTGCTGGATTGGCCGCTTACCGCCTCACCACCCTCCCTGGCAGCGCATTCGTCATCTTCCCGCCCTCGATCACCGGTACCCCATTCACCAGCACGAATTGCATTCCCTCGGAAAGCTGATTCGGATTCTCAAACGTCGCCACATCGCGAATGGTTTCCGGATCGAACACCACCACATCCGCCCACATCCCGGCCTTCAAAACACCCCGATCAGCAAACCGCATCCGCGCCGCCGGCAGCGCCGTGAATTTACGGATGGCCTCTTCCAGCGTCAGCTTCTTTTCTTCCCGCACGTACTTGCGCAGAATGTGCGGAAAGGCGCCATAGGCGCGCGGATGCGGATGCTCCTTGCCCAGCAACCCGTCCGTCGCCGTTCCCTGCGAATCATTGCAGACGGAAACCCAGGGCTGTTGCAAGGCCAGCGCCACGTCCGGCTCCGACATCAGGAAGAAGGCCACCTCGGTGAAGGCTTCATCCTCGATGAGCAAATCGAAAACCGTGTCGATGGGATCCTTGTTCCACAGCTTCGCGATCTCCGCGACGGTCTTTCCCTGCAGCGGCAGCAACTTGGGGCTCTGCACCGCGCCCACAATGAACGCTTCCGGCCCGGTCACCTGCTGCCACTCGTTGTTCCAATCTCCGCCCGGCGTCTCCATCTCTTTGCGGATGCGCGCGCGCTGCGCCGGGTCCTTGAGTCGTTCGATCAGTTTCTTGTCGCCGCCATCGTGCGCCCACGGCGGGATGATAGCCGAAAAGGAGTTAAACGCGGCCGTGTACGCATAAGTGTCCGCGGCCACATCCACTCCGGATTTCCGCGCGGCTTCGATGTGCGCCACAATCTCCGCCATTCGTCCCCAGTTCGATTTGCCGGCCGCCTTGAGGTGCCAGATCTCCACCGGAATCTTGGCTTCCCGTCCGATGCGAAAGGCCTCGTCCAGCGCCCCCAGGATGCTATTCCCTTCATCGCGGATGTGCGAAGCGTAAATGCCGCCGAACTTGCCCGCTTCCGCCGCCAGCGCAATCAGTTCTTCCGTGGTGGCGTACGGCGCCGGCGCGTATTGCAGCGATGTCGAAAGCCCCACTGCGCCTTCGCGCATGGCGTCCCTCACCAGCGCCTTCATCCGCTCCAGCTCGGCCGCCGTGGGCGCGCGGTTGTCTTCGCCCACCACCACGCGCCGTACCTGGGTGGCGCCCACATAGCTCGCCAGGTTGATCCCCATCCCCTGCTTCCGCAGCCGCGCGAAGTACTCGCCAAACGTCCGCCACGCCGGCTGGATGCCGTAGTGTTCCCAGGTGACGTGGTCCAGCTTGATGACCGCGTCGTTGAGCGGCGCGATCGACCCGCCTTCCCCGGTCACCTCGGTGGTGATTCCCTGGTAGATCTTCGAGGGCAGGTGCGGGTTCACCAGGATGCTGGTCTCCGATTGCCCCAGCATGTCGATGAATCCAGGCGCAACCACCATGCCGCGGGCGTCGATGCTGCGGCGCGCCGCTTGGCCCTCCAGGTGCCCCACCGCGGCGATCTTGCCGGCCCGGATGCCGATATCGCCCGCGTACCACGGCGAGCCCGTGCCGTCGATGATGCGCCCATTGCGAATCACGATGTCGTAGGGATTGGCCGCGGCGGCGAACAGCAGGATCGGAAGCAGAAATGTCATAGTGGTTACCGGCTATCCAGTATAGTCCGGCCGCCTCCCGTTTTACGCTACCCTGATCCCAGTGCCCCATCACGAGTTCACCGCCAGCGAGCGCGCGGTCTTCCGCCGCTTGCAGTCTCCCGAAAAGATCCAGCGATTCCTGGACGACCTCGGCTACAACAAAGAACCGCACGGCCCCACCTGCCGCTCGCCGCGTGGCGTCCTCAGGGACCGCACCGCCCACTGCATCGAGGGCGCCTTGTTCGCCGCCGCCGCTCTGCGCATGATGGGCCAGCCACCCCTGTTGCTCGACTTCGAAGCCGTCCGCGACGACGATCACGTGCTCGCCATCTTCCGCCGCTTCGGGCATTGGGGCGCCCTGGCGAAATCCAACTTCTCGGGACTCCGCTTCCGCGAACCGGTCTACCGCACCCTGCGCGAGCTGGCGATGTCCTACTTCGAGCACTACTTCAATCTGCGCAAGGAAAAGACCCTCAGAAACTACTCCCGCCCCGTCAATCTGCGGCGCTTCGATTCGATTCACTGGATGACGGCGGAGAAAGACGTCTGGGAAGTGCCCGAATACCTGTGCGAGATCCGGCATACATCGCTGCTGCCCGCGCGGCTGGTGTCTCGCCTGGGCCGCGTGGATGACCGCCTGTTCGCCGCCGGCTTGCTCGGCAGGCACACTTAGACACAAACCCTTCTTAGTGAGCCAGGCGCTTTCGCCTGGCAACTACGGGGGGCCCCTAGCCCGCTCTGCGCCGTTCCTTGACCGCGGTCATCACGGTTGGCAGCAGCGAAATGAAAATGATCGCCAGAATCACCGCATCGAAGTGGTTGTGCACGAACTGCACGTTGCCCAGTACGTATCCCAGCATGGTCATCACGAACACCCACCCCACGCCGCCGCACACGCTGAAAGGCAGGAATCGCAGGTAGGGCATCTGGCCCACGCCCGCCACGAAGGCCGCGAAGGTCCGGATGATGGGCACGAACCGCGCGAAGATGATGGTCTTGCCGCCGTACCGTTGGTAGAACGCCTTGGTGCGCGCGATATATTCCTGTTTGAAGAAGCGCGAGTCCGGGCGGCCGAAGATGCGCGACCCGGTCTGCCGGCCCAGCAGGTATCCCGTCGAATCCCCCAGCATCGCCGCCATCATAAGCGCTGCGTTCACCTTGACGATGTTCAACTGTCCCGCGCCCGCTACCACTCCCACCGTGAAGAGCAGGGAATCTCCGGGCAGAAAAAACCCGACCAGCAGCCCCGTTTCGGAAAACACGATGCCGAACAGCACGGCATAACCCAGCCAGCCGGATAACAGCGTTGCCAGCAGGTGAATCAGCCGGTCCGGATTGGTCAGCGACCGGAGAAAATCAAGAATGGCGTGGATCATTCGCTAGCGCCGTTCCAACTGATTGGGGCTGGGCGATGTGAGCCCAAAATGTAGATGCGGTACATAGGCGAACCAGGTTGGAACGGCGCTAGCCGCGGAAGCTGATGATGATCCGATTGATAACATCCTGATGCAGTTTCAACCGTCCTTGCCGGACCAGTTCGTCCACCAGGCCGCCCTGGAACAGGTTGCCCCGGATGCGCGCTTTTTGCACCTTGAGGTCTTCGCGAATCTTGTCGCGCTGTTCCGCCAGTTGGCCCAGGTCCGCTAGGACGTGTTCCATCACCTTCACGATCACGGTGGCATCCGGCATGGGGATCGGATTCATGATGGTTCCGTCGGGCTTCGTAAACGCGTCATCGATGTAGGTGGCCGACCCGAATCCTTCTACCGTGGCTTGGCGCTTGAATGGCTCCGGCGTCTTGGCTTCCAGACCCATAGCCTTGGCTGCCTTGGCCAGATCGCCGTTAGCCTTGGCTGCGGCCACCAGTTGCTTGGCGCGCTCCTGCAACAGGTTGGCAAGATTCTGGCCGCTCATGAATTGCCGAATCTGCCCCTTGGCCTCGTCGAAGGTGGCGGACCGCGCGGGAATGATGTCCATGACTTCGGCCAGCGCCAGTTTGCTGGCCCCGAGCGCCACGGGCTGCGAAACCTCACCCGGCTTCAGAGTGGCCGTCGATTGGTCGAAATCGGAATTGCTCCCCACCTCCGGCAGCGGCTTGCCCGGTTCGGCGCCGTCGGCGCGCACCAGTTGCATTCCCAAATCGGCCGCCACTTTCTCCGGGTGCGCCGGGTCCTTTTGCAAAGCGGCCTGCGCGGTGTCGGAAATCTGCTGCATCTTCTGGCTCGCCTGCATTTGTTTCCACTGCTTGCTCAACTCGTCCTTCACTTCGGCGAACGGCTTCACCCGCGCGTCTTCGTGCGCCTGCACCTGGATGATGTGGAAACCGTACTGCGTTTTCACCAGGTCGCTGATCACGCCGGTTTTGAGGGAGAAGGTCGCCTTTTCGAATTCCGGCACCATCTGTCCGCGCGTCACCCAGCCCAGGTCTCCGCCCTTCGCGCCAGACCCGGTGTCTTCTGAATTCTTTTTTGCCATTTCGGCGAAATCCGCGCCGGCCCGAAGCTGCTTGAGAATGTCCTCGGCCTTGGCCTTGATCTTCGGCTCATCCGAAGCCGGCTTTCCTTGGGTCATCAACAGGATGTGCCGGGCCTGCACGCGTTCCGGCATGCGGAAGTTGCTCAGGTTCTGGTTGTACGCCAGCATCAAATCGGCGTCCGACGGATTCAGGCTCGCCTCGATCTTGGTCTGGTCCGCCACCAGGATCGCCAGGTTCTTCTTCTGAGGGACGGTGAAGCGCGAAACATTCGTCTTGTAATACGCGGCAACTTGTTCGTCGGTGGGCTCCGCTTCCTTCTTGAACTTGTCCACCGGCATTTTCACGAACTGAATCTTCAACAGCTCGTTCTTCTTGCGGTATTCGGCTTCGATCTCGAGGGGCGTCACAATGGTCCCCTCCAGCGCCACCTGGCGCAGCCGCGCGATCAGCATTTCCCGCTTCATATCGCTTTCGAACTGCTCGATCGTCGTGCCCTGCTGCGCCAGCATGGCCGCGTAGACATCCTTGCCGACGAACTTGCCGTCAGGAAACAGGCCGGCGTACATCTGGCGAAGCGCATCGGCTACGTCCTGGTCCGTCACTTGCAGTCCCAGGCGATCGGCCTCGTAAGCCATGGCGCGCTCGGTGATGATCTGGTTGATCATTTCCGGCACGTAGTTCGGCAGCACTTCCGCCGGAAGCTGGCGGCCCTTGGTCAAGGCTTGGATGGTGTGCCGCACCTCGGTTTCGGTGAGCGCTTCCTTGCCGATTTGGGCCACAACCACATCGCTCGAGCCGGAATTCCGGTCGCCTTGGGGCACCAGGTACAGCAGCATGAACCCCGACAGCACCACCAGGAGCGCTCCTGTGCCATACTTCTTGAATTTATCTCGCCTGCCAAGCTTGAACAGATTAAACATGGATGCCGGAAACTCCTGTCTTCAAAAGGGGAATAACCAGTATAGCGAAAGCCGTCCTCGTGGGGCGAACTCGCTCGCCCGCGAGGTTCTGGAGGGCGGACCCCCTGGTCCGCGCGGGACGCCCTCGTCCCGCTGCCGGCGCCGCGGTATCAGCTCCCTGCCATGCGACCAGGCCGATGAGGCGCCCGGCGCTACTGCCCCTTCTTCGGCGAAAAGGGAAACACCGGCACCGGCGGGCGGTTTCCCAAACCGCATTCGGCGTGCACCGCGCGCACGGCCTTTTCCAGGCCGTCGCGCCGCACCACCACCGCGATGGTCAGCTCGCTCGATCCTTGCGCGATGGCGATCACGTTCACCTGCACCCGCGAAATCGCCGTGAAGATGCGGCCCGCCAGGCCGGCCTTTCCTTGCATGCCTTCGCCCACCGCCGCCAGCAGCCCGACGTCCCGGTCCACCTTCACCGGGTCCAGGTAATGGTGCGCGAACTCCAGCGCCAGCGCCGCTTCCAGCGCTGCGAGCGTGCGTTCCAATTCTTCCTCGCGTACCAGGAAGCAAAAATTCTGCCGGTAACTCGAGCTGGAAAGCAGCAGCACTTCCACGTTGGCCCGCGCTACCGCGTCCAGCGCCCGCGCCATCACCTGCACGCCGTTTAGCTCCGGGCCGCCCGGTTCGAGCGACACCAGGGCCACCTTCCCCATGGACGCCACCGCCCGCGTTCCGCTGGGCCCGTCGGAAACCGACGGCGCAATCCGCGTCCCCGGCTTCTCCGGCGCAAAACTGTTCTTGCTCCACACCGGAATCTTTTTTTCCACCAGCGGCGCCAGCGTCCGCGGGTGCAAAACTTTGGCCCCGTTATACGCCAGCTCCGCCGCCTCCGCGTACGTGATTTGCGGCAGCACCTGGGCATCCGGCACCAGCCGCGGATCGGCGCTCATGATCCCATCCACGTCCGTCCAGATCCACAATTCCGCCGCGTCCAGCGCCGCCGCCAGAATCGACGCCGAGAAATCCGATCCGCCCCGCCCCAGCGTGGTCGGCCGCCCGTCGGCCGTCGCCCCATTGAAGCCCGTCACCACCGGCAGCGTTCCCCGCTCCAGCAACGGCAGCAATCGCGCGCGCGCTTTCACCGTGGTCGGGTCCATCAGCGGCGATGCGTTCCCGAACATCGCGTCCGTCACCACCACTTCGCGTGCATTCACCGCTTCGGCGGGCGTACCGCACCCCGCAATGTATTCGGCCATCAACGTGGCTGAGAGCCATTCCCCCGTGACCACGGCCTCATCCACCGAGCGCGGCGGCCGCTCTCCCAGCATCGCCATGCCGTTCACGATGCGCTCGAATTCGCCGATCAGCTCGCCGATCCGCGCTTCGACCGCCGCCTGCTTCTCCGCCGGCAGCAACTCCCGGCAGGTCTCCTCGTGCCGTTGGCGCAGCGCCGCCAGGCTCGCGTCCACGGCCGCGCGGTTGCCCGCTTCCGCCTGCCGCATGGTGTCCAGCAGAAGATCCGTGATCTTCGACATCGCCGACACCACCACCACCACCGGCCGCTTCTTCTGTTCCTCGGCCGTAATGCGCGCCGCTACCTTCATCCGTTCGGCCGAGCCCATGCTCGTCCCGCCGAATTTCATGACCAGTAAGTTCTTCAAAGGATCAACCTCTTGAGGAGTCAGAAGACAGAAGTCAGAATCTCGCGCCGCCCGCCCTATTCTGACTTCTGACTCCTGGCTTCTGACTCCTTCTGGTACTCCTTCCCGTTCGTCACCCGTGCCCGCACGATTTTCAGAATGGCCTCTTCCACTTCATCCAGGCTCATACCGGTGGAATTCAGATAGGTGGCGTCGGGCGCTTGCGCCAGTGGCGCATCGGCCCGCGTGCTGTCGCGGCGGTCGCGCTCCTTCATCTGCTCCGCCAGCGCGCCCGCGTTCACCGTGCTTCCCTTGGCCCGCTCTTCCTCCAGGCGGCGGCGAACGCGCTCTTCGATGTCGGCATCCAGATAGATCTTCACCGCGGCGTTAGGAAACACCACCGTCCCGATGTCGCGTCCCTCCATCACCACGCTGGAACGCTCGCCGATCTCGCGCTGCTTCCCGACCATGGCCCGCCGCACCCCCGGGATCACCGCGATCTGCGACGCCCCGCTCGAAACCTCCGGCGTGCGGATGGCATCGCTCGCGTCCTCGCCGTTCAAGCGGATGCGCCCCGGCGCCAGTTCGATGGTCGCCGCCATCGCCAGTTGTTCCATGCGGTGCAAGTCGTCGAACCGCACGCCCTGCCGCAAAGCCCACAGGGCCACCGCGCGATACATCGCGCCCGTGTCGATATACGTAAAACCCAGGCGTTGCGCCAGGCGCCGGGCGATGGTGCTCTTGCCGGCCCCCGCCGGCCCGTCAATCGCTACCACCACGCGCTTCGTTTGGTTGTCGGCCAAGATCTAGAATAACAAGAGCCATGAGCCCGAACGAATTCGACCGCCTGGTAGCCGCCGCTTACGCCCGCATTCCCGCGCGCTTCCGCAAGCGGCTGAAAAACGTCGCGCTGCTGGTGGAGCCGGAGCCTTCCGCCGCCCAACTCGCGCGCATCCCCGGCAGCACCCTGCTCGGCCTCTATGAAGGCCGCCCGCTCACCACTCGCAGTGTTTTCGAGCCCTTCTCCATGCCCGACCGCATCACCATCTTTCAGGGACCTCACCAGCGTCTGGCGCGCAGCCCCGCCGCTTTGCGCCGCATGGTGGAAGACACCGTCTGGCACGAAGTGGCCCACTATTTCGGAATGAACGAAGAACAGGTGCGTGCCTCTGAGCGTAGACGCCGCCGATAGGTATTACAACAGCTCAACCGGTGCAGCCCGACCGAGTGGGACAGGCCATCGCCTTTTGTGGCCTGTCAATGCCTGGGCAAAGCACGGCAGCCCGACAGGGTCGAAAAAGCGCCGGNNTTCCCGTGCTGCCCAGCCCGCCCTGCGACATCCAGCCGCCCCCACTTTTTCATGAAATTCCGCGGGCCGCGGGCCCTCAGCAACAGACGACAAAAACCGAGCGTCTGTCCCACTTCCCACAGCGCAGCCGCGCCGCTACTGCCCGCGGCCGCCGCCCGTGCCCACGCCTCCACCGCCTGGCCCCACACCCGGCCCACCGCCTGGCCCCATACCCGGCCCGCCGCCCGCGCCGACGCCCGGGTTGCCATTCGCCGGCGTTCCCGGCCCGCCGCCAAGTGGGTTGCCCGGCCTCTGGTACTTGTTAATGTCGAAGATATACTCCCACTCGTTGATGGCCGTGCGGTCGTTGATCACCATGATGCCTTCCGCTTCGAACTTGCTGGCCACTCCCGCGATGCCGCCGCCCACGATGGTCCCCGGATTGTTCGCCGGCATGCCGCCAGGACGCGGTGACGTCAGAATATTCTGGATCATCCCCGCCGCGGCCGTTTGTGCCGCGGGGTTCATCGGCATGCCCGGTGGACCGTTCAGTCCAGGTGATCCGCCCGGAATTCCGCCCGCCGGCCCAAAGTTGCCGGGAAGTCCGCCCGTTGGCAGATTCACCGGATTCCCCAGTTGCCCCGGCAATAATCCTCTGCCGGCGCCCGTCTGCGTGCCGGTGGTGGTGGGCGCGCATCCGCCGATGTATGCCGTGCAGGTCGGCGTCTGCCCGGTGGTGGCTCCGGGCCCGCCGGTTCCCGTGCCGCCTCCCGGCAAGCCTAGGCCGCCCCGTCCCGGCAGTCCGATCATGCCGGTCGATCCCGGATCTCCCGAGCCGCCCGCGTCTCCGCTGGTCCCCTGCGAACCTCCCGCCGTCTGCATTCCGCCGTCCCCCGATCCCGGCAATCCGGCCGAATCGCTCGGACGACGACGCATGGCCGCGTTCACGCCACCCTGTTGCTGGCTCGAAGGCGCATCGAAGCTCTGCAACACTTTGATGTAGTCGCTACCCGCCGAACCCGAGTCCTTGGCGTTTTGGTTCTGGTTCTTCATGGTCACCGAATCCGGAAAAACCCCGGCAACGCCAGTGGTGTGGATGAGGCGCCATTCGTCTTTCCCGGTCATCGGATCCACATACTTGCGCCGCAGGTAGCGATGGTTGTTGAAGCTTTCGAGTTCGTCGATCGACGCCGGATACCGGCCGGTCGGATTGCTCGTCTTGTCCATCACAAAAACCTGGATGGCCCGCTTGAACTGGTTGCCGCGGTCGATCAGCAACAGCTCTTTCTGCCGCTCCGCTTCGAAAGCCACCCGCGGCATTTCCACGTACAGCATAATCGCCACGCACGCCGCCATCAGAAACACCATCAGCAACGCAAAACCCGATTCCTTCCGCCGCTGTTTCATCCCACCATCTCCTGCTCCAGCGGCAGACTCTGCTGCCGCTTGGACTGCAAGTCTTCCATCACCACCAGGTTCTGCCCGATGCGCACCACGCGGTAGCGGCCCTTCAGCGTCATGCCTTCGGTCGCCTGGATAATCTCGTCGTTATCCAGAAAATAGGCCGTTTTCTTGCCATTGGTGCGCTCCGTGCAGATGCCATAATACTTGAGCGGAATCGGCGGCGGCGCCACAGTCCCCGGGTCGGGTGGCAGCGGTGGCGGTGGCGGCGGAACCGGCGGCCCGTAGGGTATCCACACGTGCGGCTCGTCGCCTTTGAGCTGCGCCGCCGTTTCGTGAACCGGTGGAGACTTCAGAATCTGGAATAGATCGCGCTCGCTTCCGGCTTGCGGCACTTCCTGTACTCTTGCCAGCCAGTCCAGCCGGATGGTCGGATCCACCGTCCGGATATCGATGATCTGGTCTTCCTTCTTCTTGGGGCGCAACACCGGCCGGAATTCCTGCGCCTGTGCGCGCACCGCCGGCCGCTGCGAAGCAGTCTTTACGTCGGGTGCTGCAACCGCCTCCGGAATCGCGTCCACCACCCGCGTCCTCGCGGAGGGCGCCGGCGCCGCCGAGGGCCCGGAGAAAAAGTTCGAATACACCCCGTACGCGGCAATCACTCCCAGTACCGCGAGCGCCCACACGGCGGTCTTGTTTTCGCCGCCGATCTTCATGACGCCGCTCCCGATTCATCGCGTGCGAAGGTCAGCACTTTCAACGTCACGTTGATTACCTGCGGCCCGCCCTGCACCCCATTCTGCTGCTGCTGCGTGGCGTTGAGCTGCATGCTGTCGAGAATCAGGAAGCGCGGCGATTTTTCCAGCAGGTTCACCAGCTTCGTGAGCGCCGCATAGGTGCCTTCGAAGCCCTGCGTGATCGTCACCATTTCGAGCGTGTCGCTACCCTCGATGGGATCGGTGGATATGACCGAAGGTAGCGCGCGGATGCCGGCGTCGGTAGCCGCCTTGTACATTTCCGCCAGCGTGGTCTCCGCCATGCTGCGCGCCGGAATTACGTACGTGCCCAGAAACTCGTCGCCCTCGCTGCGCGCAATCTCCACCTTCGCCACCAGGCGCTTGCTGCCCTCCAGTTTCGTCTGTAGCGCCCGCAACTGCGCGCTCAGCGTCTGCTGGTCGCGCCGCAGGTCGTCCGCCGAGCCTCCAAACGGCTTGAAGGCCACCACCGCCATGGCCAGGTTGGCCGCCAGCAGCACGCCGATCAGCGCGCGCATCAGCACGCGCGGATCCTTGAACCGCACCTGTTTCCACTCCAGCTTTTCCGCCAGCTTAAAGTTTTTGAGCATACAGCACCAAAAAAGTCTCGCGGAATAGCGGTTCCGCCTGCGTCGGCGGCGTACCGCCCCTGGCCTCCACCACGCCGAACCGCGGCGAGGCCTCGAACGCCTTGAACATCTGGATCACCTCGATGGGCGAAGCCGCCGCCACTACCATATCCAGCATCACCCGGCCCTGCGTATCGATGGTCGGATGCACCCGCACGATCTTCACGTTGTACGGAATGGTCTTCTCCAGGTCCGTGAAGATTTGGTTCCAACTGATTCCTTTGCGCCGCAGCAGCGTATTGATAAACACGCTGCGCTCCAGCACCGAAGCATTCTCCGGTTTCTTGACCACGGCATCCAGCTTGGCCTGTTCCGCGTTCAGGTCGGTGATCTGCTGGTGGAGGTTCTTCACTTCATGCTGTACATCGGCAATCTGCCGGCTATCCTGCATCGCCAGGTTCGCCAGCAGCCCGAGCGTCACCACCAGCAGCGCGCACACCACCAGAGAGGCCACCACCATCGCCCGGTCGCGCCGGAACGGGTTGCTCGCCAGGTTGATTGGTATCTTCATCTCAGTTGTTCTTCGCCACGGACCGCAAATAGCCCAGCAGTCCCGCGTTTCGCTCTCCGGGCGTTCCCAGCGGCGACCGCAGCGGTTCCACTTCCACGCCCAGTTCCTCGGTGAAGCGCCGCTGTGCTTCGTCCATTCCCTCGCCGAACCCGCACAGCGTCAACTTCTCCGCGCGGCCGCCCAGGTTGTCTTCCATGTAAACGAACGTCGGCGCCAGCACCGCCGCCACGTCTTCCAAATCGGCCGACGGTAGCTCCACGCACCGCGCCATTTTGAGGACGCTCTTGTTGCGCACCAGCACCGTGAGCACCCGCCCCGCCAGTTTCGCGAACACGTTCAGCCCGGTTTCCGGCGCCAGCTCCAGCGCCGCCAGCGACGACATGGTCACCAGGCCGGGATTCATTCCCGCTGCGCGAAACGGAGCTTCATACCGCGCCACAATTTCCAGCGGCGTCATCGCCACCACCACGTCCGTATTCCTGGCGCCGGCCTGCGCCGCGTAGCTGATCGCCGCCGTATCCACGTCGAACGGCACGCTGCGCTTCAGCCGGAACCGGATCAGCGCCAGTTGTTCCTTGGCGTCCGCCGGAAACTGGTCGAAGTCCAGAACCGTGATGCGCGCGCTGTAGTCCGGCAGGATCAGCGCCGTCCCTTTCCGCTTCCAGGCCGCCTGCGTGGCCGCTACCTGCTTCACCGCCGCCAGGAACGCCCCTTCCTCCAAAACGTTTTCCCTCACCGGCGAAATCGACAGTACACCCGGCCGCAGCGGCTGGAACTCCATCTCCACCTTCGCTCCGATGCGCGCCGCCGCAATCCCTTCCTCGGAAATTTCAAACGCCATCCCCGGCGGCGGGTCCCGCAGTATCGATTTGAAAACGTCTAGCAAGAGATCCCCCTGCCCCTGACAGTCATTTCAACGCGGAGGCGCTGAGGAGCGGAGAGAAACAAAAAAATATAACTTAACCCTAAGGTAGCCGCCGCGCACACAGCGTTCAAATGTGCTCTCAAAACTCTGCGTCTCTGCGTCTCTGCGGTGAACTCCGTCTTTCTCAAAACTCCGCTCCTCCGCGTCTCCGCGTTAAAATTCCCCGCCTCGATCTCTCAAAACTATCCCTCAATGAACGTCACCTTGTTGATTTCCCGCAGCGTGGTGGTTCCCTGCCGCAGCTTCTCCACCGCGGATTCGCGCAGGAACGTCATCCCTTCTTCCCGCGCCGCGCGCTTGATCTCCGAAGTCGGCCGCCGGTTCAAGATCATTTCCCGGATGCGGTCCGACAAATCCAGCAGCTCGTGAATCGCCGAGCGTCCGCGGAACCCAGTCCCGCCGCACTCAAAACAGCCGGCCCCTTCCATCATCGGAACGTCCCGCCATTCATCCGGGTTCAAGCCGCTTTCGATCAGCATCGAGTCCGGGTATTGCACCTGGTGCTTGCAGTGCTCGCAGATCACGCGCACCAGCCGCTGCGCCAGGATGCAGTTGAGCGCCGAAACAAAGTTGTAGGCCTCCACTCCCATGTTGAGGAAGCGCCCCAGCACGTCCAGCACGTTGTTGGCGTGCACCGTGGTGAACACCAGGTGGCCGGTGAGCGCCGAGTTGATGGCGATCTGCGCCGTCTCCTGGTCGCGAATCTCGCCCACCATGATCTTGTCCGGATCGTGCCGCAGAATCGATCGCAGCCCGCGCGCGAACGTCAGCCCCTTCTTCTCGTTCACCGGAATCTGCGTGATCCCCTTCACCTGGTATTCAACCGGGTCTTCGATGGTGATGATCTTGTCTTCGTCGTTCTTGATCTCGCTCAGCGCCGCGTACAGCGTGGTGGTCTTGCCCGACCCGGTCGGCCCCGTCACCAACACCATGCCGTACGGCTCCTGGATGTAGCGCCGGAACTTGAATAGATCGCTTTCGCCAAACCCCACCACGTCCAGCGACAGCTTGGCGAACTTTTCGCTCATCGATTCTTTATCCAGCACGCGCAGCACCGCGTCCTCGCCGTGAATCGTCGGCATGATCGACACCCGGAAATCGATCAGCCGGTTCTTGTACCGCACCCGGAAGCGCCCGTCCTGCGGCACGCGCTTTTCGGCGATGTCCAGCTCGCTCATCACCTTGATGCGCGAAATAATGGTCGATTGCCAGTCCTTCGCGATCGGCGGCATGGCGTAATGCAGCACCCCGTCGATGCGGTACTTGATGGCCACTTCCTGGTCCCGCGATTCGATGTGGATGTCGCTCGCCCGCCGCTCCAGTGCGTTGAAGATCGTCGTGTCCACCAGCTTGATCACCGGCGCGATGTCGCTGTCGGTGGCCGTTAGCTTGTCGATCGACAGCGTCTCGTCGGAATCGCCGTCTTCCGCCACCACGTCCAGCGCGAAACCTTCCGTCACTTCCTCCAGCACGCGCTGCGATTGCTCGGTCTTCTTCAGCAGCTCTGAAATCTGCGAGAGCGTCGCCACCTTCACTTTCAGTTGCTTGTTCAGCAGGATCGTCAGCTCGTCGATCAGCGTCAGGTTGCGCGGATCGGATAGCGCGATTTCGAGCGTCCCGTTCTCCGCGTGCATCGGCACGAAGTTGTACCGGAACATCAGGTCCACCGGAATCGACCGGAACAGGTCGTGGTCGATGGAGGCGACGCGCAGGTCCACGAACTCGCAGTGATAGCGCGCCGCCATGCTCTTCGCCTGGTCCACTTCCACCGACGTCTCCGGCCCCAGCGGCACTCTGTTCATCGTTGCCATACGCTACTCCCTCACCGTATCGTGTCCGCCAGCGAAAAAATCGGCAGGTACAACGACACCAGCACGAATGCCACAAACGTCCCCATGACGAGCATGATCGCCGGCTCGATCAGCGACATCATCGCCTGCATCCGGGTGTTCACATCGTCTTCGAAAAACTCCGCCACGCTGTTCAGCATCTGCGGCAGCGCGCCGGTTGATTCGCCCACCTCGATCATATCGATCGCCAGGCCCGGAAACAGTTTCAACGCCTTCAGCGATCCCGAGAGCGGCTGCCCTTCCCGCACGCTCTTACCGGCCGTCTCCACGGCCTTCTGCAGCAGCGGCGTGTTGAGCGACTCCGCCGCCGTCTCCAGCGCCTGCACCAGCGGGATGCCGCCCGTCAGCAGCGTGCTGAGGATGCGCGCCAGTTGCGCCACCTGGTATTTCAACCAGATGTCGCCCACCGCCGGTATTCTCAATTTGAACCGGTCGATCATGGTTCGCGCCGATTCCCTCCGCGCCCACCACCGGAACCCCGCGATCCCCGCCAGCAGCACCACGGCGAAACCCACAATGTACGCCTGCGCCGCATGCCCGATCGCGATCAGGAATCGCGTCGGCCCTGGCAGATCCGCGTGGAAGCTGTCGTACAACGTGGCGAACTTCGGAACCACGAACGTCACCAGAAACACCATCAATAGCACCACCAGCACCACCAGGATGCAGGGGTACATCAGCGATACCATCACCTTTTTCCGGACCGCCAGCGAAACCTTCTGGTAGGTGACGTACCGGTCCATCACTTCCGTCAGGCTGCCGCTCTTTTCGCCCGCCATCACCGAGGTGACGTAGATTTTGGGAAAGACTCCCTGCGCGCGGAAGGCTTCCGAGAGCAGCGTTCCGTTGCGCACTTCTTCGCGCACCGCCTTCACATGCGGTCCCAGCTTCGGATCCGTCAGCCGGTCCGCCAGCAGGTCCAGCCCCTTCAGAATCGGCAGGCCCGCGCGCACCAGCGTCACAAATTGCTGGTTGAAGATCAGGAATTTTTCCAGGTTCAGCTTCTTCCGTCCGCCCAGCAGCCCCGTCGCCACCGCTTTCGCTTTGACCGAATAGATCAGGAAGCCCTGCGCCGAATAGCGCTCGCGCAGCTCCTTTTCCGAGGCCGCCGAGGCTACCTGCTGGTGCACCTGGCCGCGCCCATCGGCATATTTCAGCACGAACTCGGCCATCGCTATCCTCCCGCCTCCACGATCTCCGCTCCTTTGGGCGCCTCGAAATGGAACAGCTTCCCATCGATCGGCGGATTCAGCTTCTCCTGGTCGAAGGTGAAATCGTAGACTGCCTGGTCGAACCCCGTCGCCTTGACCTCGCGAATGCGTCCCTCCGGCGTCACCACAAACTCCACCGCCGAATACGGCAGGTTGTCCGTTTTCGGTCCCGCCGTGATCCGCGTGTCGGGCCCCTCCGGCCGCCCCTCAATGTTACTGAACTCCTTGTCGAAGTGTAACTTACCAAGTAGGAATGCTAGCGGCGCGCGCATGTCCCCCGATTCCGTGGGCGACGCCATCTTGTCCACCCGGTTATCCGCCGGAGTGTACATCCACATGTTCTTCCCGTCGCAGACGATCAGCTTCCCCTTGGGCGCTGTATACTCCCACCGCATGAGCCCGGGTTTGCGCAGCAGCAGCATTCCGTTCTCCCGCTTCCGGGCGTGCCCAACCGGCGTATAGTCTTCAAGGAAAAGGACTTGCAGTGAATTAGCATGGTTGTACCGGGCTTCCACGCTCTTCAGCAGGGCATCCAGCCTGGCGTCTCGGGCGTTTGCCGACACCGCTAGCAGGCCCACCATCAGACAAAAACGGCTCACATAGCTTCTGACGTGCCGCTTCCCCGAAACGTGTAGGCCTTAGAGCCGTGGGGTGGGGCAGGTGAAAGCGCCGACCCCACGAACCCTTGCCAAGTGAGAAACTCCGCTCCGGGGCAAACCTATGGCGAGCCCCGAGCTTCTGGCTTCTGGCTTCTAACTTCTCAACATCGACCGTCCTTGTCGATGTTGGCGCCGTAGGCGTCTGCCGCTACCTGATCTGCACCGTCACGCCCGACTGGCTGGTGTTGCCGCCAATCGTGAACGAAATGCCATCCGCCTGGCTCGTTCGGATGCCCGTCGGGATCTGCACGTTGATTTGCATTACCCCGGAAACAATACCAGTGGCTTCGCCATAGTACTGCACGGTCGCGGGCAACTGGTCAACCAGCACCGTAGGCGCCCCAATCAGCGGCTTTACGTTGATCGCCGAGGTCACGCTGCCCGTGACCGCCGAGGGAATCGACCCTTCGCCCGTCACATACAAGACCAGAACCCACCCTGGGCTGGCCGGATTGCTCCCGGAGTTAATCCCCTGGTAGTTCCCGGCCGCGTCGTATTGGTTCATGGCCGCCGTCCCGGTCCCCGAACCGTTCGAGCTGATGATCCCCGGAGCCGTCGCCGCCACCTGCAACACAAAAGCATTCGACGCCTGGGTCAGGTACACCACCTCAACCGACAGATTGGCCCCGGCAGTCTGCACTTCGTACGGAACCACGGCATTGATCTGCGTCGCGCTGACGTAGAGAAGAGGCGCCAGTATCCCTTGCGGCAGGAATTTCACCTGCACCCCTCCCATAGTCGTCGGAACGTTGGTGCAAGGGCTCGGGCAGTTAGCGCTGCTGAGCTGAACATAGGGAGTCGGCCCGATCGGGTTAGAGGCATTGGCGAAGATCGAAATGACCTCGCCCGGCGACACCGCGCCCGTCGCATAGCTGGCCGCGTTGGTCACCTTGGTAATGGTGGGTATCGGCGCCGAAACGGCAAACGTCACGTTGACGATGGTGCTCCCCGTCGCCGTCCCCGTTCCCGAAATGGTGATCGAGCCGTTATACGTTTGCCCTGGGTTCAGGTTCAACGGATTGGCCGTCACCGTAATGTCGAACGTGCCCGTGTTCGGGGTGGTGCCGGCAGTGGCCGACAACTGCAGCCAGCCTGAGCTCGATGGCGTCGCCGTGAATGTCGCCGCCGCTCCTCCACCGGAAACGTGCACTGTCTGCGTCGGCGGATTCGAACTTCCCACCGAATAAGTGAATGAGAGCGTCGTCGGGGTAGCCGATACCACCGGCACACCGGCAATCGCGAACGTCACGTTCACCACCACCGCCGTCCCGCCGCTCGGCTGGATCGTCAAAGTCGCCGCGTAAGCCGTCGCGGACGCCGCCAAGCCGCTCGGATTCGCCGTCACCACCAGGTTGTACGGCGTCGAAACCGCGGAAGTCGCATTGGTCGTCAGCCAGCTCGCCGAGCTGGTCACCGTGAAGGAAATCCCTGACGTGCTGGTAGTCGCATTTGCGATCGCCAAGGTCTGCGTGGCCGGATTGCTCCCTCCAATCGTGAAGCTGAAGGGCTGCAGAGTGCTCGGCGTTACCGTCACGTTTCCGCCCGTGCTGCTCGACCCCACCACCATGCTCACGCTCACCGTCTGCGAGGTCGATGACGTCGTAAAGGTGACCGTCCCGCTGCAGGTCGAGCCCGCCTGAATTCCGCTCTGGTTCACCGAAACCGAGAAGTTCGAGTTGGACGTGGAGGCCAGAAAGCTACCCGAAGGCGCAATCGTCAGCCACGTAAAATTGGTGCAGTTCTGCTCCGACACCGATACCGAAGCGTTCGTCTGGTTCGTCGCCGTCACTGTCAGAGCCTGCGATGCCGGCAGATTGCCGCTGGCCGTCGCATTGAACGTCAACCCCGACGTGCTCAGCGTCAACGGCCCCGTGCTCGTCCCGCCATTCACTACGAATACCACTGGATAGGTGAATGGGCTGTTGGGATAGGCTGACGACGTTACCGCCACCGACCCGCCGTACGCGCCGGTCGCCAGGCCCGTCGCGTTGGCGGTCAGCGTCAAGGTATTTCCTATCGAGGTAGCCACCAGCCAGGTGGTTGGCGTGGTCACCGCAATCGAAGGAGCCGCTTGTCCCGGGTTGCCCGGGAAACCCTGCGTGGTGTCGCTGAAAACAACCTGCTGCGACGCGGGATTGGCGCCGCCGTTATACGTGAACAACGCGGAGGCCGGGCTGGCCAACAGCACGTGGTTCCCCGCCGCTGTCACCAGCAACGATACGTTCACATTCGTGGTCCCGCTCGGCGTAGTTACCGTGACGACCGCCGTGTAGGCCGTCGTCGAAGCAGCCAGGTTGGAAGGTTGGATATCCACCGTCAGCGCCGCCGGGGCGGAGCCGAACGTTCCCCCGGTAACCCCCGACGAGCCGCCAAACCGCAGCCAGTTCGTCCCGCCAGACCCGTAGGCCACGCTGCTGCTCCACGACGTGCCGGACGCGCCCGTGATCGTGATGGTCTGCGCCTCGCTGCCGCCGGACCAGTTCGTGTTATTAAACTCCGAGGCGAAAGTCAGCGAGGTCGGCACCACCGTTGAGGTCACCGTGCCGCCGCCCGTGCCCGTGCTCTGGCCCACCGCCAGAGAAACCAGAATCGTCGTGCTCCCCACGGGGTTGGCGCTCGGAACCGTGATCGTGGCGCTGTAGATTCCCGCCGCCAATCCGCTCGGGTACGCCGTTACCGTGAACTGCTCCGTCCCCGTTCCGACCCCCGTCGGAGCGGTCGTATTAAGCCACAGGGCCGAGGATTGCACCGCCGTCCCCAGCGTAATCGGTGATACCGCCGACACCGTAAACTGCTGCGATTCCGTCGCCGTGGCGCCCGTCACTACGCCGGGGAAGCTGAAGATCACCCCCGGCGATGCCGTCACTCCCGTCGGCGATCCGGCGGTCACGTACAGCGTGATATTCGCTGTCGCCGTGGATCCAGTGGAGTCCGTCACCACGACGCTCCCCGTATACACCCCCGACGCCAGTGAGAGCACCGAGTTGTTGGCCTGCACCTGCAGACAGTTGGCGCTGAACGACTGGTTGCTCTGCGGGCTGAAGGCGCTGTTATTCACCGTCAGCCAGTTTCCCCCGGCATTCGTGGTAAAGCTGTCGCTATAGTTCGTGATGCTCGAATTCGAATCCGAGATGTTAATGCACGAGGGACCCGGAATTCCGGTGGCGCTGGAGCCCGAGGCAATGTACTGAAAACTTCTGCTTGCCACCGTGCCGCCATCCAATGTCAGGGTGCCCGAGCCGCCGGTGCCCGTGCCAGCCGTCACGGCGAACGACACCGGAATAACCAGCACCGCTCCTGCAGACGACGTGATCGTCACGTGGCTCGAGTATGGGTTTACGTTTACGTTCAACCCCGTCGCGTTGGCCGTCACGTTGACCGTCGTCGTAGCGTTCCCGGCCAACACGGCGCTCAATGAAGCATTCGTCGAAAGCCACGTATCGCCCGCAGGTGTGGCGGCGGAAAAATTAAGCGCCGATGGGGTGTTGTTCTGGATTTGCAGCGACAGCATCTGCGAACTGCCTTGCGCCGCCGTCATTGTGAGCGACGCTGGCGAGATCGTGATGAAGCCGTTGGTGAGCGAGCCCGTGTTCCCGCCGCAACTGCTGCTCTGCACGTAGTTGACGGTGATCGTAATGTCGGAAGCGCCGGAGCTGTCCGTCACATGCAACAGCACGCTAGCCTGCTCGGTCGGGCTCACAAAGTTCCGGTTGAGGCCGATCTGCAGGTTAATGCCCGTGGTGTTCGTACTGACCGGCACCAGAGTATTGAATGCGGAATTCGTACTGCCGCCAAGCACAGGCGCAGTCGTGCCGTTGTTGGCGGCAAGCGCGGCATTGCTGACCGTGGCGTACAGCCAGTTCCCGTTGACGGGGTCAAGCCCGCCACCGGCATTCTTATACACCACCGAAACCTGGATCCCGATCGCCGAGCCCGTGCTGGTCAGTTGGAGGATCTGGTACTGGTTGCATCCTGCGTTGCCGATCTGGATCGTGCCGCCGACACCAAGAGTCGGACTAAAGACGATAGACGGCTGCGCATTCGCGCAGATTGGCGCCGCCAACAGCAGCGCGGTAGCTACTACAAAAAGAACAGTTTTCTTAAGGGAGTTGTATGCGGCGTCCATGATTTGCCTCGGCAGTTCGATGATAACAGACCACAAGCTCTGTTTACCAATAAATTGATTGGCTGGTCGGACGCGGCTGGATCTATATTACACCTATTTAAGGATCTGAAACAAGTTACTGTAATCATCAGTCCATAAACGTACTATTCTCTTGGACTCGATTTCCGCCGAATTCTTCATCTCGATGTCGTCAAAACCCGTGGCGGGCGACGTCACCAGCACCCACGTCGCCCCAAAAACGTCCTGCGTTTCGTCGTCGTCGGTGTCCACTACCCGCGCCAGTTTGCCCAGCGCCCGCGCTTCCCCCGCCACCACCGGTTGCAGATCCAGATACCGGTTCGATACGTGTACCGCCAGAATTCCATCCGCCTTGAGGTGGCGGAAATACAGTTGCATCGCTTCGTTGGTGAGCAGGTGTACCGGAATCGCGTCGCTCGAAAATGCGTCCACCGCCAGCACGTCGAAATTCTCCGGCGCCTCTTTCTCCAGAGTCAGTCGCGCATCGCCCATGGCGATTTCCAGTTTCGCCGCGCACATAGGTACGAAATAGAACTGTCCCTTGGTGATCGGCGGCACCAGGGGATTGATTTCGTAATACCGGTAATAATCGCCCAGCCGCCCGTAGGCCGCGATAGTCCCCGTTCCGAGCCCAATCACTCCCACGCGCATGGAGCCCTGCTTCTGCTTTTCCCGGATCGCGATCCCCACCCCCGTGTTGGGGCCGTAATACGTCGTCGGCAGGCGCCGCCTCGCGATGTTCAGGTATTCCTCGCCGTGGTTGATGGTCCCATGCGTCAACGTGCGCACCGCCGTCATATTGGTCTCCGGCCCCGTATCTCTTACTTTGAGCGCACCGTAAAAGTTGCGGACCATCAGCCGATACCCGCTGGATGACTCGCGCACCTGGAAGCCCAGGCTGCCCGCCAGCATCAGCGCGGTCACCTCCACCGCCATCATGGCCCACAGGGCCGGATCGCGTATCCATTCCCGCCGCGGGCCGCCGCGCATGATCACCAGAACCAGAAGCGCTCCGGCGGCCAGAACCGCGAAAAGCGCATACGTGCCAAGGTTAGCGGGCACATGTTGCGTCACCAGGATCTGCTTGTCGTACCCCAGAAACCCGAGAGCCGCCAGCGCGACCGCCGCCACCGTCAAGTGGGATGGCGGCAGCAGCCGGTCGAACCAGTTGCCTTCCGGATCGCCGCGCAGCGCGATCAGCACCAGCACCGCGCACAACCCCAGCCCCAGCGGCATCTCGTAGAACGAGCGGAAAATCCGCGGCGCCAGCAACCCCACGAAGACCCCGCCCAACGCGCCTCCCGCCGAAATCATCAGGTAGAAATGCGTCAGGTATTGCGGGTCCGGTTTCAGCCGCACCAGTTCCCCGTGCAGTACCATGCAGCACGTGAACATACCCAGCCCGAAAAGCAGCAGCATCCACCAGATCGGCATATTCCCCGTGGTGTCCACCGTCAGCCCGTACGCCATCCCGCCCAGCGCCACCACCAGCAACTGTATATAAGGATTCCGCCGGTACCATCCGCTTCCTTCAAAACACAGGATAAAACTCAGCAGATACAGGCTCAGCGGCAGCACCCACAGCAGGGGAATCGCCGCCACGTTCTGCGAGAGGTGATTGGTAATCGCCAGCAGCAGCACCGACGCGCAGGCCGGAAGCAGCAACCACATCGCATACTGCCGCGCAGTCGGCTTGGCCGCCGGCGCTTGCTCCTCCACCGCCACCGCCTCCTCTTCCGTGCCTGACCGGAACGCCGTGAAGCCGCACACCAGCATGAACGCGCCGTAAGCCACCGACCACGTCAAAGACTGCTGGTGTAAGGTGAGGTAGCGTTCCACCGGCCAAGGATAGCTCAGCAAGGCGAACATCGATCCGGCGTTTGAGAGAGCGTATAACCGGTACGGCATCTTGCTGTGGTGCTGCCGCGCGTACCAGGCCTGGAGTAGCGGACCGGTGGTGGAGAGCAGGAAATACGGCAGTCCCACGGTCGCCGCCAGCAGCGCCAGAATTCCCACCGTAGGGTCTGCCCCAGGTAGCGGTTTCATCGACGCCGGCGGATAGATGGTGCGCAGCACCAGGAGCCCGCTCACCAGCAGCAGGCCCGCGTGGATCATCGTTTGCACTTGCCGTTCGAAATAGCGAACCAGAACGTGCGCGTACGTGTATCCCAGCAGCAGCACCATCTGGAAGAACAGCAGGCAGACCGTCCACACCGCCGCCGACCCGCCAAACCACGGCAGAATGATCTTGGCAATAATCGGTTGCACCTGGAACAGCAGAAAGGCGCTCACCACGGTAGTCAGTGCGTATAACAACATGAATTAGCTCTCAGAAAAAATCATGATTGACCGCGGATGAACGCAGTTGAACGCCGATATTTCTCTTGTTTTTCATCTGCGTTTATCGGCGTTTATCGGCGGCTAACAACTCTGCCCTTCTATTTATACGCCGCCACTCCCGTCACCCGCTCCCCAATCACCAGCGCGTGAATATGGTCCGTCCCCTCGTACGTCTTCACCGACTCCAGATTACACATGTGCCGCATGATCGGATATTCGTCCGTAATCCCGTTGGCGCCCAACAGGTCGCGGCTCAGCCGCGCGCATTCGAGCGCCATCGCCACGTTGTTCCGCTTCAGCATCGAAACGTGCGCCGGCTCGAGCTTTCCCTGGTCCTTCAGCCGCCCGGCCTGCACCGCCAGCAACTGCCCTTTGGTGATTTCGGTGATCATCCACGCCAGCTTCTCCTGCACCAGTTGGTGCGAAGCGATCGGCCGGTCGTCGAACTGTTTGCGCAGAATGCTGTACTGCCGCGCGGTCTCGTAGCATTCCATGGCCGCGCCCACTACGCCGCAGCCGATTCCGTAGCGCGCCTGCGTCAGGCACGAAAGCGGCGCCTTCAATCCCCGCGCCCCCGGCAGCCGGTCGCTTTCCTTCACGCGGCAATCCGCCAGCGACAAACTCGACGTCACCGACGCCCGCATCGACAACTTCCCATGAATATCCGACGACGTGAATCCCGGCGTCCCGCGCTCTACCAGAAACCCGTGGATGCCTTCCTCGCCGCGTGCCCACACCACCGCGATGTCCGCCTGCGTGCCGTTGGTGATCCAGGTCTTCTCGCCGTCGATCGCCCAGCCGTCGCCGTCGCGCCGCGCGCGCGTCCGCATGCCGCCCGGATTCGATCCGAAGTCCGGCTCCGTCAGCCCGAAGCAACCCACAGCCTGGCCGCTCTGCAACCGCGGCAGCCACTTCTGCTTTTGTTCCTCGGAGCCATAAGTGAAGATGGGGTACATCACCAGCGCGCCCTGCACCGAAACAAAGCTGCGGATGCCGGAATCCACTCGCTCCAGTTCCTGCATGATGAGCCCGTATTCCACGTTGCTCATCCCCGCGCAGCCGTACCCTTCCAGGTTGGCGCCGTAGAATCCCAATTCCGCCATCTCCGGAATCAATTCCGCCGGAAAGCGCGCGTCCCGATAGCAATCCCGGATCAGTGGCGCGATCCGTTCCTCGGCAAACCGCCTCGCCGTCTGCCGCACCATCAACTCCTCTTCGCTAAACAGGGAGTCGACGCAAAAATAGTCCACACCTTTAAATGCCATTGGTTTTGATCCCTACCATTTGAACACATAGAAAAACCGGGGACCGGCACCGCGGAATTTGTGGGGCAGACCCCCTGGTCTGCGCGGGTCCCCCTGGACCCGCTCTTTGGCAAACGGAATCAGCTTCCTTCAAAACCCGGTAAGCCGACGAGGGCGTCGCCTGCGGTCCAGGGGGACCGCCCCACTAAGAATCCAAACTGTTGGG
>PMTR01000174.1 GCA_003167255.1 Bryobacterales bacterium
CTGCGTCAATGCCTCGCGCCACGCCCCGCCCGTCCAACGCCGCTCCCATTCTGCCATATCCAGAATGCCCGAGCGGTCCACCCCGCTGGTATGCGCCTCGGCACTCGACCACCGCCATTCCGGCGCTCCGACACCATGCCGGCCCGCACCGGATTGCACTCTACATACCGCAAGGCCTCCCACTGGTGCCAATCGTCCATGGGGCAGGAAAAGGGGGTATTTCGGGGCCAGGCTACGCAACTCCCAACCGCCAGCGGCTTAGTGATAAGGGTATCTCGGGTATTTCGGGGACCGGTTTCTCCCTGGCCTATCACCCCACCTTTCGCTTTTCTCGCTCGGTGAGTGTTTCGTGCAATAGCGATTTGATGTAGGTCTGGTAAGGTAGACCCTTCTGTTCGGCTTGCTTTCGAGCCAAAGCCAAATCTGCTTCGGGAATCCGTAGCGTCACCATCGGCGCTGGCATCTTCCTGGACGCAGCTATCCGCTCCCGCAGTTTCTCCTTCGTCAACAACTGAGCTTCGCCGTTCTTCACGGCGGCAAGTAGCTGTTTGCCATGTATGTTGCAGTTCTTATACCACCACTCTGCCTCTTCCGCCTCGGTGGCGAAAGCCGGCATGATGCGCTTGGGTTGTTCCTCCAACTGCTTCTTCATTTGGGCCTCTCCAAAAAAGCCTTTCTGTCCGAAACACTAGCCGGAAAGGCCGTAATGGCACGTACCTTGCCTTTGCGAATCGTCCACGCCGCTGCCAATAAATGGCCTCCGTGCGTAAGGCCGACAGAGCGGTACCGCTCTTCGTTATCGATCAGTTCGAAATTCAGGTCTAAAGGATCGTTGTTCAGCAACTGCTCGAACTCCGCGGGCGCCACCTTGTGGGCGTCCCGGTGCTGCTTATTCTCGTCATCCCAATCGAATTCTATTCCGCTGGCCACCGCCCTACATTGTATCGCGACGTATATACGTTCATGGCTCGCACCCGCCGCCGACCGGTGAGGCCGATCTCTTGGGCGAAAAGGGCTCAGACGCATGTTTTCTCGCATTCCGATGAAGCCCCCGGTGCCGGCGTCCGGAGCCCCCAGAGACGCAACGTTTTGATGGTCTCCGGCCTCTTTATTCCACGACTTCATGACGCATGGTCCCCACGTTTCAACTAAAAGCAAACTATTTCCGGCTTATTCCTCTGTCACTTACGGTTTTCTCACCCCAAACTCCTAATTCCCGCCTGCTACTATGAAACCGGGATGGGCCCTGCGCGGCCGCCCTTCCTTTCCATCGGAATTGCTGAAGGAATCGCTATGTCTTCACTCTGTCAAATCGAACCCAATTGCATCGACTCTTACGGCTCCACCGCTCCCTGCACCAACCCGGCCAAACCCTTGCCTAGTCCCAATTTCGGACATTCCGCGTCGCCGTCGGTCCTCGCGCCGGCTTCGCCACACCACCGCACAACCTGTTTTACCGAACGAACCCAATATTGTTGGCAACCCGAGCAAACGCAACAGATACCGGCCCCTGGACGAACCCAATTCCACATCTGGAGAACCACCGGGCGGATGGGCCGTAACGCAGGAGTTTCAGAGCTTCAGGAACTCCTCTGCCGCCTCCACCAAGCCGGGCTATGGCGCAAGAGACTTCAGGGTTTCAAAATTGCGGCGGTCGTCGCCTTCGATCTCCACGGGGGTTTCGGAAATGAAGACTTTGCGGCGCAATTTTGGGTTCGCCAGAAGGCGGCGAAAGGACTCGGCGCCGATGTGGCCCTGGCCAATCTTGGCGTGGCGATCCACGCGGGAGCCCAGCGGCGCCTTGGAATCGTTGGCGTGAAAGACGGGGACATGGTTGAGATCCAAAACGCGCTCCGCCTGGCGGAGAGTGGCGCGCAGGCCGGCCACGGTCGAGATGTCGAAACCCGCGGCGAACAAGTGGCAGGTGTCCAGGCAATAACCGATCGGGAGATCGCTCGAGCCACCCGCCAGATCGCGGATGGCCCTCAGTTCCTCAAAGCGGCTGCCCACCGCGGAGCCGCTGCCGGCGGTGTTCTCCAGCAGAACCGTGACGCCGCTCCCTTCGAAGCCGGCGGCCGACTCGCGCAGGCCTTCGGCACACGCGGAAATTCCCTCTTCCAATGTCCCGCCTTTGTAGCTGCCGGGGTGAACTACCAGAAACTCCGCTCCGAGGATGGCCGCGCGCTCCAGTTCCCCGCGGAAGGTCTCAATCGACTTGGTGCGAATCGCCGGGTCCCGCGAGGCCAGGTTGACCAGGTAGTTTGCGTGGATCGCCAGCGGGTGGATGTCATGCCGCCGGCGGATGTCGCGGAGCGCCTTCACCTGGGACGGGTCGGGAACGCGGGCCCGCCACATGCGCGGGCTGGCCGAAAAGATCTGGAGTGTATTCGCCCCGATTTCGGCGGCCCGCAGCGCGGCCCTTTCGAGCGAGCCGAAAGTGTATAGATGGATACCCAGGCGCAGAGGTTCATCCTACCAGGACGGGTGCGGCCTCACAACCTGATTGGGATGCTGCCTTTTTCCCGCTTGACAACAGGATTGATTCAATCATACGATTGAATCATTCGAATGATTGACACGCGGCAGAAAATCCTGGATGCGGCCGAGCGGCTGTTCGGCGAACAGGGCTACGGGGCCACGTCGCTGCGGCACATCATCGCCGAAGCGGGCGTAAACCTGGCGGCCATCCACTACCATTTCGGAACCAAGGAAGAACTGTTGGACCAATTGATCATGCGCAAAGGCGCGCCGGTGAATGCCGAGCGGCTGGCCTTGCTGGATGCTCTGGAAGCCAGGGCGCAGGGCAAGGCGGTGCCGCTTGAGAAGTTGCTGGAGGCGTTTCTGGGACCGCCCATGAAGAGGGTGGGGAAGAGTCCCGAGTTCGCGAAGCTGATGGGGCGGATGTACGGCGAGGGACTGATGCCCGGGATTGTGGAGCGGCACTTCCAGACGGTAGTGAAGCGGTCCTTCGCGGCACTGGCCCGGACGCTGCCGCACCTTACGCCGGGAGAACTGGCGCTGCGGTTGCAGTTCATGACGGGTGCCATGGCGCACATCCTGATGGGCAAGGCGCTGGACGCCAAAGCCATGACTGGGGCGACCCCGCCCAGAGGCTCGCAAACCGTTCTGCGGGAACTGGTGGCGTTCCTGAGCGGCGGGTTGCGGGCGCCGGCGGCGCGCAAGGGAAGACGGAGGATCGACAAATGAAAATGGCTTGGCTGATATTGTGGGCAGCGCCGCTCGGGTTGGCGCAAGGACCGCTGGCTTTGAGCATGAAGCGGGCGGTGGAGATGGCGATCTCGCCGGAAGGCAATACGCGGATCGAGCTCACCGGGGAAGCGCTGAAGCAGGCGCAATCGAAAGCGGCGCAATCCCGCGCGGCGCTGCTGCCGGACGTGGAAGCCGCGTTTAGCGATCAAAGCCGGACCGCCAACCTGGCGTCGATGGGAATCAAGATCGTCGTGCCCATCCCGGGTTTTCAATTCCCGACGTTTGTGGGGCCGTTCTCTACGATGGATGCGCGGGTGAGTGGGACACAGAGCATTTTCGACTTCAGCTCGTTGCGAAGGTTCCAGGCGTCCAAAGTGGGAATCTCGGCGGCAAAATCGGACCTGGACACCGCCGGCGAGCAGGTGGCCGGACAAGTGGCGCGCGCTTACCTGGCGGCGGTGAAAGCGGACACGGATGTCGAGATGGCGCAGGCCAACGTGACGCTTTCCGAAGCGGTCCTGAAGCAGGCCGAAAACCAGAAGGCCGCGGGAACGGGCACCGGGATCGAGATCACGCGGGCGAAAGTGCAACTGGCCAACGACCGGCAGCGGCTGCTGGTGGCCAGGAACGCGGGCCGCACTGCGCACCTGCAACTTCTGCGCTCGATCGGGCTGCGCCTGGACACGGAACTGGAGCTGACCGATCGGATGCAATACACGCCGGTGGACGCGGTCACGCTGGAGCAGGCGCGCGCGCAAGCTTTGGAGCAGAGGCCCGAATTGAAGGCGCAGCAGGAACGGGAAACCACTGCGCGGCTCTCGGCGAGCGCGACCAGACTGGAGCGGCTGCCAACGCTGGCGGCGTTCGGCGACTACGGATCGAACGGGACCGGTTTCAACAATTCGCTCCCCACGCGAACGGTGGGGATCCAGGTGAAGGTGCCGCTGTTCGACGGCGGAAGGCGGGATGCGCGGCGGGAGGAATCGGCGTCCCAATACCGGGCGGAGAAAGTGCGGACCAACGACCTGCGGGAGCAGATCGAGCTGGACGTGCGGCTGGCTCTCGATGAATTGAAGTCGGCCGATGACGAAGTGAAAGTGGCCAAGGACGGCCTCTCGCTGTCGGAAGACGAGCTGACGCAGGCGCGGCGGCGGTATGACGCCGGAGTGGCGATCGGCGTGGAAGTCACCGACGCGCAGACGCGTTTGGAGCGCGCGCGCGACAACCAGACGGAGGCGCTGTACTTGTACAACCTGGCGCGGCTGGATCTGGCGCAGGCCATGGGAAAAATCAGGAGCTTGGTGCAATGAAAAAGCCGATCATCATCATTCTGGCGCTGGCGGCCTTGGGAGTGGCGGCGTGGATCTACCACGAAAGAGGAAAGAAGCCCGACAACCGGATTGTCGTCTCGGGGAATATCGAGCTGACCGAGGTCAATATCGCGTTCAAGACGGCGGGCAAGCTGATCGAGCGCACGGTGGACGAAGGCGACGCCGTGAAAAAGGGGCAAGTGATCGCGCGGTTGGATCGCGATCAACTGGTGGCGCAACGCGAGAGGGAAACCGCCGGCCTCGAATCGGCGCAGTCGCAACTGGCGCAAGCGGAGACCGCGCTCGAATGGGAGAAAGCTACATTGGCCGGCGACGTTGAGCAGAAGCGCGGGGATGTGGCGGCCAACGAGGCGCGGCTGGCGGAGTTTCAGAACGGAGCGCGGCCCCAGGAAAAGCTGGACGCGCAGGCGGCCGTGGACTCGGCGCAGTCGGAAGTGGACCGTTCCAAAAAGGATTGGGACCGCGCGCAGACGCTCTTTAAGGACGATGACATTTCGGCGGCGCAGTTCGATCAATACCGCAACCGCTGGGAAAGCGCCACGGCGGCGCTGAAATCGGCCAAAGAGCGGCAGGCGCTGGTCCTGGCGGGGCCAAGGGCCGAAGTGATTCAGGCACAGCAGGCGGCCCTCGAACGTTCGCGCGGCGCGCTCAAGATGGGGGAGGCGAACACGCTCGAAATGAAGCGAAGGGAGCAGGAACTGACCACTAGGAGAGCCGAGATCGCGCGGTCGAGGGCCAGCATCGCGATGATTGACTCGCAACTTGCCGACACGGTGGAGGCATCGCCGGTGGACGGCGTGGTGCTGGTGAAATCGGCGGACGTGGGCGAAGTGCTGGCGTCGGGGACCACCATCGTGACGGTGGGGGACATCGACCATCCATGGCTGCGCGGGTATGTGAACGAAACCGATCTGGGGCGGGTGAAGCTGGGCTCCAAGGTGAAAGTGACGACGGATTCGTACCCGGGGAAAGTGTACGCCGGACGGGTGACGTTTATCGCCGCGGATGCGGAGTTTACGCCCAAGCAGATTCAGACCGCGGAGGAGCGCGTAAAGCTGGTGTACCGCGTGAAGATCGAGATGGACAATCCCCGGCACGAGTTGAAATCGAATATGCCGGCGGATGCCGAGATCGTACTGGATTGAAGAAAATGTCCCCGATCATTGAAACCCTCGACCTGACGCGGCGCTTCGGCGAGCTGACGGCGGTGGACCACCTGAATCTGACGGTGGCGCCGGGCGAAATTTTTGGCCTGGTGGGGCCGGATGGCGCGGGTAAGACCACCACCCTGCGCCTCTTGTGCGGCCTGATTGATCCCACCGAAGGCAGCGCGCGCGTGGCGGGCCACGACGTGGCGCGCGAGCCGCAGGCGGTGAAGGACCAGATCGGCTACATGGCGCAGCGATTCGGACTCTATGGGGATCTCACGGTGGAAGAGAACATGGTCTTCTACTCGGACCTGTTCGCCATCATGGGCGCCGAGCGCGACCGGCTGATGGTGGAGCTGCTGCGCATGACGCGCATGGAGCCGTTCCGCGGGCGCCAGGCGGGGAAGCTTTCCGGAGGCATGAAGCAGAAGCTCGCGCTGATGTGCACGCTGCTGCACCGGCCGCAGATTCTCTTCCTGGACGAGCCGACCAACGGCGTGGACCCGGTCTCGCGGCGGGATTTCTGGGCGATCCTTTACCAGTTGCTGAAAGACGGAATCACGGTTTTCATGACCACCGCGTACCTGGACGAAGCCGAGCGGTGCAACCGGGTGGGGCTGATGTACAAGGGCAAACTGATCCGCTGCCAGGCGCCGGAGGAGATGAAGCGCGAGACGGATTCGAAGAACATGGAAGGCGCCTTCGTGAAAACCATCCACGCGGTGGCCGGGGTGACGCGGCCGTGAACGGGAATGGATGGGCGGTTGAGATCGACGACATGGTCAAGAAGTTCGGCGGCTTCGTGGCGGTGGACCACGTTTCGCTGAAGATTCCGAAGGGCGAGATCTTCGGCTTCCTGGGGCCGAACGGCGCGGGGAAGTCGACCACCATCCGCATGCTGTGCGGCCTGCTGAGGCCGACATCGGGACGCGGATCGGTGAATGGATTCGATGTGGCGTCGCAGCCGGAGGAAATCCGCCGGAGCATCGGCTACATGTCGCAGAAGTTTTCGCTGTACGACGATCTGACGGTGGAAGAGAACATCGATTTCTTCACGGGGATTTACGGCGTGCCGCAGGCCTTGCGCGCGGAGCGGAAGAACTACGTGTTGGAGATGGCCAATCTGGCGGAACGGCGGCGGGCCATGACGCGCACGCTTTCGGGCGGCTGGAAGCAGCGGCTGGCGCTGGGCTGCGCCATCCTGCACGATCCGCCGGTGTTGTTTCTGGACGAGCCAACCTCGGGTGTGGATCCGATTGCGCGCGGCGCCTTCTGGCACTTGATCCACGACTTGGCGGAGACCGGCCACACGATTTTCGTGAGCACCCACTACATGGATGAAGCCGAATACTGCCACCGGCTGGCGCTGATGTACAAGGGGAAAGTGATTGCGCTGGGGACGCCGGCCGAGCTGAAGCGCGGCCTGACGGCGCACACGCTGCTCAACCTGGAAGCCACTGAACCGCTGGAGACCATGCGGGCGCTCGAGGGTCTGGAAGGCGTGCGCGATGTCGCTGTATTCGGCGGAGGGTTGCATGTCACGGTAGACGACGTGGAGGCCGGCAGCCAACGAATCCGCACCGCGCTCGAAGCCAAAAGGATCAACGTGCGGCGCCTCGAAGAAATCGAGCCCTCGATGGAAGACGTGTTCGTGGCGATGATCGAAGCCGAAGAGAAGAAGGCGGCATGAGTTACCGGCGGCTGCGGGCCATGTTCGTCAAAGAGCTGCACCACATCACGCGCGACGCGCGCAGCCTGGCGATGGCGCTGGCCATGCCGATGATGATGCTGCTGCTCTACGGATATGCACTGAGCCTGGATGTCGACCACATCCAGACGCTGGTCTACGACCAGGACGGGACCTCGGCCAGCCGCGAACTGATACGGCAGTTTGAGGGCTCGCGCTATTTCGAAGTCACCGGGTTCGTGCACGACTACAAGACGATCGAGCGGGGGATCGACACGAACAAAGTGCTGATCGGGGTGGTGATCCCGCGCGGCTTCGGCGGGGAACTGGCGTCGGGGAAAGGGACCGTGCAGTTGTTGGTGGATGGGAGCGATTCGAACACGGCTTCCATTGCCATGGGGTATGCGGAAAGCGTGGTGCAGAACTATTCGGCGGGGGTGCGGGCCGAACTTCTGAACCGCCGGGGCGTGCGTCCGCCGGGAATGGTGGATGCGCGCCTGCGCGTCTGGTACAACAGCTCGCTCGAATCCAAGAACTACGTGGTGCCCGGGCTGATCGCCGTGATTCTGATGATTCTGGCGGCGCAACTGACAACCCTCACGATCGCGCGGGAATGGGAAATGGGGACCATGGAACAGGTGCTCTCCACGCCGCTGCGGCCGGCCGAGATTGTGCTCGGCAAAATGCTGGCGTATTTCCTGGTGGGGCTGGTGGATTCGGTAATCTCCGTCACGGTGGCGATTACGGTTTTCACCGTGCCGTTTCGCGGGAGCTTCGTAGTGCTGGCGGTTTCCACCTGCCTCTTTCTTTGGTGCGCGCTATTCTTGGGAATCTGGATTTCGGCGGGCTCGCGTTCGCAGGTACAGGCATACCAGATGGGCATGCTGGTCTCGTTCCTGCCGGGCTTTCTGCTTTCGGGCTTCACTTTCTCCATCGACACCATGCCCAAGGTGATTCAAGGGATCAGCTACTTCTTCCCGTCGCGCTACTTCGTGACGATTGTGAAAGGCGTGTTCCTCAAGGGAATAGGATTCCGGCTGCTGTGGCTGGAGCTGGGATTCCTGTTGCTGTACGGGTTTCTGATCTTCCGCATGGCCGTGCGGAGAATGAACCAGAAGGTGGCGTAATGTGGGAACGATTGCAGGTGATTCTGCGGAAGGAATTCATCCAGGCGCTGCGCGAGCCACGCATGCGGGTCCTGCTGTTCCTGCCTCCACTGATGCAACTGCTGATTTTCGGATATGCCGTCACTCTGGATGTGGACCACGCGCGGATTGCCTGGATGGACATGGACCGGACGCCGGAGAGCCGGGCGCTGCGGGCGCGGTTTGAGGGGTCGGGAAGATTCGACGTGATCGCGGCGCCTGAGAGCGAAGAGCAGGCGCAGAGCGTGCTGGACCGCGGGCAGGCGCATGCGGTGGTGCGGGTGCTGCCGGGATTTGCGCGCGATCTGGCGCGCGGCCGCGCGACCGAAGTGCAGGTTCTGCTCGACGGCACCAACTCGAACACCGCGTCGCTGGTTTCGGCGTACGCCTCGGGCGTGATCGCCGGTTTTGCGAACGATGTGATGGCGGGCCAGACCAAGAACGATCAGACCATCAAGGTGGAAATTCGCGGGCCGGGGTTGGCGCGCAGCGCCATGCTGACGCCGGCGGCGGCCGGCAGCCGCGTGTGGTTCAACCCCGATCTGCGCAGCCGCAACTATTTCGTGCCCGGCGTCATCGCCAACATCCTCTTCATGGTGACGCTGATGCTGACCGCCCAGGCGATCATCCGCGAAAAGGAAATCGGCACCCTGGAGCAATTGATGGTGACGCCCATCCGGCCCATCGAGCTGATGCTCGGCAAGACCCTGCCATTCGCCCTGGTGGGACTGATGAACATGCTGATCATCACCGCCGGAGCGTTGCTGATTTTTCACATTCCCTTCCGCGGCAACTTTTTTCTGCTGCTCTTCTGCGCCCTGTTGTTTCTGATGACCAGCTTGGGCGCGGGCCTGTTTCTATCCACCGTCTCGCAAACCCAGCAGCAGGCCAACATGGGTTCCTTTTTCTTCACCACGCCGGCGTTCATGTTGAGCGGCTTCATGTTTCCCATCCGCAACATGCCGGTAGCGGTGCAGTATCTCTCCTACCTGAACCCGCTGCGCTATTTCATGGAGATTGTACGCGGCGTGTTTCTCAAGGGCGTGGGCGTGGAAGTGCTGTGGCCGCGGATGCTGTGCCTGTTGGTATACGGCGTCACGGTGCTGGGGCTGAGCGCGGCAAGATTCCATAAGACGCTGGATTAGCCTGGATTAGCGTGGGCATTGCGAATCGAACAGAAGTGTTCGATAATAGAGCCGTGAAGGGCAGCGAGTTTCTGCGCACAGCGAACGCCGTCGCCAGGCGGAACAAACTCGCGTACCGCTGGGCTCCCGAACGCGGCTCGGGCAGCCACGGCACACTTTACGTTGGCGGCCGGTTCACCGTTGTGAAGGATCTCAAGAAGGAAATCGGCCCCGGCTTGCTGTCTGACATGTGCAAGCAGCTCGGCGTCCGTAAGGAGGACCTGTAATGTTCACCGCCACCTATCCCGCCAGTTTTCTACCCGAGAAAAACGGCAAGGGCTTTCACGTCCGTTTTCCGGATCTACCCGAGGCGCTGACTGGAGGAGTGGATCTCGACGATACGCTCGTTGAGGCCACCGACTGCCTGGCTGAAGCCATTGCCGGACGGATCGTCCGCGGCGATGGAATTCCGGTCCCTTCCAGGCTGAAGCGCGGCCAATACCCGGTCAGCGTTCCGCTTTATCTTGCGCCGAAGCTTGCCCTTTATCTGGCGATGCGCGAGGGTGGAATGCGGAATACGGAGTTGGCGAAACGGCTTAGCGTCAGCGAAACCGTTGTCCGCCGGATGCTTGACCCCAAGCACAACACCAAGCCCGAGAAGATTCAAGCCGCACTGGCAGCGCTCGGCAAGCGGATTGTTGTCAGATTCGAAGATGCGGCGTAACGGTTCGAGACATGACTGGTTCGTGCCGCTGAGTGGGCGATGACTGGTAGGCTTTTTGGCCTGTGCCGTCGAGGAATCGCCCGAAGGCTGATTTTCCGAGCGTGAGGCCTGGCCTCAACCCTCTTCTGTCTCCTTCAGTGTTTTGCCATTCTCGTCCCTCCAGGCGGTGAGACCATTAGCGCCACCCCCGTAAATAACGCTCGCTGCAGCGCTCGGGCTGTCGAATTCGGCGTCCTTTGTGAATACGAGCCGCCCGCCTTTCTCGACTAGCGTTCCATTCTGTAGGAGCTTCTTTCTCAGCGCGATTAACCAGGGGTGTTGGGTTTCGGCTGAGGGCCTCACCGCACTAACGGCGGTGGAGTCCTTGAAAACCACGGATCCAGCCTCAGTTCGTCTGCCGCGGCCGATAGCATCCTTAATCTTGCAGACGAGCACACTTTGAGGATTGGCGCCCTTGGTTGAGCCCGCCACGGGCGTGAGAAGATCTGAGCCAAGGACGGGAAGAACCTGTTGTATTCGCGAAAAGAAGACCTCCATGTCTTCGCGGTCAGATTCAGGTAGCCTTGGACTGCTGGTGTTTGAGTTCTCCAATCGATAGCGATCGACCTTCTTTGCTTCCTGAAGAATGCGACTTTCAAGGTAACGGATGTGCGCCTTCGTGAGGTTCTCGTCTTTACTCACGAAGACGACCACCGAGTTCCAATCCCTCGCTCTATGCTGCTTGAGCCGATCTCGAACTACCTCCGCCTCTCCGATGTAAACCAGCGGGTCGCCAAGTTCAGAGTCCGATCCGAATAGGAAGTATACACCGGAGTTTTCTGCTTCTTCACGAGCCAATAGGTCGTCTAATTCAGTTCGCGGAGCCGCCAGAGCTTTGCCGGTCCAGTTCGATACTTCGCACACTCGCAGACGCTTCGCATCGCCGTGCGGCAGGAAGAGCTTGATCGTTGCCGATGCCATAATGTGCAGTCATTGTAATTCCACCACCCGCAATGCGTGGCCGTCGGCAGGCGCACCGTGCGCGGGCTTTCGGCGCTACTCGTGCGAAAATTCTCGCCGAGACCGAACAGTCGCCTTAAGGCGGCTGCCGGCAAAATTGCCCGCCCCACAGCGATGGCCAGCGGCACTGAACGCGCCCCCCTTTACCCCGCCATCTCCACCGACCGCGCGAACTCCACCGCCGGGTTCTCCCGCAGTTGCGCCAGCACCGATTCCGGCACCAGTTCATCTGTGGAGACTACCGCGACGGCTTCGTGCGGTTCGCCGGGGACGATAGCGATGTCGCGGCGTCCCAGCGAGAAATTGGCGATGTTGATGCGGTTCCGGCCCAGCACGGTTCCCACGTGGCCGATGACGCCGGGAACGTCGCGGTTCTTCATGAAGATGAGGAAGCCCGCCAGGGCCACTTCGCAATCGATGCCGTCTACCTGCGTGAGCTTGCTGAAGAGCGGAGCCGCCAACCCGATGCGGCAGCACCCGTCGGGTGTTGCCTGACGCCCGTTTTCCCGTATTCTGGGAGCCATGGAAGTACATTTTGCCCCCGAGACAGAAAAGAAGCTCAAGGACCTCGCCGCGCAGAGCGGACGTGGAACCGCCGATGAGCTTGTGCAGGATGTCGTAGAGGGATACTTCGTTGAGCTTGCGCAGACGCGTGAAATGCTCAACAGCCGCTATGACGACCTGAAAAGCGGCAGGGTGAAGCCCATTCCCGGAGACGAGGTTGTTGCCTACTTCCGTGAAAAGAGCGCCGCCGCGCGGCGTTCACAGCCCGGTTCATGACCGGATACGACTTCCACCCGTAAGCTCGCTTTGACCTTGACGAGATTTGGGAATTCATTCGCGCGGATAATCTCGACGCCGCCGACCGCCTGATCGCGGAAATCCTGGGCGCTATTGATGCTCTTGTGCCTTTTCCCGGGCGAACGCCGCGCCCTTACCGCGGCAATTCCACCGACCGCGCGAATTCCACGGCCGGGTTCTCCCGCAATTGCGCGAGCACGGATTCCGGCACCAACTCGTCGGTAGACACCACCGCGACGGCTTCGTGCGGTTCGCCGGGGACGATGGCGGTGTCCCGCCGTCCCAGCGAGAAATTGGCGATGTTGATGCGGTTCCGGCCCAGCACGGTTCCCACGTGGCCGATGACGCCGGGCACGTCGCGGTTCTTCATGAAGATGAGGAAGCCCGCCAGGGCCACTTCGCAATAGATGCCATCCACCTGCGTGAGGCGCGGCTTGTCCAGGAAGACGGCGCCTTCCACGGTGGTGACGGCGCGGTCGGTTTCCAGTTCGATGCGAATGGTGTCGGTGCGGGCGGAGCGGCGCTCGTGACTTTCCGCCACCAGCCAGCCCCGCTGCTCGGCGGTCTGCATGGCGTTGACCAGGTTGACGCGGCCGGCCGTGGAACGGCTCAGCACACCCGCCAGTCCGGCGCTGCGCAGCAGATTGGTGTTGGATTCGGCGATCTTGCCGCAATAGACCAGCCGCACCCCGCGCGGGCTTCCGGAAGCGATATGAGCGGCGAAATTGCCGAGGCGCTCGGCGAGCATGACGTAGGGCCCGAGCGCGCGATACTGCTCCGGCGTCAGCGCCGGCATATTCACGGCGTTGATGGCGATCGCGTTCCGCAGGTATTCGACCACCTGTTCGGCGATGCGCACGCCAACGATTTCCTGCGCTTCCTCGGTAGAGCCGCCGATGTGCGGGGTGGCGATGACGGCGTCGGATTCGAAGAGCGGTGAGCCCGCGGGCGGCGGTTCCACCGAGAAAACGTCGATCGAGGCGCCAGCCACTTTGCCGGAGCGGATGGCTTCGGCGAGAGCGGCTTCATCCACCAGTTCGCCGCGCGCGCAATTCACGATGCGGACGCCCGTCTTCATTTGCTGGAAGGCTGCGGTCGAAAGCATGCCCTCGGTTTCCGGTGTGGCGGCGACATGCAGCGTGATGTAATCGCTGGCGGCGTAGAGCGCGGGCAGCGTGACCAGATCGACGGCCAGGTCCTGGGCGATCTTGGAAGTGATGTACGGGTCATGGGCCACCACGCGCATTTCGAAGGCGCGGGCGCGCTTGACCACTTCGCGGCCGATGCTGCCGAGCCCCACGATGCCGAGAGTTTTGCCGCGCAGTTCGCTGCCGAGGAACTTCTTCTTTTCCCACTTGCCGCTGCGCGTGGAGGCGTTGGCTTGGGGGATGCGGCGGGCCATGGCCAGCATCAGGGCCAGGGTATGCTCGGCCACTGAGATGGCATTGCCGCCGGGCGTATTCATGACCAGAACACCGGCTTCCGTGGCGGCATCCAGATCCACATTGTCGACGCCCACGCCGGCGCGGCCGATGACGCGCAGCTTGGGCGCGCGTTGCAGCACGGAGCGATCCACCTGCACGGCGCTGCGCACCAGCAGGGCATCCGCGTCGGCCAGGTGCTGGGCGTATTCCTTGGGGTTGGAAACGACGACTTGCCAGCCGGGCTGGGCGACTAAGAGTTCGATGCCCGCAACGGCCAGTGGCTCGGCGATGACGATCTTCATTGTAGGGCCGCCTTTTGGTAAATCTCCTCGGCGGCTGCGACGCCGGCGCCGAATTCCACCGGGAGTCCGTTGGCTTTGAGAATGAGTTCGAGGCACGCGATCACGGCGAAGAGATCCATGAAATCGAAGTAGCCGAGGTGAGCGATGCGGAAGATTTGCCCCTTCATGGAGCCCTGCCCGTTGGCGATGATGGCTCCGAAACGCGAGCGGAATTCCTTGACGATGACGCCTGAATCGAGACCCGCGGGAGCCTTCACGGCGGTGACGGAAGCGCCGGGCGAGCCTGGCGCGAACAATTCCAGGCCGAGTTTCAGCACGGCCGCGCGTGTGGCCTCCGCCAGAAGCTGCGCGTTCTTGATGAGGTTTGCCATGCCGATCTGCTTGACGTAGCGCAGCGCTTCGGCCAGCGCCAGAATCAGCGCCGTGGAAGGCGTCCAACTGGATTCGCCGGCGTCGCCGCTCTTCTTTTCCTTCTTTAAGTTGAAGTAGTAATGCGGCAGGGTAGCGGTCTCGGCCAGCTTCCAGGCCTTGGCGCTGACGGACAGAAACGCCAGGCCGGGCGGGATCATGAAGGCTTTTTGCGACCCTCCGATCACCACGTCCAGGCCCCATCCATCGATATCGAGCGGCATGGTGCCGAGCCCGGTGATGGCATCGACAATGAAGATGGCCGGAGTTTTCGCGATGGCCGCGGCCATCGCGCGGATGTCGTGCGCCGCGCCGGTGGAGGTTTCCGAAGCTTGTGCGAAAACGGCCTTGGTAGCGGGCTCGGCGGCAAGTGCGGCTTCCACTTGTGCGGGCGATACCGCCTGTCCGTACGGCACGCTCAGGACGTTGGCATCCAGGCCGTACGCCTTGGCGATCTCGGCCCAGCGCTCGCCGAACTTGCCGGCGCAGCAGACAATCGCCTTGTCGCCGCGCGAAAAAAGGTTGGAGACGGAGGCGTCCATGGCGCCGGTGCCCGATGCGGCGAAGAGCAGCACATCGTTGGCGGTCGCCATCACCTCCTTCAGGTCGGCCAGGCAAGACCGGTACACGCGCCGGAAATCTTCCGTGCGGTGGTGGATATCGGACGCCATCATGGCGTGCAGGGCCGGGGGATAAAGAGGCGTCGGGCCCGGCGTCAATAAGCGCTGTTTGCGTATGTACATCGGGGGATTAGTCTTCTAGAATATCAGATCATGCCACTCATCGATCAAGTGTCGCAGGACATGGTTGCGGCCATGAAAGCCCGGGCGGAAGCGCGGCTCAGCGCGCTCCGCATGATCAAGGCCGCGCTCATGAAGCTGAAGGTGGATTCGCCCAAGCCGCTGGACGAAGCGGCCGAGATGCAGGTATTGAAATCGCTGATCAAGCAGCGCATCGATGCCGCCGACATGTTTCGCAAAGCCGGCCGCGCCGAACAGGCGGATAAGGAAGAGGCCGAGCGCAAGCTCATCGAAAGTTACCTGCCGGCGGGCGCCAGCGAGGAAGAGACCGACGCCGCGATTGCCGAGGCCATGGCCGAGACCGGCGCGACCGCCATCAAACAGATGGGCCTGGTGATGAAAGCGGTGCAAGCCAAACTGAAGGGCAAGACGGTTGACGGCAAAGCGCTAAGTGATAAAGTGAGGTCCAGACTACAATGACGCCTCCCGAAGAAAAGAAATTCCGGTCGTACGTGCCGGACAAGACCGACATGCGCGAGTTCACACTGCGCGCCATTTTGTTGGGTCTGGCGATGACCGTCGTCCTCGGCGCCGCCAACCTCTATCTGGGCCTGCGCGCCGGCATGACGATTGCGGCCACCTATCCCGCGGCGGTGATCGGCATGGCTATCCTGCGGCTGATGAAGGGCTCGATTCTGGAAGAGAACATGGCTCGTACGATCGGTTCGATCGGCGAGTCGGTGGCCGCCGGCGCGGTGTTCACCATCCCGGCGTTCGTGCTTTCGGGTGTCTGGCCGGCGTTCGACCTCGAGCACGGCTACTGGAAATCGGTGGCGCTGATGGCCGTGGGCGGCACGCTGGGGATCCTGTTCGTCACCCTGCTGCGGCGGGTGATGGTCGAGGATCCGGACCTCCCGTTCCCGGAATCGGTGGCCGCGGCGGAGATTCATAAAGCCGGCCAGCAAGGCGCCAAGGCCGCCAAGATTCTCTTCGCCAACATGGGAATTGGAGCGGTGACGTTCTTCCTGGGCGCGCTCAACGTGTTCGCCGCCAGCAAGGATTTCGTGCTGCACGTCGGGGAGTTGGGAAAGAGCATGGTCAAACTGACGCGCGCCGCTGGTTCGCCCACCGTGCAGGCTGGCGCTATGACGACGTTCTCCGCCCCGGCCATCAGTCCCGCGTATCTGGGAGTGGGATACATCATCGGACCGACCTTGGGAGCGCTGAACTTCGCCGGCGGCGTCTTCGCCTGGGGGCTGCTGGTTCCGCTGCTGGCGTTCTTCCTCGGTCCGCAGTTGGGCACTAGCGGCACCAGTGAAGGCGATTGGGCGAAAACGGCGGGCGCCATCTGGTATCACATCGTGCGCCCCATCGCGGTGGGCGGCATGCTCGTCGGCGCGTCTTACACGCTGTTCCGCATGCGCAAGAACCTCGGCATCGGTATGAAGCGCGCGGTCGCCGACCTGAAGAAATCCGCCGCGGGATATGAATCCACCAGCCGCACGCAGCGCGACCTCAGCAGCAAGGTGGTGTTCGGCGGCCTCGCCGCGGTCTTCGTTTGCATGGTGGCGCTGTACTACTACTTCGCCGGGCAGGTCCCCGGAGCCGTGGTGGCGGCGATTGTCATGATCGTGCTCGGCTTCTTCTTCGCCGCCGTTTCAGGCAACCTGGTGGGCATGATCGGGTCGTCCAACAACCCGGTCTCCGGCCTGACGCTGTGCACGCTAGTGGTGGCGGCGCTGCTGATGGTGGCCCTGGGGCTGCGCGGCAACGCGGGCATCGCCGCGGTGCTCGGTGTGGCGGCGGTGGTGTGTGTGTCCTCGGCGGTGGCGGGCGAAATGCTGCAGGACCTGAAGGCCGGGTTCATTCTGGGCGGCACGCCGTCCAAGATGCAGATCGGCGACCTGTTCGGCATCGCCGCATCCAGCATGGCGTTGTTTTTCCCGCTGATGTGGCTGCACCGCGCGTACACCTTCGGCACACCGCAACTGCCCGCGCCGCAGGCGGGACTGATGGCCTCGCTCGCTCAGGGCATCGTGGGTGGCAACATGGCGTGGCCGCTGGTGGTGGTCGGCATCTTCATGGGATTCGGTTTGATCCTCGTACAGGTGAAGAGCCCCATGCTGTTTTCGGTAGGTATGTACCTGCCGCTGGAGACCACCTTCGCGATCTTCGTGGGCGGCATCTTCCGCTGGCTGACGGACAAGTACCGCGATAAGGGCAACTTCAACGAGGCGCAGAAGGCGCGCATCGAGAACGCCGGAATATTGACGGCGGCGGGGCTGATCGCGGGCGAGGCGTTGTGCGGGCTGGTGGTGGCGGGCTTCCGCGCGGCGGAGAAGAGCTGCGCCTGCAAGATCCTGCCGGACTGGACCTGGCCCGGAACGGGCTGGCTGGCCGTCGCGGTGCTGGTGGCACTGGCGGTGCTGATGATCCGGCTGCCACTGAAGAACGCCGGCCGGCCGGATGAACCCGCGCCGCCGACCGCAATTATGTAAATAAATGGGAGGCCTTATGAATTATTCTCAAGAGCACCAAGCCGATTTTCTGGAAGGGTTGAAGACATTCCTGCGGATTCCGAGCATCAGCGCGCTTTCGGAGCACAAGCCGGATATCCTGCGCGCGGCCGAGTTCGCAAAGAACGAGCTGCTCGGCGCGGGGATGACCTCGGCCGAGCTGATCGAAGATGCCAAGGGCGGCAATCCGCTGGTATATGGCGAATGGCTGGGCGCGCCGGGCAAGCCCACGGTGCTGTTCTACGGCCATTACGACGTGCAGCCGCCCGATCCGCTGGATGAGTGGAAATCGCCGCCGTTCGAGCCCACCATCCGCGGCAACGACATCTTCTGCCGCGGCGCCTGCGACGACAAGGGGCAAGTCTACATCCAGATCAAGGCCGTGGAAAGCCTCATGAAAACCCACGGCAAGCTTCCCGTGAATGTGAAGTTCCTGCTGGAGGGCGAAGAGGAGACCGGGGGCGAGCACATCGAGGCGTACGTGAAGTCCAGGCCGCCGCGGCTGAAGGCCGACTCGGCGATCGTGTGCGACACCGAAATGTTCGCGCCGGAGATGCCCACCATCTGCATCGGCCTGCGCGGGTTGGTGTACTACGAACTGGCGGTGCAGGGCGCCGATCACGATCTGCATTCCGGCGTGTATGGCGGCGCGGCGCCCAACCCGATCATGGCCATCGCCGAGATTCTGTGCGCGCTGAAGGACCGCAACGGCCACCTCCAGATCCCCGGGTTCTACGATCGCGTGGTGCCGCCGGCGGCCAAGGAGCTGGAGGCCTGGGCGCGGCTGCCCTTCGATGAGAAGGAGTACACCGAGAAGGAGATGGGCGCGAAGGAACTGGTGGGCGAGCCCGGCGTTCCGCTGTTCGAGCGGGTGTGGGCGCGGCCCACGCTGGAGGTCCATGGCATCAAGGGCGGCTTTGTGGGCGAAGGCGCCAAGACCGTGATCCCGGCGCGCGCGGTCGCCAAGATCTCGACGCGCCTGGTGGGCGACCAGCGGGTGGACGAATCCATCGAGCAGTTCAAAGCCGCGGTGAAAGCCGCGTGTCCCAAGGGTGTGACGGCGGAAGTGAAGCTGCTGAGCGCGGGAGCACCGTCGCTGACCGACCCCGACAATAAGTACATCCATGCCGCGGCCGAAGCCATGAAGCAGATTTGGGGTAAGGAGACGGTGTACATCAGGTCGGGCGGGTCGATTCCGATTGTGGGTGTGTTCGACAAGTACCTCGGCGTGCCCAGCGTGATGATGGGCTTCGGACTGCCGGATGATAATCTGCATGCGCCGAACGAGAAATTCCATCTGCCGAATTTCTACCGCGGGATCGAGACGGTGGCGCGGTTCCTGGAGATTCTGGGTTGAAGGAGATGCGCTTCAGTTAAGTGGTGATGGGCGCCCCGACACGCTTCCTAAGGGGTCGTTTCCGAGGGGTCTGCGGCGGACGGCAGTTCCGCGCGGGCAGGCGACAAGAGGTTCAAGTGGATTACGCACAAGGATGGCCGGCCGGGTTTTCAGGCGTAAAGTAGTTAGTTCAATTACTTGCATGAATCATCGAACATACAAAGGATGTTATGCTGTGCCATCTGCTTGACGCCAAGAACCGGACACGCTAGGGTGGATTCATGGAGGTGACCCTGCACATCCCGGACGAGATTGCTGCCCACCTGACCCAGGGTGGGGGCGATCTCACGCGTCGGGCGCTGGAATCCTTCGCCCTTGAAGAACTCCGGGCTGGCCGCATCACCGAACCAGAGTTGCGTAAGATGCTGGGGCTAGCTCGCATCCAGTTGGATGGTTTTCTCAAGTCCCATGGCATCTATCAGGACTACACGCTCGAGGACTTCGAGCAGGAACGCCAGGCTCTCAAAGATCTGGGATTGTAACCGGTGCGGTTGGTAATCGCCGATACTGGCCCGATCAATTATCTAATCCAGATCGGCCATATCGAGCTTCTGCCCCGCATGTTTGAAAGAGTCGCGCTTCCGAGCGCTGTTCAAGCCGAACTTTCCAACTCTCTCGCGCCCCTGCCGGTTCGTCGTTGGATCACCACACCGCACGCATGGCTTGAAATACACGACGCGAGCGTCCTGCCGCAAGTTCCGGGCCTGGATGGAGGAGAAAGCGCCGCCATCGCCCTCGCGGAATCCCTCCACGCCGACCTATTGCTGATCGATGAGCGGGACGGCTCTCGCGTAGCCAGGGAAAAGGTCTGCGGGTTACTGGCACACTTGGATTGCTCGATCTCGCGGCGGAGCGCGATCTGGTGGATTTTGCAGAAGCCATCCGCAAACTGGAGCTTACAAGCTTCCGGCGCCCGGAGGCGGTGCTGAAAACCCTGCTCGCTAAACACAAGCGGTCCGAAAAACCATGACCGCTGCCCAACTCGTCGCTGGCACGCCGTCCCGGCGCTTCCGGCGCTCATTGCCGGCGCGGGAAAGCAAGCCGCGCTGCGCTTCCTTAGAGTTCTTCACCGTCAAATATCCGCAATCGAGACACGCGGGCGGCTTATGCGCGGGGCGCGGCTGACTTCCTCGGCTAGTGAACTGCGCGCTTTTTTGCAATTGGTGGACTTGGGTTTTCCCGAGATGCGGTTCCGGAAAAGTCGTGCAGTTCAGGCTGACGGGTTTTCTTCATCTGAAATCACTATCCCACGTTTCATAACGCGTCTGCGTGGTCGCGCGCCGACATTCAGCTTTCGGCAGTGCCGACGCCACTCTTCCAGAATCCCGCCTTGTGGGTCAGCGGATGCCGAACGGGTCATCGCGCGGCAACGTAAGCGAGACCATCTCGTACGGAGCGCCGTCCGCGGCTAATCCGCACTTGAACTCATGTTCTGGAAAATATTGACCCGGCGCGGTCGCTCCAACGCGCTGCCACTGCCCCACTCGGGACCGCTGCGTTAGCTTTACGATTTCGAGGTGCGTTCCTGGGTGAATGACATCGTCTGCACCTCCACCAAACAACACCCAGCCTTGGGAAGTAGGTCGCAGCGGCAGGCCCCAGTGTCCATTTCCATCAAGGCCGTAGGCCGCGAAGTTGATGCCGGGTATCACCTCGTATCGTAGGCTGGGGAACCGGGCGATCGCACGACCGGAGTTCATGATGCCGAGGTAGAATTCACGTTCGTAAAAGGCACCTCCACTTTCAGCCTTGAAACCGCCCAGTTTCGACAATAACGACAGAACCGGACGTTGGCGCCGGCCGAATAGGTCCGCAAGTTGGAAATACTCCATCGGGAAGGTGCCGGCGCTGACCCGCATGTAGAAGTTCGAGTGCTTCCGCGACCGGACCGGCAGACCCTCGGTGGGTGGAATGTAAACCAAGACGAATCCGGATGGTTGTCCGGGAACCTCCATCACCTCAGCAACGCGAATCCCCGGCAGCGGTGGTTCTACCAGATTGCCGATGAGGTTTTCGATCTTGGATTTAACGCCCATGGCGTCAGCCACGGGCTTGAGGCTCTGGATGATATCAGGGTCGCCCTTGTTGACTGATCGTGCTTCAAGTCCGATCACAAGAATGCCACCGTCAGCATTGGAAAACCCGGATAGTGCCTTGGCCAGTACCCGCTGTGCATCGTCCTCGCGGGCTGGCCACTCCTTGGCATCTAAATGGAGGTCTTCTGTTTGGCCGATCAGGGCTTGGACCTCTGCCAAGTCCCGGAGTTTGTCAAAGCGTGTTTCTAAGGGCGACACATCGGGCTCCGCGAGCAAGATTGTGAGTATCGGACTCATCGTAGCACCGTTGCAAAAACATTTCGGAATGACCCCGCTGTAGATCTGTGTCGCAAGGAGGGCGAAGTTTTGTATTCTTCAAACATATGGACAACTCTGAGCATCAAGGCCGCACCCCTAGCGAGTTGGCAGCCCTGTTGAAGGATATCCGGGCCAATTTGGACAAGAGTGATATCAAATAGTGGTGACGGTGGCCGCCGCAGCAGCTGATGCTGGCGTGCAACTATTACACCAACCAGTGCACGTCGCCGAGAAAACGACGGTTACCGTCGCAGGCAGGCCCGCAGGTCCGGTGCCGGAGATGATCCCGTCATAGCTGCCCGATCCGCCTCCTGCCGCCGGGCTGTCGGTGCCGGCGACTATGGCCGTCGTCGCGCCGACCGTGACGACCACACTCGAGACACTTATCGCGCACGGAGGATCGCTGCTGGCGGTCAGGTAATCAAACGCCACGATCGTCACCCCGGACATACCCGACCGGGATGAATTAACGATCACGTTCGAGAGCGTCGGCGTCCACGTTCCGGTCGTTCCTTTGCACGTTCCGAGGAGCGCGAAAGTCTCTATCGCTTTACCGAGCAGCCCATCGGGAACCAGCAGCTCGCGGTCGGATTCGTCCCTAAGCAGCTCCCTCAGTGCGTCAAGCCCCTCTTGCAGCTTCCAGTGGCTCGCGGCCCGCTCAAACACCGCGACAAGGTCGGTCAGTGGAACGGCGGTGTAACCGTTTAACGGTTCCCGATGCGCTTTATCGCGTGATTTCACTGCTTCTTCTCCAGAGCTCATTAGCAGTATACTAAGAATCGCATGGAACGCCGCACTGTGATCCTAGGCAGGAAAGTTGCAGCCGTTTCGCAGCTCGCACAAGCGGCAATCGCTTGCGGGCGTAAAGTTCCGGAACGCATCATCGCCACAATCCCGGCCACGATCCCGATGACCACGGCAAAGAGGATTTATGTCGGTTGACGCACAGTATCACATTCAGCTCAGGACCTTTATACCGCAGGTCCTCGCGGACCAGCGCTTCATCTCGCGCGGTTATTTGACCGGGGAATCGCCTCAAGGCTACTATTGGGTCGTAATCGATCCTGCGCGACACAACTTTCAGGTCTGGCAGAAGAAAACAGGCCTCTCGTATCTCGCATTTGGAGCACTGGTCAAAGCGATCTTTCTTCCATTCCTGCCGCAGTACCGCTATCGGTGGACGGCGCTCACGCTGAATTCTTCAGGCTATTCGAACGGGCCGATGATGGAAGTCGGCAGACCGGCCGATCTCGGGCGATTGCTTATACAATATGTAGGCGTAATCGCCCTTGCAAGCCTGCTGGGAGTTACGGTCCTCTGGACGATCCTGTCAGGCAGCATCACTACGGGTGCGCTGGTTGGTGCTTTGGCCGCTCTCGGCCTGGGCGTACCAGCCGGCGTGCAGAAGGCGTTCGAAGAGTGGTCGAAGAAATTCGTACCCTTCGGGTTTGTCGAAGGCACCGCCGCGGGTGTTCACGATCCAGGTATGGGATACAACGGCGATCTGGTATCGTTTGGACGCGGTCCAAGCCAGGCTTTCCCGTCCTTCAAGTTGTCGCGCACGAAGAGCCCAACCGGGTTCACCGAAGGAATGGGCGGCCTCATCCCGGTCATCGTCAATTACGTGCCCTCGACCATCGTCCCGAATACGCCCGGATATAGCCTGCCTTTCACCAATCTCACCGCAAAACAGGGCATCACGGCGTGGGGGCTGATCCCTTTGGACGGGTCTGCTGTTCCGCCACCTGACGGTTGGTCGCCCGAACTGCCTTACTGCGGTCCGCTCAGTGCGGAGGAGCTCGGTTATGACGACGATTGCAACGATGATTGCGACGACGGTTGCGACGACGGTTGCGACGAGGATTGCGACGATGATCGGCTCGACGGCGTCATCATCGTTGCCGGAAACGACTCGAGCGGTATCCAACTGCCCAAGCACTTCGCCACTATCGGTGTGCGCGATGGCGTTGCGATGGATGGTAGCGATTCCGTCATGATGGGGTCTCAGACGGACGAATACCTGGATCGAATACCGTGGTACAAGGATCTCATCCAGCGATACGGCTTTTATTGCAGCTAGTGTCATGAGTTATAAATTCATTGCAAAAATCATCGGCTTCCTTTTTCCTGGGTCTGTACTTCATTCTTCGAAAGGGGCAGACACGCGAACAGGCGGTGTGGACAACAAGGCCTCGAAGTTGACACCTCGGAGAAATTGCGCGGGAAATTTCCGCTCTCTTATAATCAACGTCTTACAAGCGGAGCCGGATCTGGTCACGGATACTGCTATTCACTCTTAACGCCCTCCGGACCGCCCCTAGCATCGTTATCCAACCCATCCAGCTTCTGCGCGCACGCCGCCGGAGAGACTGATGGTTCTTCATTCTGAAACAGACTCTGTCGATAATCCGTTCCCGGTACACTCTGGCTGCGAGAAAACCGGGGCCTGGCCTTGCCGCGGGGCCGGTGGTTCTTAGCGCTTGGTGACTTTTTTCGCCTTTGCGGAATCAACCTTGGTTGGCGCGCCGGAGTGATCTCGATTGTGGCGCGCCACAGCTTTCGCAATCTGTTCCGCAGAGAGCTTGCTGTGATTTTCAGAATGCAAAACATCGGTTCCTGAACTCGTATTCGTGACCATCGCTTTATAAGCTCCTTACTGTCTGAACATGCACACGCATACCAGCCTTGCTGGATGGGAAGCGCCGTTCCTGACTGTTCTGAGACTGTGTGGTACTTCGCCGCGTTGACTGAGAATCGGCCTTTGGGCCGCGTGGCGTAAAAGAGCTTGCTGCAGCTCGGAAGAGACATTCGCTGAACAGCAATGCTCATCTGCATTATACGCCCCCTCTGTATTGGCCGGTTTGGGCTCTGCTGATCCGGCCGCGCTAAAACGGGCCGCAAAGTGGGCGAATCGGCCCGCCACCACTGCACCGTTAGGTCGATACGGGTGGGCAGAAGCAATCTTCAATCACGCGGCCAAGGCCATTGAGATCGAGGATATCGAAGCGCGCGTCTCCGCGCTGGAGGCGTCGGTAGACGGGCGGAATGGCGGGCGGCGCACTGCCTGTCGATTCCGTCTGCTTGCAGTTCTCGGGACTCACGCGAGAGTACACGAAGCTCCTGGCGCAGTATTCAACTCCGGGCTGGCAGATGCGACCGAGATAGCCCGCGCGGTGATGGGCGGGAGACGCCAGGGAGCGTTCGAGATCTCTCGGATGCTCGCTTGCGGGTGGCTGCCCCGGTTCCGATCAAGGTTTCACCGGAATTAACCAAAAGCGCACCCCTCGGCGGAGACTCTGAGACGCGCACCCTGAAAGGCCCTGGAGAGGCGACTTGGGCAAGCCGACGGACAGTCCTGACAAGCTTGAGAGAGCCGCCTTCCCGCAGTATTGGCCATTTCCAACAAGTCCATGCCGCCGCGCCGTTAACCAGCAGGACAAAGAGTTCGTCGCCGGATTATTTGGCTCCCTAAGGCGGCGGCTTTCGAACGGATTCTCCATCTCGACCGCCGTTTTCCGCAGACCGGTCGGGAGTCTCCCTCGGTGCTCAGCACCGAGAACCATTGCTATGTGAAATGATGATTGTTTAAGCACAGCCACTACTCCAGCCGACCGAGCACCGGGTTTGACGACCGGCGGAGTCAAAGCCGAAATGATAATTCCCGAACTCGAAGCCCTCGTCCGCCGCGGCGAATCCGACTCCGTAGAGTTCAAGAAGAGCACCGGTCAACTGACCCGCGCTGCGGAGACGCTGTGCGCCTTCCTGAACGGCCATGGCGGCCTCGTTGTGGTCGGCGTGTCGCCGGACAACAAGATCACCGGCCAGACTGTCGCCGACGGGACTCTGCGGGACATCGCCCAGTGCCTCAAACGATTTGAGCCTCCCGCTCCCATCCAGATACATCGAGTTCCTTTGCCAGATTCAGATCGCGAGGTGCTCGTCCTCCAGGCGGACGCCTCCTACGAAACCCGGCCCTTCGCTTTCGACGGGCGGTCCTATGAGCGGGTCGGATCGACGACGTCGGTGATGCCGCAAGAGACATACCAGCGCCTTCTCCTGGAACGAGCTCACGCGAAGCAGCGCTGGGAGAATTTGCCAGCGGCGGTGAGTTTGGAGGACCTTGATCAGGACGAGATCCTGAGAACACTGAAACTCGGCGCGGCGACCGGTCGAATGCCAGCTTCCGTGTCTGCGGACGCCGCTGACGTCCTCGACCGACTCGGACTTCGTGATCATGATCGCGTTCTCAATGCTGCGGTTGTCGTGTTTGGACGCCGGATGCTGCCGGACTACCCTCAGTGCCAACTGAGGATGGCCCGCTTCCGCGGGAATGACAAGACGGAATTCCTCGACCAGCGGCAGCTTCACGGACACGCGCTGCAACTGCTGGAAGACGCGATGCAGTTTCTCACTCGTCATCTCCCCGTTGCCGGCCGGATTGAACCCGGAGTGTTTGAACGGGCCGACGCTCCACTGTTCCCGCCGATCGCCCTCCGGGAGGCATTGGTGAACGCGTTTTGCCATCGCGACTACTCGATCACGGGCGGCGCCGTGAGTCTCGCAATCTACGACGATCGCCTTGAGGTCTGGAGTGACGGTACGCTGCCGTTTGGATTGAGCGTCGAAGATCTGAAACGCGATCATCCCTCCAGGCCGCGGAATCCGCTGATCGCCGAAGCATTTTATCGGCGTGGGCTCGTTGAGCGATGGGGCCGAGGCACGCAGAAGATTGTCGAGTTGTGCGTTCAGGCCGGGCATCCCGAGCCGGAGTTCATCGAGCAGGCTGGGGCGCTTGGTGTGCGGTTCTTACCCAGTGCGTACATTGCGCCGCACCGTGTTGGCCACGACCTCACGAGTCGTCAGCGCCGGATCTTGCAGTCCTTGGCTGCCAGACAGGACGTCACCTTTGGCGAACTGCGCTCGTTGGCCGGCCCCACGGTTGCGGTCCGAACCTTCCGGGACGATCTCCTGCACTTAAAGAGGTTGGGCATGATCGGATTGCGCGGGCGGGGGCGGGGCGCCACGTGGTTCATCGTGCGGACACAGGGTGACAATAAGGCGGAATAGGGCGGAATGAGGCGGCCGCCACCTTATTCTCGCCTCATTCCGCCGGACACCCGCTGGTTAACAGGCCGATGCCCGACGGTTCGAAAGCTGTTACCGATCACTGCTGTCCAACGATCGATATTGTCGGCATCAACATCACCGTTCCCCTTATTTTCGGCGGTTCGCATAGCATGACCGCGACAATTCATAGCACGTTCCGGAGAATGGCGCGCTGCTAACCGCAGGGTGGGCCATCGTGCCACCCTTGGCGATTCTTCGCCGCACGGTGAAGGTATTTCGAACATCCCGGATCGCTACCATCGGAGCACGTTCGCTCCTTCGTTTTCAGTCACTTGGCTCATACCGGCGATCACTTGGGCGGGCCGATTCGAAACCCGGCGATTTGGTCCTGCGGAGTCGCCCCCGACGGTTAACAGGACGTTTCGCGCGCTCCTTTATTTTCAATGCGGTGCAGGTTCATTCTGAGCGGCAGATGGCGCTGAATAGCGCTGGATGGCGCCTTATCGCAGTGATTCCCCAAGACGGCGGCTTTCGAACGGATTCTCCCGCTCGGGCCCGAGGTCGAGTGCGCCCCTGCTGCTACTGGCCCAGGGACGTGAATCCTGTCTGAATCAAAGCGAGACCACGTGCAGACCTGTATCATGCCGTCAACCCAGGTCTGCCGCACTTCTCGACGAAATAGTCCTCGATTAGGAGCACGTCGATTCCAGTGCTCAGAAGTGTCGCTATCGCGTCGTGCGGTGTCTCCACAATTGGTTCCCCGCGTCTATTAAAAGACGTGTTCAGCACTAGAGGGACGCCCGTCAGTTTTCCGAACTCAGCGATCAGCCTGTGATAGCGCGGATTGGTAAGGCTTGAGACGGTCTGTATGCGGGCTGTACCGTCGACATGAACTACCGAGGGGAAAGAATCCCTATATTCTGGCCGAACCCTGCCGACAAGTTGCATGAACGGAGACGGGCACGGTAGATCGAAGTACGTTGCTGCCGCCTCTTCCAGCACACTGGGCGCATAGGGCCGGAAAGGCTCGCGCCGCTTAACCGTCGAACTGAGGCGTTGGCTGACACGGCGGTCGCGAGGATCCGCAAGGATGCTGCGGTGACCGAGTGCGCGGGCACCCAGTTCGCTGCCCCCTTGAAACCACCCCACGATCCGACCATCTGCGAGGCACTTGGCAGCCACTGCTGCTGGATCCGCTATCTTCTCATAGCGGATCCCAGGTGCTTCCACAATGAAGTTGTTGCCAAGTTCCATCCGGCGATCGAGGACCCGCCTAATCTCTTCGTCCCCGTAGTAGCAGCCAAACGAGTCATCACGGAGGGGGGCGGGGCGGGGTGCATCCAATATACCGTGAGCCCCGTACAAGGCATTCCCTAGGCACTGCCCTTTGTCACTTGCGCAAGGAACGACCCAGAGGGCTTCAGCGCCGCTGTCGTCAAGTACGCGTCTGTTCAAGACGCAGTTCAGGGCGACCCCACCAGATAGACAGATGTGTTTCAGACCCGTCATACTGATCAGGTTGCGGACGTAGCGCACGACCGCCTTCTCGGTTCGGTCTTGGATAAACCTTGCCACGTCCCTAGATTGCTTTGTCTGGCCACGGTCAAACGGTGCGCCAAACTCGACGCCGGCCTCACGGGCAAATTCCACCACCCCTTGCACGTATTTTCGTCTAAGCAGACCATTAACCTGATCGTCGTTGTTCGAAAATACTTCGAGATCGGCAAAGGCCGCTGGGTCACCCAACGCAGCGAGGGCCATTGTGTGGGCAGACTGCATCATGGTCCATCCTAAGAAGCTTGTGAATGCCTCATATGTTTTCCCGACACCGCGGTGATAGGACCGGACTTGGTTGCTGCCAACCTGTCGGACGGATTTCCCAGCACCCACAAAATAGCTTTCGGTACCTCCGCCGTTTCCAGAGCCATCGATCGCAATAATCAGAGCTTCGTCAAACGGTGATGTGAGGAACGCGGACCAGGCATGGGAAAGATGGTGGTCCAGAGTCGTGCATCGTGGTGGAGTTGGCGTAAACAAGTCGAAGCCTCCGCGAAAATCGGCGGGCAAAGGCTCATCGTAGCTGCTGAAAACAGCGAGGTCGACGTCGCTGAGTGAAATCCCAGCGTTGCTGAGGCAGTACCGCAAAGCGTAAAGGAAGCCTCGCGAACCCTTAATCCGCGTCAATCTCTCTTCGCTTATTGCGAACTGAACCTTGCCATCGCGAATTAGGCAACACCCACCGTCGTGCTGTGTGTTCAGACCAAGTACGATCATTCCGCTTCAAAGAGGTCCTTACTCGCCGTACTTGCGCACGTAGGCGTCCAGTATTTCTGGCATGAGAAAGACACCACTCGCATCTACGGCCATCGGGATTCTGCTCTTCTGATTGTTGATCCTTAGGAAATAGTAGTTGGAATCGTCCCAGCGCCGTTTCCAATAAGTCGGACTGTTCGGTGATAGTATCCGCTGCCGAGCCTCGGCCGGCGTGCCCACATAGTGCTCGTAGTTGTTCCAATACCGTTTGAAGTCCTCCACAGTGAAGTCACCCTTCTTCATTTGGCCAACGATTATTGAGGCTACTTCGTCGAGGTGTGTATTGGTGTATTCAACGATTTTGAACATTACGTGAACGAGCTTGAGAACGGCTTCCTGGTGAGCTTGGGCGAACTTACCGGTCGAGACAAGGCCGTTTATCTCGCTCGGTCCCAGCATTGGCCCTGAAACCAGCTCAACTGAGCCTTGCTTCAGCGCGCGCGTCCTTTGAGGAATTCCACCAAGGTAGGCGTCGCCCGACCCGTGGAGAAAAGCACTCAATCCGTCATCGGGTTCCATATCAAGCACCTTTACATCCTTGCCCAGTTCCATTCCAGCCGCTCGAACGGCATAGGCAACAACTTGCTCCATGTCAGTCTGGGCAGTCGTGATGACTGACTTCCCGCGCAGTTGGTGAATTGCGGCCAAGGCGGCTTTTTCGGGAGATCCGAGCTCTTGTTCCAGTTGTGCTGCGGTCTTCATCCCTGAGTCCTTCCGGACCATAATCGCGAATCCATTGTCAAACGTGTTGAAGAGCAACAGAATCCTGCCGTCTGGGAAATTATGATGTGCGCCGATCACGCTGGCGATGTTACCCATTCCGACGTCAATGTGCCCAGATGCAAGGGCCTCCTGTGTAGCGTACCAATCCGTTGGGACGATCTCAACGTCGAGCCCTTCCTGACCGTACCAGCCCTTCACTACTCCAACAACGGGCAAGAGCGTGTCCTGAAAGGGTGCTACTGAAAATCGAATCTTTGTAGCGGGTACCTCGGTTGGCTTTCGAGTATCCCCGCACGCTGTGAGCAATACCAAGCCGACGACTCCAGCGAGAAACTGTAACTTTCGGATTATGTTCATGAGAGATGTTCCCTTCTTTCCAGTCCATACAATGCCAGTGTAGTTGGTTCGGCCCAACGTGAGAGCCTTCGCAAAATGCTTCGAATTGTCAGATCCGTGGCGCGAGCGAGCACGCCAACGATAAGCATTGCGAGCATAATCGTCTCCGTATCCAGAGACCTCCTGGCGCGCATTATAAGGCCGCCCAGTGACCATTGAGCGCCAGCGAACTCAGCTGCAACCGTGATCGCAAAACTCAGAGCGGCAGCAATTCGCAGGCCAGATAGTCGCGGAACGATGATGGGCAGCAGCACCTCACGGTACAGCGCGGAGCGGCTCGCCCCTAAGCACTGAGCTGCCCGAACCATAAGCGGATTTACAGTCGTAATCGCAATGTAGACGTCCACTGCCACAACACAGCCACATGAAAGCGTTATTAGTAACAGCTGCGCCAGAAGTGTCGGTCCCAGCCACAGAATCATGAAAGGAATCGCAGCCACCGCCGGAACCGGACGCACGCTCTCGACTACAACATCCAAGAAGCCAAACCACAGGCGATTCCAACTCATCAATACACCCAACCCAAGCCCCAACATGCTGCCAGCAGCGAAGCCCAGAAGTGCGCGTCCACCAGTTGCAGCGGTGTCATAAACGATGTCCGGCCAGTTGATCCACAATGAGCCGATGACTCTCGCGGGGCTTGGGAGGAAAAGTTCCGGAGTCAACCTAAGGCCGGATATCGCAATCCAGAGGATGAGGAGTCCCATCGTGGTTAACACCCCAAACCATCGAGCTTTCATGCAGGTCTCCGCTCGGATTCATCGGGTTCTGCTGCATCTAGCAAGTCGAACAGCCGACGACGAAGCACCTGCAATTCAACTGATGTGCGGAGCATTGAATCACGAGGTCTTGGGAAAGGGATTGTTAGTTCTGCGGTCACGGTCCCAGGTCGCGGCGACATAACGATTATCCGATCTGCGCAGTAACAGGCTTCTTCCAGGTCGTGAGTAACCCAAAGGACAGTTCTCGGGCTCTCCATCCACAGGCGCTGTATCACGTCTTGTGTGTGGGCCCTAGTAAGTGCATCCAGTTGCCCAAGGGCTTCGTCGCAGAGGAGGAGCGGCGCGGGATTGGTCAGGATAGTCGCGCGCACAATTTCAACGAGTTTTCGCATTCCTCCCGAAAGCTGGAACGGAAAATAGTGAAGAAAGGGTCCTAGGCCGACGGCATCCAGAGCACTACACGCAAGCTGCCGTCGGTGATGGCTGGTCATGCCCTTGTGTTTCAGCCCGAATTCTATATTTTCACGTGTCGTCAGATGCGGGAAGAGCGCACTGTCCTGGAAGATCATGAGGCGGTCGGAGCCGGCACTTGACAAAAGGCGGCCGTCGAGACTGACAGAGCCGGATGTCGCGTTTTCAAAACCCGCGATTATACTGAGCATGGTGGTCTTTCCGCAGCCCGACGGCCCGACGATTGCGACAAACTCAGTGTCGTTGGTCTCGAAGGAGACATCGCTGAGTATGGCGTTTGCCTGGAAGGACTTACTTAGGTGGCTTATACGAAGCTGCATAAGGCCATTATCCTGGACTAGGCTGCGAGTATTCGCGCTCGTATTCGCGCAACACCACTTCGAGGGGTAACGCACTCGCCGGGTCTGCAAGGTCTGAACAACGGCTCTCTATCTCAGGGGCAAGGGACTCTCCACGGCTCAAAGCGTATCGGACAGTCTGATCTATGTCGGCCTTCAATGGTGTTTCATCCGTCCCTTCACCGATAATAAAGCGCCTCACTTCCTCTGGGCTTGCCACGAAAAGCTCTTTACTCCATGCTTGGGCAATCTGACGGATTACCATGTCCCCGACCACATCATCCTCGACCACAGTTTCATACCGCAGCCTGATCGTTTGATTTCCTTCCTTGAATGCGCGGTCGACGATCCATGATGGGGTTAAGAAGCGGGCGTACTTCTCGTGTTCCTTGCCATCATCCCTCGTCTTTGCCATCCCATCGGTCGTAAGGCCACCAACTTCCATCCTCACCAGTCGCGCTATCTTGAACCACACATGTAAGAAGCGCGGCAGAACGTCAGTGCCGATCAACGCACTGCTACCGATGAAGCCGTTGACCTGGGGTTGTGCTCCGAAATCAGCTGGCCTCAACAGTTCCTTCCAGCGATCCTTTTCAGACTTCATTTGTAAGAGTTGCATTCGCTGTGGCAGCGTCCCAAGGTGGAAATGGCCTTCCGGTTCGAGGTCGGTGATGAATTTCTTGGATGTCTTCGGGGTCTCTTGAATCCAGACGAAGCCTGCGTTGTCGCCTAGCTGTCGGTCTACAAGTGTTTTGTCTTTGACCTTCATTCCGATTGAGAAGCGCCTGCATGTTTCGAAGAGTTGTACTGCAAAATCGCTATCTGGTGGAAGGTATATCTCAAGATCCTTGCCCGAGAGGATCTCCATAACGCGGCGCCAGCGATCCTTGCCGGCCAAAAGAGGATCAAGGTCCTTGAAATGCGCTTGCCAATACTCAGGGTCACATAAGACAGCGTTACCGTGGTTGAACACGTTAGCCGCAAAGAGGAATGAAATATCATGCCGTTGCAGCTGTTCAAAATGCTTCAGGAAACTATAGATATTGCAGAACGCGAGCCAATTCCTTCCGTCCTTGAGATCATCAAAGCCGCTATACCAGTCCTTCTCATCGAGCACCACGTCCAAGCCTTCTTGTGCGAATAGTCCAAGATCGGATCCGACGTAGGGCAAAAGCGCATCTTGAAAAGGTGCCACGAGTACTCTGAGCTTATCCCTTTGAAATCGAACCTTGTCTTGTCTGTACGCTGACTTGTTGTGGACGGTGGTCTCGGCGATCACCCGACCACAAAGTCGCAGATCGGGTTCCCTCACGAGAGTTGAAACGTCCGAGGCTGTTCCGCCCTTTTCCCTGTAGGCTGTCGGACCTTCTTTTACGGCGAGGAAACTCGGCGATTTGCCATTCGACAGAACTACTGTATCTCCCACGTCAGGCTCAGATGGGTCGTCGGCGGGCGCGATGAGATAGAGCCGAAGCTCTTGTCCAGGGTTGTCTCCACCTGCAACCGCCACTCGGCAATCAGGAGTGCTACAGAGGAATTGGAATCCAGGCTCCCATTCGGATCCCAGAGCCAGAGGTTCGAGGTTCCAGCGATTGCCGTGCGGGCGGACCGCGAGGACTCCGAAGTCCTCCTTTGCAATGTAGCGGTAGTATTCAGGGCCATAGCCGGCGTTGATCAAGCCCTGATCCACATCGACGGGGCGGAGCTCTTTTATCTTTTCATCATCCGGAGTTGCTGGTTGCCCGGACTTCCTCACGCGCTCCGCAGCCGGCAAAATGAACTTCAGCAAGCCGGTCCGGTCAGGAAAACCGTTTCCAGTTTGCAGGGAAGAGATCTCGGCGTCCTTGAGAGACAGATCAGTCTTTGCTTTGAGGTCCAGCCACTCCGGCGAGTCAAGCGAGATCCCGATGTCTTCAAGCCCGATCTCTTCAAGCTTCTGGTTCAGTGCGCGAATCTTCGGTATCGCCGCGTTGAGCCATCTCGCAAAACGGGGAGACGCCTTTGGTTTGCGGAGAATCTGGAACTGCCGCGTTGCTTTTCCTGGAATCATTAAACCCTTGACTCTTTACAGTATACGTTGCGCTGGCCAGTTTAGGCTCATCCGTTGCGGGATGTTTGGTATCGTGCCCAATCGGAGGGGCTTAAACTTCGGCCAGGACCTGTCGCCACAGAGTATCCAAGTTGACATCCCATGGGCCAGAAACGCGCCAGACGCGGATTCCCGCCGCAAGTGCGGATTCGGCGCCATATCGTCCATCCTCAACAGCGAGGCATTCATCAGGAAGAAGCCCCAGAAGGCTGACGCAGCGGGCATAAGGCTCAGCGTCTGGTTTGGGGTGGGCGACATCATCGCCGGCCACGATTACGTCGAGGTATTGACTGAGACCCGCCAAGTCGAGCATCTCGGTGACTGTCGAACGGCCGGCATTGGAAACTGCAGCCAGCCGCAAACGCCGCTTTATTAGCACTTCCAGCATGCGGGTCCGATCACTGTGCGGGCGACAGCGCTGCCGAATGATTTCGGTCGTGCAGCTGCGCTTCGCCTCCAAAATCGCCGCGGTATCTTCAGAGGCAATCTGACCTTGCTGAACCAACCGGAGAAGTTTCTGGGCGGAGGTGAGCCCAAGGTACTCGCTCCTGTGCTCATCGATTGTTAGCGGGTGCCCGAAGGGCGCCAATGCCCGATTGAACGCCTCAAAGTGCCAATCCGCGGCATCGATCAAAACGCCATCGACGTCAAAGATGACCGCTTTGGCTCTCATCTGTTCCAGCATACCACCCGACACTCTACGGATAGATCTTAACCAGCAATCATGAAACTGTTCAGTAAAGATGTTGACAGTAGATTATGTTTAAGAATATTCTATATGTGATAGAAGGTTGTACGCCCCGAGATGGAAGGACACCGAAATCGGGTCCCGAGGGGACGAAGCGGAATCGGAAGTCGCCAGCCCGGTGCAGGAGGTTGAGGACATGAAGATCACGGGAATCATCGGCGGGATGATCACGGCATTGCTCGCGGTTGCTCACGACAACCCGTTGATCAAGCAGCGGGAGCAGCCCCTCCGGCCGAAGGTGGCGGTGGTGCTGGACGGCGACGTCTACGTCGGCGACCTCGATGAAAAAGTGGCAGGGGGCCTTTGGGCCGTGACCCTGCCGGCGGACGGCGGCGAAGTGCTGCTGGGCGTCTTCCGAATGGGGGAGATTCTGGACCCCGTCACGATGACACCGAAGATGCTGAATTAGAAGCGTTTATGGTAACTAGGAAGGCCAGGGAAAAGGAGGGCTGTAGCGCAGAAAACTGTCGAAACTTGCAACAGGACTCAGTGGCGGGCGGCTGTTGGCGCAGCCGACCCGCCGTCGGATGCCAACCAGATAACTCACCCAAGGAGGTAGTCATGGTGATCAACACCCGGCCGGAGGAATATACGCCCCGGCAAATCTACACTACGATGGGGCATTTGCCCCGTCAAGTCGCTCCGATTCGGACGGGGATCGTCGTACTGGGTCATTCTGACCCTATCCCCTGTGGGCCGAGTACGCGGATGCTCGCGCGGATCCGTGAGGGGCTGGCCGTTTTCGCGCGCTCGGATTCCCCACTCGCGATTGGTTCGGGCGGCGTCGGAGGCGCCGACGCCGAAGGGCGGTATATCGGCCGCATTCTGAATGAATCGGGAATCGCGCCCGTCCCTTGCGAATGCTACTCCAAGGAGACGGTCGGAAACCTCGTATTTACAACGCTCGGCATCATTCTTGACCTTGATATTCGAAACGTCCGATTCGTCACTGACCCGCCGCACGCGCTCCGGATCGAAGCACTCGCTCACCATATCTTGCGTGGTGTTGTGAACTTCGACGTGTCGACGTGTGGTTGGCCGCTCAGCGACGAAGAACTGGAGATCGAGTTCGCCAAGGAGCGCGCCGGAATGGCGTTCATTCGCCAACTCCGCTCGGAAGTGCCCGCGGGTGACCCCATGGCCGCCTTGCGATGGGTCGCTACGAATCATAGCCGCAAACCCTACAGCGGCATCGACCTCGGCTTAGCCGTGGAGGCCATACGTCAGGGCGTCCGGGCGGACCTCCGTATCGAAGTTGCCGCGTAGTCTACGATTCACAATTACTAGCTGCAAGAGCCAGGAAAGGGCCGCCCCCAAGGCGGCCCTTTCCCTTTCCAGAATACTGCCGGCACCAACTGCGGTGACGTATCGTCATGACGGAACAACTGGCCGGAAACGCCGCCTGACAGCCGAAGCGTCATGCGAGTCCTTGTGCGGGGGCGTCGTCTACCGGGTTCCGCACTTCCCGCGCACTCCACGCCGTTGTTCTCGATGGGCGCGCCGTCGCAGGCAGGAATCCGGTCTCCGCCCGGGTCCGCAGGCGGCGTGTTTCGCAATGAAGCCCAGCGGCACGCCCTACCTTTGCCGCACCCTAATCTCCCCTCAGGTCCAGCCTTGCCAGGCTCACGGCGTCCTGTGGGAGTAGACGATCGGGCTTTCCAACGATCTGGTCGCCGCGGGCCAATCGTACAGGCGTTCCTGCGCGAAGCGGACGAGGAGGTCGTCCGGTAGGCACTCCTCGAACTTGGGGCGGAAACGGGAGGGGATGTCCGGCGCCGTATCCCGCGCGGCGACTTCCAGGAGCCGTTTCAGTTCGACCGGTGTGCAGCGGGATCGGATGGTCATACTATCGGCGGTGGCGGGGATGGCGAAGCGTTGAACCAGGGTGGCGTTGGCCTTTAGTCCGGCCCAGGTCCACCATTCGCAGCCTGTCTTAGTAGCGCGGAGGACGGTTCCGCCGGGATCGACGGTGCCCTGGGCGGCGAGGAGGTCCATTTGTTCGGTCGCGCGCCGCGAGAGCGTTGCCCCGGCGCCAAGCAGGACCTCGCGCATCGCCTGGCAGATTTCGTAGGACAGCGCCTGACTCGAACCGAGCCAGGTCGAGCGTCCCGGCGCGTCCTCGGCAGGCTCTACCTGGGCAATACGGTGCTTAACGTCCACGCTGGTAACTCTCCAGGACCGGCCGCCCAGCAGCACGATCGGGTCCTCCCGGCGGAAGCTGAGCTCGTGGAGAACGCCGAGTTCATGGTTGCCGGCGAAGACGGTGTAGAGTTCGGGGGTATCGAACACGCTCAACAGTTCCATGTAGTTGCGCGCACCCCACAGCCGCTGGGCTTCGGGGCCGATACTGACCAGGCCTCCGTCGGTGTGCAGGAAGCCGCGGTCCAGCAGGGTATTGAACAGGCCGGGGTAGGCCTTCAAAAACGAAGCTAATTTCGGCATGGGTAGCGCGCCGTTTTGCAGGACCCGGCAGAGGGTCTGTTGGGCCATCACGTGGACCGGGAAGGGTGGCGGCGTAACCGGCTCCACCCAGCCTTCGCGCCAGAGCTTCTCGATGGCGGCTGCCCGCACCAAGGCGTGCGGGTTCGACGCCAGGAAGAGGCAGTTGCGCTGCGTTCCCGCGCGGCGACCGGTTCGCCCCAGTCTTTGCAGGAACGAAGCCACTTTGGTGGGGGCGTCGATCTGGATGACCCGGTCCAGATCCCCGACGTCGATGCCCAACTCAAGCGTGCTGGTGGCGACGATGACGCAGTCGCGGGCTTCCTGGAAAGCCTGTTCGGCGCGGAGCCGTTCATCCCGGCTGAGCGAACTGTGGGAAACAAAGGTCTCCACCATCTGCCCGCGCAGAAACGAAGCCAATTCCTCCGCCTGGGAGCGGGAATCCGTAAACGCCAGGCGCTTCTCGCCCTTGTGCAGGCGAGCGATGACGTAGGCCGCATTGGGGATACTCCCGACGTAGTCGATGAGGACTTCCGCTTCCACTGGGCCGGAAGCGCCGGGTGAGATGACTTGCGCCGGACGCTCGGACTGGCCGCAGAACCAGTGGAGCAGCGCCCCTGGCTCGCCTACGGTTGCGCTGAGGCCGATCCGCTGCGCATCGATGCCCGACAACTCCCTGATCCGGCTCAGGATGTGCAACAGGTGCCAGCCACGATCATCGGCCCCAAAGGCGTGCAACTCGTCGGCGACGACGAACTGGATCCGGGAGAAGAGGGCGCCGTTGTTGACCCGGGTGGAGACCAGCATGGCCTCCAGGCTCTCGGGCGTGGTGAGGAGGACGTCGGGCGGGTTCCGCAGGACGGCGGACTTGCCCGCCTGGGTGATGTCCCCGTGCCAGAGGGCGCAAGTGCGGCCCACCAGGGAGGTGTACCAGCCGAGGCGGATCTCCAGATTGTTGAGCAGGGCGCGGATGGGGCAGACGTACAGGACGCTGGGCGCCGGCAGGTCGCGGCTCAGCATCTCGGAGAGGATCGGGAAGATGGCGCCTTCGGTTTTACCGCCGGCTGTGGGAGCGATCAGGAGGGCGTTCGCGCCATCCAGGATGGGACCGATGGCGGCCTCCTGGAGAGGGCGCAGCGACCGCCATTCCAGCGAGTTGAGGATATGGTGCTGGACGGCGGGGTGGAGTCGCTCGAAGTTCACAGGGGCAACTCGATGTCATCCACCACGGCTCCGCGCTCGACATCGGTCATCTCGGCGGTTGAGATGGTCAGCTCGTAATGGCGACGCGGGTCGAAATCCGGGAATTGATCGATACGGTCGAGAACGTCACTGACCAGTTTCTTCAGGAACAGGCGCGGGGCCACGCCGACTCTGCCGCCGAGGCTGCCGGAAACGGCGGTGGCCAAGGTCAGGATGTAGCGGTCGTCGCACAGTTCGCCGATCCGCTGCTCCGCCGAGGACCCCGTGGCGTAAATATCGCGGACCTTGCGGCCCACGTCCCGGAGCGAATCCAGGTCGAAGCCGCGGAGCCGGATCTGGGGAGCGCGGGCGTTGTCAAAGCGCGGGTCGGAGCCGAAGTCGGTATGAAGCCGCTGGGCGAGCGGCGTGAGCCGGCGGATGCCCTGAGGCCCGTCGAAGAAGGCCGGCGTGCCGGTGATCAGCAAATACAGGCCGGGATACAGGGGCAGCTCGTCCAGGAGTTGGCGGAGTGCGTTGAGCGCCTTCTCGCGGACGTCGCCCCGCACCCGCTGGAGGGTCTCCACTTCATCCAGGACCAGCACCAGGCCGGCCTGGCCGCCGTCCCGAAGCATGGTGAGGAGCCCTTGGAGCGCTTTGAGGGCGCCGTAGTGGTCGATCTCGCCGCGCAGTCCGGCGTCGCGGAGGAACTTGGCGCCGACGTTGGGCTGCCCGGCTACCCAGGAAAGCAGCGCATCGGCAGCAGCATTATCGCCAGCCGCGCTGGCGCGGCGGTATCCGCGTAGAGCTGCGGCGAATGAGGGCGAAAGGTCAGTGATGCGGGAAAGCCTCGACTGCATCAGCGCATCGGTCTCCCCCAGTAACCGCTCGGAGTCGCTCGGATCCACGCCGTTGGCCAGGACGTCCTCTTCCAGGGTGAAGAACCAGCCGTCCACGATGGAACGCAGGGCGCCTGACTCCATGGAGGCCGTCGAGAGACGTTCCATGAGGCGCCGGTAGACGGTTTCCAGGCGGTGCAGCGGAGTCTCCGTCTCGGAGATCTGCACTTCAGACGTGGCGAAGCCGAGTTTCTTGGCCCGTTCCTGAACCCAGCGTGCGAAGAAGGTCTTGCCGCCGCCGTACTCACCCCGAATGGCTTTGAATTTGCTGCCGCCTGCACGGACGGCTTCGAGTTCCTCGCCGATCACCCGGTCAAAGTGGCCGAGCCCCACGGCGAGTGTCTCCAGACCTCGGCGCGGGACGGCGCCGGCGCGGAGGGCGTCAATAATCTCAGACCGGCGCTGGGGACTGACCGCGCTCATAGCTTGAACTGTACCTCAAGCAGGGAGCGATTCAGGACCACCATGTCGGCCGATTCGTCGATGGTGAGCACGCCGTAACCGTCGTAGTTGAGGACGCGCTGCATCATGGCGACGGTGGTGGAGACCCTGACCAGCGCCAAGTTCATGCGGGAGGCGAACACGGGACGCAGAAGGCGGCCGCCGGCGGCATCGAGCGCGCGCAGGGCACCGGCAATCACGTCCGCCTTGATGCGGTTCCCAGGGAGGTCCATCTGCTGGAGGAAGACGTCGTTGGCCAGCAGGGCGGCGACCCAATCGGGCTCCTCGGCAAACAGCGACACTTGCTTGGTCTTGCGCTTGGGTTTCGCGGCGTCCACCGCACTGGGCACCGCCGCGGGCGCCGACGCGCCGGCGAGCCACCAATCCGGGGCGGACTCGGCCACCTCCTGCCAACCGCGGATGGCATTCTCGCGGTCGGCCAGGACCACCACCGGCACCAGGCACTCCTCGGGAGTGATTCCGCCGTGGTAACCGTTGCGCGGCTTCGCGCTGTAGCGGACGCCTTCGCGGCCAAGGGCGGTGATGGCGCTGCCGATAACACGGCCTCCTTCCAGCTCAAACTCGCCGGGGATCTCCGCCCTGCCGGTGCGATACCGGTCAGAGCCGTCCTGCCGGCGGAACTCGGAGCCGTAGTCGAGGACGTGGCCGTGATCGCTGGTGAGGAGGACGACGCGGCCGGCGGCGGACGCCTCCGCCAGCACCGGGCGGAGGACGGCGAGGTACTCCAAGTTCCAGTCGGGCGCGATCTGCACGGGGCCGCTGAGGCTGTCATCGATGGCGTTAACCACGATCCCGACGACGGTGCGCCGCGTGTTCGCGATTTCGCGGAGCACGGGTGAATCGGGATCGGACATGGCGGCGAGATCGTTCTTATGGAACAGCACGGGCGGATGCTGGCGCGAGCCCAACGAACGGCTGGCAAACGCTGCCTCTTCCGCTCCTTGCGTGCCGCGCGCCAGGTTGCCGGAGATGAGCGAGAAGCGCGAAAACTCGGTGACGGAAGGGAGGGCGGTGACGGCGGGCGGGATCTCGCGCCCATCCGGCGACCATGGTGTCCAGCGGCGCATCGTGGGGTCGGCGGACAACTCCCGGCATACCGCGAAGCTCATGCCGTCGAGCACAATGACCAGCACCGGTTGCTCCGGGGGGATGTAGCCCTCCAGAACCGATTCCACGCCGCGCAACCCACGGAAATGTGCGCCCTGGTTGTTCCAGACCGCGAGCGTCTGGGCGAACTGCAGGTTCAGCCGCTCGCGGCGCTCCTTCACCGCGGAAGTCAGGCGAGCCAGCGCCGACGCCAACGCTCCGCGCTCGTAGCCCCCGCGAATTCGGGTACGGGCCCAGTCCACCCAACTGCCTTCCGCGGCATACCACCGGGCGAGGTCCTCGAATTCCGCGTGGGCCGGATCCGACAGGTGCAGCCAGCGCAGGAGCCGCACCCCCATCTCCAGCCGGCCGAGCAAGGGTCGTTCCGCTTTCGGCCAGTAGCGGTCTCGCAAGGATGCAAGGGCGGACTCCAGGCGATCCGGGTTCGCCGGTAGTTCGGCAAGGTCGGCCGCGAAGCGATCGATCAACTGCTCGTTGCCGAGCAGGGACCAGCGGCTCAGCCAGGCGAAGGCCGAGGCGCCAAGTTCGTTCAGCAGCCGGTCGGCCGATGCGACGATGTCGGCGACATCCCCGGCGGGCAGGAGCTTCTCCGCGGCCGCGGCCCAGGCTTGGGCAACCTCACGGGGGATCGGCTGATTCCCGGTGAATCGCTCCAGGCGGACCAGCGCCTGGGCCAGTTCCGGCTTCCCCTGATCGGCCAGGATGGCGCGCAGGGCGATACCGATGGCGATGGCGGAGCGGGCCTGTCCCACGCCGGCGACAGCGAGCAGCAGGCCGGCGATGGGGCCGGTGGTGCGAGTGAGCCACTGGACAAGCCGGTCTCGCAGGTCGGCCGGGGCCGCAGCCAGACGTTCGGCGGCTGGCCCGGCGACCCACTGCAGGAGCGCTTCGGCGTCGGGACGGGCCGTCGTCAGTTGAAAGATTTCCGGACAGACGGTCTGCCAGGCCGCTTCTTCGTGAAGGATTCCCCCCGCTACTGGGACCGGCGTACAGCGCAGGAGCGCAGTGGAGAGCGCCTGATCGGCGGCGACCCGACTATCGACATCGCGCGCCTCGTACAACTGCTTGAGCATCTCCCGGACGTCGATGGGGAAGAGCTTCTGCCGGTAGATCCGTGCCTTGATGTCGGCCGCCAGTTCCTCCTCCACCGGGGTGACAATCACCAGATTGGCGGGGTCGGAGCCAGCCAGGTGGTCGCGCATCTCCAGGGTGGAGCGGCACCACACCACCCGCATGTCGCGGACCTGCTCCCGATCGGGTGGCGTGGGGCTGTGAATCGCGATGGCTAGCCGGGAGCCCGAATCCCCACGGCGGCGCAGGACTTCCCGGACCGTGGCTTCGAGGAAAGCCCCGATCATTCGCGGATCTCCCAGGTGATCTCGATCTCAGACTCTGGATGGGCCTCGGCGGCGCGCTCCAGTTCGGTGAGGGTTTCCCTCAGCCGGGCCGGCGTGGTCTGGCGTGATTCGTGGGCGATGGTCCGCCGGCCCTCGGTGGTAGGCGTGGGGGGAGGGGGAACCACGGGTGTCGGCGGTGGCGAAGGGACGGGCGGCTGCGGCGGCGGTGGCGGAGTTCGCTCCAGTACCAAGCGTGCGGCAGCCGCCGAGCACTCACGGAGCCGGTCCGCCAGCGGGGTCACATACTCGTTTTCCGCCAACCCGGCGTCCAGGCGGGCCAGGATCTGGGCGCCGGCCGGGATGTTCTTCAGCCCTTCCAGCAGCGTCCAGTTGCAGTGGTCGATCGCGGTAACGACGTCGGCGGCGCGAACCATGCTCCGGTCCATCGCGGTCAGGTTGGTGGCGATTTCGGTGGAAACGAGCCGCTTCACCACGTCGATTGGCTTGAGCTTCACATCGAGCTTATCGAGGAGACGGACGCAGGCGTTCGCCGTCACCACGCGATCGGCGCCGGCAGGCGCCACGCGCTTCAGTGCCTCGAGGAGCTTGCGCGCGGCATCCCGTTTTGCCGTAGCGACGCCCACCACATCGGCCGCGAACTTGTCGAGATTCGAGGCGTTGCACAGGGCGGAGGCCGGCTTGCCAAACAGCGTGGAACTGCGTTCGCGCGCGACATCCCAGTCTGCCTGGGACGGAAGTTCCTGCGGCTCCAGCTTCCATTCGTCGCGCAGGCGGCCAATTGCGGGATCGGCCGGGCCGAAGGCATCGCGGAAGCTGCAGTTGGATTGGGCGGCATAGACCAGGATGACGAGGTCCTGCAGATCCCGCGGCAGCCCCATGCGCTTGGGTTCGTTCATCCAGTCCCGCAGCTTGCCCACGGTGACGGGCCCGCCGTACTGTGCTTCCTTGCGGTCGAAGTGATCGTGCCAGTCACGCAGGGGGACGGTGTTCTGTTCCGTGACCTGCGCCAGGCGCAGCGGCTCCAGCAGGGGACGGATCTGCTTGCGGACATCCTTCTCCGTGGCCTTGCGGCCTTCCGGATCGCGGAGCGCGCCCAGCACTTCGTTGTAGGCCAGCTCGATGTACTTGCGGCCGAGTTTGACGTCGTCCTCGTTGAACTCGGGGTGGCCGGGGAACTCGAAGGTCAGGGCCTGGCGGACCAGGCGGCGCGCGGAGTCGGCCAGGTTCTCACCCGCGGGCGGCTGGAGTTGCAGATCGGCATTGAGGGACTGGAACTGCTCGGAGGGATCGAGCGGCATCGATTCATCGAGCGCCCCCGCCTCCGGCTTGCCCACCCCATACGCAGCCCGGATGGCGGCGCGCAGCCGGACTTCCAACTCGCGCTTCATGCTGTCCATGACCGCACGGGCCTCTTCCCGTTCGATGGCGGTGAGGTGCTGGGTGTACTCGCGCAGCTTGTCTGGCTTCAGAAGGTAGTCGAGGATTGCGTATCGCCCGAGTTCGGTGCGGGTCCGGTCGCTCAGAAAGGTGGGGAGCCAGACCAGCGTGCGGAGCGGCTCGCGGAGGCCGGTGCGCACTTTGCGCAACTGCGCCAGGTCGTCCGATGGACTGTAATTCTCGCGGTCGATCGGGAGGTCGATGACCAGATGCCAATCGTCGCCGGTGGGCCGCAGTTCGCGATCCCCGGCCTCGCGGACGTTGAGGATGGAGATCTCGTAGGAGCGCGGCGTTCCCCGCCAGTTGACCTTCGCCTGAAGCGGGTACTGGCGCACGGAGTCCATTTCCATCTCGCGGAAGAAGAGGTCGGTCACCTTGAGCAGGCGGTTGCCGTGGCTGTCCTCATGCTTGGCGTTGTCGAGGATGGATTCGATATCGACGCTGGTGAGCTGGACATTGATAGAGGCCTGGCTCTCGGTCCCCGGGCTAATGCGGATCTCGCCCACGCCGGTAGCCCAGCGCCGGCACAGGGCTAGGGCATCGCGACCTTCGGTGCCCGGAATGAAGGGGCGGAGGCTGCCGTAATTGAGGGCGGCCAGGCGCGGTCCGGTCAACCCGCGCAGCGGCTCCAGGTCGGAGGCGAGGCCGGTCAGGATCAGCGTTCCGGCAATCCGCTCGTGCGCGCGCAACTGGCGGGCCTTGGGGTCGTCAGGCGGCATGCCGTCCAGGTCGTCATAAGACGCCCCAGCATCTGCCTCGATCAGAGGCCGCAGCTTGCGTTCCCAGAGCTTGCGAGCATTATCGAACTGCTGTTTGAGCGAGCTGCCGAACGGGTCGTAGCCGTCGCGCAGCTCGACAAACAACTCACCGACCGAGACCAGTTCGCCCAGGCGCATCCGGTTCCGCGACTTCACCAGGACCTGGGCCATGATGTTCAGCACGGTGCGCTCCCGCTGCAGCGCGGAGGCCACGGCCACCAGGATCTCGATGAGCGCCGGCGTGAAGGGATACAGATCCCGGAACTGCCCGCGGTCGCTTTTGCTGGTGACAATCGTGTCGATGACGGAGTTGCCCAACCGGCCGATGTTGGCGAATTCGGCGTCGATGAGCTGACGGGCGGCCTCGCTCTTCGGCTTGAGCAGGCGGCGGCGGGCGATGGCGGAGAGGTTCTTATCTTCCAGGGTGATGGTGGTGAACCGCTTCTCCCACCATTCCAAGGCTTCTTCCACCAGCGCCTGATTGGCTCCCAGCCCAGCTTTGCCGATGAGGTCGCGGATGGCGCGCTGGCGCGCCACGAAGCTGACAATGGGAGCCGGCCGGTTGGCGTTCCCGCTCTCCACCAGCTTCGCCAGCTTGGGTCCCTCCCGCGTAATCCACGCCGGATCCGCCGCCCGGCTGGCCAGCCACAGAATCATCTCGTCCAAGAACAGGATCACCGCGTCATAGCCCAGCGACTTGGCGTGCTGGCTCATCAGCGAGAGGCCCGTATCCAGATCGACGGTAGCGACCGTGTGACGCGCGCCGGGCATGAGGGTGTGGGCCAGCGCGCCCACCAGTTCGGCGCGGTCGCGGGAGCGCGCATCGGCCACGGCGGCGGCTTCGAAGGAACGTTCGTCCCAGCGGGGGGCGTCCCCCCAGCCATCGTTGGAAACGGACTGGTTCAACGCACGGAAGAAGTCCTCATCTTTGAACTGCTGGCGCAGCTTGCGGGCGTTGCTCACCATGGCGTCCGCGTCGTACAGGCCCGGCGGCTGCACGTCCGGGTGCAGTTCGCGGATGCGATCCAGGTAGCCGCCCAGGACGCGCTCTTCCACCGTCTCCGCGCCGATCATGTGGTAGGGCACCAGCAGGAACTTCTTGCCCGTGGTCCAGTCGTGCTTGGCGACCACTTCCGCCAGGTCCGGCAGGGAGCGGGCCCGCGCGTCGTTGCTCAGCAGCAGGTAGAGCACGGCCATGAAGTGGCTCTTACCGGTGCCGAAGCTGCCGTGTAGGTACGCGCCGCTGCTGCGGCGCCCCGTGACGGAGTCCCGGACGAGGGAGAGCGCATCATCGAAGCATCCGCGCAACTGACCGGTCACGACATAGTCTTTCACGGTCAGCTCCGGGCGCAGGATGGCCTCGGTGAGCCGCAGGACAAAGTCGTCGCTGCGGACGTGGTCGGGAAGATCGAACAACTCGCCGATGGTTGGTTTCGGATTGGTTGGCGGAGTCATGGTTTACTCGGGGGGCTGCGGCGTCTCTTCCACGATGGTGGCACGGGCGCCGGTCTTGCGGGGCCTGCCTGCCCGGCCGCGCGCGGGTGGACGCCAATCGCGCAGGGTCTGGGAACTGATGCCAAGCTGCGTCATTTCCGACTCGACAAAGGTCCGGATGGATTCATTGAGCCGTTGTTGCCGGTCCGGGTCGATCTCGTTGTGCCACTGGTCCAGCCAGGGCTGGAGTTGTTCCAAACCGGCGAAGACCGGGACGAGGCGGTCGGCGGTCCAGCCGTCGTTGGCGCGCACGTCGTTGGCGTAGCCGGCCAGCGCCAGTGCCTGCTGGCCATGGTCGTAGCCGGCCCAGGCGATGACCAGCGACTTGTCCGCGTCGCGCTCCAGGTGCGGGTAGGAGATCCAGCGCTCCTTGGGAACGTCGAGCTTGCCGCGGAGCCGCCAGTAGTCGGCGGAGAGGAAGTCGGTTCGTTCGTACTTGGGCGGGACGGGGATTTCTACGGTTTCGCCGGCGTCTTCGCGGCGCTGCAACGCCCAGGTCTGCTCCCAATCGGCCCGGGTACGCAAACCGCTTTCCTTGTAGCGGAGCACGGCGAGGAACGGGACGGACTCTCGGGCCACGAGTTCCTGGACGAGGTCGGCAACGTCGAAATCGGGCCGACCACGGTAGAGCTCGGCCACCTGGAGAAATTCGGGGTCCAGACGGACGGCGTCGGCGAGGCGGGCGACGGAGGTAAGGGCCGGTGGGTGCACCGGCCAGTAGCGCGGATCTTCGAGGCGGTTGAGAAGCCAGTTACGAAGGGCCTCCTTTTCGAGTTCCTCCCAGGGAGGGAGGTTCCATCGCCGCTTGTACTCGGGCTGCTCAATGAGGGCGATATCGCGGTCCGCCGCGATGGTTTCCAAGCGGCGCTGCACCAGGGCGCGGTAAGGTGCCGGCCAGTGCTCCGGGATTTCGGTGCGGGGCGTGGAACGGTGGCGACCGAACCACTCGGTTTCGAGTTCGCCGGCTGCCATCGCTCGGGCCATGAGGATCTCGAAAGCACGCTCGCCGAGTTGGATGGGCGGGACCTGGTCGATGGGCAGAGTGAGGGGTTCGTCGATGAGGCCGTAGAGGTGGTAGACGTGCCAGTCGAGCTCTTCCTGGAGGGCGATCATCCGGAGCAGGAGGGCTTGGGCGCGGTCGTGGGCGGCGTCGAGCGCAGCGCGAGTCGGCGTTTCACGGGCGGCAAGGGCGGCGGGGAGGAGCGTGGTGCGTTCGTCGGCAGATACTTGGACTTCGGTGGCAACGTCGATTGGAGGGGCTGAAGGCAGCGGTATATCGAGTAGGTTAGTGCCGTTGAAAGAGAAATAGACGTCCCACAAACTTTTGCGTACCCGCGCGCCCTCCGTTCCGACTTGGTCACCGCTCCTCTGGAAGCATACCTGCCGGAGCCAAAACGATACAGCAGATGAGTTCAAGATGCTGAGCAGGTTAAGACAGGTCGAGAGAGATGGGGAGCGCAATAGAATGGCTGGAGCGTTTTGATTAAACAGCTTGCCACCACGTTCGAGCGCGAACGTAGGGTGTGTACCAATCTCACCTGATGCTATGGCGAGTGGAGCCAGGAATCGCTCAGGAAAGAACATCGAATGCTCGTACCATTGCAGTCCGCGCTCTGTGACTGTTTGCTCATAGTCGCGCCGGTTTCCCAGGTTCGTGCGGTAGGGCCAGAGCCTGCGAAGTAGCGGTCCTGGCAACGGTTTCACCTGTCCCGCGTGGTCGTATGGAAAGATCGCGGCGGTTTCAGGGTGGGTGCAGTATTCTTGGACTGCTTCCCCCCTCACGAGGGGCACACAATACTCTCTCAGGCCGAAAGTGTTCAGGCACGTGGCTGGAAGGATGAAGACTTCGTTTTCGCCCGTATGCGTTGTGCGGCCAGCAGCAAAGGCGTGGGTCGATACGCGGGAGATGGCCCCTCTGCCAATCCGCTCCTTCAGTTCGGCTGCGCCGCCCCCGCCGATGCTCCAGGGATGTGATCTGATCGCTTCGCGGTCCACATCAGCCACGGTTACGAATTGGCCTTCGAATCCAGCCACGTCGGAATGATTGCTTATCTCGATCCAGATCGGCGCCTTTGACGGGACATCAGGGACGCCGATCTGTCCCCGAATGCCGCGGACCATACGGAGAACAGGCCCAAGGGGCCGTCTCCTCCGCAGAAAGAGGATAACCGTCGGGGTGCCATGCCCTGGGAGGTAGACGCCTGACGTATCAATAACTGTAGTGAGATCCCAGTTGGGAAGGAACTCTTCTACCAGCACTCGGCCGAATTGCTGTTTTGTGAAGGCGATCGACGTGATCATGCCTACGTATCCCCCCGTTTCACTCAGATCGAGCGCACATTCGGTGAACGGGACAGAAACTTGGTAGGATCCGGAACAAGTCTTGTAGAGCTTGCGATAAAGGTTTCGGAGACCTGCGTCCTTCAGGTTGATGTACGGAGGGTTCGCGACAACCACCTGATATCCCTGTGCCTGCAGCACTACACGCAGTTTCTCAGGGTCTTCAGACGATTGCGCCACCAAGCTCGGGACCATCCTGTTGGGTCCGAAGATCAGTGAATCACCGGCCAGGATATGAATCGGCCAGTCCGGCGCGCTGGCCAGCGTAGGGATATGCGTGGCGCGCAGAGCCGCAATCAGCAGTCGGAAGCGCGCAATGGCAGCAGCGTAGGGATTCAAATCCACCCCGTAGATGCAGTCCAGCGTATTGCGGACGACCACCGTCAGATCGCCGTCCCGGTCCGCCCACAGTGGGAACAGACGGTCAAACGCTGCCAGCAAGAAGTGGCCGCTACCGCAGGCAGGGTCGATTAGGCGGAAGCCGTCGAGGGGGAATTCCTTCAGCGCTGGAGTGAGGGTCCGGTCCAGAATGAAATCGACGATGAAGTCCGGTGTTTGCAGAAGGGCGTAGCGTTTGCGGGCCGATTCCGAGATGTTCTGGTAGAGGTCGCCGAGAAAACGGGTACTACCGGCGGTGTCGCTGAAGTTGTGGCGCAGGTCTTGCGTGTCGGGGTTAGCGTCCTGGAAGAACCTCCAGATCACCTCGGCCCCGTCGCCATCCGGACCGAGGGTCCAGAGTGGGTTGTGGGCTCGGTCCAGCAACCCTTTCAAGCCCGGCAGGTGTTCCAGTTCGGAGAAGATGGCAAGCAGGTACTCGCGGTCGTTTCCCTCCGGGTGGGTGCGATACCAGACGGTACGGCGATCCTGTGCGGCTTTGAGCCGCTCCCCGGGACCAGCGAGGTAGACGGCGCCGAGGAAGTCGTTGTCCTCCAGGAAGCGGATGAAGACGCAGGCGAGCAGCCAGGCCACGCCGGCCTGGGTGATTTCGCCTTCGCGCCACTCACTGAAGGTCATGCCCGTGCGGCCGGCGCGGCGCGCGGCGTCGTACCGTTCCTGGAGCGGCGTATTGACAGCAGGGGATTCGTCGCAGCGCTCCCGGATGTTGTTTTCGGTCGCGGTGAGGAGGCGGATCAGGTCGTTGCGGAGCAGCGTTTCGTCGATCACTTAATGTCTCCGCGGTGCTGGTTCTTGATCCAGTAGCGATTGAGGCGCGCCCAGTGGTTGGGCGAGAGGAGCGGAACGGCGGCGGAGTCGATCATGGGTTTGTGGGTGTCCTGCCCGGCAACCAGAAGCCATACGCCGGGGCCGGGATTCTCGCGGATGCGATCGACGAAGGACGTCTGGCGGTACCGCGCGAGCAGACCGGGGTTGACCAGGAGGACGGGCCGGCCGGCAGCATGGATCTCAGTTTCCACGCCAGCCAGAGCATCGGCGGCGAGTCCCGCGAGGCGGGCGCGGTGCAGGCTTTCCTCGGGTTCGGCGTCGGCGGTGACGACGCGTTCCCAGGAGATGTTGCGGGTACGGGCCAGGGCGCGCATGGAGTCCAGCAGTTTGCGGTCCAAGTCGATGACGACGGGGTCCCAGCGCTTGACCAGCTCGCCGACGGCGTCGCCGTAATCGCGGATCGCTGTGGTGAGGACAAGGGGAGCGCGCTGGGCGAAGGCGACGGAGAGTTTGTGTTCGGTGTCGAGGGCGGTCTCGTAGTCGTCCCGTTCGGAAGGTGGCACGTCATACGTGCGACGGACCAGCAGGGTCGCGGAGCGGGGGACGTAGGAACTGGAAATATCGGTGGCCACGCGGGGCGCGCGGTAAAGGCCGGCGGCGGGATCCCAGGTCCAGTCGTAGCCGGCATGAGCGAGGACGCCGTCGAGTTCAGGTCGGTCCGGCAAAGGAGCGGCCTCGGGGTAGCGGTCGCGTAGGCGGGCGCGAAGCTCGGGGATGGCGATGGCGTCGGCACCGGCCAAGGCGGACTGGGAGAGTTCCAGGGCGTCGCGCACCGCCATGTTTCGGGGGTAGAGTTCCAGCCGCGCGGACAGGGCGACCGCGGCCAGGGTGGCGGCCAAGCGCAGGAGGCGAGCGTCCTCCAGCGGCGCGAGGTGGGCCGGGAACGGGACGGCGCGCAGGGTTTCCAGGGCGCGCGCCGGGGCCGGCAAGGGGTGGGCGTTGGCCAGGACGCCGGCGACGTCCCCGAGGCGGCGGGCCCAATCCACCACAGCCAGTTCGTCCGCGGCAACAATCAGGATGCTGGAGAGGCAGCGGGCTTCGGTGAAGCGGGGCTTCTCCATGGCGCGTTCGGCTTCCAGGGCAGCCCGGCAGACGGCGGAGGCGTAGCGCAGGCGGAGGTGTCCTTCGCTGGTGGAGCCGCGCCCTGCGAGCAGAAGGCCAGCCAGTTCCACGGCTTCGAGGAGTCCGGAGCCGGAACTGAGCCGCTCATGAATAAACGTGCGGATTTCGGTGAGGGAGGGGTTGCGCCGCCAGCGCTGGCGTCCGGCGGCGACCACCTGGCCGATGCGGGCGCGGGTGACGTTCGAGCGGGCGGCAATCTCGGTCTGGCTGGGCCAAAGCGGAGCGCGGTCACTGGCGAGATCGTCAAGATCGAGGAGGGCGGCGAGGCGGCCACGGTCATCGCGCGTTTTGGCGCTGGCCGCCGGGAGGAGTTGCGCCGCGATTTCATCCACCGAGTGGACGAGCGGGGCGTCTTCATCGGGGGCGGTGGGCAGAGAGGGCGGGGCGGCGATGGCGGCTTCGGGGAAGCGGGCGCGGAGGTCCGCGATGAGTTCGATGATCTCCTTGCGCGTCTTGTCGCCCACGCCGCGGAGGCGTCGAAACCGGGTGGACGGGGTGGCGATGAGGTCCGCCACCGTATTGATGTTCTCGCGTTCGAGGACGTTCTGGGCGCGAGTGGAGAGGTGGAGGGAGACGACCGGCGTTTCGAGAGAGGCGGAGGCGATGGCCTGGGTGCGCGCCGTGGGGTCGGGCAGGTGGGAGTCAGTGAAGCGCGCTTCGGAGAAGGCTGCGTGCCAGGCGCCGCGCATTTCGATGGCGGTATCGAACCGATCCTGGGGAGTGCGGCGGAAAGCGCGGGAAAAGAACGCGGTGAGGGCTTCGCGCACCTGGGAATCGAACCGGTTGGAGGCGATGGCCACCTCGTCCTGGATCAGGTGCGGCGCGCTCTGACCGTTGCCCCAGATGGGGAGGGCGCCGGTGGCCATCTCATAGAGAACGATGGCGGCGGAGAAGCGTTCGGCGTGCGGGTCCCAGCGGGGGCGCAGGATGAGGAAGGGCTCCATGTAGTCCGGCGTGCCGGCGCGGACGTTGTCGAGGGGGAGCCGCGAGAGGGAGAAATCGAAGAGCTTGAGGTGGAGCTGTTTGGCGTACTCGCGAACGCCGATGTTGTCGGGCTTGAGGTCGCGGTGGGGGACACCTTCGTGCTCCAGGAGTTCGAGGATATCGAGCAGGTCGTCGCCGAAGCGCTGCAGGAACTCGCCAGAGAGGCGTCCGTCTTCCGTGAGGCGGGCGGCGAGGGTGCGATCTCCGGCGCGCTCCACCAGGAAGGCGTTGAGGCCGTTGAAGGTCAGCAGTTCGCTCTTGGGCGCCACGATGAATTTGTGGCGGAGCTTCTCCAGGACGTCGAGCTCGTCGCGGAGACGGTTGTTGTACTCGGGCTTGAGGGCGACCTTGAGGACGAGTTCCTCTTTCTCGCGCTCCACCAGGATCGCGGCGGCTGTGCCGCCGGTCCCGAGGCGGGCCTTGATCTTGAGGTTTCCGGGGAGGGTTTCGCCGATTGGTGCGCGGAGCGGATCGGGGCTGGGAGTGTCCGCGGGGGCGGTGAGTTCGTCTTCTACCTCATCGAGCTGACGGAGGAAGGCCGCAGCGGAATCGGTGCGGAGAAGCGTATCCGGGTGGGTTGCGTTGCGGATGAGGTCTTCGAGCTTGGCGCTGGCGCCGTCGATGACGGAGGGCAGCGGCAGTCCCTGATGCGCGGCCAGGATTTCGTGGAGCTCGCGCATGTTGGGGGCGGGGGGCTGGCCTGAGAAGATGTGGAAGGCTAGGGCGCCGAGGGAGAAGATGTCGCAGATTTCGTCGCGGAGGTTCCGATTGCCGAGGGCTTCGGGCGCAACGTAGACGAGAGAGGCTTCCTCAATCCAATCCTCGAAGTGCAGGGTGAGCGAGGTGCGCTGTGTGGATTGGGACGCGGTGGACACTACGCGGCCGGCCTGCCAGTTGAAGATCTTGAGCTTGGGCTGGGGGGTGTCCGGTCCGGTGACGAGGATGGACTGCGGGCTGAGGGCGCGGTGGATGACGCGGCGGCCGTGAGCGTAACGAAGGGCGTCGGCGATCTGGCGGACGAAGTCGATGCGGAGGTGCAGGGGGATCTTGCGATCGGGCTGGCGAAGGTAGTGGTCGAGGCGGATTTCGTCGGCTTCGCGGCGGAACAGGATCGCGGGACCGAGTTCGTGCTCGGTGTAGTTCTGGGCCTCCAGGATGTGGTCGTGGCGGAGGGTGCGGAGGATGTCGTACTCGCTCTCCGCCATCTTGTGGACGATGCGGGGATCGACGGCCGGCTGGCGGGAGACCACATAGAGACGGACGCGGCGCGGGTCGTTCTTCAGGGAGACGTGCTCGGCGTGCCAGTCCTGGAAGGCGTTGTCTGGGCCTTCGGCGAGGAGTTCCTTGAGTTCGTAGTCGCCGACGCGGCGGTGCCGCTGGCTGCGGCGAATGCCCGCCTCGTCCATGGCGCGGGCCAGCCGGGCGAGGATGGGGCGATTGATGAGCGGGACGTCCTGCTTAAGGCCGGTGGCGTTGCGAAACTTGAGGGCGGCGATGATGCCGGGGGAGTTGTCACGGTCACGCTGGCAGACGCGGATGCGGTCGGACTCGGGGAGGTGGTTGCGAAGTTCGGGATTGGAGAGAAAGATCAGGGCTTCGAGGTAGGGCAGCTTTTCGGCGCGAGTGGACGGCTGGTGCTCCAGGAGGGATTTCAGCTTCTTGCACTTCCGGTCGGCGTTGATGAGTGGGTTGTCGACAGTCTTGAGCCGGCCGTTGGGCTTGTGGTAGGTCCAGGTGCCGCGGTCGCCGCGCAGCTCGCCTTCGTCGCTCTTAATTTCCACGAGGAACAGTCCTCGCGGGGTGACGATGAGGGCGTCCACCTCGTTGACGGTACCGTCGTCGGCGATGAACGAGAAGTTGGTCCAGCCGAAGTAGGGGTCGCAATCGGGGAGTCCGGAGCGGAGGAATTCCAGCGCTTCGGCTTCCCATGGGAAGACGGATTCGGTGATGCGTTTCCAGCGTTGCTGCGAGAGTCCCATGGATGCGGCCCGATGTCGTAACTCGACAATTGTAACGCTTGGCCGCCACCGAGATGCCTCCGGGCCGGAGTCCGATCGCCATCTTCACGCCACACAGCGCCAACGGAATTAGAAGAGGCCCAAAACGCGAGTAAGCCGATGTGGCGGCACGCCAACGCTCCATCTGATACCATCCGCATTCTCACCAGGACTTAATCGCGAACACCGGAGGTCAAGTGAACTACACACCATCGCAACAGCGCGCCATCGCATCCATTGACCGAAACTTGCAGATCATCGCCTGCGCTGGATCCGGCAAGACCCAGGTAATCTCTCGCCGTATTGTAAATATCCTGGAAAAGAAGAAGAAATCGGGCATTAAGCCCGAGAACATCGTGGCCTTCACTTTTACGGAGAAGGCGGCTGGCGAGTTGAAGGACCGAATCCAGCGACTCTCGATCGACCATCTGGGAACTGACGAGGGACTGGCCGGGATGTTTGTCGGCACAATCCACGCCTACTGTCTGAACCTGCTCCAACAACCGCCCGTCTATTCCTTCCTCAAGTACTCGGTGCTCACCGAGGTGCAGCAGCGCTTGTTGATCGACCGGAATAGCAAGAAGAGCGGTCTGACCGAGGTGCCGCTCCTGGATGGCCGAACGTTGACGCGGTACGCGGACTCGCGGCTGTACCAATCGCTGCTGGGGGTGTTGGAAGAAGGCGGCGTGAAAATGCGGAGTGTGCCCGACGGCGTCAAGCAGGCAGCGGCGAAGTACCGCGCCCTGCTGGAGGAGAAGAAGTACTTGGACTACTCCGGCATGCTGAGCCGGGCGGTGCACGAACTCAAGGGAAACCCCAAGCTACGCGAAGGACTCAAAGCCTCGATTCGATACCTCGTCGTTGACGAATACCAGGACGTGAATCCGCTGCAAGAGGCTCTGATCCGGGAGATTGCCTCTCTCGGCGCCAACATCTGCGTTGTCGGAGACGACGACCAGACTATCTATCAATGGCGCGGGAGTGATGTCCAGAACATCATTCGCTTCACGGATCGTTATAGCAACGTGAAGACGGAGCGACTGAACGAGAATTTCAGAAGTAGCAAGGGAGTCGTGCTTACGGCGCGCAGAATCATCGAGCAAAATCCAGACCGCCTCGAGAAGAAGATGGAGAGCACCGAAGCCCAGCCGTTCGAGCGAGGCGATATCCTGGCCGTCCATTTTACGGATGAGGCGGAAGAGGCCCGGTGGATCGCCAAGAAGATTGAATGGCTGAAGGGCGCTTATTACCGGGATCGCGCCGAGAAGCCACCCAGGGGTCTGACGTACTCAGATACAGCAATTCTGGTTCGGGCGTGGAAGGATGCTGGTCCAATTGTCGACGCACTCCGCGATGCAGAAATACCGTATCTCGGTGGCGGAATGAACTCGCTGCTAGACACTCCGGAGGCACAGGCGATTCGCGAAGCGTTCTACTACATGGCGGACCACGTCGCACGCGGCCGCGCGCCGTCGTCCGAATCCACCGTAGCCCAGTCCTTGGTGTCCGCCTTTCCGGGCCTGAACGAGGATGAAATCCAAGCGGGCATCCGGTTTCTGCAAGGGATTCGGAAGCGAATCCCGCTGGGTAGCGACAACCAACTCTTCCTACAACGGGTCTTTCTTGACTTCCTGGAGGCACTTTCAATCGCGGAAGAAAAAATCGGCAGCAAGGGCCGAACAGGAGAGGTTATCTTTTTCAATCTGGGCAAGTTCAGCCAGCTTATCTCTGACTTCGAGCACATCCACTTTCACAGCAGCCCCGGGCAGCTTTACTCCAGTTTCGCCAGCTTCCTCGAATTTCAGGCTGCTGATTACTACCCGGAAGAGACGCAGGAAACGATACGTCCCCGCCCCGACGCGGTGAGTGTAATGACCGTTCACCAAGCCAAAGGCATGCAGTGGCCGGCGGTTTTCGTGCCCTGCCTGCGTGCGAACCGATTTCCTTCCCGCCGCCAAGGCGGCCGAACGATTTGGCATGTCATCCCCGAAACTGCTGTGCCAGATGCCGACCGATACAAGGGGACCAAGGAGGACGAGCGCCGGCTTTTCTATGTCGCGTTGACGAGGGCAGAAAAGTACTTGTTTTGCTCATGGGCGCCCGTACCTGGGAACCGACAGCAGCAGCGGGTTTCCGAATTCTTCACCGACGTAACTCAGAGTGAGCACGTGCTCAGCAAGGAGCCCGGCCGGCAACCGAAGCGGCTGGAGCCGAAGCCGCGAGTCCCCGATGCGCCTCTCCCCCTGACGTTCAGCGAACTCCGATACTTCTTCCAGTGTCCATACGATTTCAAGTTGCGCTTCATGTATGGATTCGATTCGCCGGTCAGCCGCGCAATGGGCTTCGGCAAGTCGCTTCACGATGCGCTCTGCGAAATCCATGCCGAGTCCATCCGCGGCGCAGTTCCCACGGTCGCCGGGGTGCCGGACTTGGTTGAGCGTCATCTGCACCTTCCATTTGCCAACGACGAGGTCCGGGAGAATGCTGGAAAGGAGGCCGCAAAGGCCCTCCGGCGATACCTTGAGAACCACCGAGAGCATTTGGAACGATTGGAGCACGCGGAGAAGACGATCGAATTGAAACTAGCTGATGGCATCGTGGTGAGTGGCCGCATTGATCTGATCCGAAGAACCGATACGAACGAGATCGCGATTGTGGACTTCAAGTCCAGTGAAGACGCGCAGCCAACAGAGATGACCCGCCTTCAGCTGCAGGTCTATGCGGCGGGATATCAGAAGGCGGTGGGCAAGCCAGCCGATCTCATAGAGATACACAACCTGGATCTCGGCCACATTCACCGCGAGGAAGTGCAAGATACGATCATTAAGCAGACGCTCGACCGGGTTGTCGAGGCAGGCAAGAATATTCGCGACGTAAATCTCGCCAAGCATGAGACGTGGTGTACGACCTGCAGCTCGTGCGACATGGCAGGAATTTGCCGCCCTAGACCGGCCAACCCGCGCAAAACGCGGAACCGCACAAACTCGTCAAACTGAGGCAACTGACACGCTTTCGCCAGAGCGCGACTCCGTGAATTGATCTGGGCAACGGTTGGCGATGGCGAACTCATCCACGGGTGGAGTCTGACCGGCATCTTCGCCTCTACCACTATCGGCGTGGAAAGGGAGTAAATTGAGTGTTCCATGAGTCACGACATTGATCAGACGACCGGCAGACCTGCAATCGCCTACGTCGGCGAGAAACCCTGGCACGGGTTAGGCGAAGCACTGCCTGAAGGCCAACCAATTGAACTATGGCTCGAAAAGGCAAGGCTCGCATGGGAACTGAAGAGGTTGCCCGTGCAGTACCTGGCCGATGGAATTCACCGAACGATGGCGGATAAGTTCGTGCTGTCCCGGAGTGACACCCATGAGGCGCTGTCCATTGTGTCGGGCGATTACCAGATCGTGCAGCCAAAGGAGGTCCTGGAGTTCTACCGGGACCTGATGGACGATTACGGCTACAAGCTGGAAACAGCCGGCGCGCTTGATCACGGCCGGAAGGTGTGGGCGTTGGCGAAGACCGGCGTCACCGCGGCCGCTGACGATCACGGCGAGGATAAGATCGCGGCCTACGTCTTACTCGCAACCTCCTGCGACAAAACACTCGCCACCTCCGTGGCGTTTACGAGCATTCGCGTGGTCTGCCAGAACACCCTATTCTTCGCTACGGAGGAAGTCAGGCAGAGGAGGCTGCCCCAGGTAAAGGTCCCGCATAATTTGTTCTTCGACGCTTCGGCTGCGAAGAAAGACCTGGGCCTGATGGATCCGGCATGGAAGGCGTTCTTGTCGAAAGTCCGCAAGATGGCGGTCTACCGGATGGGTACGGAGCAGTCATCACGGTTCTTTGAAGCGCTACTTGCAGCCAAGGACAAGCCGCTATCGAAGCCGGCGCAACGAGAGCACCAAACGATGACGGCCCTATTCCAGTCCGCGCCGGGCCAGAACTTCACTACAGCGAAGGGAACACTCTGGGGGGCCGTCAATACCGTGACCTACTACGTGGACCACGTGCGCTCCGGCGCCGAAGAGCGGCTGGACGCCGCCTGGTTCGGCAACGGCTGCACCCTGAAAGAAAAGGCATGGGCCCATGCGTCCACGATGGTCGGGTAGTGCGGCAGGGTCGCGGCGCTCGGCGAGTTATTGGGGCGGACCGCATCCCGAAAGAACCTCTAAGGTAGATCAAGGCGCATACACATGACCACCGTCACCCAGACCGCAATGACCGACAGCGCCGCAGCGCAATTCGTGGTAGACGTCCGAAAGAAGAACCAGGACTTTTACGCCACCGACCGCGGATATGGCGCGCTGAAGGACCTTCAACAGACCTTCCCACACGCGTGGCTGTACGTTGGCGAGTTGCTGCAGAACGCAGTGGACGCTGAGGCCAAGCACATCCGCCTCTCGGTGGATGAAGCAGCGCGCACGCTGGTTGTCGAGCATGATGGTAAGGCCTTTGATGACGGGCACGTCGAGGCGTTGTGCGTCCGCGGAATGTCCAAGAAGGGGGCCGGCACGGTCGGCTTCATGGGAATCGGCTTTAAGGCCGTGTTCCAGAGCTTTGAATGTGTCGATGTCAGTTCAGGGCCGTGGCGTTTTGGCTTTCGCGTCAAAGAGGAGGTCGGGGAACTGGGGGACCGGCAGCGCCACTGGCTTGGGTGCGTCCTGCCCGCTTATGAAGAGACGATCGCGCCGCCATCCCAGGGGATGACGTGCCGGTTCTTCCTCCACGACAGATTACAGCGGCTTGGCCCCATAGCGGATGACGTTACCAAGGTGCTCTCGCCAGATCTTCTGGTTCTTGCGTTGCTGGCGCGCCGGGGTGTCTTGGAAGTCGAGTGGTTAGGGGAGCACTGGCTGCTGGAGCAACAGGAGGAGACGGTCGACGAGCAGATGACCCGCGTCAAGCTCACCGCGTACCACGAGGCGAGTGAGCGCACGCGAGAGTGGATCCTGTTTTCCTCACGCTACCAGCCAAGCGGCCCCGCCATTGCGCGCTTTTTGGAACACCGGCAGATACAGCCGCGCCCCGAGGAGAAGGAAGCGGTATATGCCGAGGCGCAACGACAGCGGACAGTCGAGGTCTTCTGCCCACTGGACGATCGTGGCTTCCCGCAACCTCCTCAGCGCGGTCAAGCATACGCCCTGCTCCCTACTGGGGTGAACGTGCCGCTGGGATTGCACGTACAGGCGGACTGGCTGCTGGTCACCAGCCGCCGCGAGATCATGGAGGTCGAGACCAACCAGTGGCATCGCGAGATCCTATCGCGGTTCGCCGGGCTTGTGGCGGCGTACCTCTCGTGGGTCACGACATTGCAAGACATCCCCGACCAGGCGCTTGGTGAGAGCATTGCGATATTGCCGGAGTGGGACGAGACGGACGGTGCGTTCAGCGCGTATCTAAGTGACCCTGAGTTCTGTGACGGCCTCAAGGCCGCACTGTCGTCCTTGTCCTTCTTGCCGGTCCGCGCGGAGGAGGGCACGCGGTTTGCGATGCCATCAGAAGCGCGACTGCTGCCTTCGATCCTGCGGTCCTTTGACGAGGCAACTCTCTTGCCTTGGGTGCTTTTCGGGGACTGCGTTCTCAGCACGACGATCCTCGGCAACCGCACGCTGGACTCGCTATCGCATCTTGGGCTTCTCACGCCCCTGACCGTTGCTGACCTGTCGAGCCACTGGGAGAGTGGCACTGTCGGAGAATGGCGAGAGCAACTCGGGGCAGGCGGGGCCGATGCTCACCTACGTCTCTTGCGGGCGCTGGCAAGCCTGGATGGCGTCACCGCTTGGCGTGAGTCTCGCTTGCGGTGCCTCCCCGCAGCCGATGGCGCATGGATCGACCGTGACAGCGCGATCGGACTGCCTGCCGAGTGGGATTCCGTTCCAGAAGAGGACCCGCCATTGCGATCGTTGCTGGAACCCCACCTGGCGCCACCGCATGAACGGCTGGAGTGGGGATTTGATCGATCCTTGCGACGTGACGCGGCTGCGCAGGAGTACGTCAGGCAGATGCGCCGCGAAAACCTGGAGGAGGTAATGCGGCGCTGGTGGGAGGGACTGCCCACCCAGCCGGATTCGGACGGGCAAACCCTCGTCCTCGACGTGTCCTGCTGGGTGCACCTGAAGCAGAAGCAGCGGCCCAATCTGGTGATGCGGGCACTGTGCGAGGACGGCACCGTCGCTCCACTGGAGAATGTCGTTCTGGCCGACCCGTACGCGAGCCCGTCGCGGAGACGCTTCTTCTCCGGTGTGCCTGTCATATCACCTCGATACTTGCAGCACAAGCCGGGGCTGACGGATGCCGACTGGCGATCGTTCTTTGAAAGCGCAAGCGACAAGATCAAAGGCCCTCTTCGCCTTTGGCGTTCGTCGGCAACGCTCTCCCGTGCCGGCATTCAAGAGCGACTCCCTGGCTACAGCGCTCCAGATACAAAGTCGTGGGCAATTACGGCCAAGTATTCTATCTGGAGCTTCTACTCCAAGAACTACCTTCTCATCGACGCCAATTTTGACAAGCAGGTTCTTGCGATCCTGAACGGGCCCACGCCGGAGGACGCGCGTGAGTTCGGGGCGTGGCTCCATGAGGCGCGCCAAGTGCTGCCTGGCAACCACCAACTCGAGATGGCCTACGTGCCGTGGGGCTCCAGCAGCGTTTATGCCCCCAAGCTGCCTTACAGCGCAAGCTGGGTGGGCGTGCTGCAAACCGCAGTCTGGGTGCTCGCGGTCGATGGCAGTGGGCCTTATCGGCCAGAGAGTGTGTTGCCAAACGCCGATCCGGCACGCCCGGATGCGCCCGTGGCGAACCTCTCGGCGGACCTGGTACGAATCCTGGAACAATGTGGGATCAACTTCGGCGCGAACATCGCTCAAGTCGCGTCGATTGATCGGTTGCGCCGGGAAGGGCCGGGAGCGGCACCGGAGCGCCTGGTGCAGCTTCTGGAGGCGGCTGTTGCAGACGCCGAGCAGAATCCTGAGTACCGGGCTGAACTCGCAACGGTCCTGGCGCTGCCATTGCTTCCGGTTGGTGAGGCGCTGATCGACGGATCCACGCGCATCGGCGCTGGGCGCTTGGTGGCCAAGAGCACGCGTGGCGCCGACCTCGGCGGCTGGCTGCTATCTGTGAACAGCGCGTCAGAGGACGGCCCGAACGCGCAGTTGTATGCCCTGGTGGCTCCGATTATTGAGATCCCACATGCACCCAAATGGGACCAGGCGCTGGAGTTTCTGGTGTGGGTTTGGCGGAAACGGCCGGACGCCGAGTTGGTGAGGCGCATCCTGCCACGTGCATACCGCCTCATCGCTGAGGGCCTCGATCACGATCGAGAGGAGGCATGGCGCTTCGCGCGTGAAGACGCGTTCGTGTACGTGGCCTCAAGGAAATGGGCGAGCGTGAAGTCGGACTTGCTCTTTCTCGATGACTTGGGAGATGAACGCTTCAAAGGGCTGGTGAGCGCGCTGCTGCTGGCAACCCCCGGACACCTTGGTGAGACGCGCGACGAACAGTACCGCATTGCCGACCTCCTGGGCATACAGCGTCTCTCGAGCCGCTTCGCCATAACGCTTTCGTTCGAAGGCGCGCAGGACGTGCCAGTAACGTGGCCGGAACGCCTCACACTGGTCATGGATTTCCTGTGCGCAGTTGCGCAGGAAGACGACGCCGACGACGGTCCGACTACTCGCCCCAGCATCGGCTACTTCTTGCAGATCAGCAAAGAACTCATTGACGATGGCGTGACGAAGAGCGCGTGGCGTGTGTACGCTGCCCGTGATGAAGACTGTGTGTGCGTCGCGGGAGCGCCAGATGAGTTCAACGCGGACCTCTGTCGTGTGCTGCTGCAGTGGAGTGGCCTTGCCAACCGCCGCGACCTCGATGAGTTGGCACCCACGCTGACGCAGTTGCTCGGATGGCTTGACCGTGAGGAAAAGTTCGGCCCGCGACTGGAGGAACTTCGCAGTCAGCACGGGTTGTTCCAAGGGCCGGAAGAGCCCTCCGAGAGTGCAGCCGTGGAAGCGACCAAACCGGCCAGTGCAGAGCCAAAGGTACTGCCGCCGCCGGCTGAAAGCGGAAAGCCCGCCCCGCCCTCCTCCCCGACCCTGCCTCCGGCTGAGGACGCAGCCACCGAAGACGGGCGCGAAGAGCATGCGCCGCCCCAAAGCGGAACTCCTGAAGTGCCCTCGCCATCCGGCGGGCACACGGCGGATGATCGTGAGAGTCGACTACAGAGCCTGCGGAAGAAACGCTCGGAGATCGAGACGCAGATGAAGGAACTGCTGGGCGTCGGCCCCATCCCCGACGACACCGGCGATGGCACTGGGGATGGGGAGAAGCACTCGCACCAGGCTTTCGGGTCCGATGTGGCATACCGGCAGGCCGTGGTGGACTTCGAGCGTGATGCCGGGCGATTCGCCGAAGCCAAAGATGCTGGACAACCAGGTTACGATATTGACAGCTTCGACAAGGCACTCGATTACCCCACAAAGCGCCTGGTGAGGCGCATCGAGGTCAAGGGACACGGCTGCGACTGGACAGATGATGAGACGGTAGAGCTGAGCGACAGGCAGTTGCTCGACGCGATCGCGCGAAAGGCCGATCAGGTGCCGCTGTCGGAGGACTTCGACTACTGGCTGTACATTGTCGAGCGCCACGATGATGGAACACTCCAGGTGCTCCCAATTCAGAATCCTGCACGCCGAGCGGCAAGATTCGAGTTCCGGGCCGGCACGTGGCGGGCGCTGGTCGAGCAGCCGGACATCGGGGCTGAATGAATCCCCCACTACCTCAACGCTGCGCCTGCGCCGTTCCACACCGTTCTTTAGCGGGTCCTCTGCATTTTGGCGAATCAGGGGTCCTGTACTTGGATGTGGCCCCGAGCGCGCTTCTCAGCACTCGGTCTTCACGGCTTTCTCCTTCCACATCGACTCTCCCTTCATGTCGATGCGATAAGCGTTATGCACCAGGCGATCTAAGATTCCGTCGGCGACCGTGGAATAGAGGATTAACGAAGATGCATCAGCGGTCTTGTACCTGGATGACAAACGAGCGCTCATCGGTGCGGCCGCCGGAGGTGGTAATGCGGTTGGTGACCGTGTACGCCTGGCATGCAACACCACCAGAGAGCCAGACGGTCGTGCGGGTTGGGGTATTCGAGTCAACTCCCGCTTCGAGTGCGGGATCGCTGACGGACCAGGCGCTGGTAGCGATTTGATCACCAGCCAGCCACTTCGACCAATCGACGGAGTAGTCCAGGACGGCATCGGGATCTTTGATGAAAGTCGTCATGCGGCAAGGCTCCGGTTTTTCTGCAGACACCACGACCGTGCGTTGCTCCACGGCGGGAACCAGGACCCGCCTTTCTCGGGTGATGGCAACAACCCGGAACTCGGGGTCAGCAGCCAACGCCCGGTTTTCCTTGCCGATGACAACGAGGCGGAGGCCAGGAGTCTTGGCCAAGTGCCGCATTAGGACCCCGAGCACGCCATCGAGTTGCGTCCCGCCGGCGGCGATGCCCACGAATCCGCGCACGGGTGCCAGCAGTGAAAGCGCCGCTGCAGTTCCGGTCGCGGTGGCGGCCAAAGGGCGCACACGGGCCAACTGTGCGCGAACGGGGGCCGCCCCTGTGGCANNCTCGACGCGCACCATCCTGCCGGAGACAGGCGAGCTTCCAGATGCAGATCCAGCGACGGACCGCAGCGCCACTAGTTGCGCGCCGGCGGCGCCTTGGCCCGCGGCCACGCCAGCCAGGGCACGGGTCGAGTTGAAAAGAACCAGAAGCATGGTGCGGAAGCGATGGTGCTACTCTTGTGCGGCTATCGTTCCCACCAACCCACTTCAAATTCGTAGGAGAGGCCGGTCGCGGCGTTGCCCGGAAACCACGCGTAAAGCGTGAGAGCCGAGTTCGGGCCGAGAATGATCGGCGGCAGACAGCTGACCTTCCGGCCGGCACAGACTGCTTGCGCCGCCGTTAGGCCTGGGTAAGCGCCGGGATCGACCGGACCACAAACCAGAACGAGTTCATCCCCCACCACCGGGATGCCGCCCACGCTGGCGTTGGCGACCAGACGGGCTGACGTCGAGGAGGCCGACAGCGCCGAAGCGACGGCGTTACTTTGGACGTTAAGAGAACAGACCGACTGCGTTGCCACATCCGAGTTGGGGGACGTCGGAGTGATCGCGGTCGTGTTGTTCGTTGAGATCGTGCGGATCGCCGGGTCCGTTTTGATGGCGAACCGGGCGCCCGTGCCGCTGGCCGGAGCAGTCGTGCAGATGAGCTTGATGTAGTCAAGATACAAGCGCTTCCCGAAGGGATTCGCCTTTGAGTCGTTGTTCTGCACATAGAACAGCGGCACGGTGTCGGAGAACGCCGCTTGAACGTTGTAGGCAAGCCCTGTTCCCGGCGTGGGGTTCGTCGCGATAAAGTAGCTGCCTTCATCGGCCAGAAGGTGCTTAGTCGGGATCAGCGGCAGCACGTACTGTTCGCCGTACCTGCCGCCGCGAACGTTGGTCACGGGCGCTTTCTGATCCGATTGAGGAGACGGAACGGCTCTCGCCGGCGTCCAGAGTTGGTTTACATCGATTCCAGGCATGTCTTCATTTCTCCTTTTTGGGTTGCACTACTGAACAGGTACTTGGTGCGGCATCAGGCCATCCTTGCCGGTAACCATGTCGTTGCCGGCGAGGGTCTGCAAAATCATGAGCAAAAGCGCGTTGGTTTCACGGAGTTCCTGCCGGAGCAGGCTGATCGAAGAATCGCCAACTTGAAGAACCCCAGCGCTATCCGTGAGAAGCGCCCTGGCAGTTCCCACAGGATTCAGATTCGGGGCGGCCTGCGATGGGCTGACCGTATAAACCCCGTCCGCGCCGCCAATGAGAAGCACAGTTGGCTGGTTCGTAGTCTGTCCGTTCACCGGGGTGTTCGGCGGCGTGATGGTGGGCTGGCGGGCGTATCCGGTCGATGCTCCATCCGCACCGGCGACAAAGACCGGGCTTCCGGCCACCGCTGCGCCCACGGCGGCGCCACCGGCGACTACCGCTCGACCGGTGGCGTCGGTCGACAGGTTGCGAGCATTCGCTCCATCCGACCCGGCAACCAGCACCGGATTTCCAGTTGCGGCCGTTCCGGTGGCTGCCGCGCCCTGAGCCACGACTGAGGGTGTCGGGTCCTGCGCATTCGTGTATCTCGCGACCTGGAATTGGGCTAGGCCGGACGTGAAGGCAGTGACCCTGATCCGGAAGAATGTGAAGCCTGCCAGGAAGAAATCCCAGGCAGCATTCAGGGAGTTGACGGCGGGGTTGGTGTCGATCTGCCCGTTGTTAGTCCTGGTGCCGTTCACGCTCACCCACGGTCCGGTCGTCGGGTCGAGCACGGTAGCTTCGAAGATGACGGTCACGTTGTACGTGCCTGAGAGCTGGACCAGAACACCGTTGCATCCGACCAGGGGGATCGGCCCGAAGATGGCGCCGTTGGCACCCAGAGCACCGCCTACCAACGGCAGGCTCGATGATGTTACCGGAACAGCATCATGATCCGTGGCCAGAACCACGGGAACGGCATTGCCCGAGAGGGACCTTCCATAACGGTCAAGCTGGACGGGTACGGGCTGCGTCTGGTCATTCGCGACCTTGACGGAGGCGTTCCCGTCCTTCAGCATGTCCTCATCAGCCGTGCGGACCCGGAGACTGCTCTTGCCGTCCGAGACGATCGGATCAGACGATGCCTCCGTGCCATCCATCAGCTTGACGCGCTGATAGTGAGCGCCGGTAACCGCGTCCTGATCGGTGGCGACGCTGACGCCCAGACCTGGAGTAATGGGAATGTTGTCGGGCATGTTAGTCCTCTTCGACGATCAGAGATCCTGGAGCAAACTGACCGAAGTCGCCTTGCTGAATGGTCTTGGGCGTCGCGAGCGTGTTCCAGTACAGGAGATTCCCGTTGCTCTGGGCGTCGAAAACCCCGAACGCCACGGCTTGGGGCCAGTCGGCCGAGGCCGGCCCGAACTGAATGTTGTTCGTGTTGGCGATCTTCCGGAGGTTGCCGGTATCGGTCACTGGCGCGCCGAAGACGATGGCCTGGCGCGCATAGCCGTTGCCCGCCAGTTCGGTTCCAGCGGAACTGTCGTCCGCGGGCGCAACCGAAAACAGGCCCAGGTAGGGCGATACGCCGGTGATGCTTGTCCCTCGCAGGACGTTGAGAACGGCGTCGGAGTAAGACTGCGATTTGCCTGGCATGGTGCTCCTTCAAGGGCGGGACGTGACTATCTCTGCGCCTTTTTGGGTGGGGTCAGTTTGCGGGGGTGAGACCAGCGCTGCATTGGTCGGTTCCTCCTGGAGAGCCCCGGCAATCACATGCTCCACGTTCGCCTGACCCGAGATGGTGGTGCACAAGCGCGCGTAGTTCGGGTCAGTCGCGTAGGTGCCGGCGACCGTCACAATCAGAGTGCGCAGATCGCGATCGGCCTGATACCTTGCCCACGCTGCGCGGTACGGTGCGCCCTGTGTAATCAGCCATGCGTAATCCCGGCACGAATCCGCGAGCGAATCGTAATCGGCGAACTCCAGATTTTCGATCACGGACTTGCCGCTCACGACCTCACGCGTGGAGACGGTGCACCACTTTGTGTGGCGCGCGGCGCGTTTGACGCCGAAGTAGTTGGCGTGGCCAACAGGCTTCTCGCCCCACTTCGATTCGATGGCCCACTGGGCGATCAGTAGGTGGGCAGGACAGCCAGTTTCTTGCTCGAGGCGCACGGCGATCCGCGCCACCTCGTTGAGGCGGGTTTCGAGGTTTTCCATAGGTGATCAGTAAATAAAGGAGCGATCGTCGGTCGTGGGCAGCGGCACTGGCCATCCAAACAGGCACAGATGGTCATAGGCCCAGAGCTTGATTGTCGGAATACCGAGCCGGCCGGCGTTCACGAATTCCCGCAGCCACGGCCAGGTACCGTAATAGAGACCTATCAGGTAACGGCAGTGGGCCTGGTCCCAGGAGAGTTCCTTCCACGGGTACGACGCGCAACGGATGGCCTGGTCGAGGTTGTGGTTGATTCCCGGATACTGGTAGCCCTCGATCAGGAATGTGTCGAAGCCGGAGCCCACGCGCGAGGTCCATTGCGAGGGCAGGTTGANNTTCACGTCCATCGGCCACAGCAGTTCGAACACAGCCGATGGACACTGCGATAGAACATAGCTCTGGATGGCGGCAACGTAGTTGTACAGGCGCGTCCGCAGGAAGGCGGCATCCGCGTAGATGTTGACCGAGGGATCGTCATTGGGCGTGTGGAAGGTCGCCAGCGGGCGGCCGAGCATTGACTGTGCGGCGGCCTGCGTGTCCGCATCGTGAAACGCCATCCCGGACGCATTCGCCAGAAACCACCAAAGGATCTCGCCGAACTGGAGTTTGGGTGTCAGTCCCGCTGCCAGCATCAGGGCCGCCATCGCGGCGAAGGCCTGCCCTATGTAGTTCTGTGGCCCGAAACTGAAGGCGATCTGTGAACTGTTGAGCGTACCGAATCCCGTAGCGGTCTCGACCGCCGTGCCGTCGGGGAAGCGTTGAACCCACACGGCGCCACCGGCGGGGTTGTCTGGCGGCTGCACCAGTTCCTGCGAGAACGAGCAGACGGCGCTCATGTTGTTGGCTTTGAGCAGGCTAAAGAAATCCGTGTTCCAATCGCGAAACGCCCGGTTGACCACCGGCGTCTGGGTTGGATCGATCACCCACTTCACGCCATACGTGCCACCTTGCATGTCGCCACTCACCGCGGCGTGGCCGCTGCCGGTATTGGACGCTGGCAGTTCCGTGTACACGTGAAACTGCCACCCGCTTGCGAACGAATGGGAGGTGATCGTTAGCACGCTACCGGAGACCGACGCCCAGACGCCGTCGAAGATCGCGTTGATGAAATTGGCGAAGTGCCGCGCAATGGTGTTGCTGCTGTCCTGCCCGCCGAANNTGCAGCCAGACGACATCCTGATCGTTCCAGTTGCCGGAGAACGTGACCGTGCATGTGGGGTACGCGGGATTGGACGCCACCGACTGTTTCCACCAGAAGACCCCACAGTAGTGGTCGATCTCGCCCAGCAGCCCGAGCTTCTGGATGTTCCACACCAGCCTCTGCGGCGAGAGTTTGTACGTGCTGTCCGTGTCGAAGTCGGTGGCCACCGCCACTGCTGTAGTCGTTGCCACCGGATCGGGAACGTCGCTCGCGACCGCGCATTCGAGGAAGTCGAAATAGAAATACCAGCCTTGGCTCGCGGCGTTCTTGTTGCCCGACAGCGTGATCACCACCTTGTGCTGCCCTGCTGTGACGCCGGAGAAGAGCAGGCGTCGTGTCTGGGAGGTGGTGGCGGTCGGATAGTAGCAGTCGAGCGTTGCAGGCGCGCCGCCGTCCATTGTGGCGGTCACGATGCCGCAGGAAGTATCCAGGCGCGTGCCGACGTAGATGGAGTGTGCGTACTGGCAATGCGTCTCGATGGTGACGCTGGCGCCGGCAGCCGCCGCCCGGATCGCGCGTCCCTGGCTCCAGAAGGCGAACGCGCCGTTCACGGGGTCGTTGCCGGGAGCGCCCTCCCAGTATCCGGACGTAGTGACCCAGGTGCTGTCTTCCTCGATGCGCACCGAACCAGGCCCAGCCACCTTGAGCGCGCGCTTGCTGGCGGGATTGCTGGTCACGGTCCAGTTGGTGACCACCATTTTCCACTCGGTGGATTGGTACGCCTGGCTGTTGGGCAGGGCGGGCGCGATGGTCCACCAGACCTTGTCAACGTTGCTCCAACCGAGTGCCGTGAAATCGATGTGTACGTGCCACGAGACGTTATCCGATGAGCCGCCGGACAGGTTCCAGTTGCTCGCGGTGAAGTAAAGCCGGCTGCTGCTGTTGTTGTCCGTCTGATAGAACGCCACCATGTTGCCGTCGGCACCCGGCGTGGCCGTGACGACCAACTGGTTCGGCAACACCACTGCGGCGGCGAGCACGGCGGGGCCGTTCAACACCCAGTTCGTTCCGTTGATCTGGCCGGCGATGTTGTTCAGGATGGTCGCGGCATCCGTGCCCTGGGTCAGCGATGCAGCCGCGGAGCCATCCGAACTCGACACCGCAATTGGGCCCGCGACGCCGGCCTTCAGCGTAATCAGGATCTCGTTGTTGTACTGACCTCCCACCGTGGCCGTGCAGTTCGGGTCGGAAGCATTGATCTGCGCCGCGACGTTGGCCGCTATCTGTGCGCTGTTCAGCGATCCTTCGTAGCAGGAATACGTGGCGCTACCGATCTGCACCCAGTGCTGGTAGTTCGACAGCGTGGCGCCTCCGGAACTGTCGGAGCTAGACACTGCCACCGGGCCGTACTCACCGGACCTCAGCGAAATGAAGATCTCGTTGCCATAGGCGCCTCCCGTGGTGCAGGAGCAATTGGGATCGGAGGCGTTAATCTGGGCGGCGATATTGTTGGCAACGCCCGCGCTGTTCAGCGAATCTTCGAGACAGGAGTACGTGGCCGAGCCGATCTTTACCCAGTGGTTGTAGGCCGCGTTCCCCTGCCACCACAGGGCTTGGTCGGTAGTTGCCACCGATCCCTGCCACCACAG
>PMTR01000157.1 GCA_003167255.1 Bryobacterales bacterium
GGAACGGGGCGAAAGAGTTTCTACAGCGGCGCTTCTTTCGCCCCGTTCCGGGGCTGGTCAATTGGCTACGGGAACCCACGGCTCACGCCGTGGGCTATGTTGTTTCGCCCTCCGGGCTTGGTGCTTTGGTTGCGGCTATGCCGCTCTGCGGGGCAGGCAATCTTGCCTTGCAGCCGCCTTTCAAGCGGCTTTTTCGGGGCCGGCGAGCGTTTTCGATCACCGAAGAGCGCCGGCTGAAAGCCGGCGGCAGCCAGGATTGGCTGCCCCACAAACGGTGCATACTCGCTGTTCTGCTTGCCGCGCTACACTGGCGTAGGAGTGCGCTAATCGGAGCCGCGACCGTTAGGGAGCGTTAATTAGGTCGGTCCGCGAGGCCGGCAAGCGCTCCCTTACATTACTGTCGCGGCTCCGATTGGAGCTTCAACTTCCCGAGGGCCTGTTCGATGCGGCGCAGGCAGGTTTCGCGGCCGAGCGCTTCGAGGGTTCCAAACAGCGGCGGAGCCGTCTTGCGGCCGCAGACGGCGACGCGAATGGGCTCGAACATCTGGCCGGGCTTGATGCCCTGCTCGACGGCGGCGGCCCGCAGGGCAGCATCGAGCGAGTCGTGCGAAAACTCAGCGGTGGCCAGCACGCCGCTCGCGCGTTCGAGCACGGCCAGCGCCAGCGCGGCGTCGCCCTTCTTGGGGATGAGCTCGGCGGAATCGTAAGGCGCCAGGTCTTCCACAAAGAAGAAATCGGCGACCGTCAGCGCGTCGTTCAGCAACCGGATGCGTTCCTGAATCAGGCGCGTGATCTGGAGCATTTTGAGCGGCTCGATGGAGTGGCCGGCGGCGCGCACGACGGGCAGCAGGCGCTCCGATAGCTCTTCGGCCGGCATGGTGCGGATGTGCTCGGCATTGAGCCACACGGCCTTGGGATCGAAGGGATCTTCTTCCGTGAAGTTGACGACGGCGTTGGAGCGGTTGATGCCTTCGAGAGAGAAGGCGTCGATCAATTCCTGGCGGGTCATCTGCTCGCGATCGTTCTTGGGAGACCAGCCCAGCAACACGATGAAGTTGGCGAAGGCGTCGGCGAGGAATCCGGCGTCGCGGTAAGTGGTGACGCTGACGACGGGGCCGTGCCGGCGCTTGGAGAGTTTGGTGCCGTCGGGCGCGACGAGCAGCGGCAGGTGGGCGAATTGCGGCGGGGTGGCGCCGGCGGCTTCGAAGATGAGAACGTGCTTGAAGGTGTTGGTGAGATGGTCCTGGCCGCGGATGATGTGGCTGATGCGCAGGTCGGCGTCGTCGGCGCAGGACGCCAGGTGGTAGGTGGGCATTCCGTCGCTGCGCACCAGCGCGAAATCCTCGATATCGGCGGTGGACTTGGCTTGATCGCCATAGACGGCGTCGGCGAAGCGAACGGTGTGTTGGGTATCGCGCGGCACACGGAAGCGCAGGGCGAAAGGCTCCCCGGCGGCGGCGCGGCGCTCGCTTTCCTCACGCGGCATGGCGCGCATATCGGCGTTGAACAGCCACGTGCCCTGCGCGCCGGATTTTTCGGACTCGCCCGTATGGGCCGGCGTGAAATCGCGATAGGCGAGCCCCTTTTGGAAGATGGCGTCGGCCACCTGGCGGTGCAGCGCGAGGCGCTCGGACTGGCGGTATTCTTCGTCCCAGCCGAGATCGAGCCAGCGCAGGCCTTCATATATAGAGGTGAGCGAGGCTTCGGTATTGCGTTCGACGTCGGTATCGTCGATGCGCAGGATCATGGCGCCGCCGTTGCGGCGGGCGTACAGCCAGTTAAAGATGAACGTGCGCGCGCTGCCGATGTGCAGGAAACCAGTGGGAGAAGGCGCAAAGCGGACTCTGAGCATGGGAAATGCCAGTATAACAAGTGGCGCAAAAGGGCTTGGCGATGAGGCGGCGGTGAGCTACGATTGCTCTGATTTCTCTTTTGATGCAACGATCGGTCGAAGATTTGTCATGGCCTTGAGCGCATTGAACCAAAACGGTGCGCCAAGGCTGAGCAGCGCCGCCGTTGCGAGCACGCCCGCCAAGTATCCGATGTCCGGTTTCGGAGGCCAGCGGAACTTGAGGACATCGAAACCCGTTTGGGAGGCGATGTTAACGACCTGAGCGGCATTCTGAGCGCCTTCTTGAATGAGCTTCTCAGACGCTACAGTGGAAACTGCGTTGAAACGGTCGAGTACCGCCGTGAGTTGCTCCGCAGGCACATTGGCCCGAATCCACTGAACCCCTTCGGCTGTGGTCCGGATGTCCGGTGGCTGCGGTGGCGCCGTAACGTTGGCGTCTTTGAGGGCCTGCTGCAGCGCGCCGGTGAGCGCCGCGGCCATCGTGTTCTGAGGGTCCAAAACCGTTGTTGCCGTGGCGGCGACCTGCTGGCTCGCGCCGGCCAGCGCATTGCGAAGGGTGCTGTTCCCATACAGCTCATTCAGGAGACTGATGGAATTGAGCCCTGATCCGAACGCGAACAAGCAACCGAAGAGTATGGTCCAAAGACGCATGTACACGACGAATTTCTGAGCAACCCGGTCCATCATGGAACCAAACCACGCCTCAAGACTTCCCGCCGTGCCGCGGATTGCACTGACGGAGTCCTGCATAAGGGGCGTGACGGGCCCTGAGATAGGCGGGACGGCAGCAGCAACCGCACCGGTCATGAGATTCAAATCGCGCACCGCCGAGAGATTGCCGGCTGCCAGCAGAGTGGTGATGTCCGCCGAGAGCGCCGCCTGGACAGCGGCCGGGAGAGCCGCCAGCGCCCCGGGTGGATTTGCGGCGATCTGCCTCAGGATATCCGCCAGTTCTCTCGGCCGGATAGCCGAAGCGAGCTGAAAACGATCAAAGAGCTTTTTCAGCCCAGGCACCCGGGCCGCGAACCACGTAGCTACGCGGTTGTCCGAAAACCAGGAATCGGATATGAGGCAATGCCTGAGCACTTCGTTCGCCAGCCCATTTGCGTTGGCCGCGAGTTGCGTATACAGGGTAGGATCGACATTTTGGAACAACGTCTTCAGTCCCCATCTGAGATTGCTGCCCCGGTGATTGACTAAAGCCGAAACCACTTGCGTGAGGATCGTGATGAGCAAGCTGATCATCAGCATCACAACGGCAAAACCAATGAGAGTGTCGAGATACGGTAGCACCATCTTCTCCTTCGCTTGTCACGCAGCGCTCGCGATCGAAAGCGCAAGTGGCGACGCTCGATTCTATCTCATTGGAGTAAGCGGAATCCTTGGGAGGCTAGCGGGTGGGCGGGGTGGCGGGGTCGGCCTTGTAAGCCTTCTCGATGCGGTAGATGTAATTGATGGTCTCGCGGAACGGGGGGATGCCGTTGTACTTGTCGACCACGGCGGGGCCGGCGTTGTAGGCGGCCAAAGCGTGCCGGAGGGCCCCGTGATATTTGTCGAGGAGATCGCGGAGATAGCGGGCGGCGGCGTCGACGTTCTGCGCGGGATCGTATGGATCGACTCCGAGGTCCTGGGCGGTCGAGGGCATCAACTGCATCAGGCCGATGGCGCCTTTGGGAGAAACGGCTTGCGGCTCGAAGCCGGATTCGGCGGCCATCATGCTGCGGAGCAGGACGCGCGGCAGGCCGTACTTATCGGCGGCGGCATCGGCTAGTTCGAGCGGTGAAGGCAGACGCGGAACCGGAACGACGAGGGGCGGCGGATCGACGGGAGCCGGTGCCGGAGTAGGTGTGGTTTCTTCAGGCTCGAACGTGCGGATCTCTGCGGCGGCAAACTCCGTGAAGCCGGGACCGCTATAAAGGCGGACGCGGGCGCCATCCAGCTCGTGGCGATCGACAAGCAGACGGGCGCCGCTCGAGAGTATGGCGTACTCACCGGCAAAAGCCGTGGCGGCGGTCCAAAGGAGCAATAATCCCAGTAAACGCATCGAGCCTGTACACTATTTTGACGCAATTCGGGGGCAAAGCGTGCACCCGGGTCAATTTTCGGTCGGCACCCTCTCGGCGTGATCGATTACCAAAACGTCGATGGTGCCTTTCTTTGCTTCCAGTTTGAGCCCTAGCTGCGACTGCACCGCACCGATCAATGTGGGACCGACTGGATCGGACGCAGCAGTTCCGCCTTCAGCCGAGACAGCCGCGCCCTGAGCCGGGCCGCGGCCCGCAGGCTCCTGAACAAAATCCAAACCGATGTCGTAGATTGCGGTGAGCCCGGTGGAGTCGAAAACCGGCCGCCCCAAACGGACCGTTAAATACCAGGCCAGCTCTTCCATGGTCTGCTTGGCCTTATGAAGGACGCGGCCGCCCCTTTCCTGGTAGTCGCCGGTGGTGATCCCATTTTCGGGCGGCGGGTCGGCCACGGTTTCCTTGCACTTCGGCCCGTCCTTTCCGACTTTCAGATCATAGGCCGCCACTTCCTTCTTTTCGAAATGCACGGTCATCTTGAAGCGCTCCGCCAGCAGATTCTGTTGCATGAGCCGGAACTGTTCCGCGGTGGATCCGGCCGCGATGGTCGCCACCACGTTGTAGAAAGTGCGGTTCATCCAGTCCGGAAGCGTGACCTGGTACGGTTTGAGGTGGTATGCCGAGAAGACTAACTGGGCGAGGGGGGCGGAATTGCAGGTAAAGCGGCCCGGATCGGAAGTGCCAGGACCGCCGAAGCAGCCGTACCTGACAAGCGGCATGCCCGGAGCGCCGTGAGGAGTGTCGGTAGCCGGTTTGACGGAGGCAACCTCAAAGCTGGGATGCCCGCCGGCGGTCTGGCCGAACGCTGCGGAGCAGGCGAGGAGCCACAGACAGGGCCGATGAAGGGCGGGTTTCATGGGGCTGGCCTCAACTATGATACACCAATAGCCCCGCGGCGCTACTTCGGTTGATACGCGACGGCGTCGATCTCGATTTTGGCGCCGGGGAGCGGGAGCGCGGGCACCGAGATGGTGGTGCGGGCCGGCTTGATCTCACCGAAGAATTCGGTGTAGACCTCGTTCATGGCGGCGAAATCCTTGACGTCGGTGAGGAAGACACCGCAGCGGACGACGTCGGCCATGGAGGCGCCACAGCCTTCGAGGATGCGGCGGATGTTGTTGAGCACCTGCCGGGTTTCCGTTTTGATGTCGCCGACGACGGCCTGGTTGGTGGCGGGGTCGACGGGGACCTGGCCGGAGACGTAGATGAAATCGCCGGCGCGGACGGCCGGAGAATAAGGGCCGCGGGGCGCGGCGATGCCGGGAGGGTAAATGCGTTCGATCATGGGTCAGTGTCCTTCCGCTTCGAGGAAACGTTCGACTTCGATGGCGGCCATGCAGCCGGCGCCGGAGGCGGTGACGGCTTGCCGGTAAGTTCTGTCCTGCACGTCGCCGGCGTGGAAGACACCGGCGATGTTGGTGCGGGCGCCGCCTTTGGAAACGATGTAGCCATCGGCATCGGTCTCGATCTGGCCTTTGAAAACTTTGGTGTTGGGGATGTGGCCGATGGCGAGGAAAAAACCGTCGACGTCCTGCTGCCAGGCTTCGCCGGTTTTGAGATTGCGCAGGCGCACGGAGGTGACCAGCTTCTGAGCGGGGTCGAGGATCTCGTCGACTACGGTATTGAGGAGGAACTTGATTTTGGGATTGGCGTGGGCGCGATCGAGCATGATCTTGGAGGCGCGAAACTCCTCGCGGCGGTGCACCAGGGTGACCTCGCTGCCGAAGCGGGAGAGGAAGTTGGCCTCCTCCATGGCGGAATCGCCGCCGCCGATGACCATGATTTTGCGATTGCGGTAGAAGAAGCCGTCGCAGGTGGCGCAGGAACTGACGCCGTGGCCGATCAACTTTTGTTCGGACTCGAGGCCCAGCCAGCGGGCGGATGCGCCGGAGGCCACGATCAGGGTGCTGGTTTCGATCCACTCGCCCTCGACGTTGATGCGGAAGGGGCGGCGGGAGAGATCGGTATCGATGACGGAGCCGTGGAGGTATTCGGCGCCGAAGTGCTGCGCCTGTTTCTTCATGTTTTCGACGAGGTCGGGGCCGTTGATGCCATCGGGGAAGCCGGGGAAATTCTCCACCAGGGTGGTGAGCGAAAGCTGGCCGCCGGCTTCGTGACCGCTCACTACCAGCGGTTTCAGGTTGGCGCGAGCGGAATAGATGGCCGCGGTGTTGCCGGCGCAGCCGGAGCCGATAATGACGACGTTGCGCATGAGAAAAAATCAGGGTAGCACGGGGCGAGGGAGTTGCCTGCAATTCGTGACAAGCGGCCCTATATGCTTTAGGCTGGAAAGAGAAAGGAAAACCCATGACCCTCACGCTTGAACTTTCGCCGGAACGGGAGGCCACGTTCAAGGCGCAGGCCCGGGCCCGCGGCCTGAGCGTCGAGGAGTGGCTCCTGCAACTCGCAGACCAGCTAGCGCCGCCCGCATCGATCGCGCACCTGCAAAAGACGAACCCCCAGGAATGGCTGCGGCAATTCCGCGCCTGGGCCGAGAGCCACGACCGGACGACGCCGTTGCTCTCCGATGAGGCCGTCAGTCGCGAGAGCATTTATCCGGACCGCGTTTAGGCGCACTCGTGCTAGTCGATACCAGCGTTCTTACCCGCACCTTGCAGCCTCATCATTCGCTTTATGCGCTGACTGACCGGGCTATCGAGCGCCTTCTAGCGCAGGGCCGGGAGTTGCAAATCGTTCCTCAAAACCTGGTTGAGCTCTGGGTCGTGGCGACGCGGCCTCTCCAACAGAACGGCCTTGGCATGACGCCGGCAGACGCCGCTGGTGAGTTGGCGCGCATTAAGCGCATGTTCGAATTCCTGCCGGAAACGCCGGCCGTCTATCCGATATGGGAGACCTTGGTTATCGAGCGTCAGGTGTCCGGCAAGCCGGCGCACGACACGCGGCTAGTGGCCGCCATGCAGGCGCATGGCCTCACGTCCATTCTCACTTTTGACAAGAGCGGGTTCTCTCGCTACGCCGACATTGAGGTCATTCACCCCGCCGACGTATAGCGCCGCGGGCGAAAGGCATGACAGGCCACGAAAGGCGATGGCCTGTCCCACTAGAAGAAGAAATCGCGCAGGCGGCGCAGCGGCGAGCGGAGATCGGTGTCAGGCAGCGCCTCCTCGGCGGGGAGCGTGCGGCCGGAGGCTTCGGCGAGCAGGATGAGGGTCTCGAAGGCAAGGGCGCGTTCGGTGCGCGAGATGGCGGAACTGTAGCGATCCTGCGGAGTGGACTGGCCCAGCGCGGAGTGCAGCAGGCCGGTCCAGGGATCGCGGATGCCGTATTTGAAACACAGGCCGCGGGCGCGGGGGAGCATGGCGGCCAGGCGGGCGCGGGCGGCGTCGTAATCGCGCTGCTGTCCCTCGAGATCGGAAGAGGGCTTGCCGGAGGGATCGACGACGCGGTAATACTTGCGATAGGCGGTTTCCCACTCGTCGACGGCGCGGAAGAACTGCTCGGCCGCCTGGCGTAGCGCAGCGATGAATTCGACTTCGGAAACGGGCAGCGGGGAATCCATGGGGATGGGTTAGCCGCCGCCGACGAACTGCACGATTTCGATTTGCGAACCGGACTCGAGGACGGTCGAGGGCCAGTGAGGCTGCTTGACGATGCGGCGGTCCAGTTCGACGGCGACACGCGCGGGGTCCAGATCCAACTGGCGGAGAAGGCCGAGGATGGTCTGACCCTGGGGGGCCGACTGTGGCTCGCCGTTCACCACGATGTGGATGGGCATGTTGGTTGACACCTTTGTTTTATACCAATTATAGTCAGGTTTAGGTTTTTCTTCCCTAACAGGCATGCCTACCTCACTGACGGAGACGTATTTTCCCGTTCTGCTTCAGGCTCTGCTCGCGATGGCGCTGGCGGCGGGACTGCTGACGGCGTCGTACCTGCTGGGCAAGCGGGTGCGCAACAAGGTAAAAGATATGCCGTATGAATCGGGCATTGTGCCGACCGGGGACGCGCGGCAACGATTCAGCGTGAAGTTTTACCTGGTGGGGATGCTCTTCATCCTGTTCGATATTGAGGCGATTTTCCTGTATCCGTGGGCGGTGGTGTTCCGCGATCTGCGGATGGCGGGATTCGTAGAAATGCTGATCTTTGTGGTTTTGATTCTTTCGGGATTCTTCTATATCTGGAAGAAGGGGGCGCTGGACTGGTCGAAGCCCGAAGGCGCCGGCCGGAAGCAGTAACAGACTCGAAATGCTACCCGACAGCTTGCGACAACATGCCACGGCGGCGTCCGTGGAGGCCTTCGACGGCGACGCCATCACCGGCGGCAACTGCGATCACAACGAGTTGACGCTCGAGATCGCGGCGGCAAAGATCGCGAGCGTCTGCGGCTTCCTGAAATACGACCAGGGATTCGCGCGCCTCAGCACGGTGACGGCGGTGGACCGGTGTCCGGCGGAGCCGCGGTTCGAAGTGGTCTATCACCTGCACTCGGTGGAGCACAAACAGCGCGTGCGGTTGAAGTGCCGATTGATCGGGACGGAGACGAGCGGGACGGAGCCGGCGATCGATTCGGTGACCCCGGTGTGGCGCGGCGCGAACTGGTACGAGCGGGAAGTTTTCGACCTTTTCGGCATCCAGTTCCGCAATCACCCCGACCTGAAGCGGATCATGATGCCGGACGATTGGGAAGGCCATCCGCTGCGCAAGGACTATCCGGTGACGGGGTCGAGGGTTTAGGCTATGGGCGATCCAGTGAATCCGGAACAGACGGCCGTGGCGGAAGAGGAAAAACCGCAGACCGGTTCGCGGCGCATGGTCCTGAACATGGGGCCGCAACATCCTTCGACGCACGGCGTGCTGCGATTGCTGCTGGAGCTGGACGGCGAAACCATCATGAAGTGCGAGCCCCAGTTGGGCTACCTGCACACGGGGATCGAGAAGGAATTCGAGGTCAAGAATTATCAGCAGGCGGTGACGCTGACGGACCGCGTGGATTACCTGGCGCCGCTCTCCAACAACCTGGGCTACTGCCTGGCGGTGGAGAAGCTGCTGAGCTTGGAAATTCCGCCGAAAGCGCAATGGGTGCGCGTGATGCTGACGGAATTGACGCGGCTGAACAGCCACCTGGTGGGGCTGGGGACACATGCGCTGGATATCGGCGCGATGAGCGTCTTCCTGTATTGCTTCCGCGAGCGCGAAGACATCCTGCGGATTTTCGAGATGTTTTCCGGGCAGCGGATGATGACGAGTTATTTTCGCATCGGCGGGCTGGCGCTCGAGCCGCCGCGAGGCTGGCAAGAGCGGGTGAAGAAATTCATCGACACCTTTCCCAGCCGCGTGGACGAGTACGAGAACCTGCTCACCAACAACCGCATCTGGATGGGGCGCACGCAGGGAGTGGGCCGGATTTCGCTCGATGACATGCTGGACCTGGGCGTGACGGGGCCGATGCTGCGCGCGGCCGGGTTGAAGATCGATGCGCGCAAGGACGAGCCGTACTCGAGTTACGAGAAATTCGATTTTGAAGTGCCGGTGCGGACGGAAAACGACGTTTTCGCGCGGTACCTGGTGCGCATCGAAGAGATGCGGCAAAGCGCGAAGATTGTGCGGCAGGCGATGGACGGCATGCCGGAAGGGCCGTGGAAGGCCGATGACCAACACGTGGTGCTGCCGGACCGGGAAAAGATGAAGACGCAGATGGAGGCGCTCATCTACCACTTCAAGATTGTGACGGAGGGGTTCCGGGTGCCGGCGGGCGAAGTCTACCAGGTGATTGAATCGCCACGCGGCGAGCTGGGATTCTACGCGGTGAGCGATGGGACGGCCAGGCCGTTCCGGGTACATATGCGGACGCCGAGCTTCGGCAACTTGCAGGCAACCTCGGTGATGGTGGAAGGGACGCTGATCGCCGATGTGATCGCGGCGATCGGCAGCATGGATTTTGTGCTGGGGGATACCGACCGGTAGGTCACGGGCAAATGACTTTTTCTCCACAACTCGAAGCGCGGTTCGCGAAGCTTCTGACAAGCTACCCGCCGGGGCGGCAGCGGTCGGCGATGATTCCGATGCTGCTTTACGCGCAGGATGAGCTGGGGCATATTTCCGACGAATTGATCGAGGAAGTGGCCAAACGGGTGGGCGTGAGCACGTTGCAGGTGAACGAAGTGCTCTCGTATTACTCCATGCTGCACCGCAAGCCGCTCGGGAAATTCCACGTGCAGGTGTGCACCAACATCAGTTGCCTGCTGCACGACGGCGATAAGCTGTACGAACATGCGTGCAAGAAATTGGGGATTGGGCACAAGGAAGTGACGGCGGACGGCCAGATCTCGATCGAAGAAGTGGAGTGCATCGGGGCCTGCTCGTGGGCGCCGGCCGTGCAGGTGAATTACGATTTCCACCATTTTGTAACGCCGGAGAAGCTGGATGAGCTTCTGGACGGCCTGAGGAAGAAGCCCTAGCGCATGCTGTACAACGACCCCAGCCCGCTTGAGACGAAAGTGCTGACGCGCCGTTTCGGAATGGCGAATTCGGCGTCGATCGATACCTACCTGGCTACCGATGGGTACCAGGCGTTTCGCAAGGCGGCCGGCATGAAGCCGGAAGAGATCATCGAGGAGATGAAGGCGTCGAACCTGCGCGGGCGCGGCGGCGCGGGGTTTCCGGCGGGGATGAAGTGGAGCTTCGTGCCGCGGATGTCGCCCAAGCCGAAGTACATCGTGGTGAACGCCGACGAAAGCGAGCCGGGCACCTGCAAAGACAGGGTGCTGATGGAGAACGACCCGCACCAGTTGATCGAGGGCGTGCTGATCGCGGGGCTGGCGGTGGATGCGCACGCGGGCTACATCTATGTGCGCGGCGAGTATCGCTACCTGATCGAAGTCATGGAAAAGGCCCTCGCGGAAGCCTACGAAAAAGGCTGGCTGGGGAAGAACATCCAGGGCACGGGTTTCGATTTCGATTTGTACGCGCACACGGGCGCGGGGGCGTACGAATGCGGCGAGGAATCGGCGCTGCTGGAATCGCTCGAAGGCAAGCGCGGGATTCCGCGCATCCGGCCGCCGTTTCCGGCGGTGGTGGGCGCGTTTCAGTGTCCGACGGTGCTGAACAACGTGGAGACGTACTGCGCGGTGCCGGCGATTCTGCGCGATGGCGGCGCGGCGTTTGCGGCGCTGGGAGTGCCCAAGGCTGGCGGGACGAAAATGACCTGCCTGACGGGGCACGTCAACAAGCCGGGAGTGTATGAACTGAAGCTGGGTTTCCCGGTGAAGCAGATGATCGAGGAAGTGGGCGGCGGGATCAGGCTGGGCCGGAAGCTGAAGGCATTCATACCGGGCGGTTCGTCGTGCCCGGTGCTGACGGCGGAGGAACTGGAAGGCGCCACCATGGATTACGATTCCATGGCGCAGCGCAAGACCATGCTGGGATCGGGCGGTGTGATCATCATGGACGATCACACCTGCATGGTGAAGGCGGCGCTGCGGATCATGCGGTTTTACGCGCATGAAAGCTGCGGCTGGTGCATACCGTGCCGCGAAGGCACCACCTGGTTGAAGAAGATTCTGGAGCGGTTCCATGGCGGCGGCGGGACGCGCACGGACATCGACCTGATTGGCGATATCGCCAGGAATATGCTGGGACGGACATTCTGCCCGCTGGGGGATGCGGCGGCCATGCCGACGATTTCGATTGTGGAGAAATTCCGGGGAGAATTCGAAGATCACCTGAACGGCAAACCGTGCCCGTATGAGCACGAGACGCAGGCGGTAACGGTTTAAATGGCGGATCTGCTTAAGCTGACAATCGACGGGAAGGACGTGCAGGCGGCGCCGGGCACCCTGGTGATCGACGCGGCCAAGACGGTGGGGATCGAGATCCCGGCGTTCTGCTACTACGAGGGGCTATCGCTGCAAGCGGCCTGCCGCATGTGCCTCGTCGAAGTGGAGAAGATGCCGAAGCTGATGACGGCGTGCACGCTGCCGGTGGCCGAGGGCATGGTGGTGCGGACGGAGACACCGCAGGTGGCCACGGCGCGGAAATACATGCTGGAGTTCCTGCTGACGAATCATCCGCTGGATTGCCCGGTGTGCGACAAGGGCGGCGAGTGCGAACTGCAGGACATGGCCTTCCGCTACGGCGCGGGCGAAAGCCGATACACGGAAACCAAGGTGCATACGCCGGAGAAGCAGTTTTCGCCGGTGGTGTTCTTCGACGCGCCGCGCTGCATCCTGTGCTTCCGCTGCGTGCGCATCTGCAGTGAAGGGCTGGGCGTGGGCGCGCTGGGCGTGATCAACCGCGGAGTGTTTTCGGAGATCGCACCCAATCAGGGAGACCACCTGGAGTGCGACGAGTGCGGCGCGTGCATCGACATCTGCCCGGTGGGCGCGCTGACCAGCGGGGCTTACCGCTACCAGACCAGGCCGTGGGAGATGACCCACGTCGGGACCATCTGCACGCACTGCTCGGACGGCTGCAAGACCACGCTGGGAACGCGCAACGACCGCATTATCCGCGGCAACAATCGCGACCGGTCGGGCATAAACGGCGAATTCCTGTGCATTAAAGGGCGGTACGGATTCGATTTCTACGATCACCCAGAGCGGCTTCAGGCGCCGCTGCTGCGCACCAACGGAAAGCTGGAAGAAGTTTCGTGGTCGCGGGCGTTGTGGGCGGTGGCGGCGCGATTTAAGCAGACGATCGCGGAAGGCGGCAGCGTGGGGGTGATCGGCTCCAACCACACCACCAACGAAGAGAATTACTATCTGGCGAAATTCGCGCGAGAGATATTGAAGACCAACCACATCGACCATCACCGCACCGGCGATGTGACCACGCTGCTGGACGCGTTGAGCGGCAAGAGCGGAACACTGGCGACGGTGGCGGACCTGTACGAGCGCAAGGCGGTGCTGGTGCTGGGCGCGGACCTGGCGCTGGAACATCCGCTGCTGGCTTACCAGATGCGCGCCAACTGGCGGCATCACAAGGCGCATATCTACGCGGTAACCGAAAGGCCGGTGCGAGAAGACCAGTACGCCACGGCGAGCGTGCGCGGGCGGGATTACGAAGGGCTGCGCGAGAAGCTCAAGGCAGAGCCGGAACTGGTAGTGGTGTTCGACGATTCTTACAAGGGCGACGATATCCGCAAGCTGGTGGAGTTCGGCGAAGGGCTGGGGATTCCGGTGCGGTACATCTGCCTGGTGGATGATTCGAATTCGCGCGGCGCGCTGGACATGGGGCTGGTTCCGGGGCCGGGCGGGATGAGAATCCCGGAGATGCTGGCCGAGGAATTGAGCGTGCTGTGGGTGGTGGGATCGAACCCGCTGAAGCCGGCGGCCGGCGGCCTGGGGGCCACGGAAAAGAAGTGCGGCTTCCTGGTGGTTCAGGACATGTTCCTCACCGAAACCGCGCAGCAGGCGGACGTGGTTTTGCCGGCGGCGTGTGCGTACGAGAAGAACGGAACCATCACCAACGTTTCGGGCGAAGTGCAGCGGCTGAAGCGGGCGGTCAGCACCATGGGCGCAAAACCGGACCTGGAGATCATGGGGTTCATTGCGCGCGAGATGGGGATGGCGGCGGCGCTGGGGCCGTGGACGCCGGAAGCGGTATTTGAAGAAATTCGCAAGAACATTCACGGGTACGAAATTTCGTTGCCCGCGATTGAGATGGGCGGCGCGGCGCAGACCATGCCGGTGAACGGGAGGATTCCCGTGGATAACCGGCCGGATCTGGTGCACTCTCGCCATAACGGTCTGTTCACGTCCGGCACGCTCGGGCGTTATTCTAAGGTTCTGAAATCAGTGGTGGAAAGTCGCTGAGCCGCTCCATGGACTCATTCATCGTCATCAGCCTGATTAAGGAAGTGGTGGTTTTTGGGGTGCTCTTGACCACGCTGGCTTACCTGCAATGGGTAGAGCGGAAAGTGATCGCGCACATCCAGGTGCGTCCGGGGCCGTACCGGGTGGGGCCGCACGGGTTGCTGCAACCGGTCGCCGACATCATCAAGCTGCTCACCAAGGAAGACCTGGTGCCACCCTACGTGAACAAGCCGCTGTATCTGTTGGCGCCGTTTCTGGCGATGACCATGGCGCTGCTTTCTATTTCGGTGATTCCGTTCGGCCCGCAGATCCAGGTGGCGGGCTATCAGACGTACATGCAGCTCACGGATTTGAATATCGGCGTGCTGTTCGTGCTGGCGGTGTCGTCGATGGGAGTTTACGGAATCGCGCTGGCGGGCTGGTCTTCGAATAACAAGTACGCGCTGCTGGGCGGGCTGCGCAGCTCGGCGCAGATGATCAGCTACGAGCTGCCAATGTCGCTGGCGATCGCCGCGCCGCTGCTGATCTCGAACACCTTGAGCCTGCGGGGGCTGGTGGAGAAGCAGGCGGGCGGCATCTGGAACTGGAACGTGCTGCACGGACCGTTTCCGCAGATCGTCAGCTTCATCATTTTCTTGATTGCGGCGTTCGCGGAGACCAACCGCATTCCTTTCGATTTGCCGGAAGCCGAGAACGAGCTGGTGGCGGGCTTCCATACCGAGTACAGCTCGATGAAGTTCGCATCGTTCTTCATGTCGGAATACGCCAACATGATCACGGTAAGCTGCATGGCCACGCTGCTGTTTTTGGGCGGCTGGGTGGCGCCGTGGCCGGCCGAATACGGATCGAGCTACGTGCCGGCGGCGATCTTCCTTTTGGCTGGCCTGGTGGCGCTCTATCACGGGTTCCACCCGGCGCGGCGGCGCGACGGATACACGCTTCCGGTCTTTGGCGTGCTGTTTTTGATTGCGGCGGCGGTGTTTCTGCTGCCGATGGTGCAAAGCTGGCTGATTCCGCTGTTCTGGTTTTGCGCCAAGACGGGCGGGATTCTTTTCGGGTTTATGTGGATTCGCGGGACGCTGCCGCGCTTCCGCTACGACCAACTGATGGGCTTCACGTGGAAGTTTCTTTTCCCGGTGGCCATGCTGAACCTGCTGGTGACCGGTTTTCTGGTGGCATTGAGATCCTGACATGGACGTCATACTTTTTCTGGTCTTCGCGATTATCGCGGTGGTATGCGCCATCAACGTGGTGGTGCAGACGCATCCCATTTCGAGCGCCGTCTCGCTGGTGGGTGTGATGGCATCGCTGGCAGTGCTCTACCTGCTGCTGGGCGCGGAGTTTCTGGCGGCGGCGCAGGTGATTGTTTATGCCGGCGCGATCATGGTGCTGTTCGTGTTCGTGATCATGCTGCTCAACGCGGGGGCGGAAGCCAAGAAGGGCCGGTCGTTCACGGCGCAGTTGCTGGGATTGCCGCTGCTGGTGGCCTTCCTGGGGCTGATGGCGTACTTCGTCCAGCGGCTGTTTCCGCAAAGCACCATGGTGCACTTCGGCGGATTCAGGGGTGGCGGGGCGGCGGAAATCGGCCACGCGCTGTTCACCACTTTCCTGCTGCCGTTCGAGGTGACCTCGATTCTGATTCTGGTCGCGATCCTGGGGGCCATCGTTCTGGCGCGAAAGGAGATGGACTAATGCTGACGGCCGTTCCGATCTCCTGGTTTCTGACGTTGAGCGCGGTGTTGTTCGCGTTGGGCGTGGCGGGCTTCGTGTTCCGGCGCAACATCATCACGGTCTTCATGTCCATCGAGCTGATGCTGAACGCGGTGAACCTGAGCTTTGTGACCTTTTCGTACCACCAGAAGCAGGTAAACGGCCACCTGTACGCGTTCTTCGTGATGGTGGTGGCCGCGGCCGAGGCGGCCGTGGGGCTGGCGATTATCCTGACGATCTTCAAGAACCGTTCCACCTTGAATATTGACGACGTCGATTCGATGAAGAACTAAAGATATGTTCACCGCCGAGACGCAGAGACACGGAGAAAAAACTGAGATGTCCGATTACTGTGTTTCTCGTATTTCCCGGCGTCTCCGCGTCTCGGCGGTGAAGGAATTCGGCTCCTAATGCAACTCTGGCTCATCCCTATCCTTCCGCTGGCGGGGTTCGTGATTAACGGGCTCGTTGGCCGCCGGTTTTCCCGGGGTCTGGTCAGCGCCATTGCGATCGGCAGCGTGGTCCTCTCTTTCGCGTGGGTGTTGAAGGCCATCTTCGGCCTGGGCGATTTGAACTCGCGGTACGTCGAGCATTACTACACGTGGATCGCAAGCGGGTCCGTGAACATCGGCGTGGATTTCGCCGTCGACCGGCTGACCGTGGTGATGCTGCTGGTGGTGACGGGCATCGGATTGTTGATCCACATCTACTCCATCGGCTACATGGCGCACGAGGGCGGTTACTACCGCTTCTTCGCGTACATGAACCTGTTCATGTTTTTCATGCTGGTGCTGGTGCTGGCGTCGAACTTCCTGCTGCTGTTCGTCGGGTGGGAAGGCGTGGGGCTGTGCAGCTACCTGCTGATCGGTTTTTATTTCGACAAGCAGTTCGCCACCAACGCCGGCAACAAAGCTTTCATCGTCAACCGTATTGGCGATTTCGGCTTTTCGCTGGCGATGTTTCTCATCTTCAAGAATTTCGGATCGCTGGATTTTACCAAGGTGTTCCAGCATGCGCCGGGCGCTTCCGAAGCGATGCTGACCACCATCGGGCTGTTGCTGCTGGTGGGCGCGTGCGGCAAATCGGCGCAGTTGCCGCTGTACGTTTGGCTGCCGGACGCCATGGCGGGGCCGACGCCGGTATCGGCGCTGATCCACGCGGCCACCATGGTGACGGCGGGCGTCTACATGGTGGCGCGCTCGTGGCCGATCTTCATACACGCACCGTCGGCCATGAACGTGGTGGCGACGGTGGGCATCGCGACGGCATTTTTCGCGGCGACCATAGGCCTGGTGCAGAACGATATCAAGAAGGTCTTCGCGTATTCCACGGTTTCGCAGCTCGGCTACATGTTCGTGGGCGTGGGCTGCGGGGCCTTCTCGGCGGGCATCTGGCACCTGATGACGCACGCGTTCTTCAAGGCGCTGCTGTTCCTGGGCGCGGGCAGCGTGATCCACGCGCTCTCCGGCGAGCAGGACCTGCGCAACATGGGCGGCCTGCGGAAAAAGATCCGCTGGACGTTCCTGACCATGATGTGCGCGGCGGTGGCGATTGCCGGTGTGCCGCCGTTCTCCGGATTCTATAGCAAGGACGCGATTCTGCTGGCGGCGCACGAGCACGCGCCGTGGATGTACTGGGTGGGCGTGGTGACGGCGGGAATGACGGCCTTCTACGTGTTCCGCGCCATGTTCCTGGCATTCTTCGGCGAGTACCGCGGCAAAGAGCATCCGCACGAATCGCCGCCGGTGATGTTGGCGCCGCTGGCGATCCTGGCGGTGTTGTCGCTGGTGGGCGGGTTCTTATTCAACATCCCCGCGTTTCTGAGCGGTGTTTTTCCGGCGCGGGAAGCGGTGGAAGACAGTTCGCTCATGCTGATCTCGGTCGGCGCCGGGGCCATTGGAATCCTGCTGGCATGGTTCGTCTACGTGGCGAAGCCGGCCATGGCGGACTCGCTGGCGTCAGGCTTCGGATGGATCTACAAAACGCTTTACAACAAGTACTTCGTGGATGAGATCTATGATGCAGCGGTGGTCGACCCGCTGGTGAGCGGCTCCCGGACCGTGCTGTGGAAGGGCGTGGACGCGGGCTTGATCGACGGCAGCGTGAATGGAGTGGGCGCGCGCGCGCAGGATGTCGGCAGCCTGCTGCGCTTGCTGCAATCGGGCAATGTCCGCAGTTACGCGACGTGGGTGTTGTTCGGTTCGGTGGTGGCCATCGTGGCGATGGCGCTGGCCGGGATCGGCAGCACGGGAGGCCTGCGATGAACCTGCTGACTCTGGTTCTGATCATGCCGCTGGTGGGATTCCTGGCCTCGCTCACCATTCCGCGGCGCTTCCCGCAAAACAGCCGGGCGTGGGCGCTGGCGGTGTCGCTGGCCACTTTCGCGCAATCGCTGATTCTGCTCTCGCAGTTCAACCGCAACACCGCGAGCGACCAGTTTACGGTAGACATCCCCTGGATCCCGACGCCGGAGATTCATTTCCATGTGGCGGCCGACGGCATCAGCTTGTGGCTGGTTCTGCTCTCCACTTTCCTGACGCCCATCTGCGTGCTGATCTCCTGGAAGCACGTGCAGGACCGGGTCAAGGAATTCTTCGCGTTCCTGCTGCTGCTGGAGTTCGGCCTGGTGGGCGTATTCATCGCGCAGGATCTCTTCCTGTTTTACGTGTTCTGGGAAGTCTCCCTGGTCCCGATGTATTTCCTGATCGGCATCTGGGGCCATTCGCGGCGCATCTACGCGGCGGTGAAGTTCTTCCTGTACACCATGGCCGGTTCCGTGCTGATGCTGGTGGCCATCATCTACTTGTATAACCGCACCGCGACGTTCAGCTACGCGGCCATTCTGGACATGCTGGCCAGCGGGAAACTGACTTTCGCGCCGGGCGAGCAGATGCTGCTCTTCCTGGCCTTCTTCGTGGCGTTTGCCATCAAGGTGCCGCTCTTTCCACTGCATACCTGGCTGCCGGACGCGCACGTGGAGGCGCCCACGGCCGGATCTGTGATGCTGGCGAGCGTCATGCTGAAGATGGGCACGTTCGGAATCCTGCACTACTGCCTGCCGCTGTTCCCGGTGGCGGCGCGGCGATGCGCTCCGTGGATTGCGGTGCTGGCGATTATCGGAATCATCTACGGCGCGCTGGTGGCCATGGTGCAGCCCAACATGAAGAAGCTGGTGGCCTATTCCTCGGTGAGCCATTTGGGCTTCGTGGTGCTGGGAATTTTCTCGTTCACGCAGATGGGCCTGGATGGCGCGGTCTACCAGATGCTGAGCCACGGGATTACCACCGGCGCGCTGTTCGCGTTAGTGGGATTCCTCTACGAGCGGCGCCACTCCCTCGAGATTTCCGAGTACGGCGGCGTGGCGACGGTGGCGCCCTGGCTCTCCACGGCCTTCCTGATCGCGACCCTGGCCAGCATTGGACTGCCGCTGCTGAACAACTTCGTGGGCGAGTTCCTGGTGCTGCAGGGCACGGCGATGACGCACTTTAGCTGGACGGCCTGGGCCGCCATCGGCGTGATCCTCTCGGCCTGCTACATGCTGTGGATGTACCAGCGGGTGTTCTACGGCGTGACCGCGGCCGATGTGAAGCGTCATATGCCGGACCTGGGGCTGCGCGAATGGGCGGCGATTGTGCCGCTGATCGTGATGATGGTGTGGATGGGAGTTTACTCGCAGAGTTTCCTGCCGCCGGTGAGCAAGACCACCGCGCGCGTGCTGGAACAGACCCACATCAACGTGCCGGAACGGGTCGAGTTGCGAGAAAAGCCGCGAGAAAAGACGCGAGAGAAGACGCGCGGGGAGACGGAGGTAGCGCATGCCCGTTAATTTTGGCGCTACCGCGACGGACCTCATCCGCTTCCTGCCGGAGATCATCCTGACGGTGATGGGCACGGCGTTGATGGTGCTCGATCCCGTCCTGCACAAGCGGGCTTCGCATGCGTTCGGCCACTTGAGCATCTTCGCGCTGCTGGCGGGTATCGGAGGAGCGGTCTATGCTCAAAGCAATCCCGGCACGGCGTTTGGCGGCATGCTGGTGGTGGATGGCTTCGCCACGTACTTCCGCGTGCTGGTGATGGTGGTTGGTATTCTGACCATTCTGCCGTCTTATGGATTCCTGGCGCGGCAGCAGGCGGAAACCAGCGAATACCACGCGCTGCTGCTCTTCTCCATCGCCGGTCAGTGCATGATGGCGGCGGCCAACGATCTGATCATCGTCTTCATCGGCCTGGAGATTTCCTCCATCTCGAGCTACGTGCTGGCGGGCTATTTACGCGACGACAAGCGGTCGAATGAAGCGGCCCTGAAATATTTCCTTCTGGGCTCGTTCGCGACCGCGTTTTTCCTTTACGGCGTGGCGATCACCTACGGCACGGTGGGCACGGTGAATCTGACCGCGATCCGCGCGGCCCTCTCCGGGGCAGATGCGCCGCCGGTGGTGTTCATCACGCTGGCGGCGGCGCTGATGTTCGTGGGGTTGGGATTCAAAGTCTCGGCGGCGCCCTTCCAGGTCTGGGCGCCGGACGTGTACCAGGGCGCGCCGACGCCGGTGGCGGCGTTCCTCTCGGCCGGTCCCAAGGCCGCTGCGTTTGCGGTCTTTCTGCGGATCTTCCTGACGGCGTTTGGGCCCATCGGCGCCGACTGGCTGCCGCTGGTGTGGATGGCGGCGCTGCTCTCCATGACCGTGGGAAACTTCGCTGCGCTCATGCAGACCAATGTGAAGCGCATGCTGGCCTACAGTTCCATCGCGCACGCGGGCTATGTGCTGGTGGCGCTCACGGCGCAGTCGGATACGGGCACGGCGGCGGCCATGTTCTACCTGGCGGCGTACGCGTTCATGAACATCGGGGCGTTCGCGGTGGTGAGCCACGTGTCGGGGCGCGGCGAGCGGTATCAGAATATCGACGACCTGGCGGGCCTGGGACGCAAGCAGCCGATGATGGCGGCGATGCTGACCATCTTTCTGCTTTCGCTGATCGGCGTGCCGCTCACCGGCGGTTTCTTCGGCAAGTTCTATATCTTCAAAGCAGCGCTGGAATCGCACCTGGTGTGGCTGGCGGTGCTGGGCCTGCTGAACAGCGCGGTGGCCGCGTATTACTACCTGCGCATCCTGGTGATGGTCTACATGCACGAACCGGGAGAAGCCGCCGGGCAAACCGAGCCGCTGACGCCGGGCTTCCGGCTGGCGCTGATTCTGCCGGCGCTCGGCACGCTGTTCCTGGGCATCTTCCCGACGTGGGTGCTGGACTGCGCGGGAAAATCGGCGACGCTGGTGAAGTAGCGATGTCGAAATCACCAACCACTACCGCTAAGAAAACTGCGCGCGCGAAACTCCCGCCCGTTCACCCCGGCGAGATTCTCAGGGAAACGCTGGAGGATCTGGGCATCAGCATGAACCGCCTGGCGCAAGCGCTACGCGTGCCCGCCAATCGCATCTCGGGAATCGTCGCCGGCCAGCGCACCATCACCGGAGAAACCGCATTACGCCTCGCCCGCTACTTCAACACAACCCCGGGGTATTGGATTGGCATGCAGGCCCAGTTTGACCTCGAAACAGCCCGCGATGAATGGGATGCGAAGATCCGGACTGAAGTGCAGTCGCGGCAGGCGGCATGAGGCGAGATCACCGGCGCGTCCGTGCCACCGCGGCAAGCAGGGCGTCCGCTAGCCCGGATCGGGGCGTAGGCCAACACTAGCCCACTAAATCCAATCCGGTTCACGTAAGCCGTCGAGCGGCCCTGCTGTGTGCTGGCTGTCCACTTTCCAGACGTGATATCGACAGCCAACCCGGCATGTCCGGATCCGAAAATCAAAGCGACACCCCACGTGCGCGTTCTGGACAGTTGCCGGCCAAACTCAGCTTGCCGCCAGACCTACCTCACCACAATCGTGGCGTACACCTGGCCCTGAAACGTGGTGACCGTGCTACCGGCCTTCCAGCTCAAGGCAGGCGTCACATAGAAATCGCCGGGCGGGGTGCCGGCGGGGACCACCATATTGATCTGCGTCATGCCGCACAAGAGGGTCGGCGCACCGCCGGCATAATTGATGACGGGGTGCCCCGATCCGGGAGTATCAATGGTGGCCTGTATGCCAGGGGCCAGGCTGGACAGCCCGTTTGGATTGACTGCGCCGGTCGCGCACGGCGGATCAGTCTGCCCGAAACCGGTGCCGTAGAGTGATACCACCGAACCGCCGCTAGCCGGGTGGTCCACGCCGTTGATGGTGCCGTCCTCATTGATGGCAGCGGCCTGCGTCGACATTCCCGGCAGCAGGGAGAACAAGGCGGGAGCGGCCGGATCAACGGCTACCGCAAAGGGTCCGAACAGCATGTCGTTGTAGGCGAGGGAAACCATGGTCGTGGCTCGGCCGGCGAGTTCGAAGGGCGCCACCACATTCACCTGCTGCGATTGGGCATAGAGGACCGGCGCCGCCTGGTCGTCGAAGAAGACCTGAACGCCGCCCAACGACAACGGAGCCTGGCCCTGCGGTCCGGCCTGGTAAACCACTCCCGCATTCGGCCCAATCCCCAACCCCATGAAAGTGGAGATTTGCCCCGGCGCGACCCGCCCGCCATTGAGAAACGAGGCAGCGTTCACCGGACCCGGAGAAAGACACGCGGGCGCCTGCCAGCCTGGACCTCCGAAGACAATCTGCGCCACGGCGGGGGTGCGTACACCATTGATCGTGGTCTCCGCTGTCATTACGGCAGTGCCGTCCGCACCGAGGGCAAGCCCGCCGTTAAACGGAAAGTCGGTGGTGCTGCCCAGATAGGTGGCCTCCAGGAGGCCGCCATGGGAGTCAACGTGGATCAGGAAAATGGTTTCGAGACAGGCCTGCGGCGCGGATGGTGTGATGGGAAACTGTGTCAAAGCGTTGCCGTCCGCGTACACCTCGCCCTGACCGTCCACCGTTAACGCAGTGACTCCGCCGCTACTGACGACGTAAGTGCCATAGATCAAGGAGGCGCCGCGGGGCGCCAGTTTGACGATGAATCCTTCAGGCAGAGTGGAAGTCACCGCCGCCACGGGTGCCGGGTCAAAGCTGCCTGTCGTGGTGGGAAAGCGGATGGAGGTGGTGGAGCCTCCCGCATAGACGTTGCCTGTGCCATCGATTTGAACACCGTATGCGATGTCGGAACCAGAACCACCCAGATATGTAGAGAAGATCACCTCTCCAGAGGCGTTCAGCTCGGCCACAAACGCATTTTGCAAACCGAGGAGACGCGCCTGCAGCGCGCCGTCCGAAACGGGAAAGTCGGCCGACGTGGTGGATCCGGCGATCACTGCATCTCCGTCAGGGTCTACCGCGATTGCATAACCAAGGTCCTTGCCGGATCCCGCCAGTTCGCGATAATAGACGAACGTCGAACCGTCGGTACTCACCTTGACGATGGCGGCGTGGCCGGTCGCCGACTTGCCGGTCACGTAAACGGTTCCATCGCCGCCCAACGCCATCGCCTGTACCGTCGTCAACGCTGCCGGCAAATAGGTAGAGTAAATCACCTTGCTTCCGTCAGCGCTCAGCTTGGCGGCAAACGTTCCACTGGCGGGAATGTTGGCCAGCGCGGCGTGAGCCGTGATGGGAAAGGACCCGCCTGTTATGCCGGTGAGATAGGTCGCGCCCACGGAGTCCACCGCCAGAAACTGCGCGTAGTCGTTGGCAGGGCCACCCAGATAAGTGGCGAAAACCGTTTTCCCGGTGGCATCCTGCTTCATGATGAAGGCGTCGGAGCAAGGCCCCGGCACGACTCCGAAGAAGGCGGTCGCCGTGCCGCAGGTTCCTCCGCCCGGCTGGGTTTGAGCCGCGCCCGATGTTGGCGTATAGGCGCCCGCTAGGACGGTACCGGCGGTGTAGAGGTTGCCCGAGCCGTCAACCACGGTGGCGGCGAACGGAGCAGGGCGCGTCGCGATGCTGCCGGCCAGAGGTTGAGCATTGACGGGAAAGACGGTCACGAGGGCCAGCAGCAACAAGGCTGGGCCGGTGCGTTTTGACACGCGGGTGCGGCGGCCGAACCCTTTCGAGCACGTTACAGGTATTGATTCCATGGGCCCTCCCCGTTGTGCCGTGCAAGGCACGGGCCATCTCAAGCTCTCCCTGGAATACTTGGGGCATTGATTACCATCGGAAGCCAACCCAGCCTGCTTCCGACCGGATGTCACGCGTTGCCCGCGATGTACTCGGCCACCGACAGGGCTGAAGGACAGGGGCGGGAGGCGGGCGTTATTGGAGTGCCGAAGCCGGTCGAGCGATGTCCGGAAGCAAGTTTCCGATAAGCCCACCTTCAAGGGGACTTGGCTGCGATGCGGGGGGCGTGGACCCAGGCCGGGGTGCCTAATGTGCACGAATGGTTGCTGTCCCACATCCGGTGTATCCTGCCTATGCGGGCAAAGTGGTCCAAATCGCACCAGTGGTGATGTAACAAGCTTTTGGCCGCTCAAGTGCATGCACCAATGCGGCGCCAATCAGTTATGTCGACGGCAGTTGGGTTTATCGGAAACCGCGTGAAGAAGTGCGTTGCGGCCGGACCCAGGTTGCGGGGCATTCTGCCACGGTTCGCGGTGCTGATGGTTACAACTTGCGCCTTCGCGGCGAATTCGCCGCGGTTTGTCTACACGGCCGACTCTGGCCTGCAGATGGGCGCCGTGACGATGGATGCCAGGGGAAACACCTATTTGACGGGAGGCGTGGGAGGGAGTCCATTTACTGCTACTCCAGGGGCGTTTCAGTCCAAGAGCGCCGGCGGAACCTGTTATGGCGGAGGAGGAATCGGGCCACCCATCATGATCCCGTGCCGCAATGTGTTCGTGATCAAGCTGGATCCGGCGGGAGCGGTGGTGTTTGCGACCTACCTGGGGGGAACCGGGGATGTGGAGGCGTCGGCCATCATGGTGGATTCCGACGAGAATGTCTACGTTGCGGGAACGATCTCAAACGGCGGCGGTTCGAGCGCCGGCACTTTCCCGACCACACCCGGCGCGGCCTTCACGAGCGTCACCTATACGGGAGGTTTCGTGGCCGAGCTGAACTCGACCGGCACGCAGTTGGTATACTCCACGGTGATTCCGGGGGCAGGGGTTTCGGCGATCACGATAGACGGCGCCGGTAATGCGTACTTTACGGGCTATTGGAACGTCACAATCGAGCAAGCGTTTCCGGCTACGGCGGGCGCGTATCAAACGGCGCCGGCGAGCCCGGCGGCGGTGGTGGGCAAACTGGACCCGTCAGGCTCCACGCTGTTGTATGGGACCTTTCTGTCCGGCAGCCAGGGGGGCACCGGTGGGACGGGCATCGCACTGGACGCTTCCGGAAATGTGCTGGTGGCCGGAACAACCAATGAGGCCGATTTCCCCGCGACATCAGGCCAATTCAGTACCAGCGCTATTGGCTCGGCAAACGCGTTTATCGCCAAGCTGACTGCCGATGGCAGCAACCTGGTCTATGCGACGCTGCTGGGTCCAGCACAGGTGAGCGCGATGAAAGTGGATGCGCAGGGCTACATATACGTCGCGTGCAATTCGGCAGGGGCGGATTTCCCGGCGACGGTTCCGGGGTTTGGCGTGGCTCCCCCGACTGGCAGTAACGGCGACCTTCTAGTGCGCGTGAGCGCAGACGGCTCAACGGTGCTGTACTCGATCTATCTGCCGTTCGCCTCTCCTTGGATAGGGATGGATGTGGATTCCGGCGGCAACGCGTACGTCGCGGGTTGGATTGAGGACGGCTCAATGCAGGTGAGCATGGGCGCGCTTCAGACCGCTTTCGGCGGCGGAACAACCGACGTCGCCATTGGCAAGATCACTCCAGGCGGACAAGTGGCGGGAGCGACTTACCTGGGCGGATCGGGAACGGACGCGGCGCAATGGATTGCCGCGGGGCGGGACGGTTCGGTGACGGTGGCCGGTAGAACGACGTCGGCCGATTTCCCGGGGCTGACAACGGCAGCGCCCGCTTTAGGTGAGCTTTTTGCGGCCAACTTCTTCCCGGCGATTACGATACAAAATTCCGCAAGCTATGTGGCGAACACGGCGGTGCCGGGAGAGATGGTGTCGATTCGCGGCTACGGGATCGGGCCGGATGCGGGGCTGGTTTCTGCGCCGGTGATGCAATTGGGCGGCGTCCAGGTTTACTTCGACGGTTTTTCTGCGCCCATGATCTACGCGCAGGCCGCGCAGATCAACGTGCAGGCGCCGTGGGAGATTGCGGGCCAGACGACGACATTAATACGCGTGGTGTATAACGGCGCGGAAGTGGGCCGCGCGACGGTGGCGGTGGGGCAGGCACAGCCGGGCGCTTTCTACATCGAGAACTCCGATGACACGCGCAACTCGACGTCGAATCCGGCGCAGGCGGGAGATTTCGTGTCGGTCTATGGAACGGGTGGTGGTGCGACGAATCCCCCGGGCGTAACGGGCGGCTTCTGGCCGCTGGCACCGCTGTCTTTTGTGAGGCAGGCGGTGTCTGCGAAAGTTGGCGGCGAGGCTGCCGGGATCATGTATGCGGGCTCGGCTCCCACGCTTGGCTCGTTCTATTTCCAGATCAACGTGCGGCTGCCCGCGGATCTGACGGCGGCGGCGCGGACTCTGTGCGTGACGATCGGCGGCGTGAAGAGCGCACCGGTGGAGATCGCGATTCGCGGGGCGCAGTAGGGTTCCGGCCGCTGGCCGGCCCCACTTGGTTGGTCATCCGCGGCTATATGCCTTCAAAGGGGGAAAACAGGGGCAGCCTGAACTGCGCAAGTTTTAGACGCATTTTTGCCCCCGCCTCCCGCCTTGGTAATGTCCTAAAAGTGAAAACTCGGATTTAGGACACTACCCTGGCGTGACAGGCAGAAAGGCAATGCGCTACCATCGGATTGCTGGGCCTTTAGTGATTGCGTCGCTTTCCATATGGCCAAGTGACGGACCAATGCGGGAGATTCTTATGTCCAACACGGAAAGAGCGCAATTACTGCGGGAGTCCAAGCCGAATAGTTGGATCGCTATGGCCAGTGACGAGTCCCGAGTTGTGGGTCGTGGTTCCACCTATGCGGAGGCCGTGGAAGCTGCTGAACGTGAAGGCGTCGAAGACCCAGTTTTAGTCAAGACTCCCGACGAGTGGCTGCCACTCGTGCTGTAGCCTTTGACGGTTCCATACAAAGTTTACCCGCTCTCAACCCCGGAACCGGCGCATCCCGGAGAAAAAGAGACATGGGTACCAATCCTAACGGTGGGCTTGATCATCGGGCACGCTCCCACGCGACGATTTGAAGCAGTAGTAGATTCCGGCTCACCATCGTGTCTGTTTCACGCGGACATCGCAAAAGCTCACGGTTTGAAAGTCGAAACCGGGGTCGAAGGACCGTTGGGTGGTGTCGTGGGCGGTGCTATCGGGAAGGTTTACTACCATAAGGTCAAGCTCACTTTCGGTTCCCACATCAGACCGATCACCGCCGGATTCTCACCACTGCTGTCAGTAGCGGCCAATCTTGTGCCGACATGGGTTCTTCGAGCACTTCAGGATCGTCTTTGATCCTTCAAGTACTCCTCCCGGCTTGCAGATCGAACGGATATACCGCGCCTGATGTGCTTCTGCTTTGCCTGTCGATTAGTGCGCCCTTTTGCCTGGACGCCGGGTTTCCGCTTGGCTCTGATTCTGCCGGCGCTGGGCACGCTGTTCCTGGGCATCTTCCCGGCGGGGGTGCTGGACTTCGCCGTAAAATCGGCCACGCTGGCGAAGTAGCTGCGACCGGATGGTTAAGGGCAAGTGCAGCCGCGGCAGGCGGCATGAGGCGAGATCACCGGCGCGTCCGTGCCACCGCGCGGATGGCGCGGTGGTGAAACGCCTGCGCGAGGCTGGCGCCGTGCAGGTGGCCAAGGTGAGTTTGGGAGCGCTGACGCTCAACGATATCTGGTTCGGCGGTCAGACCATGAATCTGCGGCTGCTCGAAGAGGGCGCGCCGGGGTCGAGCGCCGGACCAGGCGCCGCTACGGCCGCCGGGCTGGTAGGATTTTCGATCGGCAGCGAGACCGGCGGCAGCATCGTCGCGCCGGATCCCGCGCACCCGCTGGCCAAGTCTTCGGCCGCGCCGCGTGGCTCACGGCGTGACGCTGCTCGGGCGCCTGTTCGAGGAGGTCACCGTCGGACGGGCAGGCATTGCGCTGGAGCGGGGGGTTTTAGCGTTTTATCGTCTCAATCGCCTTGGCGAAATCGAGTGGGGAATGGACCATCAGGGTCTTGCCCTTCAACCGCGCTATAAGCAGATCGATTGGGTCGGAAACTTCCGGGGTGATCCGCGGTTCGGGCCGGAAGAACGGCGGAGTGTTGTCGTGCGGATTGTTACCCATGTTGGTCGGGACTCCGTAGTATATCGGATTCGCCGCGAGGCGATATTGCAGATAGAAGAATCGCTGAGCGGAGCCTTTCTCGCCTTCCAGAAGACGTGCGGGCATCTTATCGAGAGGTGCAATCCTCGGACCCAGAAACAAGACCGTGTCGGACGGCACTTGCGCGTAGATCTCACGCCGGATCAGGTTCGCCAGCAGACCCCATGGACCCGGCTGATCCTGCAGCTCGCGGACGGTCACCACCCAATGGTTCGGTATTATTGGCGGCGTGCGCAGCCTTGTCGATGTCCTTCAGTGTGAAGCCGTCCTGCCGAAGCGTTTCCTTCCGCTGATCGAGATCGAATACCACCAGCCGAATCGCGGTTCCCGGCAGCTTCTCCAACAGCGCTGCCAGTATCCCGACGAGCGCCGAGCGATAGTCCATCGGGGTTTCGATCTCGGGGCCGGCGGTGTGCGGCACGATTACGCGCCGATAAGGCTCCCAATCCGAGGGTTGGTACGGTTCCGAGCCATTCATCAGCACGGTGAGCCGGCGAGGGACCGGAGTTCCCGGCGGGGTAACGACCGAGCCGATCCACGAGAGGTCGGCGACGGTGTGGGGCGGAATCGCAACCTTTACCACGCGTTCGCCCCGGCCTATCGCGGCGTCGAGTTTCCACTCCTTGCGGCATACGCGATCCTTGTCGTCGATTGCCGCAAACTCCGCGTCATAGCGACCTTCTCCGAGGAGAAACGTGCCGGGCGTTTCCCCGGTGTACTGCGAATCCACCAGGCTTGGCAGTTCGAAACGATCGGTCAGATAAGTTGGTTCACCGCTCTCGGGCGTGATTCTAAGAACGATCTGCCATGAGTGTCGGGTTCCGGAGTATTGTACAAGCGGCACACCCAGGACGTACCCCGCTTGAAATCGCAAGCCAAAGTTAAGCTCCGCTTTCGAGGTGTCGACGTAGCATCGCAGGACCTTTTCGCTCTCGTTGGATTCGAGGCGCTTTTTCGCGGCTGGGATGTCTGCCGGGCTGACCACGGTTTGCGCGGCGGCTACCCAGGCGAGAAGGGTCGCAAAAATAAGCTGGCGCATCGGCTCTAGCTTGATTTTAGACGAACGCGGCTGGCGCCGATCAGTTCACTGACGGCTTCTCAACGCGATTCGCGTCGGTACTCGATATGGCGACGCAGCACGGCTTGTGCCGTGGGCTATTATCTTTCGCCCGGGCTTCAACGAGGTAGCGCCCAACCTTTACTTGCCCACCAATTGCTTTACTTTTGCCATATCCGCGTCCGCGCCGCTGGTGTCGCCGGCGGCGCGGCGGGCGGAGCTGCGATTGATGTAAGCGTTGATGTAGGCCGGATTCAGGCGGATGGCATTGTCGAAATCGGCCAGAGCGTCAAGGTACCGTTTCTGCCGGAAATAGGCGTAACCGCGCGCGTTGTAAGCGAGAGAGAGCGACGGATCCATTTTCAATGCGGCGCTGAGCTCTTTGATGGCCTCCGCGAAGTGTTCCTCCTGAAGAGCCTGGCGGCCGAGCGAATGATGCTGGGCGGCGGTCAACTCCGCGACCGGGGCGGGAGCCACCGGCGGCGCCGATGGCGGCGGAACGGGCGGTTGCAGGGGTTTCGGTTCCGATGGCGGCGCAGCGGTTTCGGGCTTTACCTCGGGTCTTGCCTCCTGCTTGGGCTCGGCCGGCGGCGTAGTTACGGGCGTCGTCGCGGTTTTCTCTTCGGGCTTGGGCGGTGCGCCCACAGTGCCCGGCAAGTTTACGGAAATGGTGTCGGGCAAGGCTTCATTGGAAAGCGCCTTGGCCACGATTTCGTCGACCTTGGCCTGGGCCTGCGCGGCCAGAGCCTGCAAGCCTTGGTTCTTGGGATCGAGTTGCACGGCCCGTTTCAAATCGGCGAGCGCATCGTCGAAGCGGCCGAGCAGGAAGTAGGCGTTCCCGCGGGCGGCGAAGGCCAGCCCGCTGGAAGGGTCCAGATCGATGGCGGTGGTACGGTCGGTGATGCCCTTCTCATGCTGGCCCATCAGGTGGTAGGTGCTGCCGCGGGCCACGTAGACTTCGGGGTTGTGGGGGTCGAGTTGCACGGCCTGGTCGCGATCCTGGAGCGACTCCGTCAGTTTCTGCTGCCGCGCGTAGACGGCGCCGCGGGCCGAGTAGAGGCGGGAATCCTTGGGATCGCGGCGGATGGCATCGGTGTAGTCGGCGACGGCGCCATCGTCGTCTCCGAGGCGCTCGCGGACGGCGCCGCGGATGCGCCACGCGCGCAGGTCTTCGCCATTCAGCTTGAGCGCGGAGTTGAGGTTTTCGAGCGAGTGCTGATAGTCGCCGAGGCCGGCGTAGGCCAGGGCGCGCTCCACCCAGGCGTCCTCGTAATCCGGCTTGTAGCTCAGCGCGAGATCGAAATCGTCCACGGCGTCGCGGAACCTGCCCAGCGCGGCCTTGGCGATGCCGCGGCCTTTGTAGGGCTCGGGATTGTCGAGCCGCAGTTTGATGGCCTGTGTGAAATCGTCGATGGCTTTCTCGTATTCCTTGAAGGCCACATAGGCGAAGCCGCGCCCGCTGTAAATCTCGGTGCGTTCGAGTTTCAGGCTGATGGCGGTAGTGAAGTCCTGCGCGGCGCGTTCGGGCTGGGAGGTGGCGGCAAAGAATTCGGCGCGCGCGGCGTAAGACTGTGCATCGCCGGGTTGGACGCTGAGAGCCTGATCGAAATCGGCCGCGGCTTTCTCGCGGTCGCCGGCGGCGAAGTAATCCTTGGCGCGGGCGCGCCAGGCGGCGGAGTTGGCGGGGTCGGCCTGGACGGCTTCGGAGTAGGCGGCGATGGCGTCGGCGCGCTTGCCTGCCTGGTCGTCGCGCTGGCCCTGCTGGTAAGCGGTCTGGGATTTTTTCTTATCGGGCTTGACTTGCGCGCCGTCAACCGAAAAGGTCAGGCCAAATATGGCGATCGATAGTACAATCCGCGCCGCGCGGTAAGTTAGCTTGCACATGAGCGCTCTGAAATTAGTGTACACTCGGAATCGTAGTTGAAGTTCCGCTGGTGTTCGGGAAGCTGGTGAAAATCCAGCACAGCCCCGCTACTGTAAGCGCGGAGAGCCCTTCGAAGATGCCACTGTTCCGGCGACGGGATGGGAAGGCCGACGGGTTCGATGAGGCGCAAGTCAGGAGACCGGCCGGCGGAAGCGAGCTCGCACAGCTCTCTAGGGAGGAGCTTGGTATGCGTCATAACGTCGGGGCCCTCGCGGCCTGTTGCCTCTTTTTTCCCGCCGGCCTTTTTGCTTCTCAAGTGAAAGGAACGGTCACCGATCCATCCGGCGCGCCCGTGGGCGGCGCGCAAATTTCCGTCGTGAGCCGCCTAGGCGTGGAGGCCCAGACGGTATCGGCCATGAATGGCTCGTTCGAGCTTGACGTCGTGGATATTCCCGATTCGCGCCTGGTAGTAACGGCGCTTGGGTTTAGTACGCAGACGCTTAGCACGCGGACGCTCGCGGCCGGCCCCTCGCTTGCGGTGCGCCTCGAAATCGCGCCTCAAGTGGATTCGGTGCGCGTGGTGGGCTCCACCATCGATGTGCCGGCCAGCATGCAGGGCGGCAGCGTGAGCATCGTGCCGGGCGAAGAGATCCGGCAGCGAAATGAACCGTACGCCATGGACCTGCTGCGGTATCTGCCGGGCATGGCTTTCAACCAGAGCGGCGCGCCGGGCAGCGTGGCGAGCCTGTTTCTGCGCGGCGGAAACTCGAATTTCAGCCTGGTGGAAATCGATGGCGTTCCGGTGAATGCGTTCGGCGGCAGCTTCGATTTCGCCCATATTCCAGCGGAGGCGGTGGAGAGCATCGACGTGATTCGCGGGCCGCAATCGTCGGTGTACGGACCATATGCCAACAGCGGCGCGATCAATTTCACCACGCGGCAACCGGGAGCCGTTCCGGAGCTGGATGTGCTGGCGGAGGGCGGAACGTTCGGCGAGCATCGCTTCGGGATTACGGGTTCGGGGGCCGTGGCGGGGTTCGGGATCGCGGCGTCGGTGTCGCGCATCGATACCGGCGGCCCGGTCCAGAACAGCGATTACCACAACCAGGATGCGCTGCTGAACGTAACCCGGCGCTTTGCGCGGCAAAGCATTTCGCTGCACGCCGATTTCGATTTCAATAACGTGGGCGAGCCTGGGCCATGGGGCTCCGATCCCAAAGATACGTTCACGGGCATCGACACCATCAGCCGCGAAAGAAATAATTTCGGCGATTTCGGGCTGCATTACGAAGCCGATCTTTCGGCGCGCGTGCGCGAAGAGGTGTTCGGAAGCTTCTTCGTGGACAACAGCGGTTTTGCGAGCCCATACGGCGCCAGCTTCAGCAAAGACATGCGCTGGCAGGGGGAAGCGCGCACGGTAGTGAGCGTCACGCGCCAGTATACGACGGCGTTTGGCGTTTCGGCGGGGCGCGAAGAAACCAAGAACACGTTCATCAGCGACGCCAATTTCGAGACGTTCCCCATCGCGCGCACCGATCTGGCGGCCTATTGGGAGAACCGCTTCGAGATCGGCGGCCGGTTTTTCCTGAACGCCGGCGTGCGCGTCGAGTGGATCCGGACGCCGGCGGTCCCCACCGACGGATACTCGCGGCCGTTCTTCCCGGCGAACACGGTGTCGCGCGCCAACCCGAAAGTTTCCGCGGCGTACGTAGTGCGGCCCGGCGCGACGCGGCTGCACGCCTCGTTCGGAACCGGCATCCGGCCGCCGAGCGGATTTGAAATCGCCTTCACGGATAACCCGCAGCTCAAGCCGGAGCGCACCCGCAGCGTGGATGCGGGCCTGGAGCAGAAGTTGTTCGGCAACCTCCTGTTGCTGGACGCCACGTACTTTTACAACCGCTATTACGATTTGATCGTGACGCTAGGCGGGTCGCTGGCGCAGTTGAGCCGGTATCAATCGGCTAACCTGGCCAACTCGCGCGCCCAAGGGGCGGAATTCTCGGCTGCGCTGCGGCCGGGCCGGCGGCTGTTTGTGACGGGATCGTACACGCTGCTCGGGACGCGGATTCTCTCGCTCGACGGCGACACCAGCCTGGCGCCGCTGCCCTTTCAGGTGGGGCAGCCGCTGACGCGGCGGCCGAGGAACTCCGGCAGCATCGTGGCGACGTACACGCGCGGCCGTGTCACGGCCGACGCGACGGGTTATTTCCGCGGCAAGACGCTGTATGAAGAGCCGACCTACGGCGCGACAGGCGGGTTGTTCTGGAACCCGGGCTTCGCTAATGTAGGGATCAACTTGAATTTTGCGCTGGGCCATGGCGTGACGGCGTACGGCAGCCTGCGCAACGCGCTCGACCGGCACTATGAAGAGGTGTTTGGGTACCCCTCGCCGCGGCTGAATTTCGTAGCCGGGCTGAAGTGGAAGATATCGAAGGGGCAATAAAGGAATGAGTGAGCAGCCGTTCGACAAGCCGCGTATCTCGATCAACCGCGTGTATACGCGGCAAGGCGACCAGGGCGAAACCGCGCTGGCGGGCGGCCAGCGCGTGCCGAAGGACGGCGCGCGCATCGAAGCCTATGGCACGGTGGACGAGTTGAACTCCTTCGTGGGCGTGGCGCGCTCGACTGTCGCGGAGATGGCGGCGGGCGAGCCGCGTCTCGCGGTACTCGCGGCCATCCTGCTGCGCGTGCAGCACGAGCTCTTCAATTTGGGTTCGATTCTGGCGACCCTGCCGGAAGACGTGCATCCGAAACAGGCGCGCGTCACCGAAACCGAAGTGGCGCAACTGGAAATTGAGATGGACCGCATGAACGAAGATCTGCCGCCGTTGCGCTCCTTCGTGCTGCCGGGCGGAAGCCGGCTGAACGCGGAGTTGCACGTCTGCCGGACGGTGTGCCGCCGCGCGGAGCGGGCCGCGGTCGAGCTGGCGCGGGCAGAGAGCATTCCTCCGGAGACGGTGAGATACTTGAACCGGCTGAGCGATGCCATGTTCGTATGGAGCCGCTGGGCGAGCCATGTGGCGGGCGCCCCGGAAACCTTGTGGGAACCCAACCAAGCCGCGTCGGGGCGGTCTGAGCGATAATCAGTGATTAAGGAGAAATCGATGCAAGAGAATTCGGCAAGGCCATTGGCCATCGGCCTGACAGTTCTGGGTGGTTTGGCGCGGTTCGCGCAAAACCTGAATTTCGCGCCCGTAGGGGCTTTGAGCCTCTTTGCCGGCGCGCGCCTGCGGGGATGGCAGGCTTACCTGCTGCCGATCGCATTAATGGCGGTGACGGATCCGTTTCGGGGCGGCTACTCCTTCGCAACCCCGTTCATTTATGCCAGCTTCCTGATCAACGTCTGGATTGGCTCGCGGCTGCGCGGCACGGAAAGTCCGAAATGGATTGGCGGAGCGGCCCTCGTCGGAAGCGCGCAATTCTTCCTGCTCTCCAACTTCGGGACATGGCTGGCTCCCGGCTTCGCTTACAGCCACACGCCGGCCGGGTTGATGGCCTGCTACATCGCGGCCATTCCGTTCTTCCGGAACACGCTGGTTTCGGACCTGCTCTTTACCGCCGTCTTCTTCGGGCTGCACGCCGTGCTGAGCCGCACGGTGGCGAGGTCCGAGCGCGTGGCGGTCGCGACGGCGTAGCGTGAAAACTCTGCTGGCTTGGAGCTCCGGCAAGGACAGTGCCTGGGCCTTGCACCGGCTGCGGCAACAGGGCATTCCGGTGGCCGCTTTGCTCACCACCATCAACGAGCTAGCGGACCGCGTGGCGATGCATGGCGTGCGCCGGCGGCTGCTCGAAGCGCAGGCGGAATCGGCCGGGCTTCCGCTATGGGTAGTGCCGTTGCCGTGGCCCTGCACCAACCCGGATTACGAATCGCGCATGGCCGAGGCGTGCGCGAAGGCGGTGGCGGAAGGCTTTGACGCGATGGCGTTCGGAGATCTGTATCTGCGCGACGTGCGGCAATACCGCGAGCGGCAGTTGGCCGGTACGGGTCTGCAGCCGGTATTCCCGCTTTGGGAACTGCCCACGGCATCGCTCGCGCGGGAGATGATCGCGGGGGGCTTGCGGGCGCGGCTCTCGTGCGTGGATTCGAAGGCGCTCGACGCCAGTTTCGCCGGCCGCGAATTCGACCTGGCTTTGCTCGAGAGCCTGCCGGCCACGGTCGACCCGTGCGGCGAAAACGGCGAGTTTCATACCTTTGCCTACGACGGCCCGATGTTTGGCTCGCCCATGCGCGTGGAGTCCGGCGAGATCCGCGACATCGATGGTTTTGTTTACGCGGACTTGCTGCCTTGCCCCGAATCGTCTCACTAATCGCCAGCGCCACGGAGATCGTCGATGCGCTCGGAGAACTGCCGCACCTGGTGGGCCGCTCGCATGAATGCGATTATCCCGAAGCGGTGAAGCGGCTGCCGGTTTGCACGCGGCCGCGCATCTTGGTGGAGGCCGACAGCCGCGAGATCGACCGGCAGGTGAAGGAACGGGCGCGCACGGCGGTTTCCATTTACGAAGTCTTCGACGCCGTCCTGCGCGAGCTGAAACCGACCCACATCCTGACGCAGATCCAGTGCGAAGTTTGCGCGGTGAGCTTGCGGGATGTGGAACAGGTCATGGCGCGCGGCATCGAGGGGAATCCGCAGATTGTGTCGCTGCAGCCCGATTCGCTGGCGCAGATTTGGGAGGACGTGCGGCGCGTGGCACGGGCGCTCGGGATTGAGCCGCGCGGCGAAGAAGTCGTGAGCGAACTCCAGAGCCGGATGGCCGCGCTGCGGCCGGCAGCCAGCCCCCAGCCGCGCGTGGCGTGCATTGAGTGGATCGAGCCGCTGATGGCGGCGGGCAACTGGACGCCCGAGTTGGTGGAGATGGCCGGCGGGATCAATCTGTTCGGCGAAGCAGGGAAGCACTCGCCGTGGATGACCTGGGAGCAGCTCGCGGAGGCCGATCCGGACATTCTGGTGATTGCGCCCTGCGGGTTTGACCTGGCGCGCACCGGGCAGGAGATGCACTGGCTGGCGGACCGGCCCGGCTGGCGCAACCTGCGGGCGGTGCGAACGGGCCGCGTTTACCTGGCGGACGGCAACCAGTATTTCAACCGGCCGGGGCCGCGGGTGGTGGAAACGCTGGAGGCGCTGGTGGAAATGCTCCATCCGGCTGGGGGCGCGCCCCGGCTTCGGGGCCACGCGTGGCGCGTTATGATGAACTTGTGACATGGCGTTGATCGCGGTTTCGGGCCATCCCGGCTGCCGGTTCGAGGAGCTGGCGCGCATCAGCGCGCAGCGGCTGGGCTTCGAGCTGCTGACGCAGTCGCGGCTGCGGGTTCTCATTGAAAAGGAATTTGGCGCGGATGTGCAGATTCCGGATAAGGCCTATCCCAGCCTGGTGACGTCGATTCTGGCGCGGGCCGCCACCGAAGCGCACATTGTCTATTGCGCCGTCGGCGGCGAGTTGCAGGCGCGCCATTTCGCGGGTATGCTGCGGGTGCACGTGGTGGCGCCGGAAAGCGTGCGCATCGGCAATCTGATGCTCGACAACCACATGGAGCGCGCCGCCGCCCGGCAATTGCTGTTGCAACTGGAGGCGGAGGAACGCGCCAGCCGCAAAGCCAAGTTCGGCAAGACGCGCGCCACCGCCGACCTTTTCGACGTCTTGCTGAACGCCGAATCCCTGACCTCCGAGCAGATGGCCGAGTTGATCGAAACCGCCGTAACCTCGACCGGGCTCAAGGAGCGCGGTTACCTGGCGGCGGCGGCCGAGGCGCAGCTCCAGTTTCAGATGCGGCTCAAGCTGGCGCGCTTTGGCATGGTTCCGCCGGGCCACGTGACCCTGCGCAAGAAAGGCTTCGCGCACCAGAGCGAGGAGATGTTCGCCAACCTGCTGGACTTTTACCGCATCGCGTGGGAGTACGAGCCGCGCAGTTTCCCGGTGCAGTACGGCACCGATGGCGCGGTGCTGGAATCCTTCACTCCCGATTTTTATTTGCCGGAATTCGATCTCTACGTGGAACTGACCACCATGAAACAATCACACGTGACGCGCAAGAACCGCAAAGTGCGGCTGCTGCGCGAGCTGTACCCGCACCTGAACATCCAGGTCTTCTACCAGAAGGACTTTGAGAACCTGATTTTCAAGTACGGGCTGGCGGAACGGCCGGTGCAGGCATGAGCGCGGCCACGCTGCCGGGAGTGGACCGCGTTCTGTTCACCGAGGAACAGATCGAGGAACGGATTCGCGAAGTCGGCGCCCGGATTTCGCGCGATTACCAGGGCAAAACGTTGAAGCTGGTGGGCGTGCTCAAGGGGTCGGTGTTCTTCCTCACGGCGCTGGCGCGGCGCATCGACGTGCCGGTGAAAATCGATTTCCTGGCCATTTCCAGCTTCTCGAACAAGAGCGGCGCTCCCGGTCTGGTGCGGATCGCCAAAGACCTGGATGAGAGCATCGAGGGCGAAGACGTTCTGCTGGTGGAAGACATCGTGGACACGGGCTTCACGTTGCGGTACCTGCTGCAGGCGCTGGCGTGGCGGGGGCCGAACTCGCTTGCGGTGTGCACGTTTCTGGACCGCAACTCGCGGCGGATTGTGCAGGCACAGGTGGATTACCGGTGCTTCGAGATTCCCGACCGCTTTGTAGTGGGTTTCGGCCTGGATCACAACCAGCTCTATCGCAACCTGAGCTACGTGGCGGTGATGAAGCCCGACAAGGGTACGGCGCAGCACTAGCAGTTTGATGAAAGAGCCTTTAGCCGCCGATGAACGCAGATTGAAACGAATTGGCTTATCCGCGTTGATCTGCGTTTATGGGCGGCTGAAATTGGGCTTTTCAGCACCCTGCTAAAGGGCCACAAAGGGCCATCGGTCTGTCATCTTCGTTTTATCAAAGCGGGAGTAAGATTAGGAAAGAACGGCAGGAAGGAGTGCGGCTCCATGAGATCCCGGATCTTGTTCGTTTCCGGGCATCCTGACGATGCCCGCCGCCTCGCGCCCATGTTGCAGGCGCTGCCCCTTGTTATGGAACAGGTGGGAACGCTTGAGCAGGCGCGCAACCAGCTTCAGCAGGGTGACTACGAGATCATTCTGACGGAAGCGGTTTTGCCCGATGGAGACTGGCTGGGCGCCCTGCACCTGGCTCGCGAACACCCGGGCGAGATCAAGGTGATCGTGACCGATCCGCAGGCCGATGCCCGATTCTGGGCCGAAGCCCTCAATCTGGGCGCGTATGACTTGCTCACGCAGCCGTTCTATGAGCCCGAGGTGCGCCGCATCTTATATAACGCCTGCTCGCGCCAGCCGTGCCAGACCGCCGGCGCCGCCATGTGATGGCCCTTCTGCAAATCCTGCTTCGTGCCATTTGCGACGCTCTAGTGTTTTGACCGCTAGAAGTTGTTCCGTCGGCCGGCGACGCTCTCTTACGTTCGCGGCTCTGATCCGAGTCGCGCGCGTCAGGAAGCTAGACTTAGCTACAATACTGTTCAGTTTAGGTGGGACAGGCCATCGCCTTTCGTAGCCTGTCATGCCTCGCTGAAGCAAGGGCGCTTGACAGGGGCGAAAAAGCGCCGGGCCGGGTGGGGCGGCCAATTCTGGCCGCAGCCGGCTTCAGCCGGCNNCCGAAGGCCCTCTGCAACAGACGACAAAAACCGATCGTCCCACCCTCCCGGCTTACCGCGCGGCGAGCCTGGCCGGTTACCACATCCATGATGTAAAGGTCCTAGCCAGGCTCAAAGCCCTGGCCCATCGGCCCCCCGAGCACCAGCGCTTCACGCCCGTCGGGAAACGCACGGACCTGAGGTATGAAACTGCCGAGATCCACTTGCATGGGAAGGGGGTTCAGCCGGCCGGTCTCCGGCAAAAAATGGAAGAGTTCGAGATCGTGCTGTTCGTTGAAGCCCGCCACGATGAGACTGCCATCCAGCAGAGCTTCGGGAAGCATGGCGTCCTCCAGGACCAGTTGCTCTTCACCGCCGAGCACGGGGACACTGTAGACACCCCGAGGCACATCTAACACCCTGTCGTAGTAGATCGTGTTCCCGTCGGGCGACCAACTCAGCGCAGTTATGCTGCCGCGCTGCCGGTTATGGGTCAGGATGGACCAGTTACCGGCCGCGCACCTGCACGGTGGCGCTGAGCGTGATGTTGGCTGACGAATCGCCGATCATGAGGCTGACAGGTTCGGTCTCGACGCGGAAGGCCTGGAGTTTTACATCCCAGTACGCCAGCCGCGAAGCCGGAAGGTCGATCTCAACCGTCTTTGTCTCGTTGGGCGGCACCGTCACGCGCTGGAATCCGGCGAGTTGTTCGCGGGGGCGCTCGACTTTTGAGCCCAGGTGCTTCACATAGAGTTGGACGACTTCGTCGCCGGTACGGCTGCCGGTGTTGGTCACATCGACGCTGATATTCACGGTTCCGTCTTTGGCGACTTGCCGGGAACTCGTCCTTAGATTCGAGAACTTGAACGTCGTGTAGCTGAGGCCGAATCCGAACGGGTAAAGCGGCTCGCCCTTGAAGTACATGTAGGTGCGGCCGTCGCGGATGTTGTAGTCCATCATGGGCGGCAATTGATCGAGAGATTTGGGCCAGGTTTCGACGAGGTGGCCGCCCGGCGTGTAGTCGCCGAACAGGACCTTAGCCACCGCAGTCCCTTCATCTTGAGAGGCGTGAGTCATGTGAAGAATGGCGGGAATATTGGCCTGGGTCCAGTTGATGGCGAACGGGAAGCTCGAAACGAGAATGACGACCGTCTTCGGATTGGCGATGTAGACCTGCTTGATGAGCTGTTCCTGATACAGGTCAATGGTTTCGCGGTCACGGCCTTCGCGGCCGTCGCTGGGCACGATGCAGGGCAACGTGACGCCGCCGCCCTCGGAGTCGCTGTACCAGTCATGCGGCATATCAGGACCGCAGGTGGGGTCGTTACCGACCACTACGACGGCGACATCGGACTTGCGCGCTGCGTTCACCGCGGCGTTGCCCAGTTCTTCGGCAGCGTAGTTGACGGTGACATTGGGGCCAAGCTCCTCCTTGATGCCCTGCAAAGGTGTGACCGCATAAGGAGGCGTGCCACCATACCAGTCCCAGTGGACGGAGTCGGCAAGCGGGCCGATAACGGCAATGGACTTGAGGGACTTCTTGTCGAGCGGGAGAAAGTTCTTTTCGTTTTTGAGGAGGACGACGGATTTCAGGGCGATCTGACGGGAAACGGCGCGATCTTTGTCGGTGTTCCAGGGCTCGGGCGAGTCTTTGATCTTGGAGTACGGGACCATGTCCGGCGGGTCGAGCAGCCCAAGCTTGATGGCGATGCGGAACTTGGGGTGGAGCGCTGCGTCCATGTCGGCCTCGGTGAGGGAGCCGTCTTTGAGAGCGGCTTTGGTTTCGTCGGCATACCTCTCGAGAAACTGATTGATGCCGGCTTTCAGGCATGCGACGACGGCCGCTTCCTGGCTTGGGAAGAGATGCCGCGGATCGACGAGGAGCTTAACGGCTCCGCCATCGCTGGAGATGACGTCCACACCCCATTTGTCACGAACGGTGGTGCGAAGGATGGGATTGACGGCCATAGCCGTACCGTTCCAGGCGTTGTAAGAGGCCATGACCGCTTTCGCGCCACCCTCGAGGAAGCCCATCCCGAAAGGAACGGAGTAATACTCCCAGAACAGGCGCTCATCGAAATTGGAAGACGACCTGTTGCGGTGGTCTTCATTGCTGTTGGCGAGGAAGTGCTTGAGGAGCGCTGCGGCCTGCCAGTATTTCGGGTCGTCGCCCTGGAGGCCCTTGATAAACGCAACAGCCATCGTCCCGTTGAAGAATGGGTCTTCGCCATACACTTCTTCGCTACGGCCCCAACGTGGGTCGCGCGCAAGGTCGGACTGGGGTCCCCAGAGCATCAGTATCTGGCGGTTGTATTTCGGAGTTTGGGTGATGAAGCGGGCTTCATAGCCCTCGACGGCGGCAGCCTGACGCACGAGATCGGGGTCCCACGTCTCGCCCATCCCGGGAGGTTGCGGGAACTGCGTGGTGGTGATGGGCTGGAGCGGGCCGCGTGCTTCGCGCTGCACGACGCCGTGAATGCCCTCGGAACTGCCGATATTGGGAACGCCGAGCCGCGGGACGCCGGTGCGCGTGCCGAGGCAGTTGACCTTCTCGTCCGTGGTCATGAGCGAGAGAAGATTGTCGATGCGCCTCTCCGCGGGGAGGTTCGGATCGGAGAAGGGATAGCGAGGTGGTTGCGCAACGGCGGGAGCAGCCGCAAGGACCGAAAGACAGAGCAGATCTACGAGGTGGTTCTGCATCGTGTGAGCTTCCTTTTAGACCAACCTGGCGTGTCCGGAGATGACAAGCGGGCCGCGCTTGGTCGCAATGCCCCAAGCTTATCAAATGGATGGGTTGCGATGGAGAGCAAGCGAGCACCGCCGGTTGGCGCTGGCCTCCAAGCTAGCTATAGCCAGTGGGACAGGCCTGCTGGCCTGTCCACCCCTACAGCGCCGATTCTCCACGGTCGTCGTTCCGTATCCGGATTGCTTCCTCTACCTCGTAGACGAAGATTTTACCGTCTCCGATCTTCCCCGTGCGCGCCGCCGCGGTAAGCGCCTTGAGCACCTCTTCGCAACGGCTGGACGCCACCACCATCTCCAACTTGACCTTGGGAAGCAGGTCCACGTTGTATTCCTGCCCGCGGTAGACTTCCTTGTGGCCCTTCTGGCGCCCGTGCCCGCGCACTTCGCTGATCGTCATTCCGTCAATGCCGATTCCCTTCAGCGCCTCTTTTACTTCGTCGAGCTTGAACGGCTGGATGATTGCTTCGATTTTCTTCATGGAGTCATCCTGGTGTGGAGGCGACCGGTTTCACCCGCCTACGACTCGAATATATACCCCTCCTCGCCGTGCTGGGCGACATCCAGGCCCTCGAACTCCTGCTCCTTGCTCACGCGCAGCCCGATCGCCATGTCGCACACTTTGAGAATGACCAGCGTGCCCACCGTCGCCAGGCCCCAGGCGATGGCGCAACCCACCATCTGGTTGAGCACCTGGGACGCCTTGCCATCCACCAGGCCCAGGGGCAGAACGCGGCCCGACGCGTCCTTCAGTGCGTCGTTGACCGCGCTGGTGGCGAAGACGCCGGTCAGGATGGCGCCCAGCGTTCCGCCGGCGCCGTGCACGCCGAAGGCGTCCAGCGAATCATCGTAGCCGAAAAACCGTTTCACGCGCGTGACCATGAAGTAACAGACCACGCCCGCCGCGAGGCCGATCGCGAGCGCCGGGAACGGCTTCACGAAGCCGGATGCCGGAGTGATGGCCACCAGCCCCGCCACGCATCCCGAGAGGCCGCCCAGCACGCTCGGCTTGCCGTTATCGATCCATTCCACGGCCAGCCAGCCGATGGTGGCGGCCGCGGCCCCGAAGTGGGTGGCCACGAAGGCGCTGGTCGCCAGGCCGGAGGCCGCCAGTGCGCTGCCGGCGTTGAATCCGAACCATCCCACCCACAACAGGCAGGCGCCCACGAAGCTGATCACCAGATTGTGCGGCTTCATGCTCGGCTGCGGATATCCCAAACGCTTGCCCAGGTAGAGCGCGCACACCAGTGCCGACACACCCGAAGTGATGTGCACCACGGTGCCGCCGGCGAAATCCAAACACGGGATCGCGCCGCCCAGGAACGCGTTGAGCAGCCCGCCCTTTCCCCACACCATGTGGGCCATGGGGAAATACACCATCAGGCTCCACAGCACCGTGAACAACAGCATGGCGCTGAATTTCATGCGCTCGGCGAAGGCTCCCGAGATCAGCGCGGGCGTGATGATGGCGAACATCAACTGGTACACCATGAAGGTCTGATGCGGGATGGTCCCGGCGTAATCCGCGTTCGGAGCGCTTCCCACACCATTCAGAAACGCGAAACGGAAATCCCCCAGGAACCACGACGAGCCGCCGAATGCCAGGCTGTACCCCACCACCGCCCAGATCACCGTCACCACCGCCATCAGGATGAAGCTCTGCATCATCGTGCCGAGCACGTTCTTGCGCCGCACCAGGCCGCCATAGAAAAGCGCCAGTCCCGGCCCGGTCATCATCAGGACCAGAGCCGCACTCATCAGCATCCAGGCGTTATCGCCCGCGCTTTGCGCGGATCTGGTGGCGGACTCCAGAGCGGCCATCTTGGCTTGGAGCTCCGGAACCGTCTGCGCCATCAGGGCCGGCGCCGGCGAGAGAAGTGTGAACAGGCACACAAAACGCAAACGTAGCATTTTCCCCATTCTCCACCGGCCATCGCGGCGCCCCAAGATGGAAGTTTCTATCGCGCGGATTGGAAATCTTGATAGCGCTGTCCCCGCTTCCCTCCGCTTTACTCGCACCGCAGCGTGATCGCAGGGTCCACGCGCGCCGCACCTCTTGCCGGAATCCACGCCGCCAATACCGCAAGCCCTGCCAGCCCAGTCACGGCCATCGCCAGGGCTGCCGGATCGCGCGGCTCTACCGCATACAGATAACTGCCCAACAGCCGCCCGGTCGCGAGTGCGCCGGCCGCGCCAAGAATCAGCCCTGCGCCGATCCACAGCAGCGTTTGCCGGACTATTGTGCGGACCACGGATGGCACATCCGACCTGGGCGGCATTCACCCGTATCGGCTCGCCACTGCCGGTGAGACTGGCGGAACCTCCCGTGTAGGCGGCCAGACGCTCGAAGACCCGGGTCTGCTCCTGCCAGTCGCGGAACGTGGGCCACGAGGTATTCATCGCTCGCCCCTTTTCGGTGACACTCACGGACATCAGACGGCCCGCTTGGGGATAGGGCAGCGGACGAAGCACGACCGCATCCATCAGGCTGAAGATGGCGGTATTGGCGCCGATTCCGAGAGCCAGTGCCGCAAGAGCGGCCACCGTAACGCCCGGGCTTCCTCGCAAAACCCGGAGCGCATGCCGAAAGTCCTGGAGCACGCTGGCAGCCCTGCACGCCACTTGCCAGATTAAGTGGCTGCGCTTACAGCGGCGTTTAGAACATGATTGTCCGTTTATGGGATCTGCTTCGGTATTACACCTCTTCAAATTCTTCGCAGCACGCGAAGATTTCACAGCCCTCGTGGAGCGGGCTTCCAAGCCCGCAACGCCGACATTCTTGTCGGCGCTTCGGGCCGCGCACCCATTTTGGTTGCGGCTCCGCCGCTTTGTATTACACCATTGCCAATTCTTCGCAGCCCGCGACGATTTTGGCGGGGCCCGAGTCCGTAGGACGAAAGAAAATAGCCCAGCGCGTCAGCGCTGGGAATAGGTGAAAGACACAGGGAGCCCCGGAACGGGGCGAAAGGGTTTCTACAGCGGCGCTTCTTTCGCCCCGTTCCGGGGCTGGTCAATTGGCTACGGGGACCCACGGCTCA
>PMTR01000150.1 GCA_003167255.1 Bryobacterales bacterium
TCGCTGATCACTTTGCCGGATGCCACTGTGCCGCTGGAAGCCGTCGTCACCGTCCCCACCACCAGGCCCGCGCCCGTGATCGCCGTCGCCGCCGCCGCTTGCGTCTGCCCCACCACGTTCGGCACGGCTACCGGCGCCGGACCAGTCGACACCACCAGGTTCACCGCCGATCCCAGAGTCGCCAGCGTCCCCGCCACCGGGCTCTCGCTGATCACTTTGCCGGATGCTACTGTGCTGCTGGAAGCCGTCGTCACCGTCCCCACCACCAGGCCCGCGCCCGTGATCGCCGTCGCCGCCGCCGCTTGCGTCTGCCCCACCACGTTCGGCACGGCTACCGGCGCCGGACCAGTACAGACGATGGCAAACGGCTGCGGCTGCGAGGCGTAGCCGGAGGCGGTGTCTGTCGCGGTGATACCGAAGCTGAAAGGACTTCCCGTGGACGAGCTGGGTGTGCCGCTGATCGTTCCCGTGGAAGCAGCGAGCAAAAGACCCGCCGGAAGGGCTCCCGAAGAAACCGACCACTGCCGGTTTGCCGGGGCGCCACCGACAGCCGAAATCGTGGCACTGTACGCCGTGCCCACCGTGGCATTCGGCAGTGCGGCCGGCACGACGTACGGCTTGGTTTGCCCGGTGATCGCCGACACTTCCACCGCCGAGTTGTCCACCACTTCCAAATCGGAGACGGGAAAATTCTTGATGCACGCCAAGTCGTTGTCGTCCCAGCGCACATCCGGAACGCCCTGTATGAATCCCGCGCTGCCGTGGTCGCTCATGTACGCCCCGTACTGCTCGAGCGCCTGCAGAACCGTGGCCGCCTGCGGGTTCGTGCTCGCAGGACAGATGGCTTGCCAGTTGACGGAGGCCTTCAACCGGTAGAGCAGCCCCTGCGGCGGTCCGCTCCCCCCACAACAACCCGTGCCCGGCCACACCCAACCGTTAGTCGGCGATGGCATGGTGATGCGCAGGGGATGCCGCGCTCCCAGCGGGACCTCCCAATATTTGATCAGCAGCGGAACCATGGGAATCCCCGGCGAATCCTGCGCGCCCGCGTCCAGAGTGTCGGACGACGCCGCGATTTCATTGCTGGTCAGCACATAATGAATGCCGGCCGCCTCCAACCATGTGCCCGACGCCGCATTGAACATACTGGGAACCGGGGTGGACTGATACGTTTCGTAGAGAGTGCAAGCCCCGGCCTGCGGCCCGCTGATGTTGTTCACGCTCGATTGCAGGATGAGCGTGTGATGGTCGCCGCCATCGCCGCCGTACGAAGTGCCTTCCAGCAGCGCGTTGGGCCACGCCGGAAACGGCCAGGCGTAGGTGCCGGCCAAATCGATTTGGCCGTCGCCGGACAGAATGACTTGCGTGGTGGGCTGGTTCGCCGGCACCCGCATGAACGGAATGCCGCCGGGATAGGGGTAGAAACCGTGCCCAAAATCCGGGTGGATCGGGCGGCCGAGGTAGCCGGAGGGAATCTGGTGTGACGGGGTAGTGTCCACCGGCAGCAGGTCGATCCGCTGGTTGTAAATCGAGTCGGGGGGAAACATTTGGCAACCGCCGTAGCTGCCGTCGCTGTTGACTCCGAAGTTCAGCGTGGCGGTGGCGATACTCGGGCTGGGGAAGCCGCCATCGGCAACCTGCACGCTGACCGCGTACCCCCCTTGCCCGTTGACCCCGGTGGCGCTCACTACCCCCGTAGCCGGGTTGAGACTCATTCCCTCCGGAAGGCTGACACCGGTCGACGACACCACCGACCACGTATACGGCAGCACGCCGCCAGTTGCCGTCAAGGTAGTGCTGTAGCTCTGGTATTGCGTGGCCACGGGCACGCTGCTCGTAGTTATCCGGTACTGGGAGGAGGTGACAGTGGTCGGGTCGGTGGCCGTGTCGTTGGCGGTGTTGATCTCACCCCCCCCCGACACCGTCGCCGTGTTGGTCACTGTGGCCGGCGCATCCGCCGCCGGGTTCACCGTCACCGTGATCGCCGCATAGCTCGCCCCCGACGCCAGCGCATCGGCCCGCGTACACGTGTTTCCCCCGGCCGGACACGTCCACCCTGTCCCCGCTATCGACACCAGCGTCAGCCCCGCCGGCACGGTCTCCGTCACCGTCACCGTCCCGTTGCTCGGTGCCCCCCCACTGTTGCTGACCGTAATGGCATACGTGTCTCCGGTATCCCCTTGCCTGAAGTTCCCCGTATGCGTTTTGGCGATCGTCAAGTCCGGCAACACACCAGAACCCAGCACCCCGATAACAAACGGTTGCGGCTGCGAGGCGTAGCCGGAGGCGGTATCCGCCGCGATGATACTAAAGCTGAAAGAACTCCCGACAGAGCTGGGTGTGCCGCCGATCGTGCCGGTCGAAGCAGCGAGCAAAAGACCCGGCGGCAGGGCTCCCGAAGAAACCGACCACTGCCGGTTTGCCGGGTTGCCGCCGACAGCCGAAATCGTGGCACTGTACGCCGTGCCCACCGTGGCATTCGGCAGTGCGGCCGGCACGACGTAGGGCATGGTCTGCCCGCTGATCGCCGACACTTCCAAAGCCGAGTTGTCCACCACTTCCAAATCGGAGACGGGAAAGCTCTTGATGCAGGCCAGGTCGTTGTCGTCCCAGCGCACATCCGGAACGCCTTGTATGAATCCCGCTCTGCCGTGGTCGCTCATGTACGCTCCATACTGCTGCAGCGCCTGCAGCACGGTGGCCGCTTGCGGGTTGGTCGAGACCGGGCAGACGGCCTGCCAGTTTACGGATGCCTTGAGGCGGTAGAGCAGGCCTTGGGGCGGTCCGCTGCCGGCGCAGCAGCCGGTGGCGGGCCAGACGAACCAATTGGTGGGCGACGGCATGGTGATGCGAAGCGGATGCTGGACGCCTAAGGGAACCTCGTTGTAACGGATCAGCAGGGGGACCATGGGAATGCCGGGGGAATCCTGCGCGCCGGCATCGAGGGTAGCGGCGGAGAGGGCGATTTCATCCCTGTTCAGCACGTAGTGAATGCCGGCCGACTCGGTCCATGTGCTGGTTCCGGAGTTGTACATAGTGGGGACGGCGGAGGAAGAATAAGTCTCATAGAGCGTGCAGGGGCCGCTTTGCGGGCCGTTGATGCTGACGGTGCTGGATTCCAGGATGAGGGTGTGATGGTCGCCACCGGCGGGGCCGAAGCTGGTGCCTTCGATGACCGGGATGGGGTAAGGGGGGAAGGGCCAAAAATAGGGGCCGGACTGATCGATCTGGCCGACATTGGTCAGGAAGATGTTGGTGGTGGGGCCGTTCGAGGGAACGCGCATGAAGGGGATGCCGCCGGGGCCGGGATAGAAGCCATGGCCGAAATCGGGGTGGATAGGGGAAGTCAGCAGACTGGAAGGAATCTGGTGGGAGGGGTTGGCGTCGACGGGCAGGGAATCGGCGCGCTGGTTATATATGGAGTCGGCCGGGAACATCTGGCAGCCGCCGTAGGAGGCGTCGCTATAGACGCCGAAGTTGAGGGTGGTGCTGGCGGTATTGGGGGTGGGAGTCGCGGAATCGACCACCTGGATGGTGACGGCATAGCCGCCTTGGCCGTTGACCTGTGTGGCGCTCACAACGCCGGTAGTCGGGTAGAGGCTCATTCCCTCCGGAAGGCTGACCCCGGTCGACGATACCACCGACCACGTATACGGCAGCGTGCCGCCGGTTGCCGTCAGCACCGTGCTGTAGCTCTGATATTGGCTGGCCACCGGCACGCTACTGGTAGTGATTCGGAGCTGAGCACACGCGACGGCGGCAAGAAAAAGAAGACCTGCTGTGAAACGCATACTCTTTATCCTTACGGAACATGTAACCAAAACACGCGTTCCCATATGGGTGTGTTGCGCTGATAACGTTGGGATCATTCGGGCGTCGGACCAGACGCACATCTGGGCTGCGAATTACGACCACACACTCGGCGACGCGCTGGCGTTGGAAACGGAAATCACCGGCGGCAACCGAGTTGCTTCCGTGGCAAGGCGGAATAGCCCGGCTTCGCGGTCATCCTCTATTCCCGCCTGAGCCGAGCCCGACGGGGGGCGCGGGGCCTTCAACCATCACCTGGGACTCGGGCGACAAGTTCGACGCGTCCATGGTCGGGCGCCTTATGACGGTGATCGATCCGTCGAGCGTGGTGTTCCACGTGGGCAGCGTGGCCTCGGACGGTCTCAGCCTTGTGACCGTCGAGACTGCCGCCGCCCTCAGCCAACTGCGGCATTACAGCCCGCCCGCGATGGACCAGCGACGGTTGCGGTGTGTCTGTGGCCAGCAGGCACACTACGTAGAGTTGCGAACCAAGCAGGTGTTGACGGCGCTTGGTCCCACATCCATCGAGCGGCCTTACTACTTGTGCCCGAGTTGCCACCGAGGTCAATTCCCCGTGGATCGGGAACTGGATGTCCAGGACACGGAATTATCCCCAGGTGTCCGTCGCATGATGGCCCTCGTCGGACATGAGGTTCCGTTCAACCGCGGGCGGGCGCAACTAAAACTATTTGGCAGATCTGTCTGTAACGACCAAAGCCGTAGAGCGTACCACGGAAGCCATTGGCCGGGACATCCTCACGCGACAGCAACAGGAGATCCGCCGTGCCAAACACCTGGCATTGCCTATCGTGGTCGGACCCCGCATTCCGATTCTCTATATCCAGATCGACGGTACCGGCGTACCCGTGGTCATGGCCGAGACGCAAGGCAGGCAGGGGAAACAACCCGGCCAACCTGCGCACACGCGCGAAGCCAAACTCGGCTGCGTCTTTACTCAGACCGCCACGGACGCCGAAGGCCGCCCCGTCCGGGATGAAGACTCGACCAGCTACGTCGGTGCCATTGAGACCGCCGACGAGTTCGGACTACGCATCTACACCGAGGCTTGGCGCCGTGGCTGGGATCGAGCCGATGCGTTACCCGGAGTTCCGCAATCGGGGCCTGTTTGTCGGCACCGGTGTCATGGAGGCGGGCTGCAAAACCGTCATCGGCAGCCGCCTCAAGCAGTCTGGGATGTTCTGGACCGTCCGCGGCGCCAATGCGATGATCGCCCTCCGCTGCTGCCAACTCAGCGGCAATTTCGAAGACCTACTGGGAGGCAAGGCGCGCCTGATCCTCACTCTTATGTCGCGCACCCCAGAGGAATCCGCCGTTAACCAAAAGCGCACGCCTGTTCGGAGAAGGTGAGGACGCATTTCGAACTCTCGCAGTGAACCCATTGTCGTCAATCGCGTCGAGCGTTTACGCGCAGCCTCTGAATTCAGCAGAGGTTTCGTCCATCTCGGGTGATCGAATTTCAACTTATTTCTCCTTCAGAATCAAATACTTATCAGAAATTCCTTTTGCCAGGCGTCTGCTACCCTGAAGCTAGGTAGGAGCGTTCACGAACACGGCACCTTGAACACGTACGGCGAACCATAAACCTTCCATGGGTCCGCCAACCCTCAGAGCCTCAAAACCGCCGCAGCTTCGGCGGTCTCCGGCTGATAACGGTTTTAGTTTCAATAGCGCCCCTCCCGAGAACCGCCGGAGCTTCAGCGGTCCCAGTGAGTCTCTTATGCAATCGGATCTTCCACTCAACACCCTCGGCCTCGGCACGGGATCGGGCAAAGCCAGCCTTTGGCCTCATCGCCTCCAAGCGCAACTCCACACCAGCACATTGTCCTCAGTCCATTCGCGAATCGGAGACTTCCGGAATTGGCTTCGTTTCGCAAGAACTCGTATCCCATTCGCCTCGGGGACGCCTCAGGGATTCCCCTGAAATTGGCTTCGTTTCGTCAGCACCCCAACCCATTGCGCCTTCAGCACTTAACCTCTCAAATTGGCTTCGTTCGGGAAATCGCCATCTTCCCCCAATTGGCTTCGTTCCGCCGCGGCGCTGAATGGTCGTCCACTCAGGCGAAACGTGGCATCACCCCAATCGTCGGAAACGGCTTCCCCCAGAAGCACGGCGGGCTACGGCAGGAAGCGGTAGCCGACGCCGTGGACGGTCAGGAAGTGACGGGGCTGGTTGGCGTCGGGCTCGAGTTTTTGCCGGAGCTTCACCACGTGCGCATCCACAGTGCGGGTGTTGGGGAAGAATTCGTAGCCCCAGACCGAGTTGAGAATCATGTCGCGGGTGAGGGGGCGGTCGGGATTCTGGAGGAAATAGCAGAGCAGGTTGTATTCGGCGGGCGTGAGCTTGAGCTCTTCGCCCTTGCGGGTGACGATGCGTCTTTCGAAATCCACATCGGTATCGGAGAAGCGGACCACCTTACGGGCGTCGGGCCCGGCGCGGCGGAGGACGGCGCGGATGCGGGCCATCAGCTCGCGGGTGCCAAAGGGTTTGACCACGTAATCGTCGGCCCCGATTTCGAGCAGGAGGACCTTATCGAGCTCGTCGCCCATGGCGCTGAGCACGATGATGGGAGTTTTCACCTGGGCGGCGCGCAGTTGTTTGCAGATTTCGGTGCCGCTCATTCCAGGCAGGCGGAGATCGACGAGCACGAGGTCGGGCTTAAGGGTGACGGCTTTATCGAAGCCGCTGCGGCCATCGCCGGCGAGGACGGCCCGAAAGCCGTCCTGCTCGAGCATCACTCCGATGGTGTCGCGCAGGCCCTCGTCGTCATCGATCACGAGAATCGTCTGCATTCTTTTCTTGATTGTAGCGGATCTCGAAAACCGGCTTCGCGCCGCTTGGTATACTCAACCCTCAGGGACTTCGGAGCAGTGATTCAATCATGCGAGCGACGGTAATTGGCACGGGATATGTGGGCACGGTGACGGGGGCTTGCCTGGCCTACGTGGGGCACCGGGTGACGTGCGTGGACACGGACGAAGTAAAAATCGCCCGGTTGCGCAGCGGCGAATCGGTTATCTACGAACCTTTCTTGGAAGAGCTGCTTCTGCTGGCGGCGGCCAGGGGCGGGATCGATTTCCAGACGGAACTGGCCGGGCCGGCGGCGGAAAGCGACGTGATTTTCATCGCCGTGGGCACGCCGCCGCTACCCTCCGGGGAGGCCGACTTATCCTATCTGGAAACGGCCGCGCGGAGCATCGGGGCGGCCATGGACGGCACGCGATTTCGCGTCGTGGTCAACAAGTCCACGGTCCCGGTGGGCAGCGGCAACCTGGTGGAAGCGCTGGTGCGGGAAGGCATTGCGGACGCGCGGCCGGGGGAGCGGCGGCACATCCGGTTCGGCGTGGCGAGCAACCCGGAGTTTCTGCGGGAAGGCTGCGCGCTGGCCGATTCGCTGTATCCGGACCGGATCGTCATCGGCGCCTCGGATGAAGAGAGTCTGGGGATCATGCGCCAGCTCTACCAACCGCTGGTGGAGCAGAGCTTCGAAGCGCCTCACGGGGTGCCGCGGCCGGCGGGTTTGAGCAACGTGCCGCTGTTCACGACGACGCTGACCAGCGCGGAGATGATCAAGTACGCCGCCAACGCATTTCTGGCGATGAAGATCGGATTCGCCAACGAAATCGCGAATATTTGCGAGCGCGTGGGAGCGGAAGCGCCGGAAGTGATGACGGGCATCGGCCTGGATTCGCGGATTGGAAAGAAGTTTCTGAACCCGGGCCTGGGCTGGGGCGGCAGTTGCTTCGGAAAAGACATTCAATCGCTGCTGCACACGGCGCGCGAGTACGGCTATGAGAGCCGGCTGCTACAGGCGTCGCTCGACGTGAACACGGCGCAGCGCCAGATGGTGATCCAGAAGCTGCAGGAAAAACTTTACATCTTGAAAGGGCGCACCATCGGGCTGCTCGGCCTCGCGTTCAAGCCCGATACCGACGATTTGCGCGACGCCCCCAGCCTGCACATTGCCGAACGGCTGCTGGCGATGGGCGCGCGGGTGAAGGCCTACGACCCGATTGCCATGAACGCGTGCCGCGAGCAGCGGCCGGACCTCAAGATTCGCTATTGCGAGTCGGCCGGCGATTTGGCGCAGGAATCCGACGCGCTGGTGGTGGTGACGGAATGGCAGGAATTCCGCACGCTGGATCTGGCCGGTCTGGCGGGCCGGATGGCGACGCGGATCCTGGTGGACGGCCGCAACCTGTACACACCCGAGGCGGCGGCGGCTGCGGGATTCGATTACACCGGCATCGGCCGCATGACGCGGACGCGCACCGCGGATCAGCGCGAAGCCGGAGCGGCGCCGGGCGTGGCGCGGCACTGAAGTGCCCGAGCTTCCCGAGGTCGAAACCGTTACCCGATCCATCGCTCGACTGAAAGGCCGGCGCATCGCGGGCGTGGAATTCCGCAGCCGGCGGATCTTGCGCGGGGCCCCGCCGGAGCGGGTGTCGGCGCGCCTCGAAGGCCGGCGGATTGGCGCGATCCAACGCTACGGCAAGTTCATCGTGCTGGCGCTCGACTCGGGCTTCCTGACGATTCATCTGGGTATGACGGGGCGGTTGCTGCTGGGCGGCGCGGCCGGCAAGCACACGCATGCCATCTTCACGTTCGACCGCGGCCGGCTGCTGTATGACGACAGCCGGCAGTTCGGCTGTATCGAGTTCAGCGAGGAGTTCCCCGCGCGAGTGGCGCGGCTGGGGCCGGAGCCGCTGGAAGTCCCGTTCGAAGAGTTCGCGGCGCGGCTGAAGCGCCACAAGACTCGTATCAAGGCGTTGCTCCTGAACCAGGCTTTCGTGCGAGGGGTCGGCAACATTTACGCCGACGAGGCGCTGTTTCGCGCGGGCATCCACCCCATGGCGGTGGCTTCGCGGCTGCGCGAGGCGCGTGTGCGGCGGCTCTTCGACGGCATGGTGACGGTGCTGACGGAAGCCATCGCGGCGGGCGGCTCTTCCATTTCGGATTATATCGACGCCCAGGGCCGTAAGGGTTTCTTTCAATTCAGCCACCGCGTGTACCAGCGCACCGGCGAGCCATGTGTGAAATGCGGCACATTGATCCGGAGGGTGCTGGTGGCGCAGCGATCCTCGCACTTCTGCCCGAAATGCCAGAGACCTCAGGTACAATAGGCATGAAACCCCGATTGGCGCGCCCGCGTCGTAAAAGATGAAGCGGCACGGCATGTCGTTCCGGGCCGAAACTTAGGGAATCGCGGATGACCGCGATCAACGATAATAAAAAAGAAGTTCGTGCGCATTCCGAACAAACAGAGGAGACTTCCGACGTGAGACGCATTTCCCACTACCTTCCGCTGCTTTTCGTGCTGCTGTGTTCGATTCCATTTGCCAGCGCCCAGAGCGCATTCGACTTGAACCTGGGATTCGGCTTCATCCATGACAAGGCCAATGCCGGCCAAGTCGATCAAGCTTTGCTGCCGTGCACGGGGTCAACCGATCCATACGGGCCTTGCGTAACGACCCCCGCGCTGAGCGGCTTCACGCTGGGCTTTGGCGGCGACCTGATGCTTTGGAAGAAATTCGGTATCGGCGGCGAGGTCGCTTTGCAGCCCGGCAAGCAGACTTACGTGAACCTGAACGGGTCGGCTGCGTCGCAAGGACTGAACAGTCTATCCATACAGTCCCGCATGACCATATTCGATATCAACGGGATCTTCGAGCCGGTCAACACCAAGAAAGTGGCCCTCAAGCTGGAAGGCGGCATCGGCGCCGCGAATCTCAAGTTCTATGAGGCCGGTGCCTCCAGTTCCATACTGGGCAACCAGAATTCGTCGCAGTTTATCCAAAGCGCCAACCACTTTAATGTGCATGGCGGCGCGGGCGTAGAGATCTTTGTCACCGACCACATCTTCATCCGCCCGCAGTTCGATATCCACTACGTTCCCAATCTGACGCAGTTTGGGAGCAACATAGTGATGTCCGGAATGGTGTGGGTAGGCTACAGCTTCGGCGACCGGTAAGTGGGACAGGCCTCCTGGCCTGTCTTCTTCGGCTACCCAGTGCTCCATGTATGCAGTGACAGGCCGGGAGGCCTGTCCCACTACGGAGTGGCGGGAGCCTGCGCACCATCGACCAGGTCCTCGAAGGACTGCGGGGGGGTGTAGATCAAAATGCGGTGGCAGGTCTCGCAGATCATCACCTCATCTCCCCTTCTGAGTTCCTGAAAATACTGCGGCCGTAAGGCGATGTTGCAGACGCTACAGCGGCCGGCCACCACTTCGGCGATTCCGATGCCGCTGCGCACAGAGCGGGCGCGCTCATAGCGTTTGTAGACGATGGGCGTGATGGAGGCCACGATGCCTGCGCGTTCTTTCGTCAACTCCCGCGAGGCTTTTTCATCGACGGCGGTGCGCTCGCGGGCCACCACCGATTCGGAGGCTACCTGGGCCTTTTCGAACTTGAGCGCCACTTCCGCGGTTTTCACGTTTTTATCGAGCGGCTCGGATTCGCCCATCAATTCGAGGATGCGATCTTCGGCGGTGCGAATTTCCTTCTGGCAGAAATCGATCTCGTTCTGAAAGGCCCGGTACTGGTCGTTGGTTTTGGCCAGAAGCATCTGGTCTTTCAGCTTCGAGATTTTCTGTTCCTGCACCTGGATATCGCCTTCACGCTTTTTACGCTCCTTCTGGTTGGCGGCCAGCGCGGCGCGGTCGGCCTCCAGCTTGCGTTCATGCGCACCGAGCTTCTTTTCGATTTCGGCGATGTGTTTGGGTAAGGCGGAGATCTCGCGGCTCAGATCGGCGAGGCGATTATCGATGTCCTGGAGGCGGATCACCAAGTTCAAATCGGGGAGCATTGCTGTCCGAAGTGTAGCATGCGGCTTTCAGCGCCTCCAGTTCCGGGACGCCGAGAGCGCGCGCGGCGGCGTAAAAAATGGCGACTCCGAGAGGAATGGAAACGGCGATGTCGGCAAGATGGGCGATGCGTCCGGGGGCGGCGATCGAGTGAACAGCCAGGCTCGCAGCGCGGCAAACCGCACCCATCAGGGCCGACGCGGCGGCAATTTTGGCGGCGTTCGAAGCGAGCGTCCGGCCATCGAGCGAGCCCAAGCGCCGGCGCATCAGCGCTAACAGGGTGGCGGCGGCGAACAGCGCGACGGCCGAGGTGGAGAGCGCGAGACCCGCATGGCCCATGCCCGCCCAACGCACCAGACCCCAGGCAGCCACCAGATTGACGGCAATCGACGCGACGCTGACGAGCGCCGGGGTGCGGCCGTCGTTGAGCGCGTAAAAGGCCGGCGCGAGGATCTTGGCGGCTGCGTAACCGGCCAGGCCGGCGCTATACCAGGCGAGCGCCACGGCGGTCTGATGGGTGTCGTACGCGGTGAAGCGGCCGCCCTGGAAGATGGCGCCGATGATGCTCTCCCCGAGCACGGCGAGCCCGACCGCCGAAGGAATGGTAAGCAGCATGGCGAGCGAGAGCGAACGCGCGAGGGTGGCGCGGAATTCGTCCATGCGGCCGGCGGCGGCGCTGCGGGAGACGGCGGGCAGCGTGGCGGTGGCTATGGCGGCGCCGAACAGCCCCAGCGGCAGTTGCAGGAAGCGAAAGGCGTAGCCCAGCCAACTCACCGGACCATCGATGACGCGGCCGGCGGCGTCGGTGATGCCGGATGCCAGGTTGCTGTTGACGGTGACGTTGATTTGGAGCGCGGCATTTCCCAGGATGGCGGGAATCATCAGGCGCAGGATTTGACGGAGCCCGGGGTGTCGCCAGTCGAGGCGCGGGCGGTAAGCAAAGCCCGCGCGCCGCAAGCTGGGGACCTGCCACAACCACTGGAGCGCGCCGCCGGCTAGCACGCCGCAAGCCATCGATACGATGAGGCCCTGATGGAACCGGCGGCCGGCGGTGTAACCCAGGGCAAGGCCGAATACCACCGAGCCGATGTTGAAGAACGCTGAGGCCAGCGCGGGAACGCCGAAACGGTCGCAGGCGTTGAGGGCTCCCATGGCCTGCGCGGCGAGCGCCACCAGCACCAGGAAGGGAAACATGATGCGGGTGAGCAGGACGGCCAGTTCGAACTTGCCAGGCACGGCACGGAATCCCGGCGCCAGCAGGGTGACGAGTTGCGGGCTGAAAATCATGCCCAGCGCGCACACCGCTCCCACCACCAGGACTAGCGCGGTAGCAACGACGCTCGAGAGTTCGGCGGCCGCGCGTTTTCCCTTGCCGGTGAGGTATTGGGCGAAGACCGGAACAAAGGCCGAGGAGAAAGCGCCCTCGGCGAACAGGTTGCGGGTGAGGTTGGGAATGCGGAAGGCGATCTGGAAGGCGTCGTTGGCGGGGCCGGCGCCGAAGAGACGCGCCATAGCCATTTCGCGCACCAGGCCGGTGAGGCGGCTGAGCGAAATGGCGGCCGAAACGACTCCGGCCGAACGCAAAAACCGATGCTGGTCGGGAGCCAAGCTGGAATCGCCGCGCGCTATTCGGCGCGCCTCACTTCCACCTGGCGGTAGATTTCCTCGGTCTGGTGGAGGCTTGCGAAGTTCATGCCGGGCAGGCGCGCCGAAGCGGTGCCGGCGGCCACGCCCCAGCGCAGCGCTTCAGCCGGGCTGGCGTTGCGAGAGGCAGACCAGGTGTAGGCGGCCGCGAGCGCGTCGCCCGATCCGATGGGGCACAAGGCGTCGATGCGGGGAGGCAAGGCTTCCAGGAGTCCGTCGGCAAAGGCACCCACAGCGCCGCGGCTTCCCAC
>PMTR01000001.1 GCA_003167255.1 Bryobacterales bacterium
TGGCTGCCGCCGCCTTTCAGGCGGCGCACTCCTGTTGTCTAAGCGTCCATCTGTTCCTTGGTTCAGCACTACAAAGATGCCGCAGTCTCACCCGCAGATTCGGAATTCGAAGCCGGTCTCCCTCAGTGCGACGTATACTGCTGTTGCGGCGGGTTGAGTTTGATCTCGATGGTTTTCTCTTCTTCGTCCACCACGAAGACGTTGCCGAAGGTCTGGTAGCCCTTGGCGTTGATCTGGACCCGGATGTTCCCTTGCGGGATCGGCGGCATGGTGGTTTCGCCCTCCTGGTTCGACCGCATCTCAAACTTCGTGCTGACATTCTTGCCGAAGCTCGACCGTGGATGTTTCGCGTTGGCGTTCCACTGGATGATGATTTCGGCGCGATCGATCGGCCGCCCCGACTGGGTCTTGACGATGATCTTGAGCGTCGTCATGGCGGTGGCCGCCCAGAGGGCCGTGGCGGCCAGCACAACGGCCGCGAAGACGAGTGCAAACTTGCCCCACATACGCATACTACGATTATAAGCCCGGCATGGTAAGATGGGAACGGATACCCACCAGGCGCTGCTCGGTTGAGGGGGCGTAACGGATTCGACGGGATTGAATCGTGGTGGGGAGGCGTGCCGGGTTCCGAGCTCCCGTAAAACGATCGGAAAAACACAACTGCCAATACGCAGTTTGCATACGCTGCTTAATTAATTAAGTGGCCGCTCCAGCCGCTGAGCCCGCGCGGCGGTGAGTGAGCGTCATTTTGCGGGATAGGCCCAAGGCTTCGGTCCGGAGCCGGCGGTCGAGATCTAATCGGGCTAGGCCTTCGCCGCTCTCGCCGGCTTTGAAGCGTTGGTCGAAAATTAATGAGCCGGATACGCACGTAGTTCTCCTCATGACGGGCCTTCTCGGACGGGGGTTCAACTCCCCCCGCCTCCACCACATTACCTTTGTGGCAAACTAAGAACGACCGCACAACGGTAGATTATGCAAACGGTTCAGTCAGCGAAAGCGCCGTCAAGCGAGGACCCGGTCCTGGGCGGGATCATCGACCGTTTAGTCCAGATCTTCCGTCCAGAGCGCATTTATTTATTCGGCTCCGTTGCGCGAGGCGATGCCGACCTTGACAGCGATTACGATCTGATGATCGTGGTACCCGACACCACTCCTGCGGCGATGCGCGACACCGGGCCTGCTTATCGGGCCTTGTGGCGGCTCGGTGCGGCGGTGGACCTGTTGGTCTGGACGCGCGCCGAATTTGACAGCCGCCTTCACTTGCGAGCCTCTCTGCCTTCGACCGTTCAGCGGGAGGGCAAGTTGTTGTATGCAGCCTGACCCCCAAAGGCTGGCCGACACGGCATCCTGGTTGCGCAAAGCATCGAGCGACTTGCGCTACGCCGGAATCGACCTGGCGGCAGAGCCGGCGGCGCCTGAAGATGCCGTCTTCCATTGCCAGCAGGCGGTCGAGAAGGCGCTCAAGGCCTTTCTTGTCTGGTCCGATGTGCCATTTCCCAAGACACACGACCTTGGCAGGTTGGGCAGTCAGGCAGTCCGACTCGATCCCAGTCTGGAACAACTTGTGGACCGAATCGTTGACCTGAGCAAGTACGCCTGGATGTTTCGGTATCCCGGCGATCCCATTGAGCCGTCCACCGAGGAGGCGCGCGAAGTGCTCGCCCGCGCAACGGCAGTGGTTGATGAAGTCAAGGGACGGATCTCGGGTCTCGATCCCCCGGCGGCTGAGATCCAATCGGGCTAGGCCTTCGCCGCAGGAGTCAACAGATGCTACGTTTAGGACCGTATTGAACCAACCATGAAGACACTCACTGCCTTTGTCGCGAAGAGCTTCCAGCCTACGGACCGCCCCAAGACAGAGCGTGTCGAACAATTTCTGTCTCGCTTCAAGAGGCTCGGATTCGATTGGAAATCCGCCGAACCCGGAGAAGTTGAGTCAGTCTCCGCCAAGGTGCAGCGATTGATCGACGACTCAGATGTCTTCGTCGGCATTCTGACCAAGCGAAAGCCGATCCGCCCACAGGGCAATCGTATTCAGCAGGCGTTCAAGATCCTGCGCGAGAGCGCCGCTGACACGCGCTGGAGTGCGCCGCCCTGGGTTCTGCAAGAGTCCGGCTATGCTATTAAGGCCAACAAGCACCTGATCCTGTTTGTTGAAATTGGTGTGGACATAGGTGAACTTCAGGGGGACCAAGAGTACATCCCGTTTGACCCAGCGCGACCCGACTCCGCGTTCGCAAAAGCACACGAGATGCTGTCGGACCTCATCGCACGAAACGCACAGTTGATAACGGAAGTAGTTACGACTCGTTCCGAGATCGAGGCAGGTGCTGCGCGGTCCGAACCAGCAATTCCCGTTGTTGACCAAGGGAGAGAGGCACCACAAGTAGCCGAGCTTGCGCAGGAGGAAGAACCGGGTTTTCTGAAGTCCTGGACCGACCTGTGGGCTGCGATCGAAGACCGAGATATCCGCGCCGCAGAGAAGGTGTTCGAGGAGGGCCTTCGGGCCATTCCTGCCGACGCCGTCGAGAAGATCATCGTGTGGAAGGCACTGTACTACAACCTGACCTACCGGATTGGACGCGAAGGGAGCCGCGCCGATCTTTTAGAGCTGCAAGAAAACCACCCCAATAATTCTCTGCCGTCTGCGTTGCTAGCGGGCTCTTTAAAGAAATTCGAACAATATGAGGACGCCGCCCGCTATTACTTTGCAGCATCGTCTCTCGGTGCACCCGAGGATCGCGCGCCTTATGTTATCAGCGGCGCAAAGTGTCTCTGTAGCGCAAAGAGGCCGGAGGAGGCCCGGAAGCGCGTCGAGAGCTTGTTGAGGTCCGACGGCTTGTCAGCCGAAAGCCGCATAAGCGCCCTGAAGGTGCTCTATTCAATCTCCAGAGATCTAGGCCAGGCGGAGTATGCGTTTAGCCTAGGCGAACTGATATTGCAGAAAAATCCCGGCGACATAGAGTTTCGCGGATCCCTCGCCTACGATTACCTCGACACTTACGCCAAGTGCGCCATTTATCACTTTGAACTTGTGACTCGCGAAGAGCAGCGTAATCCTGAACCATACTGGATCAACAATCTTGGATATGCCTACAGTCTGGTTGACCTCCCGATTCACGCGGCTCGGCAGTATGCAAGGTGCAACGAGCTCAAGATGCCGCGCGGCACGAGAAACCTTGCGAATATACTAGTCGACTCGGGTATGGTCGATGCCGCTACGGAACTGTTGAATGCCGCCAAAGATTGGAGCGATCCAGACGGTCTGATCCCAGAAGCGCTGGCACGTGTTCACGAACGTACCGCTGAAGAGAATATCAAGAAAGAGGAAGCGATTGAATCAATCCGAGCACACCGCGAGTTCCTGTGTCTGATGGGCGTTGCGCTGACAGAGGATTGCCCCGCAAATATTGACGGTTCATGGGACTTTCGTTTTGCCACCGTGCGGTTGGCTCGCGATGGCGAGCAAATACACGGTAATGAAGAGAAGTCCGTCAAACCAAATACACTTGCAGCCCTGATGAGTGGCAATTTCGGCGGCAACGCATTGACAAGCGGGAACAGATCGACAACGAGGCAGGTAGTTGTCTCGGGAACTCTTACCGGTCGGGTATGCCGCTATACGCGCTGGACGGAGCCCTCAACTTCCGACACCAGCGGTCTTTACCCCCCGCCTCGAGATGAACGGTCCGGTTTCCTGATTTTCGATCCTGATGGACGAACGGCTAGCGTCGGGGAATACAAAGAGGGCAAGCCTCACCGTTTCAGTACCGGATCGAAGACGGCCTGACCCAAGTGAGCGGTGTCGCAAAGCAGTCTACCTAATCGCGCCCGTCCGGCTGATCCTGCGCTCACCCGCCCGATGGACGTTTCAGGGAGAGGCCTACGCAACCCCCCGATCACTCAGCCGCTAGCGTTTGGGAGTTTCGTCGCCTGCCCCGAAATACCCGTGAACAACCCTGCCTCGCGCTGCGGGTGCGCGACACGTAGGGGGC
>PMTR01000090.1 GCA_003167255.1 Bryobacterales bacterium
CCTGCGGTTCCTCTGACGCATACAGTCAAATCGCATTGGCTTACCCTGACACGGCTTGGTTTCGGGAATACATCGTGCCGGTCAAACCCGTCGTGAAGCAGCTTGGAATCGAAGTGTACATGGTGCGGGAAGATCGTTCAGTTTACGTGCTGTGAACGCAAGGAAGGCGACGTATGGCTTCAACGCAGGAAGTTGCACAACTGGCCGACGAACGCTGCCCCGATTGCGGCAATGGTTTTGCCAACGATCTAAAAGGCACAGGCTTCAGGCGGCACTTGGTGTCGCTGCCGAAGCGTGATCGCAAGACCGGCAAAGTTCTGAATGACGCCCAAGGCAAGCCAATCATGTGCGGTGGAACAAAACAGAGTTGGGGCAAAGGCCACCGCACTTAGGGCCGGTGTGGATCGAACTGCGGGGCGATGTGGGCCTTCAGCGGCCAAACTGGAGAGCATTGGTGCTGGAGTGAAGACGGTGATTACAGTGATGACGGCATCCTTCCGCCGAACATCGAACGGCAGCGCCGACACGGGCGCTGCCCATAAGCTACAGATAAGCTACAGAACCACAAAAAGAAGCCACTTGTTTCCGAATGGCCGCTTCCCGTAACTTACTGAAAATAAATGGTGCGGAGAGGGGGACTTGAACCCCCACGAGATTGCTCCCGCTAGCACCTCAAGCTAGTGCGTCTGCCAATTCCGCCACCTCCGCGTCTTCGGGTGCTACTTCTTGGTTGCTGGCGGGGCCGATTTCTGGCCTGCCGGCGGCGTCGCCGGGGCGGCCGGCAACTTCAGGTCCTTCAGGTCGATTTTCACCTCGTTCGGGTTATCGCCCTTTTGCGGGTTCACTTGGATCGGAATCGGCCCGCTCGCCGGAGCGGGCGCCTGCGTCTGCCCCGGAACCGGTACCGGCACTTGCGCCGGAGCGCTCTTCTGCGGAACCCCTTCCAGAACCGACGTGCCTAGTCCCGCGTTGCGCGTCGCCAGAATCGATAACGAAAGCGACGTCACCATGAACAACACGGCCGATATGGTGGTCGCCTTCGAAAGCAGAGTCGCCGAACCGCGCGGCCCGAAGGCCGTCTGGGAACCCATGCCGCCGAATGCGCCGGCCAGGTCCGCCGCCTTTCCGCTCTGCAGCAATACTACGATGATCAGAAAGATACAGACCACGACGTGGACAAACATCACCAGGAAATACATATGCGTCCTTTCAGTATAGGAAACCGGAGATCCCCCGGTCAAACGAGGCTGTGAAGAAACCCGCCCGTCAACGGGCTCGGCAGGCGGCACCGCCCGACGCCACATACTTCTCGCGTAACCGAATACCGGCATTCATCGTGGGGCAGTCCCCCTGGACTGCGGCCGACGCCCCCGTCGGCNNATTCCTCGACAGGAGAGCGGGTCCAGGGGGACCCGCGCAGACCAGGGGGTCTGCCCCACTTTTCGCAGGTTCAGACCGGACGTCCCGCACCCTCCCGCGCGTATCGCAGGAACAACTCCATCCCCTCATAGTCGCGCGGACCCAGTTCATGCACAATGTGGTTGGTGAGGTACTCCCGCACCAGGCGAGCGGAGAATCCGCGGCGCGGGCCCTCCGCAGCCACAATTTCCTCGATTCGCCCGAGCCCATACCGGCAGGATTCCCGAAACGCCTCGGCCACGGGCGGGGTGACCGATGCGCGCCGGCCGGCCCAAACCGCGAACACCATCGGCAACCCGGTCATCTCGACCCACTCGGCGCCCAAATCGTAAACGTGATAAGGCAGACATTCCGGTTCGATCCGCAGCGCCGGGTCGCCGATAATCAGAGCCGCATCCGCTACTCTCAACATGGCCTCCAGATCGGGGGCATGGGCGGTCATAACAGGCTCGGCCCCGTACCGCCGCTCCAGAATCACGCGCGCCAGTTGCACCGACGTCCGCGAGCTGCTGTCCACTGCCAGAGTACGGATTTCGCCAGCCGCCCGCGACGATACCAGCAGGATACTGCGAACCGCTCCATGGCAAGCGATCCCGACGCCTGGAATTATCTCTAAGTCCTGCCGTGTCAACTCGAAAGACGGGACGATACCGATATCCGCGGCGCCCGACGCCAACTGCTCGGCGCAGCCCGAGGGTACCCGGAAATCCAGCTCGAAGATTCCCTTCTGGGGGCCGTGCAGCATCCCCCACACCAACGGGGTGGTGTTCAAGAAGCTCACCGCACAAACCCGGGGCCTGGTGGTAGGTGTCTCCTGGAGCAATCCTCAGTGTAACAAACCGCCGGTTCCACCCCTGTCCCCGGGGCCAGCCAGTACCGAACATACTTGCATGCAGCCCCTTGTCTGGTATCCTCTTAGTGAGCGCATCCGCGTCGCGCCATCCTGGTGGAATCTTCATGACTCAAAAGTACATCTCTGTCCTTACTTTGGCTTTTGCCGGCGCCGTTACCGGGTTTGCGCAGATTACTCTGAACTCGGTCCCCTCGCGATCAATCGGATCTCCCGCGTTGAACATCACGAGCCTCAATCCCAATCTGGTGGATGGCCGCGAATTCTACTCCCCGCAAAGCGTGGCGGTCGACACCTCGGTTTCGCCACCCATCCTCTACGTCAGCGATACCCAAAACAACCGCGTGCTGGCGTGGAAAAACGCCAACAGCTTCCAGAGCGGCCAGAAGGCCGATCTGGCCATCGGCCAGCCCGATCTCCTCACGACTTTCCCGGGCGGGCCCGCAACGGCTTACTCCACCGGCCTTTACCAACCTACCGGCGTTGCCGCCTACAAGGGCGACCTGTATGTTGCCGACAGCGGCAACAACCGCGTGCTGCGCTACCCCAATCCGTTCAATCAGGTCACGCAACAGCAGAAACAGTTCCCCACGCCGGACTTGTGGATCGGCCAAGCCACCCTCAGCACGCGGGTTGTCAACTATACCGGGCAGGCTACACCCAACGCCCAAGGCGTCTTTCTGACGAACGGCACTGCCGTTCTCCAGTCCTCGATCGCTTTCGACAGCCAGGGGAATCTCTGGATGTCCGACGCCGGCAACCTGCGCGTCCTGCGATTTAAGGCCGGCGATGTTGCGAGCGGTGGCGGCGGTCTGACGGCCGATCTCGAACTCGGCCAGAACGATTTCGTGTCCCTGCAAACCCAACTGAGCACAAGCAACGCCACCGCTAAATACATCACCAACCAATTCTTCCTGCCCGACGCCCTGGCTTTCGATCCCAGCGGCAACTTGTTCGTTACCGATTTCACTACGACCTTCAGCCGCGTGATGGTCTTCACCCCGCCCTTCACCACGGGCATGTCGGCGAGCCCCCATATCATGGAAGTTTTTCCAGCCACATTCGTTTTCCCCACTGACCTGACCGTGTACCAGGCCCTGTTGGACAAGACGGTCATGTCGAGCCCGGAAGGCGTATTCTTCCTCACCGGAAGCACGCCGGCGGTGGGCGTGGTCGATTCCGGCAGCAGCCGGATCCTTCTGTTCGATACCTTCGCCAACTGGCCCACCGATGGCACCCCGCCGCAAGCCAAATCCATTTATGGGCAGCCGAACACCACCTGCCCGGCACAACAAACCGGTTTGCCCACTTACGCTGCGTGCCGCTACCCCAACAACGGCCTTCCCAGGCCCGCCGCCAACACGCTGTATGGTCCCGGCGGCGCGTTCGCTACCAGCACCGATTTGTTCGTGGCGGACAGCGGCAACAATCGCGTCGTAGACCTCCCGATATCGGGCAATACGCTCACCTCCGCCACCCGGGTTCTGGGCCAGGACCGCAACGACACCAACTCCATCAACCTGATTGAAGGCCGCGAATTCCAGTTTGGCAACGTCATCGGAACGGACTCGGCCATAGCCATCGACGCCACTGGAAGCGTCCCGCACTTGTACATTTCCGATCCCGGAAACAACCGGGTGCTGGGCTTCAAGGATTTGCGGAATCTCAAACCCGGCGCGAGAGCCGATATTGTCCTCGGCCAGCCGGATATGCAAAGCGCGCTGGTCAACTACCCGAATAACGACGGCACCAAGCCCAACTCATCGGGCCTCTACCGCCCCATCGGCCTGCTGGTGGATTCCCATGGCAACCTCTACGTGGCCGATTCGCTGAACGGCCGTGTTCTGCGCTTCCCGGCTCCATTCGCCTACACGGGCTCCGCCAATCCCGAAGCGGCCGACCTGGTGCTCGGCCAGCAGAATTTCACGACGAAGATCCCCGACCCCACTTCGAGCACGATGGCCGCTCCCTATGGCTTGGCCTTCTCCGGCGTAAATGGCCTGGTGGTATCCGATCAGGGCGATGACCGCGTGCTGTATATTCCCATGACCAACGGCACCTTCGCCGCCGGCAGCGATAACGGCAAAGCCGCCACCATTGTCTTCGGCCAGCAAGGTTTCAACGGCAAGGCCACCGGCAGCGACCTCACCGGCATGAACAACCCGCATGGTGTTTCCTGCGACTCCAACGGCTATGTGTATGTAGCCGACAGCGGCAACAACCGCATTCTGATCTTCAACGATCCGCACTCGAGCAGCACCCAATCCGGCGAGGCCGCGGCCACTTTCATTGGCAGCCTGAGTGACCCCCAGAGTGTTTTCGTCAACCTGCAAACCGGTGAAATCTGGGTAGCCAATACCAACGGCGGCGTCTCGCTGCGTTATGCCAATTACAACTCCGTGCTGCTGGGCAACGGATCCATTTCCGGCATTCAGGAAGTTTCCAGCTACAACGGCAGCAACATCGGTTTGCACCCATTGGCGGTGGCCCAGGATCAATACGGCGCGCTCTATGTCGCCGACGACGCCAACCGCGTGGCGTTCTACTTCCCGGGCTTGAATGCCTGCAACGGCGCGACTTTCATGGCCGCATTTGCGTCCAAGGCGCCCAATCTGTGCGCGCCCTTTGACAGTTCGAGCAACAACACGTTGAATGCGCACCCGCTGGCGCCGGGAGTCTTGGGGACTCTCTTCCCCTGCGCGAATTGCGCCGGCGACCAATTCGGCGACGTAACAGGCGCATTCAATGGCACGTACCCCATGCAGACCACCTTGAACGACGTCCAGGTGTTCGTCGATGGCGTTGCCACACCGCTATATTACGTTGGCGCCCCCATCCCGCCCGACCACCCGTCCGGGCAGATCAACTTCGTGGTGCCCAATACCGCCCGCACCGTCGGCAACGCCGATGTCGAGGTGGTCCGCTTTTCCACGGGGCAAGTTCTGGGCGCCACGCTGGTGCCCATGGCAGCCGCATCGCCGGGAATCCTGGTTTGCCAGAATTTCACGGGGACCTACCGCGGCGCCTGCGTGATCAACCAGGACAACACCGTGAATGGCCCCAGCAATCCGGCGCCCCGCGGCTCGGTAATGTCGATCTACGCCACCGGCCAGGGGTTCGTTCCCAATGCCCCGTCGGACGGAAGTTCTCCAGGCGCGCTCCCGGCGCCCGCGGCGCTCACAGTGTTCATCAACGGGGTTGACGTCAACGGCTACTCGGGCGAAACGGGCCAGCACATCCAATATTCCGGGCTGGACCAGTTTCCCGGCGTCTGGCAGATCAATGTGCTAATTCCCCAAGGCGTCGCGCCCAGCAGCGTGACAACCACTTTGCTCAATATCATCGTAAACGGCACCGCCAACATCGACCTCGGGCTCGGTTGGAAAACGGTCATTTGGGTGAAGTAGGACAGGCCTCCTGGCCTGTCTTCTCGCCTCACAAGTGTAGCTTGACGCATTGCGAACGTGCTCCGCAAATCAGAATGACAGGCCGGGAGGCCTGTCCCACTTTCAAACGGCCGGCGGGCGCTCCCGCGCGGGGACCTCGCCGGCGCGTTCCCGTTTCATCCCGTACATTTTCTGGTCGGCTTCGTCCAGCGCTTCGCGCAAAACGCGTTCGCGCGCTTCGGCCGTTCCCCAACTGAATCGGATGGGCAACACGCCGTGGCCGCGCACCCGGAAATCGCGCAGCCGGGCTTCGATATCCACCATGCGCTTCTGCGCCACTTCCGGCAGTTGATTGTGGAACAGGATCACGAACTCGTCGCCGCCCCAGCGGAAGGCCTCGTCCTGGTGGCGGATGGAAGCCTGCAACAAGTTGCCGATGTTGCGCAAGATCTCGTCGCCCACTAGGTGGCCATGGCGGTCGTTGATGTCCTTGAAGTTGTCCATGTCGCACACCGCCACCACACCTTCGAACGGGCCCGGCTGTTCCACGCGCCGCGCCAGCGCCGCCTGGTTCAGCAGCCCCGTCAGATAGTCCAGGTCCATGCTCTGCCGGTTCTCGCGGCGCAGGTGATCCACTTCCGCGGCCAGATCCTGAATGCGGTCGATCTGGCTTTCATTCCACATCGCCATGGCCGCGAACGCCAGCACGCAGTGCAGCGTGAAGTCGATGTAGGTCTCGTGCTGCAGGTAGCGGGCCCATTCCGGCGCGCTGCCGGTGTGGTAGAGGTAGAAGAAAATCACCGCGGTTTCCAGAAACGCCGCCGCCAGCACCAGCAGCGAGAACCGGAAAAACCTCGCTCCCAACCCGGCGTTCTTCCGCAACGCCATGAAATTGTAGATGTACACGCCGCTCAGCACCAAAGCGTGCGACGCATGGTAGCCTTCCAGCCGTGAATTCCACCCGAAGGCATACACCAGCGCCACGAAGATGGGCAGAATGGAAATGAGCCGCAGCACCGTGCGCCAGTCCTGGAACCCCGAGGCGAAGCCCGCGCGCGCCGCCGCGATCAGCACGATGGCAAATGCGAACTCGAACACCGCATAAGGCGCCAGCCACCCGAAGTGGCCGGTGCGCAGCAACTCGAATCCGAAGAAGGCCGCCAGAAGCCGCAGCAGCCACGCCACCGCCCACAGTCCGAAATACACCACCCGCGACTGCTTGTAGAGAAAGAGGAAAACGCCGCCGAACAACAACGCGCCGATTTCCTGGATATAAAACGCCGTTATATCCGGAAGCGGGTTGGTCGGATTCATGGTCTCAATCTCCGTTGATCGCGTGCCGGCGGATGGCGCGCGCCTTGCCGGTGGTCTCGTCCACGTCCACGATCACCGCGTGCAGTTCCACGCCCTTCCGGGCCGCTTCCATGCGGACCGGCAGCGCCGTGAGAAAACGTTGCAGGATGACGTCGGTCTCGACCCCGATCACCGAATCGTACGGCCCGGTCATGCCGCAATCGGTCTGGTAGGCGGTGCCGCCGGCGAGGATGCGGGTATCGGCCGTAGGCACGTGCGTGTGCGTTCCCACCACCGCCGAGACCCGTCCGTCCAGGTAGCGGCCCAAGGCGATTTTTTCGCTGGTCACTTCCGCGTGGAAGTCCACGAACTTCACCTTCACCGCCGGGTCCAGCGCGCCCAGGATTTCATCCGCCTTGCGGAACGGGCAATCCGTGGAAGGCATATAGGTGCGCCCTTGCAGGTTGATCACCGCGCAATCCACGCCGTTTCGCGCGCGCCGCACCACTACCCCGCTGCCCGGCGAACCCGCGTAATTGGCCGGCCGGAGCAACCGCGGCTGCCGCGCAAAATAGTCGTACAACTCCCGCTTGTCCCAGACATGGTTGCCCGACGTCAGCACATCCAGGCCCAGCGCCAGCAGTTCTTCGGCGATGGCCGGGGTGATGCCGAATCCCCCAGCCGCATTCTCCGCGTTGGCGATCGCCAGATCGATGCGGTTGGTCTCGATGATATCCTGCACATGGTCGGCCACGATGCGCCGCCCCGGAGACGCGAAGATATCTCCGATGAATAAAATGTTCATCCCTAGGATTCAAAGTTAACACGGGGAGCGGCGGCGGTCCGGCCTGTGTTTTTCGCGCGGCCGCTGCCGCCCTATGTCTGATACTGTCAAGAAGATGTCCGCGAAACACCGTCATTACGTCCACGTCCGCCGCGTCGATGAGTGCTCCACCCTGGACGAACTCTTCACACACTGCTTGCCGTCCTTCGGTGGCGCCTTCCTGCGCCGCATCTACCAGATCCTCGACCGCGCCATCGGCATGGGCTGCCCGCTCACCGTGGCCGTCTCCGGCCCCGTCACCGTCTCCGGCCAGCACCACACCTGGCTCATCCCGCTGCTCGAAACCGGTTGGGTGGCTTATCTCAGCACGACCGACGCCGTCTGCTACCACGACGGCCACCGCAGCCTGGACGCCTACAAGAGCGGCCCCATCCACGAAGTTCCCATCTTCACCGACGACGCCGCGCTGCGCGACGAAGGCACTATCCGCGTCACCGACATGGCCTTCGACGAAGGCGTGCTGCTGGACCAGGACCGCTTCGTTACCGCCGTCCTGGCTCTTCCCGACTTCCAGCGCAAGATGGCCGGCACGGAATTGCGCTTTCTGCTCGGCAAGTATTACGCCGCCCAAGAGCGGCAGAACGGCGTCGCGGGCGGCCTGCTCTCGGCTTGCTATCGCGCTGCCATCCCCATCTTCGTGGGCGCGCCCGGCGATGGCAGCGTCTTCCTCAATTCCATGAAGCTGTGGGCCATGCGGCAAGCCGGCCTGATCCCCCATTACGCCTTCGATCTGGACCTTCACGCCGAAGTTTTCGAAGCCTGCGCCTACCACCGCTGGGGACTCTTCGACAACTCCGTGCACGCTCTCGGCACGCTCATCCTGGGCGGCGGCGTCCCCAAAAACTACAATCTGCAGCCCGAGCCGGCGCTGGGCCAGGTGCTGGGCCTGCCCAACGTGCGCGGCTATCAGTTCGACGTCCAGATTGTCACCGCGCCGGTGACCGATGGCTCGCTTTCTTCCTGCCCTCCGGCTGAGGCCGTCACCTGGGGCAAGGTGGATAAGGACACCTACCTGCAAACCACCGAGAGCATGCAGTCGGATTACTCCATCGTGATGCCGTTCCTGATCAAGGCGCTGCTCGACAACCGCGCGCGCTACCGGCAAATGGCGGATGAGGAAGGCGAGGAAACCATTTTCGCGTGCGAACCCAAGGCCCGCGGCTATCTGCGTCCGCGCGCCGGCTATCGGCTCTTCGACCAGCGGGAGGAGCTGTGCCGGCGTCTGACGGAGGATGTGCGCAACAACCGCGAGTGGCTGCTGGAGAGCCTGGCGTATCCGCTGGCGGCGGGCTAGCACCAATACTGTTCAGTTCGGTGGGACAGGCCATCGTCTTTCGTGGCCTGTCATGCCTCGCCGAAGCACGGGCGCTTGACAGTATTGGGGCTAGCGCCAACGGGAACTCCGATCCGAGCCGCGCGAGTAAGCAAGCGTCCTGGCAATATGCGAACGAACTTCTGGAACCATCTGGGCTAACGTAGAGGAATGGCGCAGTTCAACGTTCATGAGGCCAAGGCAAACCTGTCGCGTCTGCTTGCGCTGGTTGAGCGGGGCGAAGAGGTCACGATTACTCGCGGCGGCAAGCCGGTTGCCGATCTGGTGCGGCACCGGCGGAAATCCGGGCACCGGAGACTCGGTGCGCTGGCCGGCACTATCTCCCTGCCGCAGTGCTGGGATGCGCCAATGACGGATGAGCAGGCCGAGCGGTTTCTAGAAGGCAAAGAGTGGTGACCTATCCGGTGCTCAGTTTGAGATTTCGGACCAGCTTTCGACCACCTCTATTGCGAACATGGGAGCCAGTTCGCCATTTGCCTTCAGCAGGACCAGATAGTCGTCTGCGACTTCCGCGGTAGCGGCGATGACCCGCTGCGTGCTCGTTTCAGGAGGTTTGAATGTCACGATGTGGGTCCTGTCCTTCATTGCGCCTCGCGCCATAATCCTAGCATGCCTGCCCGTCAAGCAAGCCAAGCGATGACGGCTTTGCGCCGGCCGCCCGGCGCGTGTTGGCGCAGACTATCGCAATCGCTTGCTTACGCGCGCGGCTCCGATTGAACGCCACCCGGAATCTCTCAGCGCGTAATCGCATTGCGCCGAAAGCATCCCGCGGCGTGATCGTTCACGATTCCCGTCGCCTGCATCCAGGCATAGACAATCACGGGACCGACGAATTTGAAGCCGCGCTTCTTCAGCGCCGCGGATATCTCTTCGGAGAGCGCCGTCTTCGCTGGAACTGGTCCCTTGTTCTGAATCGGCTTGCCACCCGCCATGGTCCAAACGAAGCGGGAGAAATCTTCGCCGGCCTGCGCCATGGCCAGATAAGCGCGGGCGCCCCCGATGGTGGCTTCGATTTTGGCGCGAGAGCGGACGATGCCCGGGTTCTTCATCAATCGCTCAATGTCCGGCGTGCCGAATCGCGCCACCACAGCCGGATGGAAGCCCCGAAACGCTTCGCGGAAAGCTTCGCGCTTTTTCAGGATGATGGACCAGGAGAGACCGGCCTGGAACCCGTCGAGCATCAGCTTTTCCCACAGTGCCCGGCTATCGCGCTCCGGGACGCCCCACTCTTCGTCATGGTAGGCGCAGAGCATGGGATCGCTTTCCGCCCATGCACAGCGGCGCAGCGGCTTAGTGGCGTTAGCGCTCATCGCCATATACTACCGCGACCTCATGAGCGCTTTTGTTGCGCTAGCCAAGCCGCCTTCCGTTTGTCGAGCCGGCCGCGCAGTTCCTCGCCGGGGATGCCCTCACCGCAGTCAAGCTGCGCAATGGCCCGTTCGATTTTCCGATTGATGGCGTTTTTGTTTCGCGAGAACCATTGGTCTTCAGAACGGAGCACTTCCAAAGCCCTCTCAATCACTTCATCCGGGCTGTGATACGCGCCGGATTGAATCGCCTGAGTGATTGCCCTCTCATGCTCCGGTCGAAGGGTGATCGCCATAAACGCCTCTTCATTTGTATTGTCGCAGCTTCCGCGCACCAATTGGCTGGACGCCGGGGATGCAGGCCATATCTGGTAGAATTCCGTGTAATGTCACAACTCTTTGAGCGCAAGCCCATCGCAGCGTTGATCTCGGAGACGGAAGGCTCCGGTGGGCTGAAGCGAAGCCTCCGCGCCGGCGACCTCATCATGCTCGCCATCGGCGCCGTGATCGGCGCCGGCATCTTCGGCGCCATCGGCACCGCGGCGGCCGGTCAACTGGGGCCTAACGGTGAGGTGATCCGCGTGGGCGCCGGCCCGGCGCTGGTGTTTTCTTTCCTCCTCCTGGGCGGGGCTTGTGCGCTGGCCGGCCTTTGCTATGCCGAACTGGCGTCCATGATTCCTCAAGCCGGCAGTGCTTATGCTTACTCCTACGCCACGCTGGGCGAACTGATCGCCTGGATCATCGGCTGGGATCTCATTCTCGAGTATGCCGTCGGCAACGTCGCCGTGGCCATCTCCTGGGGCGATTACTTCAGCACCTTGGTTCGTGGGTTTGGCGTGGTACTCCCGCCGTGGTTGTCCACCGGTTACCGCACCGCGCTGCTCAGTCCGGACGCGCCGGTCCACGCACTCATCCAGTCCGCGCCGCACGTCTTCGGAATCCCCATCCTCATCAACCTGCCGGCGGCCGGCATCGTGATGCTGATCACCTGGCTGCTGCTGCGCGGGGCGCGGGAGAGCGCCACGGCCAACAACGTCATGGTGGTCATCAAGCTGCTGGCGCTGACCCTGTTCGTCCTGGTTGGCATCACCCATATCAAGGGCGCCAACCTGCATCCTTTCGCACCCAACGGATTCAAAGGCATCCACCAGGGCGCGGCCATCGTCTTCTTCGCCTATATCGGCTTTGACGCCATCTCCACCGCCGCCGAAGAGACCATCAACCCGCAGCGAAATCTGCCCATCGGAATTCTGGGAGGGCTCGGCATCTGCACGCTGATCTACGTGATTGTCGGTTTCGTCATGACCGGCATGGTGCCCTACAAGAAACTGCTCGGCGTGGCCGACCCTCTCTCCCGCGCTCTCGAATTGTCCGGCTTCACAGCCGTCGGTTGGATTGTGGCCCTGGGCGCGGCGGTATCCATGTCAGCCGTCCTGCTGGTATTTCAGTACGGCCAACCGCGCATCTTCTTCGCCATGGCGCGCGACGGTCTGTTGCCAAAGTGGGCCGCCAAGATCCACCCGCGCACCCGCATCCCTTGGGCCACCACTCTGCTCACCGGAATGTTCGTGGCGCTGTGGGCGCTGGTGGGCGACTCCGGGGAGACCTACGACCTGACCAACATCGGTACGCTCTTCGCCTTCATCCTGGTCAGCATCGGAGTGCTGGTCCTGCGCCACAAGGAACCAGACCGCCCGCGGCCGTTCAGGGTGCCCATGGTCTGGCCGGTCTGCCTTCTCTCCGCCGCCGGTTGCCTCTATATCATGACAGGCCTTCCGCACCAGGCGTGGGTGCGGTTCTGCGTGTGGCTCGCGGTCGGACTGGTGCTGTATTTCTTCTACGGATTCTGGCACAGCAAGCTGCGCGCCGCCAACAAACAGTAGCGCCGGCGATCTTGTCGCGCCGGAGTCGGCAGGCGAAAGCGCCTGCCCCTGGAGTTTCTACATTTCCGACTGCATGAGGTTATGATCTGGTTTGTATCAGGGCATGAGCCTCGGCTTGGTCGACGCGCGGTGGGACCGTCAGGAAATCCGTACCGAAATGTAGAAACTTCAGTGGCAGGCGGCACCGCCTGCCCCACCTTGGAAGCACTACCGCTTGCGCTGGCCTTGAGCCTGGTGGCGGATCTTCTTCTTGGTCGATCCGCGTGCCACACCTGCGGCCCGTTTGGCCTTCGGCGCTGCCTTCTTGCGCGCCGTGCGCTTCAGCTTCTTGCGTTCTGTCTTGTCGGTAACTGTCTTCGTATTCATCAGCTTCTTTTCAGTCCTGCGAATTTTTCTATCAGCTTCTTGAGGCCAAAGCGGGGAAAGTTAACAGTGATCTTAGCATCTTCGCCGTCCCCTTCGCGGCGCACCACTGTGCCGGTGCCGTACTTGGGATGCTCCACCATCATGCCCGCCCGTATTCTGCGGGGGGCTGGCGGCGCAACCGCCGCCGGCTTGGCTGCGGCTCCAACCGGCGCGCCCATCGGGCCGGGCGGCTGCGGCAATCTCGGAGCGATAGGCGCGGGCGGCCGTTGCGGCGCCGCAATCGGTTTATTGGCCGCGTTGAAGGGCAACCCCCGCTCACCGAAAAACTGCGGGATATTCTCCACCGAATTGTAGGTCTTGCCCGTGAACGTGTTTCGCCGCACCACCGTCCGCACGCCGTATCGTTCCGCCTGCATGGTCATTTCGCCGGCCTCGTCGCGCACGCCCATCTCCGCGATCAGCTCCGCCGGCACTTCGCTCAGGAACCACGAGGGCGTCGACCGCTCCTGCTCGCCGCCGCCGAAGCGCCGCCGGTACTTGGCCCACGTCAGAATCAGCCGCTCGCGCGCGCGCGTCATCCCCACATAGCACAGCCGCCGCTCCTCTTCGAGCGCCGTTTCCGAATCCATCGACCGGCTGTGCGGAAACAACCCCAGCTCCATTCCGGAGAGGAACACCACCGGGAACTCCAGCCCCTTGGCGTTGTGCAGCGTCAACAGGCTGACCGAAGACTTTTCGTCAAACGAGTCGGCCTCCGCCACCAGCGCCGCGTGATCCAGAAAATCCGAGATGGATTCGCCTCGCTCCGCCGCTTCCGTCGCCGCCGTGACCAATTCGTCCAGGTTCTCGAGGCGCGCTTCTCCGTCCGGCGTCTTTTCCTGTTCCAGCATGCGCCGGTAGCCCGTGCGCTCCAGAATGAACCGGAGCAGATCCGGCAGCGGCGAGGAACTGGCCACCAGCGAAAGCTCCTGGATCAGATTGCGGAAAGTGACCAGCGAAGATTGCGACCGCGTCGAGAGCTTCTCATCGTCGATGATCCGCTCGATCGAGTCCCACAGGCTGAGCCCGTGATCCCGTCCGTACTTTTCGATCTGGTCCACGGTGGTCTTGCCGATGCCGCGCGCCGGCGTGTTGACAACCCGCAGCAAGCTCACCGAATCGTAATTCGAAGCCGCCAGCTTCAGGTACGCCACGGTGTCTTTGATTTCCGCCCGCTGATAAAAGCTGAAGCCCCCGACGATGTTGTACTTCCGCCCATAACGCCGCAGCGCTTCTTCGATCTGCCGCGATTGGAAGTTGGTGCGGTACAGCACCGCCACGTGATCCTGGGGATTCGCCGCCAGGTGCTTTTCGATGGTGTCGGCGATGAACAGCGCCTCGTTTTCGGCGTCGTAGCCGGCGAAGAGCCCCAACTTCTCGCCCGCGGCGGCCTCGGTCCACAGCTTCTTTCCCTTGCGCGCCTTGTTGTTCTCCACCACCGCGCCGGCCGACGCCAGGATGTTCTTGGTCGACCGGTAGTTCTGCTCCAGCCGGATGGTCTTGGCCTTCGGAAAATCGCGCTCGAAATCCAGAATATTGCGGATGTCCGCTCCGCGCCAGCTATAAATGGATTGATCCTCGTCGCCCACCACGCAGACGTTGCCGTGGCTTTCCGAGAGCAGCCGCATCAGGTCGTACTGGGTGCGGTTGGTGTCCTGGTATTCGTCGATCATCACGTAGCTCAGCCGCCGGTTCCAGGCCTCGCGCGTGGACTGGTCGTGTTGCAGCAGGCGCACCGCCTCGAGCAGCAGATCGTCGAAATCCAAGGCGTTGGCCGTGCGCAACGCCTTTTCGTATGCTTCAAATACCGCGGCCAGCGATTCGCTCTCTTTGTTGATCGCGGCTTTGAACAAATCGGCCGGCCCTTGCTTGGTGTTCTTGGCGCGACTGATCTTGGAAAGCGCCGCGCGATACTGCAGGAACTCCTTTTCGTCGAGCCCCAGCCCCCGGTAAGCCGCCTTCACCACGCCGAGCTGGTCCTCGTCGTCATAGATGCTGAAGCGCCGCGAGAATCCCGGGCGGATGCGCGCCAGCGGATCGCCATCTTTGCGCAGCAGCCGCACGCAAAACGAGTGGAACGTGGAGATGTTGGGCGGCGAATCCAGGTTGACGTCGGCCAGCAGCGCCGACACGCGTTCGCGCATTTCATTGGCGGCTTTATTGGTAAAGGTAACGGCTAAAATGGCGGACGGGGGCACGTGCCGCGCCGTGATAATGTACGCGACACGGTGTGTGATGACCCTGGTCTTGCCGCTGCCCGCACCCGCGAGAATCAGAAGCGGCCCTTCCGTATGGGTTACCGCTTCCCGCTGCTGCGGGTTGAGCCCTTTGAGAAAATCCATGAGATGGGGAACCCCTAGAGTTTAGCATGCGTTACTACGGAGCCTGTTCGGCCCGGCCGTGACTGGGTGCACGATTTAAGAGTGGAATCGCTGGCGTGCCTGTGGGGTCAGGCCTTCAGCCTGCCGCCGGGCTTCTGCCCGGCGTCTCGCGACAATCGAAGAACGCCGGCTAAAAGCCGGCGGCAGGCTGAAAGCCTGGCCCCACATGGGCGCGCACATGCTGCGACTCCGGGCGTTATTTCCCTCCGGCCTTGGCCGTCAGCAGTCCCCGCCCGCGCAGCCAGTCTGCTAACCGCCCCGGCCACGAAGACAGTGCCGGATCGTTCTGCGCAAGGCCAACACCGTGGCTGCCGTGTTCGTAGATGTGCAGTTCCGCCGGTACGCCGGCTTTTCGCATCGCCAGGTAGAATAAGACGCTGTTTTCCACCGGCACGGTCTTATCGGCATCGGTGTGAAACAGAAACGCCGGTGGAGTCTGCGCCGTCACCTGCAACTCATTCGACAAGTTCTCGACCAACTTTGGATCGGGATTCTCGCCTAAGAGGAACGTCATGGAGCCGCGATGCACGTAGTTGGTAAAGGAAATCACCGGGTAGCACAGCACCAGAAAATCCGGCCGGCTGCCGGCGCGGTCGATGGGGTCGGCCGCTGCCGCGTTCCCCGCATCGAAATGCGTCCCGGCAGTCGACGCCAGATGCCCGCCGGCCGAAAAGCCCATAATCCCGATGCGATCCGCCTCGAGGCCATACTCCGCCGCGCGAGACCGCACCAGACGAATCGCCCGTTGCGCATCCTGTAACTCGCTGGGGTGGTGATAGCGCGGCCCCAGGCGGTATTGCAGCACGAATGCCGACACCCCGATGGAATTCAGCCATTGGGCCACCTGGTAGCCTTCCTTGTCCATGGCAAGGTGCTGGTAGCCGCCGCCGGGGCAGACGATCACCGCGGTTCCCACCGCGCTGCCCTTTGCCAGGACGAACGGCGCGAGCGAAGGCTGGTCCTCCGGCGATGTTCCCAGCGCGCCCGGCGCACCCTTCGGCCACAACAATTCCGCCTTCGGCGCCTGCGCCAGCAGGGCGCCCGCCGTCAGAATCAAGCAAATCGCTAATCGGCTCATAAGTCTCAGGCTATCACCCGCACGTCCCCCTTGCCCCATACGGTTTGCCGGCCCACTCCCACCCACCGGGCCGCCCGCAGCCACGGCAGAAACTCCCCCAGCGAGCCTTCGTATTCGGCTTCTCCGGTGAAACCGCCCAGCGGATGCGTCTGCCCCGTGCGCCCGGATTTCCTTTCCACCTTCTCCCACTGCAGTTGGCAATGGACCATGCGGATCTTCGCCGCGCGCTCGCCCACTTCCCGGAAGTCGATCTCCAGCGCCCCCGCCCCGTACAGCGCCCGTAGCGTGCTGATGCGGTCGCGCAGCCGGCCGAAAAGGACGGCGAACTCCGGGCGCTTCGCCAACGCCCCGCCGCTCTTCAGTTCCGTCGGGGTCAGGAAGCGTAGGTGCACGCGCTCTACGCGTGCGATACTCGGATCGAGATCCGGGTCCAGGTCCGGATCGAGATTGAGAATCAGCGGCGGGCGGCCCACCTCATCCGCCCCGTCGTCCAGGTTGAGTTGTTCCACCCGTTCCAGCGAAACGCGGCCGTGGCCCGGCCCGATTCCCTGCGCCCCAAACGCGGCAAACGCCTCGCGAAAATACTTGAGCACCGGCGCGCGCAGGTCGAAGACATGCACGTCGAAACAGAAACGCTCGGCCCTGGCGATGGCGCGCCCGTCCAGACTGCCCGCCCGTAGCACGAAGGGCCGCGGCCAGTCCCCGAGGCCGCTGGGAGCTTTTCCCAGGCCGCTGCCCGGCTCGAACAGCCGCGCGTAGGCGGCCGGCGAAGCGGTGTCGCGCAGCACCATCCCCAAGGCGCCCCGGATCACGTTACCGCTTTTTCCCGCCGGAAAGTACACCGGGTCGATCGCCCGGAAATAAAACCGGAATCGGTAGAACTCGAATTGGGTCACCAGACCGGCCGGGTCTTGCACTGTTCTCCTGTTGTATAATGGTATGGCATTTGACTCTTGTTTTCCGCTTGGCGACAGATCTAAGAGGGGGCTGCGTGAGTCCATCCGCGCCCCCTTTTCCTGTTTCAGGGCGGTTTGGGTCGATGCATTTTCAGTAAAGAAGGAATATAGGCAGATGAAAGAAAAAGGTACAGTGAAGTGGTTCAACGCGGCCAAGGGCTACGGTTTTATCCAGAGGGAGAATGGAGAAGATGTCTTCGTACACTTCTCGGCGATTCAGTCCGAGGGTTATAAGAGCCTGGATGAAGGCGCCAGAGTGGAGTTTGAGGTGACCAAAGGGCCCAAAGGCCTGCAGGCGACCAACGTCACAGTGGGCTGATGCAGTAGAGGAACGGCCGGTGCTTCGGGCCCCGGCCGTTTCACCCAGGGTTGTGGAGGTTTATGAGTAAAGAAGACAGCATCGAAGTCACCGGCACGGTATTGGAAAAGTTTCCCAGCGGGCTGTTTAGCGTGCAGCTCGAGCACGAACGGATTGTTCTGGCCCACCTGGCCGGCAGGCTGCGCCGCAATCGCATCCGCGTCCTCGCGGGCGATAAAGTCACCATGGAACTGTCTCCTTACGATCTGACCAAAGGCCGTATCACGTTCCGCCACCGGTAGTCCCCATCCGGGGTCCATCCGCAATTTCTCTGTTTCCAGCCAGATAAAGTGAGTATTGACGCATCCTTTGTTGTAAGAAAATGGTACAACCGTAAGGATGTGAGATCGGCAGTCACAAGCCCAAGAAGTTTTTTTGTGTTCCGCGGCGAATGCTTGGAAACTATTGTTTTTAAAGGCATAAGAGCAATAATATGAAAGAGCCGAATCCTCCCCAGGAACGGCGGCGTAACCGGGTTAGGCCCTCCCCCGCCGATATAATCAAATCGGAGAGTGGGATGGAGAAACCAAAGAATTCCCCGAGCCGGGCCAAAAAGCAGGCTCCCGAGTCCACCGAAGACCTTGCGACGGTCCTTTCGCGCACGGTAGTGGGGCAGCCGGCCGCCACGCGCCTCATCGTTCCTTATATACAGATGTTCCAGGCCGGCCTCGCTCCGGAAGGCCGCCCGGTTGGCGTGTTCCTGCTGCTGGGGCCCACTGGCACGGGCAAGACCAAGACCGTCGAAGCCCTGGCCGAAATCCTGCACGGCAGCGAGAAGAACGTCCTCAAGGTGGATTGCGGCGAATTTCAGATGGAGCACGAGGTGGCCAAGCTGATCGGCGCGCCCCCCGGCTATCTGGGCCACCGCGAGACACAGCCCATGCTCACCCAGCAGAAGCTGACCGCCGTCACCAGCGACAAGTGCAATCTCTCCCTGGTGCTGTTCGACGAAATCGAAAAGGCCGCGCCCTCCATGACGCGCCTGCTGCTCGGCGTGCTCGACAAAGCGCAATTGCGGCTCGGCGATAACACCACCGTCAACTTCGAAAAAAGCATGGTCTTCCTGACCAGCAACCTGGGCTCGCGCGAAATGCTGCGTGAGATGAATCCGGAATTCGGCTTCCAATCGGCGCAACACTCCGAGCGCGCCGATCTCATCGGCAAGCTGCAGAGCATCGGCCTGGTGGCCGTGCGCAAGCGCTTCTCCCCCGAATTCGTAAACCGCATCGATTGCATCATCACCTACCAGCCGCTCAGCCAGGAAGCGCTCGCCGCGATCCTGGAACACCAGATCGCCGACCTGCAGAGCCATGTCAATACGCGCCTGGGAGACCGATCGTTCACTCTCGAAATTCCGCCCGAGGCGCGCCAGTTCCTGCTCGAAAAAGGCACCAGTGCGGAGTACGGCGCGCGCGAGTTGAATCGCACCATTCACCGCTTCCTCACCCAGCCGCTGGCGACCATGGTGGCCACCAACCAGGTGAGCGCCGGGGCGAAGGTGCGCGTGGACGTAGCCGACCCTCCCGAAAAGCTTTCCATCCGCGCGTTGGAACCGGAAGTAGTCCCGGCGGCGGCACATCCCACGGTGCTATTGGTGGACGATAATCGCGATCTGCTGCACTTCCTGGAGCGCCTGATGGGGGACGCCGGCTGGACGCTGTTCACCGCCGAATCGGCCACCGAAGCCCGGCGCCTGGCCCTTCTGCACAAGCCCAATGCGGCGCTGCTCGACTACATGCTGCCCGATGGCAACGGCGTAGAACTCGGCGTGGAGTTCCTGCAGGCCGTTCCGCAAATGCTGGTGATTGTGATGACCGGAACCATTCTGCCGCCGGAAGAAGAGGCGCTGTGCGAAGAACATAACTTCCCGGTACTGCGCAAACCATTTCTGGCTTCGGATGTGGTGAACCAGATTCGGGGACGGCTGGCGGCGGCAGGTGGGGGCCGCGGGTAGGGCTGTTGGTAGGGCTGTGGCCGGCCCCCCCGCTTGGGTGGCGGAGATGGCCGGCAATCAGTTCACTCGATCAGACCTTGTTGGCGCAATGTTGCTAACCCCAAAAGGCATACTTTTGGGCCAGGGATTCCGGCAATGTCTTTAGGGAGTCGAAGCCCGCGGGCAATCTGCTTCGGGCCGCTTATGCCGTTGCACGATGCCAGAAGCTGCGCCGCGAGTGGACTGGGCCGCGTCACCTCTAGTTTCTGGTTGCCGATCTCACGCGTTGCGATCAAGACGCGGGAGGCCGGCACGGCAGCCAGGGGCTCACGGGTCCTCAGGCAGTCGAGGATCCGGTGATAGTCGGCGCCGAGCCGCACGATTCGGACGCCTGCCGCGAGGCGCGGTGCGCCAGCTTTTTTTCCAGGCTTGGATGGATTCTGGTTGAGCGCCAATTCGAAATTCAGGAGTGCACGCAGGGGACCGCGATTTCTGGCGCGGCGGAGGCACCGGTTCCGGACAAATTCCAGAAGGTCCTGCGAAAACTCGCTGCGGGCATAATAGGGCGCCTCATCCGCACCCGCCGATTCCCGTCTGGTGGGCCGGCTTTCCTGGAGCCACAAGAGCCAGGCGTCGAAGACCTCCAGCAGACCGCCGTTATCCTGGTGCAGGGCCACCATCAGCCAGCGGTAGCGCGGAATGGAGTGTTGAATGAAATCCCGGAGTTCTTTTATATATCCGAGGTCAAGCGATGTGGGAACAGAGTAGAAGTTCGGGAAAATATCCGGGTGCGCCCGAATGATCTCCCGGTCCGCCGGATCCTGGCGCCAACCGTGGTGGGAAATATCGGAAAGGATGTCAGCCTGCTGCAGGCGGCCGCGATATTGCTCGTAAATCGGGGTCCCGGCCAAGGGAGCGAGGAGATGGAGCTGCAACCTGGCGGCGTCAAAGCGCGCCGCATCCATCAGAAAGTCGACGGTGTCCCTAAGGTCTTTCTTGGTCTCGTCCGGAAAACCGGTGATCAGTGAGACGGTGGTGTCGATACCGTGCCGGTCGGCGCAAGCGACGCGCGAAGCAGCTTCGCGAAGATCCAGGTTCTTATCGATCAGCCGCTGCAGGCGCGCCGAACCGGTTTCAATGCCGAAGAACATGCCCGCGCAGCCGGCTCGAGCCATCAAAGCGATCAACTCATCGTCAACGCAGTCGGTCCGCGCGCTGCAGTGCCACTGGAACCGTTCCCCCGAAGCCAGTAAGGCTTCACAGAACTCCACGACTCTCTTGCGATCGACCGTGAACATGTCGTGGATCAGCTCGAATCGGGTGTTTCCGTAAGTTCGGTGGATAATACGCATCTGCTCGATTACGCGCGCAGGCGACTTGAGGCGAAAACGGCGGCGGAAAAAATCGTTCGTCGAGCAAAACGTGCAGGCAAAGGGACAACCCCGGCCCAATTCCAGGGGCACGGCGTGGCATTCGCCCAGTTTGGGGTACTGGTCGAATGCCGGCATCGGAAGTTGATCGAGGTCGAGGACGACCGGGGCATTCGGGTTGCGAACAATGCTTCCCCCGCTGCGGAATGTGACTCCCGGAATTTCGCGCAAGCGGCGCTGATCGGGGAGAGCCGCGAGCACCAGGGGAAGGGTCTCGTCGGCTTCACCGCGCACAATGAAATCGATGAAGGGAAACGCCTGCAAGGTAGCGGCGTCCACCACGGAAGCCTGTGGGCCGCCTAACATGACGACGCTTTGGGGATGGGACCTTTTCAACTCCCGGGCGATGCGGATGGTCAACGGATAGGTACTGCAGATCGTGCTGAAGCCACAGATATCAAAGGATCGGGAGGCGAGCTCCCGCGCCACGAAGGAGCAAAAATCCAGACCGCGGCGGTAAGCAGCCGACCGGAGATAGCGGTAATAGGTCTGGTTTAGATCGACAACCTCAACTGTGATTCCATGCTGGCCGAGGATGGCGGCCAGGGTCAGAATTCCGATCGGGGCTTGTTCGGAGATCAGTCGCACGGCCTCGCTCTCCGCCACCTGGGGATCGAATTCGGTTACGGTTGGCGAACTGACCAGGCAGATGCGCATAATCTCCGGCCGCGGGCGGGCGCACAATTATTTCTTGCCTTTTTCGTCTTCGCCGTTGCCGTTGCCGGGGATGGGGACGCCGTTGGTCACGCCGGTGATCACGTGGATAGCGCCACCGAACTTTGCAAAGGTGGCGTTGGCTAATGGTTCCAGTGCCACTTCGAGTTTCTTTACGTCTGCCGGGGACAGTCCCCACTTGCTCGGGACCAGCACAATCAGCTCTTTGCGATTCGCGGAGATAGTCTTCTTCTTGGTCGCCATAGCGGCTCCTTCTAAATATGAGATCGCCCTCCACTATACATAAACCGCATCCCGGTTACAAGAGATAAGAAGCAGAAACTCACTTTTGACCCGTGCCCGTTTGCATCATCCAGAGGTTGCCCTTCACCTCCAGAAGATTGAAAGCCAGCTTGTCTGCCGCAACCGAGAGCCCCAGCCTGTCCAGCCCCATGTGCATGATGGAGAGCCCCGTGCTATGGAAATGCTGAATGGCCAGCGGCGGTCCCACCGGCTTCCTGGTGGCCGGATCCACAGCTTGCTTCCAGATACATCCAAAGCCGTCTCTCCTGGAATAGAAGTAGACAAGATTTCCGCGCTGAGACCAGCGGGGCCGGTCGTCCCATGACGCACCGTCCGTGACAGGTATCCACTGGTCTTCGGAAACTGCCGCCCCGTCCCGAAGCGGAATGGCGAAAATCCGTGTGTGACTTGGATCGATGTGCGCCAGTACGCTGATCCAGGCCCCGTCGGGAGCGAATTGAGCCTGGTCGATGCTGTACCGGGCGGACTGCGCAATCCTGGCCTTCCGGCCCGTAGCTACGCTGAATGAGCCGACGGCTCCGGGTTGGCCGTGGATGTAGATGATCCGGCTGCCATCCGGCGACCAGTCGACTGGCACGCCGCAGTCGTCACACACCTTTTCGGGAACGCTCGAGTCTGGCGACAGGCGGGCATCGACGACATAAATCGGTTGAGTGGCCTGCCCGGAGATGGTGTACGCCACCTTCCTTCCGTCGCCGGAAATCACTGGCGACGCCTCGTCCAGAGGAGTCGAGGTCAGAGCTGCCTCCCGCCCGGTTTTCAAATCTTTGATCCACACGTCCCGATTTCCAAGCCGTCCGGACGTAAACACCAGTTTTGTGCCGTCATGTGAGATCGAAGGCGTGGCTTCGTAGGCATCGCCTTCGGTGATACGCCGCATTTCGGTGCCTGCTTGCCCGCGCCCATCAATTGGCAGGAGCCAGATATTATTGGCAAATCGCAAACTGGCGAAGACCACCCGGCCGCCTGTGCTCGGGAAAGGCTCCGCATCCAATCCCGTGCCGAATGTCAAACGCTCCAGACTGTCCGCGGCTTTCCAGTTTCCCCTCGAGATGGGTATCTGGTAGATGCTCCGCGCGTTGATCATTATCCCGGCGTTGGACTCGTTTGCGGAAAAGACGATTTGTTCGCCTCGGAAGCCGCCCGGGCCCATGTAAACCGAAATCGCCTTGCGGCGAAACACGGCAAAAGCCCCGGTCTTCACCGCTGGTTCATTGGCTTGGATTTCTGAACCAACCCGCGCGACCCACCAATCCGGTTCTTCCTGGGCCGAGCGAGTGCCCTGAAACAGGATGTGCTTGCCGTCGGGCGTCCAGATCGGATAGCGGGCGTCGGCAAAGCCCGGTTGGACCTGCACCGGTTTGCCGCCGGTGGCGGGCACGATGTAAACCTTACCGGACGGCGCGTAATAGTTGGGTTCGCCGATCCAGTACACGATCCACATGCTGTCCGGCGAGAACCTCGGATTCTGGCCGCCGGGCGCAATAAGCCGTTCCTGACCACTCAGGGTGGGGACGGCATAGATGCCGCCGCCGCTCCGATAGGAATGGAAGGCAATCCGGCTGCCATCGGGCGAGAACGAAGGCGACTCCTCGTCCGCGGGATCTCGCGTCAAGCGGGTCGGCTCGCCGCCGCTGACGGGCTGCACCCAGATGTCCAGGTTGCCTTCGCCGGCACGATCCGAGGCATAGGCCAGGAGTTCTCCGTTCGGCGATAGAGCCGGATCTACGGTAAGTCCGGAATCCCATGTCAATCTTGTCAATCGGACCAGCGGAGCGGACACACCGGACCGTCCCAGCCACCAGGTGGCAGCCAGCGCGCATAGCAGCAGCAGACTTCCGGCCACCATCCGCCACCGGCTGAAGCGTTGCTCAAGGGCTTGCTGCGCCTGACCCAACTTGCCGGCATCGCTCCTTTCTCTCAGGTTCTCCAGCAGGATCTTGAGGTCAGCCATCGTCTGGAGTCTTCTGCCGAGATCCTTCCGCAGGCACAGGCCGATCACCTCTCCCAGTTCGGGGGGAATGCCGTGCACCAACTCGCTCGCGGCCTTTGGCTCTTCGCGTAGCACAGCCGCCAAAATCGACATTTTTGTCTTGCCCTGAAATGCCCGCCGCCCGGTCACCATTTCGTAAAGGACCGAGCCAAATGAGAAGATGTCGGAGCGCCCGTCGACGCTCTTGCCTTCCACCTGTTCGGGCGACATGTAGGCCACCGTTCCGACCACCTTGCCGCCGGTGGTTTGGGGTTCGCCATCGCGATCCAGACTCTGCGTGCTGGCGAACTCGCCGATCTCCGCGGTGGAGGTTTGTTTGGCTAAACCGAAATCCAGCACTTTGATGTTGCCGTTCGCGGCGCTGATCATGATATTGGCGGGCTTGATGTCACGATGGACCAGACCGACAACATGAGCTGCCGTCAGCGCGTCGGCGATCTGGACCGCGTATGACAGCGCCTCGCCGGGAAGCAACCTTCGGTTATGGATCAAATGCGCGAGAGTCTTGCCGCGCACATATTCCATTGCGATGAAGTCCAGGCCGTCGGCATTGTTGATTTCATAGATGGTGACGATGTTGGGGTGATTCAGCGAAGCCAGCACATGCGCCTCGCGCTGGAAGCGGACCATATAGTCGGCATCGTTGGCTAGCTCGGCCGGAAGAATCTTTAATGCGACGTCGCGGCCCAGTTTGATGTCGCGGGCGCGGTACACCTCTCCCATTCCTCCTGCGCCGAGCGGCGCAAGGACCTCGTAGTAGCCGAGGCGAGTCCCGATAGAGATGGACATAAGGCTGCTAAACGATTTTACGCTTCTGGAGTTAAGCCCTGGGAAACGGTCTTCCGGAGAGTGCGCTCATCCTATTGGAATCCCGCTTGCTAGCGCGCAGCCGCGAACGTAAGAGAGCGTCGCCGGACGATGGAACAAGCACTAGTACCGCCAGCTCCGCGTATCCGCGCCCGGCGGCGCGGTCGAGATCATGTGGTCCATCATCAGGGGCATCAGGCGCTGGTTGATGGTGGGACCGGAGACGCTCATGGGTACGTGCGGATTGCCGGTGTAGCAGTGCGGCATACCCGGCCCGTAATCGAAATCGCCCGCGTAATACGGCCCTTTCGCCAGATCCTTGGTGGATTCCAGAAATTTCTCGGTGAGACGGACGGCGTGATCCAGGTAATAGCTGTCGGCGTCGCCCACCGCGAAGTGAAGTTTGCCGGCCAGCTTGGGCCCAAGCGTCTTCCAATCGCGCTGCATGATGTGGTTGAGGTCGTAGTGCTCTTTCCAATATTCGGCCACCTGATGGTCGATCACGCCGGTGTGCGGGTCCAGGATCAGCTTGGGATAGCCATCCTCGCCGGCCGGGCTGTAGACCGCCTGCCAGATGTCGAACTGCTCGCCGGAGCGGCCTTTGGTGCCGAGCACCAACTCAAAGCGGATGGCGTCTTCCATGACCGAGAGCACCTTGCCGTCGGCGGTGCGCTCCATGGGAATGGGCACCTCCTTCCAGGGGCCACCGGCATAAAAAGCGTTCTTGTCCTGGTAGAGGTTGACCAGCGAATAGGCGCTGAAGTCGATGGGATCGGGGCAGGCCGCCCAGGCGCCGTTAAAGAAATCGGGGTAAAAAACCTGCAAGCCAAGCACGCGCCATCCGCCGGTCGAGCCGCCGTAAAGTGAGCGCGCCCACGCTTCCCCGATCCCGCGGAATTGCTTCTCGATATACGGATACAGCTCCTGGGTGAGCGCATCGCCGTACGGGCCCACGTTGGCCGAGTTCACGGCGTAGGAATCGTCATAGTAGGGATTGGCGTCCTGCGTATCGACGATCAGCATGCGCGGCAGGCGGCCGCTGGTCCAATCCTGATAGAAGCGATAGCCGTTCTGGTTGCCGCCGCGCCCGCCTCCGCCTCCTCCGCCCGCTGGCGGCTCCGTGGTGAAACCCACACCGGCGTTGAACGATGGCGAAAAGTGGCCCTGGTAATACAACACCGGATAGTGCGTGTTGGGATGCTCGTCGAAGCCCTCCGGCAGCAGAACAATGGCGCCCAGATACATGGGCCGGCCCCAGAATTCGCTCAGCAGTTTGCTTTGAATGCGCACATGCTTGATGTACTTGGTGTCCGCCTGGGGCTCGATGGGCGGAACAGTCTTGGTGAGCTCGATCTTGACGACGTCTGTGGAGGCCGGATCGATTTTCACTTTCACCGGCTGGCTGTAAAGGTTGCCGGGCTTGCGTGCCCAGTGCTGGCCTTCGCCCTGGTCCATGGGCAGCTTGACGGTGTGGCCGTCGGCGCGATGGAAGGTTTCGTAGACATTGAGCACGGCCTGCACGTAATACTCGCCGGCGGGCACCTGGTCGAGCGACAGGCGGGGATAGCCCAGCGTGGATCCGTCGATGGAGACGCTGCGCGCGCCTTCGGCGTCGGCGCCGAACATCTGCTGGGTGTTGAGACCTTCGCTGATGGAGAAGCGCGGCTCGGGCGTGCCGGTTGTGGCGATGACCAGGACGACGCGCCCGTCCATCGGGTTGGCCCAGGAGACCTCGAAACGCAGGGGCGATTTCGCCTGCGCCACAAACGGGGCGGCGAGCAACAGAAGGCTGGCAAGAAGTCGCATCTCTTGAGAGCTACCACTTCCGGCGGCGATCCCGCAAGCACCGAGCCGCGACCGTAAGGGAGCGGTGGCCAGTTGGAGTGAACTGCGCCGGCAGTCGCAGCGGTATGATGGACTCGTGAACCTGGCAGTCGCAACCGATCACGGCGGTTTCCCGCTCAAGGAACGCATCATCCAGGAACTGAAACGGCTCGGCCACCACGTCACGGATCTGGGGACGAATTCGGCCGAGCCGGTCGATTACCCTGATTACGCGGAGGCCGTGGCTCGCGAAATCCTGGAAGGCCGTGCCGAGCGCGCCGTGCTGATCTGCGGCAGCGGCGCGGGCGCCTGCGTGGCGGCCAATAAGTTCAAGGGCATCCGTGCCGCTACCTGCCACGATAGCTTTTCCGCGCACCAATGCGTGGAGGATGACGACGTCAATGTCCTGTGCCTGGGCGCGCGGGTGGTGGGGCCGGGATTGGCGGTCGAACTGGTCCGCGACTACGTGAACGCGGTGTTCTCAGGCGCCGAACGGCATCGCCGGCGGCTGGGAAAGATCGCGGCCTTCGAAACCAACTGGTAGCGCCGGCGGTCTTGCCGCCGGTGTCTTATGCGCGCTGAACTACCGCCGCTCTTCGGGAAGAGAGAGAACCGGCGGCATAGACCGGCGGCGCTGCTCCCCTATTTCTTCGGTGCCCCAAAATACGGCTCTGGCTCGGGAACCGCCGCGCCGTCCTTACGCGGGTCCGACGCTCCCCAATTCACTCCCGTGGATGAATCGTGGACCACCGCCTGGCCGCCGCCCATAAAGCTCGAGAAATCTCCCACCAACTCCAACTGGTGGCCGCGCGCCATCAGGGCCTCGCGAACCTCCAGCGGAAAGCGGCTCTCCACGGAAACGTCGCAGCCGCCGAAAGTTTTCTTGGTGAAGCGCGGCGCCTCCAGCGCCATCTGAATGTTCATGCCGTGATCCACCACGTTGGAGACGAACTGCGCGTGCGCTTGCGCCTGGTTTAGCCCACCCATGATGCCGAAACCCATGTGCAGGCTGCCCTTTTCCATGAAGGCCGGGATGATGGTGTGGAAAGGCCGCTTGCGCGGCGCGAGCGCATTGGGGTGCCCGGCGTCCATCTCGAACAGGCCGCCGCGATTCTGCATCGCGAATCCGTACTCATCCACTACAACGCCCGAGCCGAAGTGCTGGTAGAGGCTCTGAATCAGGGAGACGATGTTGCCCTCGCGGTCTACCACGGAAAGGTAGATGGTGTCGCCCTGCACCACGGGCGGCTGTCCGGGCGTGACGTCGCAGCGCGCGCGAACCGGGTCTATTAGCTTGGCGCGCTCGCGCGCGTAGTCCATCGAAATCATTCCTTCCACCGGCACTTTGCCGAACTTGGGATCGGCGACATAGCGCTGCAAATCGGAGTAGGCCAGCTTCTGTGCTTCGATTTGCAGGTGCAACTCCTCAAAACCGCGCGGCGGATAGTCGGCCAGCGGAAAGAGAGAGAACAGGTTCAGCATCTGGATGGCGGCGATTCCCTGCCCGTTGGGCGGCAGCTCGTAAACCTTCCAGCCATGGTAGTCGGTGGAAATGGGCTCGACCCATTCCGCCTGAAACTCGGCGAGGTCGGCGGCGGTCATCTTGCCGCCCAAGCGCTCGCTGGTCTTCAGGATGGCTTTGGCGATGGCGCCTTTGTAAAAAGCCGGCGCGCCCTGCGAAGCCACCAGCTTGAGCGCGGCGGCCATTTCGGGATCGCGGAAGACGTCTCCCACCTTGGGAGCGCGGCCCTCGTGCAGGAAGATGCGCTTGCCGTTCTGGTCTTTGCCAAGCTTCTCCTCTTCCGTTTTCCAGGCGGCGCCGATCATCTCAGTGACCGGGTATCCATGATCGGCGAAATAGATGGCCGGCTGGAAGAGGTCGCTCCACGGCAGCTTGCCGAAGCGCTTGTGCAGCTTGTCCCAGCCGTCGACGCAGCCCGGCACGGTGACCGAGTGGACGCCTTCCTGCGGCATCTTGGTTTCGCCTTGCGACTTCAGGAAGTCGATGGTGAGCCCGGTGGGCGCCCAACCGCTGGCGTTGATGGCGGAGAGCTTCCCGGTTTTGGCGTCCCAATAAATGGCGAAGAGATCGCCGCCCATGCCGTTGCTTTCAGGCTCCACGACGCCCAGCGCGGCGTTCGCGGCAATGGCGGCATCAATTGCGGAGCCGCCGCGCGCGAGGATCTGCGCCCCCGCCTGCGACGCCAGCGTCTGGCTGGTCGCAACGATGCCGCGCCCGGAGATGACCATCGAGCGCGCCTGCGAGCGATCCTGTGCATGTCCAGGTGTGTACAGCATAAGCAGTGAGAGCGAAGCGAGAAACCGCATGAAGTGGGAATGATAGCAGTGTTGGGAGCGGCGGTGGGCACGCCACTGGCGCAAACTACCGTGGAGAAATTACTCTCCCATGAGGCGGCCACCGCGTGGATCGATGCAAACACAGCTCCGGCGGGTTTGGCACGCGAGATGCACTAGTAGCACGCGGAGGCTGGTTTTTATCATGAATACGCAACTGAACGACAAGAACGATAACAACGAAGGCAGGTCCCCGGGAGCGGCAGAGCAAGCGCACCGCGCGCCCGTGCATGTTCTCTGGTACGTGGCAATCGGAGTGGCTCTGGTTGCGATCATGGGCCTCTTCATCGGCGCGCATCAGCTCGCGACCCAGGTGTCGCGTCTCAACGACAGCACCCAGGCGCAGATTGCCAAGCTGAGCGACCAGGTGACTCAGAGCAGCACCGAGAACGCCAAGCGCGCTGAATTGGTGGCGCAGGAAGCGCACGATACCGCCGCTTCCGTGGAGTTGCAGGCGCGATCCGAAATGCGCAAGAGCGCCGCGACCCTGTCCGCGAAGCTTGCGGAACAAGGGCAGACCGAGCGGCAGACACAGCAGCAGGTGGCCGGCGAGTTGGAGAACCTGAAGGCTGCCGACACCGACGCCAGTTCGAAGCTCAACGCGATCAGCGGCGATGTGACCAGTGTCAAGGGCGATGTGACCAGCGTAAAAGGCGACGTCGCATCGACGCAGGCTGCGGTGGAGAAGACCGGTTCCGAGCTGAAGCGGATGACTGGCGATATGGGAGTGATGAGCGGACTGATCGCCACCAATGCCGGGCAACTCTCCGCGCTGAAGGACCTCGGCGAACGCAACTACCAGGAATTCGATATCAAGAGGACCGGCGGCTTGCAGAAGATCGGCACCATCCAGTTGGCGCTCTCGAAAGCCGACCCCAAGCGAAACCGCTTCACGCTGGATGTACTCGCTGACGACAAGAGGGTGCAGAAGAGAGATCGCACCATCAACGAGCCGGTGCAGTTTTACCTGGCCGGCAACCGGCAGCCGGTTGAGATCGTGGTGAACGAAGTGAAGAAAGACGAAGTCATGGGATATGTGGCCATGCCGAAGGTGAAGATCGGCAGACCGTAAGCGCAACAGCAACAGCAGGGCAAACGGCGGGGCTTGACAAAGCAGCCCCGCCGTTTGCATTGGCAGGCGGTTATTCCAGGCCGTGGTGGGTGCCGCAAATGTTGACGGCGATTCCCATTTCGCGAAACATGGCGGCCTTGACGGCCAGCGCGCGATTGGCGCCACCGGCATCGGGACCGTAGGCCACCTGGATGTGATTCGCCTGGTGCTTGGCCATGAACTGGTCGCGCGAAACACCGTAAGTGACGGCGTGCATGACGGGCCACTGTGGCGTGGTAACCTGCCAGCGGCGTTCGGTTTCCGCTGGCGGCAGACCGATCGCTTTGGCACGGCCGAGATCGGCGTGCAGCTTGCCGCTTTCCACGTAGATGCGGCTCCAGACGATCTCGCCGGGCTTGCTGACGCCCTTGATGGTGCCGCCGCCCAACCGGAAATACATGGGCGGCTGGCGCTCGCTGACGGCGCCGGCGTAGCCGCCCACCAGGTGCTGGGGCGGGACGGAGCCGGAGATCTCGAAGACCCACACGAAATCGCCGTTATACGCTTCGCCGTATCGAACGTCGTGGAGGGTGGTTTCGGGATCGTAGCCCAAGCGGGTCCAGACGCGGTTGGTGACCAGCGCGTCGAGGCCGGCGCACTCATCCACCTCATTGAAGTGTGGCAACGGGCGGCCTTCATAGAGGACGCGGCCGTTCGAGTGGCCGTCCGGTGCGGCAGTGACAGGGGGCCGATCGGCATTGTTGAGCAGGCCTTCAGCCAGGTCCGAGGCCGGCGCGAGATCCTTGAGACCCTGCTGGTACTGAATGCCGATGACGTCGCAACCGAAGTCGTCGGCAATCCGCAAGGCAGCGATGTACATCTTGCATTGGCCCAGGATCTGGTCTTCGGTGAGATCGGTTTCGGGGTTGGAGCCGGTGCGGAAAGTCATCCCTTTGCGGCGAAGCCACTCACGTACCGCGTGGGCCTCGGCATCGCCGACGCCGCACATGGCGGCATAGAGGCTGGACTGGCTCAAGCGCTCCTTGAAGACGCCGAAGGGCATCATGCATTCATCGGGAATGATAGCGTTATACATGCCCATGCAGCCTTCGTCGAAAATACCCATGATGGCGCGGTTGCGGCGCAGGTGAGCGGCTAACTCGCGGCCCGCGATTTCGGCGTCGATGGGCAGGTGAAACTCGGCCAGCGGGCGCGCGTGACTGGTATCGTGTTGCACCATGTCTCCGGCCAACCACTGGCGCAGGCCGCGCAGGAACGTCTCGTCGGTGAAGTCTTCGCTCCATAGCGTGGAATAGGGGACGCCTGCCTTGGTGAGGCATCCGTTGAGATTGAGCATGCCCACCAGGCCCGGCCAGGTACCGCTCCAGTTAGCCACGGTAAGGATAGGGCCCTTGTGGCCGAACAGGCCGGGGAGAAGGTGATGGCTGTATTGCCAGACGGCCTCGCAAACCACTACCGGCGCATGGAGCGGGATATTGCGGAAGACCTGGTTTCCGTGCTTCTGGCTATCGATGAAACCGTGCTGCCGCTCGGGATCGTAGGGATGGGCGCGGTCAATCTGACGGCCTTCACGGCGGATGGCCTGCATGATCGCCTGCTCGGCCTGGTTCTGGGCCAGCCAGCACTGGCGATTAGCGGAAAGCCGCAAATCGCCGTTCGCAACGAGATAGATAACGTCGGACACGATGAATTGCCTCCCAGTTACTCCACAGTTTTATAAAACCACATCGTATTCCCCAAAGATAAGGAAATCACCCTGTTTGGTGGGGCATGCTTTAGCTTGCCCGTCCTCAGCGCGGTCTCGGCCAGCGCGGTGCTGGAACAATTCACGTCGTACGATCATCGGTTTCATACCCAAAGCAGGGGCTGTCGCACGGGAAAATTGCGCAGCACTTCTTCCACGGTGGGGTCGGGATCGAGCCGGCGCCAAAGCGCCAGGTACTCAGGCCGGCCGAGCGCTAACCCCGCGAATAGCAGGCAGGGCTGGCGTACGGGCCATTCTTTGTCATACATCACGTCGGGCGGAAGCGGCCACTTCTTCTTGTCCAGCATATACGGATACATATAAGACATGGCGCGGCCCATGCCGCGGCCATCGGGCAACTGCCACCGCCATAGCGAGTCGTCAGCGGTTGTGAGAGTCTGCGCGATGAAGGACAGAGCGTCGAGGTTGAACAACGAATATCCGTACGGTTTGGTGCGGCGGAGTTCTTCGGGGAAGCTGCCGTCGGGCGCTTCCTGGTTGGGGATCAGCACGGTGCGGAAGCGGTCGCGGCACCATGCGGTGAGCGAGGCGTTGCCGGTGAGCTGAGCAAACGAGGAGACCTGCGCCACCCAGCAAGTGCCGTGGTTGTTCTTGGCGTCCCGCTCGGCGATGCCATACGGGTGCGTGTTCATCCACTGCAGATAAGCGGCAAACCACTGCTTGACGCCGTCTCGGACGGCGGGAGCGAGAGGCAGACGCGAGGCAGCGCGCGCGACTTCCATCAGGTGCAAGGTATCGATGATGCCGATGCCCCGGCCCGTGACGAGGCCCTTGATGGCCTGCGCATATTGCAGGCTGGGGTTCATGCGCGTCGAGTCATCGATGAACCAGGCGCGCAAATGCGTGGCAGCGTGATCCGCGTACTTTTTCTGTTTGGTCAACTGCCAGGCCGCGGCCAGCGCGGGCACAACCAGGCTCAAACGCACCATGGCGCGGCGATGCCCGAGGAAATTGTCGGGGTTGCTCATGCCGTCGCGGTTGATGTAGGGGCCGTCGGGATTCTTTGGGTCGGGCCAGAAATAGTCGGCCTCGGAGAAGAAATCGTGAGGACCGCCGGCGCTGCGCGGCGAACTGGAGGCAGTCACAGTGACGGGTTGGTGGGCGAGGTAACGGTCCGCGGCACTGAGAACGCGGGGGCGTTCGATCGAGGCAAGGTCAAACTTTTCGGCGCCGCGCGCGCAACGGGCGGCGGCGGCCAGCGCTGCGCTATTGAGAAAGTCTCTGCGTCGCATTAGGTTAGTGGATACGCCAGATCACGCATAGTGAATACAACCATGTGCCCGATTATAGCGCCACGCTCGCGCAAGGACTATAGCGCTAACGGAGGCGATCAGAGCCGCAACCGTAACGTAAGGGAGCGGTCTTCGCGGAACGGGAAGCGCGTCAGCCCTTGCGGCGGCTGGAATCGCGGACTACCAGCCGCGGTGGGATGAAAATCCGCCGAGGCGCCGCCGGTTTCTTCGATTCCATGGACTGCAACAGCAAATCGGCGGCGGTTTCGCCGATCGTCGTGCTGCTTTGATCCACCGTGGAGAGCGGAACCCGCAGCAGATCCGAGTAGTGAACATTGCCCGCGCCGATGACGGCGATATCTTCGGGAACGCGCAGCCGGGCTTCGAGGATTGCCTTGATGGCGCCGGCAGCCACCGGATCGTTATAGCAGAACACGCCATCGGGCCGCGGGCTGGTGCGCAGAAGCTGCTGCATGGCCTCATAGCCGGTGTTATCGCCGTACTGGCCGCTGGCAATATGTTGCGGGCGGGCCGTCATTCCGTGGCGGGCCAGGGCGCGGCGATAACCGCGCAGGCGGCCGGTGCCGGTGGCAACCGCGGGACCACGGATGTGCGCGATCTTCCGGCAACCCTGCGCGATCAGGTGCTCGGTGGCCAGCGCGCCCAGATCGTCGTCCTTCACGCCCACATAGTTGGCTTGCGTTCCAGGAAGAATGCGATCGATGAGCACGTACGGAATCTTGTTGCGATCGAGCATCTGAAACAGCTCCAGACGGCCGTTGTGCTGAGCCGAAGCGATGATCAGGCCATCCACCTTGCGATTGACCAGCACGCCGACCTGGCGCCGTTCAATTCCGCCGTCCTCTTCCGTGTCGGAAATCACCACCTGGTAACCCATGGGCTGTAGCTTGCGGGCGACGCCCTTGGCCACCTCCGCAAAGAAGGAGTGCATCAGGTCCGGCAATACCAGACCCACCAGGTAGGTGCGGCCCGTGACCATGCTGCGGGCGATCCAATCGGGCTGGTAGTTGAGCTCCCGCATCCGTTTGAGCACGCGGTCGCGGGTTTTCTCGCTGATGTCGCTGTGGTTGCGCAGAGCCTTCGACACTGTCATCAACGACACGCCCAGATCGTCGGCAATGTCCTTCATGCGAACGGCCAACTCAACACCTCCTCAACCGTTCAATTATACCGTGATAGTTAGCGGTCAAGTTACAAATTGTGACCTACGCAGCCAGGCTGTATAATTGTTTCGCGATGCGAAATGCGGTGGCCCCTTAGCTTTCGCTCGTCACCTGCAAGCGTTTCGGAATACCAGGTTGCACTTATGAAATAGTGTACTTAGTGGCACGGACATCTTCATTCATGCCTGAAACCGCGGCGTCACCCGCGCCCACGCGGGTTCGCTACCTCGTGCTCACCATGCTGTTTGTGGTGACCACGCTGAACTTTGCGGATCGCGCCACGCTCTCGATTGCGGGGCCCGCGGCAGCCAAACAACTGGGCTTCAACGCGATCGAGATGGGATATGTGTTTTCCGCGTTCGGCTGGGCCTACGTGCTGGGCCAAATACCGGGCGGCGTGCTGCTGGATCGTTTCGGTTCGAAGAACGTATATACGCTGAGCATCGTGGCCTGGTCGGTGGTCACGGCTCTGCAGGGCTTCGTCGGACACTTTGGGCCAACCGCGGCTTTGATTGCGCTCTTTTCGCTCCGGCTCCTGCTGGGGCTGGCCGAATCGCCTTCGTTTCCAGGGAATAGCCGGATCGTAGCCGCGTGGTTTCCAACCCGCGAGCGCGGAACCGCATCTGCGATCTTCAATGCCGCTCAGTATTTCGCCACGGTTCTGTTCGCCCCTCTCACCGGATGGCTCACCCACACTTACGGTTGGCAATATGTTTTCTGGGTCATGGGCAGTCTGGGCGTCTTTCTCACGTTCTTTTGGGTGAAGACGATTCACCGCCCCCGCGAGCATCCGCTTGTGAACAAAGCCGAGTTGGAGTATATCGAACGGGGCGGCGGCCTGATCGACATGGACCGGCCGGCCGTCGCCGCCAGGGCCGCAGGCCCGAACTGGTCGCACGTAAAACAAATGCTGGCCAACCGCATGCTGCTGGGCATTTTCCTCGGCCAATACTGCATCACCACCCTGACTTATTTCTTCCTCACCTGGTTCCCGGTTTACCTCGTCACGGAGCGCCATATGTCCATTCTGAAGGCCGGCTTTGCCGTTTCCCTTCCTGCCCTGTGCGGATTCTTTGGCGGCGTGCTGGGCGGGCTGTTCTCGGACTACCTGCTGAAGCGCGGCCACTCCCTGGCAGTCGCCAGGAAAGTGCCCATCGTGGTGGGCATGCTGCTCTCGGTCAGCATGATTGTGTGCAACTACGTGGATGCGGTTTGGCTCGTGGTCGGCATCATGAGTCTGGCCTTCTTTGGGAAGGGAATCGGCTCCCTGGGTTGGGCCGTCGTGTCCGACACCGCGCCGAAGGATGGCGCCGGCCTCTGCGGCGGCCTCTTCAATATGTTCGGCAACACCGCGGCCATCACCACGCCGACCGTGATCGGGTACATCGTCCAGGGAACCAGGTCGTTCAATGGCGCCCTCATCTTTGTCGCCGCCAACGCGGTGACGGCCATTATCTGCTACCTGTTCGTGGTCGGCGACATCCAGCGCGTGGAACTGCGCAAGGAGCCGGCATGACACCGGCGGTAACGGAAATGCGCGTGGTGCCGGTGGCGGGTCACGACAGCATGCTGCTGAATCTCAGCGGCGCGCATGGTCCGTTGTTCACGCGGAATCTGGTCATCCTGAAAGACAGCGCCGGCCACACCGGCGCCGGCGAGGCGCCCGGGGGCGAACGGATTCGCCAGACCATCGCCGATGCGCAGCCACTCGTCGTGGGCCAATCGATCGGCGCTTATGCCAACATTCTCCGCACCGTGAGCGGTCGCTTTGGGGATCGCGATGCCGCCGGCCGCGGCCTCCAGACCTTCGATCAGCGGACCACCGTGCATGCCGTGGCCGCCATCGAGAGCGCGCTGCTCGATGTGTTAGGCCAGTCGCTCGGCGTACCCGTGGCGGCATTGCTCGGAGACGGACAACAGCGCACGGCGGTCGAAGTATTGGGGTATCTCTTCTATATCGGCGATCGCCGAAAAACCGATCTGCCCTACTTGAATGCAGCCGGCGCGGCGGACGACTGGCTGCGCTTGCGCCACGAACAAGCCTTGACACCCCAAGCCATCCTACTGCTGGCCGAGGCGGCACAGGCGCGGTACGGCTTTCGCAGTTTCAAACTGAAGGGTGGCGTGATGCGTGGCGCCGAAGAAATGGAAGCCGTGGCCGCGCTCGCGCAACGCTTTCCGGAAGCCCGCATTTCGATCGACCCGAATGGCGCCTGGCCACTCAATGAAGCCATCTCCCTCTGCCGCGGCCAGCGCCATGTTCTGGCGTATGCCGAAGATCCCTGCGGAGCGGAGAGCGGCTATTCCGGCCGCGAGGTGATGGCGGAGTTCCGGCGCTCGACCGGAATCGCGACCGCCTCGAACATGATTGCGACGGACTGGCGCCAACTGGGACACGCCCTTCAATTGCACGCGCTGGACATTCCTCTGGCCGACCCGCACTTCTGGACGCTGCGCGGCTCCGTGCGAGTCGCCCAGTTGTGCCGCGAATGGGGGCTTACCTGGGGCTCGCACTCCAACAATCACTTCGATGTGTCCCTCGCCATGTTCACTCATGTTGCCGCCGCCGCGCCCGGCAACATCGCCGCCATCGACACTCACTGGATCTGGCAGGACGGACAGCGTCTCACCAAAGAGCCATTCCAAATCCGCGGCGGGATGGTGGAGCTTCCGGACCGCCCCGGCCTGGGAATCGATCTCGACATGGCCGAGGTGGAGAAAGCCAACCGCCTGTACACCAGCATGGGACTCGGTCCGCGTGACGACGCCCAGGCTATGCAGCACCTGATTCCCGGCTGGCAATTCGATCCCAAGCGTCCGTGCCTGGTGCGCTGAAGGTATCATGCAGCAACCCCGCAGGGTCGAAAAACGGAGTGGGGCGGCCAATTCTNNGAAGTTTCGCGGGCCGAAGGCCCTCTCCAACAGACGACAAAAGCCGATCGTCTTTTTTTCCGCTTAGAACATGAACTTCAGCGCGAGCTGTAGCGATCGCGGCGTGTTCGCGATGTTGCTGATCACGCCAGCCGAGCCATAGCTGATGGCTCCATTCGAGGACGAGGGCGCAATCGACGTGCCTGGCGCGGCCAGGATCATGTGGTTGAATACGTTGAATGCTTCGGCGCGGAACTGCAGCCTTTTCGTTTCGCTGATCGGGATGTCCTTGGCCAGAACGACGTCCAGATTGATCCATCGCATGGTCCGCAGGAAGCCCATGGGGGTGTCCCCGAGCCGCTAACTAATCTCGTTCACGCTCGATAGAGAACGCTCCGTAGTATCCTGGACAGAGGAGATTCATTGCATGTCCTGTGGTAGCGGTGGCCTCAACAATATCCAGAACACCATCCGGCCCGGCGCGCGGAAGGTCTTTTGCGCCAAATTCCAGCGCGAAATGGAGGGCCTGGACGAAATCCCCTTTGAAGGTCACCCGCTGGGCCAGAAGATCTACGACAACATCTCCAAAGAGGCCTGGAAAATGTGGGTGGAGCACATGAAGATGCTCATGAACGAATACCGCCTCAACCTCGGCACCCAGCAAGCGCAGGAATTCCTCATCCAGCAGATGGACAGCTATTTCTTCGGCGAAGGGGCGGCCCTGCCGCCGGATTTCGTTCCCCCCAAGACTAAGGCCTGAACGTCTCCAAAGCGGTCGCGATGTGAAACCGCAGCTCCGCGTGCGACCGCCGCAATGACTCTTCCACCGCCGCCGGCGAATCCCCACGGGCAAACAGGAATCCCAGGTAGGTGGCTCCCTCGGGCAACGGGAGTAACCGCTGCCCGGGCGCCGCGGTAATGATCACGTCTTCGATTCCCTCCACCGCCTCCGCCCGCTCAGTCCCCTCAACGCTTTCGTAGATGCCGCCCTTGGGAATCGGAATCATCATGACTCCCGAGGCTCCGCTCGCCGGACGCGCGCCCGAAACATCCTCTCCCACCGCGTGGCGCAGAATGAGCTCTTCGAGCGACCCGCCGCCCTCGAACCGCAAAGTCCGCGCGCACAGCCCGCCAATGGGGCGCGCGTGCATCTCCAGCATCCACGCGCCTTCCCGATTGTGGCGCAACTCGGCGTGCATGGGACCGTGGCGCAGGCCCAGCGCTCGCGCCGCCCGGGCCGCCGTCTCGACCAACTCGCGCCGCGTCTCGGGGCTTTCCCGCGATGGCATCACATAAATGCTCTCTTCGAAGAACGGTCCTTCCAGCGGATCGGGCTTGTCGAAAATCGCCAGCGCCTGAAACCGGCCCGCCGTAACCAGGCCCTCCACTGCGAACTCGCGCCCGGGGATATAGCGTTCCACCTGCAGATGGCGCTCGCCAATTTTGGCGATCCGCCGGAAAGCCGCTGCAAATTCCGCTTCATTATTGGCGCGGATCACGCCGCGGCTTCCCGAAAGCCCCAGCGGTTTGAGCACGCACGGGTACTCCGCGCGCCGCGCCAGCGCCGCCGCATCGTCATCCAGCGCCGCGCGCCAGAACCACGGCGTCCGCAGGCCCGCCGCCTGGTAGAGTTGCCGCGCCAGATACTTATCGTGGCAGGCTCGCGCAGCGGCAGCCGGATGGAACGGGATGCCGAGCATTTCCGCGGTCGCCGCCGCCGCCACCGCCGGCCGGTCACCCACGGCCGCCACACCGTCGAATTCGAGGCCGCGCAGTGCATCGAGCGACCCCATCATGCGATGGTCGAACTTCACGGCCAGAGCGCCGTCGCCCCACGCGTCGCCCATGCGGTCGCAGTGGTCGGTCGCCAGCGTGAGTTCAAGGCCCAGGCGGCGCGCGGCATCCGCAAACTCCCGGATCTGGTAGCCGGTGGTGGCGGCGAAAAGAAGAAGGCGCTTCGGCACTGATTCTATTCTCGCGCGTTGCTATCGTAGTGTATGTGAAAGCTCTGGTGAAAAGCCGCCGCGAGCCGGGTCTCTGGCTCGCAGACGTGGACGTGCCCAAAATCGGGATCAACGATGTGCTGATCCAGGTACTGCGGACCGGAATCTGCGGCACGGACGTCCATATTTATAAATGGGACGAGTGGTCGCAGCAGACCATTCCGGTGCCGATGACGATCGGCCATGAGTTCGTCGGCAAGATCGTCGAGGTGGGCGCGAACGTCTCCGATTTCTTCTCCGGCGATATCGTGAGCGGCGAAGGCCATGTGGTGTGCGGACGCTGCCGCAACTGCTTCGCCGGCCGCCGCCATCTGTGCGCCCATATCAGCGGAGTGGGCGTCAACCGCCCGGGCGCCTTCGCCGAATACATCGCGCTGCCCATGGCCAACATCTGGCGCCACCACGACGGCATTCCGCTGGACGTGGCGGCCATCTTCGATCCCTTCGGCAACGCCGTCCATACCGCACTCTCTTTCCCGATGCTGGGCGAAGACGTCCTCATCACTGGCGCGGGCCCCATCGGCATCATGGCGGCGGCCGTGGCCGTCCATGCCGGCGCCCGCTACACCGTCATCACCGACGTCAATCCCTACCGCCTGGAACTCGCCCGCAAAATGGGCGTGACCCGCGCCGTGAATGTCCGCGACACCAAATTACCGGACGTGCAGAAAGAGCTCGCCATGACCGAAGGCTTCGACGTCGGCCTGGAGATGTCCGGGAGCCCGGCCGGTTTCCGCGACATGCTGGCCAATATGTGCCACGGCGCCAAGATCGCCATGCTCGGCATTCCCTCCGAAGAGATGTCGATCGACTGGCGCACGGTGATTTTCAATATGCTCACCATCAAGGGCATCTACGGCCGCGAAATGTACGAGACCTGGTACAAGATGAGCGTGATGCTCGAATCCGGACTGGACATCGCCCCGGTGATCACGCACCGCTTCCATTACACCGAATATGAGAAGGGCTTCGCCGCCATGATCTCCGGCAATTCCGGCAAAGTGGTTTTGAGCTGGGAGTAAGTGTGGGACAGACGATCGCCTTTTGTCGTCTGTCACCCGGATCGCGCGCGACCCCCTGGTCCTACTCTTCCAGGCCCTTCAGTGGAACTTCAATGAGCGTGCCTTCGGCGCGTAGCACTCCATCCTCAACCTTGCGGCTCCCACTCGGGGTGTGAACTTCCGCTTCGAAAGTCTCCGGGTCGATGACCCAGATATTCGGCACGCCAAATTCGAGCAGTTGCCGGATCTTGTCATTGACCTTGATCGGCTTGTCATCGGGAGACAGAATCTCAACCCAGATCAAGGGCGGATGAGAGAAAACCTTTTCGGAAGGGCGCGGCTGGCTAACCACGCAGACATCCGGCAGCATGTATTTGCCTGGCCGCATACAGTGCCGCTGTTCCGTGTAGACTTCGATCTTCCAAGCACTCCGCCGGCGAAAAAAGTACGCGGCCAGCGCCGCTTGCAGCCAACTGTGATCCTGTTCACCCAGGTTGCGCTCAATCAGCACACCATCTTCAAACTCGCAGTCAGGCTCGTAGACGGTGGTGAGATAGTCTTCCTCGCGGACCGCCGCAACCGTACCCATGTTCGTACAATACCACCGGCCGCGAGCAGCCTACTCGCCCACTTCGTAATGCCGCAGGATTTCCCCCCACAGCCCTTGGGCCGCCAGCAGCAATTCCACCACTTCCCGGATGGCTCCCTCCCCGCCCGGCGCCGCGGTAACGTGGTGCGCCACCTTCTTCACCTCGGGCCGCGCATTGGCCGGCGCAATCGCCAGACCGACGCGCCGCATGATCACCACGTCGGTCAAATCGTCGCCCACGTAGGCCACTTCACTGACGTCGATCTTGGCATCGGCCAGAATCTCTTCCAGGATCGGCACCTTTTCGATGTGCCCCTGATAGACATAGGCCATCTTGCACTGGCGCGCGCGCTCCGCCGTAGCCGGCGAAACCCGCCCGCTGATGACGCCGGTCTTGATGCCCTTCCAATTCAGCCATTGCAGCCCGATGCCGTCCTGTGAATCGAAACCCTTGGTCTCGACCATGTGCCCTTCGGCGTCCGGCACGTTGTACAGTTTGCCGTTTGTAAGAACGCCATCCACGTCCATGAGTAGCATCTTGATTTTGGCTGCACGCTGCTGGATATCGCGATTCATGCTTAAACCGTGTAGGTGCTGGACGACACGTTGCCGCCCTTGCCGGTCCAGTTAGTGTGGAAAAACTTGCCGCGTGGCTGGTCGACCCGTTCGTAGGTATGCGCGCCGAAGTAATCGCGCTGGGCCTGCAGAAGGTTGGCCGGCAGCCGCGCGCTGCGGTAACCGTCGAAGAAGGAAAGCGCCGTGGTGAAGGCCGGTACCGGCACGCCCGCAGCCACCGCCTGCGCCACTACCCGCCGCCAGGAAGCTTGGCAACGATCGATCAGCCCGTGGAAATACGGGTCGAGCAGCAAGTTGCTGAGGGCTCCATCGCGATCGAAAGCTTCCTTGATCTTGCCCAGAAATGCCGATCGGATGATGCACCCGGCGCGCCACACCAGCGCGATGCCGCCGTAGTTGAGATTCCAGTGGTATTCCTTGGCGGCCTCGCGCAGCAGCATGAAACCCTGCGCATAAGAGACCAGCTTGGAGGCCAGCAGCGCCTGGCGAATGTCCTCGACGAAAGCCGTGCGGTCGCCCGTGAACTGGAATTTCGGCCCCGTGAGGATTTTGGATGCCGCCACGCGATCCTCTTTCAGCGCGCTCAGGCAGCGCGCGTAGACCGCTTCGCCGATCAGCGTCACGGGAATTCCCAGGTCCAGCGAGCTGACACTGGTCCACTTGCCCGTGCCCTTCTGTCCGGCCGTGTCGAGGATCTTGTCCACCACGTAGTCGCCCTTTTCGTCCTTGTAGGCCAGGATGTCGCGAGTGATTTCGATCAAGTAACTGTCCAATTCTCCCTTGTTCCACTCGTTGAGCACGTCGTGCATTTCCTGGTTGCTCATGCCCAGACCCTCTTTGAGGAGTTGGTAAGCCTCGCAGAGGGTTTGCATGTCGCCGTACTCGATGCCGTTATGGACCATCTTGACGTAGTGGCCCGCGCCGTCTTCGCCCATCCAGTCGCAGCAGGGCTCGCCGTCCGGCGTCCTCGCACAGATTGCCTGGAAAATTTCCTTCACCAGCGGCCAGGCTTTCGGGCTGCCGCCGGGCATCATGGACGGGCCGAAGCGGGCACCCTCTTCGCCACCGGAGACGCCCGTTCCGACATACATCATGCCCTTACTCTCCAGATACTTGGCGCGGCGGATGGTGTCGGGAAAGTGGGAGTTGCCGCCGTCGATGATCATGTCGCCGGGTTCCAGGTGTGGCAGCAGCGTCTCGATGAACTCGTCCACCGCTGCGCCCGCTTTGACCATGAGCATCACTTTGCGCGGCCGTTTTAACAGTCCCACCATCTCTTCAATCGAGTGCGCGCCGATGACGTTTTGATGACCCTTGGCGGCGTCGTTCAGGAAGTCGTCGACTTTGGATACGGTGCGATTGAAAGCTGCCACTTTGTAGCCGTGGTCGCTCATGTTCAAGATCAGGTTCTGGCCCATGACGGCCAGACCAATCAGGGCAATGTCAGCGGTTGGTTCCATAATGCAGCTCCTGGGAGGAAAATCGGATGATTGCAGATAGCAATCTCTTTTATATCATGCGGCAATTCGGGGGTCCAAACGCGGCGCGGCGCGAGCCGCGACCGTGAGGGAGCGGTGCCCGTCCCGCGAATGTTTCCTCGCGGCCAAGAACCTACGGGCCTGGCTTCTTGTTGTAACGCTCGAACATGGCGGTGGTGATTTCGATACTGTCCGGCCAGTGGCCGCGGCGTTGCCCGGCATGGGTTTGATAATCCTGCAAGCGGCCGGGGTCGGGCTGAACCACCTTGCCGGCTTGCAGAAACAGCAGTCCCGCTTTGTCGGTGGGCATCCGCACAACAAAGGCTTCGGCGTCGTCAAGGGCGGCCCGGAGCCGCGCGGTGACGATCTTCGGATCCGGCGGTTCGGCGGCAGCCAGCGCACGCCATTCCTCTGACGGATGATGAGCGTTGCGACGGATTTCGGCAATCAGTCCTTCCGGCGTAAAGCCGGGAGACTTTTCAACCGCGGCCCAAATAACACTTCCCAGCGGAAGGATCGTTTCGTGGATCGTCACCAGGTCCAACAGGTCGCGCACCTCACGCCTTCCGGCCGCGGCAAGCGCTTTGTTCAGGGCAAGGTCAACCGGGTGCAGAATATAGCCGAAAGTCTCATCGCGCATCGTCGGAAAAAAGCGGAAGTCGCCGTCAACCAACCATTCCAGCTTGGTGGTCTCGCCGCCGCGGCCCGCCAGAACGGCGTAAATGTTGGGTTCGCGCCTGAGCCATTGCAGCGTGTAACCTTGCTCCTGCAGCAGGGCTCCATCCTCTTCCGCGGCTCGCGCCACCCGCTCCTCACGGTCGTGGAAAACATCAATGTCATTGGAATAGCGCGTCGCACCGCGGTTCAACGGTGTGCTGCCGGCAACGTAGCTTTCCGGATCGCGGTGCGACGCCAGCAACCGCAGAATGTCGGTTTGGATCTTAGAGAGCGGCACGGCAAGCCCGTTCGATCTGTTCCGCCAGCCGCCGCGCCTGCAGGTTGCCCTCAACCCGCAAGCTGTGCGTGATCGCCAGCGCATCGGCAGGCGTCGGATCTCGCACGGGCCTACTGCTCCACAACGCGGACGCCCCAAAGGTTTCGAAGGCTCGGCGGTAGAGACTGGCCACGTCGTCCGGTTCTGCCGGTTTGGTGCTCATATTAGCCGCTTCTCATCATAGCCGCTGGACGGACCGTGCGGCTGGGCGCGCCCATGTGGGGTCAGGCTTTCAGCCTGCCGCTGGCTTTCAGCCGGCGTCTGGAGTTTGGACATTCTCGCGAAGCCGCGGCAAGTGGGACCGGCCTCCTGGCCGG
>PMTR01000017.1 GCA_003167255.1 Bryobacterales bacterium
GGTGCGCGAAGCCCTGCTTTACCGTGGGGCAGGCGCTTTCGCCTGCCAACCGATTCTTTCACAGCTTCTTACGCTCGCGGTTCCGTGCTGAGCAGTCGGCAGCCTCTTCCGACCTACGCGATTCTGCGCTTGCGCAGCGCAATCCCGATCGCGGCCAGGCCGGCCAGCATCATCCCGATGGTGGATGGCTCGGGCGTGGAGCCGCCGTCCGTCACCAGAGTTCCGTTCACGCTGAAGATCAGAGATGGGTGATCTGCGCCTGGTGAATACCCAACGTAACTGCTGGCGGGTGAAAACGCCGCAATGGAACCCGACAGGACGACGTCCCATCCTTGAGTGACTCCCGTGCCCAAACTCTGCAATGACGGGTATGTTTCGGACCAATAGAGCGCGTTACCCCCAGTGATTGGGTTTGGGTCGATCAGCAGAAAATAGGTGCCGGGGCCAAGCGTGAGTCCGGAGAACAAAGGAGTCATCGTATTGATCGGCGGATTGCTCGAAACCGAGATGGCGAAGGGCACGGTGACTTCGTTGGCGGCTGTGGTTAAGGGCGAGGGGCCAAGCTGTGTCATTAGATAAGCGGTACCAGTAGCAATGTCGTGACCATCCCCGCTGGACACGTCGGCGCCGATACTGACGCTGGAATAGGTCGCGGTTTGGGTCCAGGTTACGGCCCGCCAACCGGTGGCCGAGCCGGTTGAGCCGGCGCTATACAGATCCTGGACAATGACCCCTCCAAATGCCTGCCCCGCCAGTAGAGCGGCCGTAGCGGCAAAGGAGAAGATACGCGTTGTGTTCATGGTTTCCTCCTAGAATCGCGTCCCGATGATGGCCGCCGTAAGTCGGGATTCTCCGAACTTGTTCCCGCCGCTCGCGGCGGAAGAGCCGAGGCCGGTGTACTCGATTGTTTTCAGCATCCGCATCTCCCCTGGCAGCCAGGATTAGACTCTAACGCGTCTGCCGCCGTTCGCCAAGAGCATGAATGTGCGCCCCGCCGGGGCTCAAATCACGCCCTTCCGGATGGCCTTGGAAACCGCCTCCGACCGCGAGTGCACGTGCAGCTTTTCGTAAATCCCTCGAATGTGATTGCGCACCGTGTTGGCCGTGATGCCCAACCGCTCCGCCAGGGCCGTGTAGCTGTAGCCTTCGGCGAGCAGGCCCAGCACGCTCAACTCGCGCGGCGAAAGACCGTGGCCGGCGGATTTACGCGGCACGCCGGTCTGCTGGAAGAGGGTGACAACGCGGCGGGCGATCTCGGGCGTCATGGGCGCTCCGCCCTGGTGCGCTTCGGCGATGGCCTCCAGCAGGCGCGCCGGCGGAGTCTTCTTCAGCAGATAACCGCAGGCGCCATTGCAGATGGATTCGAACACGTGGTCCTGAGCGTCGAACACGGTCAGCATCACGATCTGCACGCCGGGGTGCTTCTCAAGCAGCAGCTTGACGCCTTCCGTGCCGGACACTCCGGGCAGGTTAATGTCCAGCAGGATCACGTGGGGAGCAAGATAGGGCAGCCGCAAGGCTTCTTCCACGCTGCGGAATTGGCCCACGCACTCGTATCCCGATGTGCCGCCGATCAGCAGCGCCAGTCCCTGCCTGGTAGTGCGGTCGTCTTCGACGATGGCTACTCGAATCGCGCCGCCGCCCGCCATTGGTTCTTGCTCTTCCACGTTGGCTCTTTCGTGGCCTGTCATTCCTCGCCGGAGTGGGGCGGCCAATTCTGGCCGCAGCCGGCTTCAGCCGGCTTCCGGTGCTGCCCAGCCCGCCCGTCGACATCCAGGCTCCCCCACTTTTTCATGAGATTTCGCGGGCCGCAGGCCTTCTGCAACAGACGACAAAAACCGATCGTCTGTCCCACCCTCAACAGCATTCCTCATTAACCTCCATTCCACCAGCCGCGCGATAGAGCATACTTGTGCGCCCCGGCTATGGGGAAGCGCAACCTCACTTCCGTCCCGCCGCCCGAGGCGGGTGCGACTTCGAAGGCTCCGCCGAGCGCCTTGGCGCGGGCGCGCATGTTGGCCAGGCCGTTGCCGTTTTCCGGCTCGGGCTCGGGGAGCCCGCGGCCATCGTCGCGAACCTCCACCGAGCATTCGCCGTGGAGCACCCCGATGGCCACCGTAACGCGGGAGCAGCGGGCGTGGCGGGCAGCGTTATGCACCGCCTCTTTCACCATGAGAAACACGTTGCGCCGCTGGTCCGGCGACATGGCGAGGCCTTCCAACTCCGGCGGCGCGTCCAGGCTCCACGCAATGCTCCGCGGCTCCAACATCTCGCCGGCGGACTGGCGGATGCGCCGCAGCAGGCTCCGCATGTCGTCGCGGCGGGGATCGATGGCCCACACGATATCGCTCATTCCGTCCACCAGCCCGCGCGCGGTTTCGGCGATCTCCGCCAGACGCTGGCCCGGCTCGGACTGCGCCAGCCCGGCCTGCCGGTTGACGATCTCGCTGAGGATGGCCACGCGGGACAGGCTGGCGCCGAGGTCGTCGTGCAGGTCGGTGGCGATTCGCGTGCGAACGCGCTCGAGCTCGATCCGGCGCGCGAGATGGTAGCGGTGCGCGCCATGGACCAGCAACGCGAGCGCCGCGGCCGCCAGCGAAACGAACCACCACTGGCGCCACAGCGGAGGCAGAATCTGAAAGGCCACTTCCGCGGGCGCCGCGCTGGCCACGCCTCCCACGGTCACCGCGCGCACCAGGAAGCGGTACTTGCCGGGAGGAAGGCTGGCGTAGTTCACGGAGCGCGGCGTGGAGGGCGCGCTCCACCGTGCGTCCGCGCCATCCAGCTTGTACTCATACTGCAGCCCTTCACCCAGACCGGCAAATTCGATATGCATCTGCCGTTGATCCGGTTGCAGGCGCAAGCCGGCCAGGCGCTCCACACCGGGATCCGCCACGGCGCGCGGCTCGCCATTGATATTCAGCCCGGTGATGTATACCGCGGGCGCGGCCACGGTGGTTGCCGGAGCCGGCGCCATCCTGGAGAGGCCCATGGTGGCGCCGAACCACATAACGCCCTGGCGGTCCTGGTAAATCGAGGAGATCATCCCGTTGGCAAGGCCGTCCGCGGTGGAGTAGTGCTTGAAGTTGCCGCTGGCGGGATCCAGCCGGTCCAGGCCGCGCGCGGTCCCGGCGTAAATCCGTCCCATCCGGTCTTCTCCGATGCGGCGCACCGCAACGCTGGACAGCCCCTGCGCGGTGGTGTAGGTCGCGAAGCGCGGGCTGGCTGCCGTGGGATCGTCGCTGCGGCCCAGACCGCTGTCGCCGGAGGCCACCCAGAGCCGCCCGGCGTGATCCACGAACAACGCTGAAATCCAGCCGGCCGGGATGACACCGGACGCGCTGAAGCGCTGGAACCGGCCGTCGCGATAACGCAGCAGGCCGCAGGGTTTGCCAGTGTTGACATCGTTGCTGAAGCCGATCCACAGGTTGCCCGCGCGATCCTCCGCGTAGGCCGAAGCGTACCCAGGCACGTCGTCTTGCGTATAGTGGTGCAATCGCCCCGTGGCGCGCTCCCACCGGCTGGGACCACCGCCGTTGCCAATGCCGGTGATCCAGATATCGCCGCGCGAGTCTTCAAACAGGCGGAAGATGTCGTTGGCAGGCAGTCCGTCGCGGACTGTGTACACGGCTTTCGGCGGCGTGTGTGCGAGCTGCTCGAACGCGGCCAGGCGGGGAAAGCGGCACACCCCTTCGCCGGTCGCAATCCACCACTCGCCCGCACGGTCCCGCAGGGCGCTCTGACCCGACGCCCAACCGAAGTAGCGCATGGCCGGTGGATAGAGCGGGCGAACGGATGTGAATACGCCGCCCGCATAGCGGTGCAGCAGAATGCTGGAGGTCTCATTGGAGACGGCATACAAATCGCCGCCGCTTTCGAGCAGCTCGGTGATGGAGCGGCTGCCCATTCCTTCGGCGGCGGTGAACGTGGCGAAGCCGTCGCGCGCGATGCGCGCCAGTCCGTGATCCACGCCGGCCCAGAGGTTGCCATCGCGGTCCTCGTTGAGCGCCAGCACGGCCGCGTCCACTGATTCCTTCACCGGCCGAATAGTTGCGGAAACGCTCGCCGATGCGCTCACTGAGCGCCGCCGCGGTGCCCACCCAGAGCGTGCCGCCGGCCGATTGGAAAACGGAATGCACGCGCGCGCTGGCGAGCCCGTCGGCGACGCCATAGACACGTTCCAGGCGTGGCGACGCGCCATCGATGGCGACGCGCCACAGGCCGGATAAAGTCGCCGCCCACAGACGGCCATCGCGGTCGATGCAGAGCGCGTTCACGGTATCGTGGGGCGGACCACCGGGCGAGCTGTCGAAGCAGGCGACACCGCCATCGGGCGCCCGGCGGCACAGCCCGCCGCTGGTGCCGGCCCAGATGTTGCCGGAGCCATCTTCAGCCAGCGACCTCACCGCCCAGGCGCTGGGAAATCCCGCGCCCTCCCAGTGCGGCTGTGGATGCGGGCCACCGGGGTTCTGGATGCGATAGAGGCCGCCCGGCGCGCCGGCCCATACGTTTCCCGACCGATCCTCGAGCAGCGCGAAAACGGTGCCGGGCACGCCCAGGGACACGAACTTTCGCGGCGATCCGAGCGGCGCGGCCGGGTCCAGCCGGGCCAGGCCGTCGTCAGTCCCGGCCAGGTAGACGCCCTGCCGTGTCTGCAGAAACGCGTTGACCGAGCGGTGCGGCAGCCCCTGCGCCGATCCATAATTCACGAACCCGTAGCCATCGAAGCGGGAGAGACCTTCGGCGGTGCAGAACCACAGAAACCCGCGTGAATCCGGCACGATGCAGTTGACGGCGTCGCGCGCCAGGCCGTCGGCCGTGGTGTAGATTCGCACTGGCAGTTGCGTGGCGAAGCCGCTCACGCCAAGACATACCACCAAGCAGGCGGTAAGTCCCTTCCCGGTAAAGTCGCGCATGCCGCGGTTCTTCAGTATAGCCGGGTGGAGAGGCTGTCTGCCTGGAGGGAACTCCCACCATTCTCGCAAAGACCGGGGACAGATTGGTCCTCGCGCGCAGTGCTACGTCACGCAAGGGTGGGGGTCCCCACCCAGCGGTTTGCGGTAAAAGACGCTTGTTTCAGAGGCGGTGCCGACAATAACCCCGAATTCGTTCATAAGAGTGTTGGATTTTACGATATTGGCATGTGGAAATCCACGTGCAAGGGTGGCCCTCGAATCCCGTGGAAATCCAGGAGGATACACCTGTGGATAACGAAACTCTAACGATTACAGACAATCGGACTGACCAGACTTATACCGTACCGATCTCCCGTGGCACCATCCGCGCCATGGACCTGCGCCAGATCAAGACCGGCGCCGACGATTTCGGCCTGATGACCTACGATCCGGCCTTCATGAATACCGCCTCCTGCCAGAGCGCGATCACGTATCTGGACGGCGATAAGGGGATTCTGCGTTATCGCGGTTACCCGATCGAGCAACTGGCCGAGAACTGCACGTTCCTGGAGGTGGCCTACCTCCTGCTCAACGGCGAACTTCCGACCGAGGACGAACTGGGGAGTTGGAACCGCGAAGTGTTGCGGCACACCATGATCCACGAGAAGCTGAAGAAAGTCATGGAAGGCTTCAACTACGATGCGCATCCCATGGGCATGCTGATGGGTGCGGTGGCGGCGCTCTCCACGTTCTATCCCGATGCGCGGAATATCTTCGACCCGGCCAGCCGGAACGAACAGATCTCGCGGCTGATCGGCAAGATGCCGACCATCGCGGCGTATGCGTACCGTCACCGGCTGGGCCTGCCGTACGTGTATCCGGATCCGGAGCTTTGCTACACGAAGAACTACATGAACATGCTGTGGAAGCGGACGGAGCCGAAGTACGCCGCCAACCCGGTGATCGCGCACGCGTTGGAAGTGTTGTTTATCCTGCATGCGGATCACGAGCAGAATTGTTCCACCAACACCATGCGGGCGGTGGGCAGCTCGCACGCCGACCCGTACGCCACCACCGCCGCGGCCATCGCCGCGCTGTGGGGCCCGCTGCACGGCGGAGCCAACGAAGAAGTGCTGCGCATGCTGGACGAAATCGGCAAGGTCAGCGAGATCCCGGGCTTCATCGCTCAAGTGAAGGACGGCAAGCGCAAGCTGATGGGGTTCGGGCACCGGGTGTACAAGAACTACGATCCGCGCGCCCGCATCATCAAGCGCGTGGCTGAACAGGTGTTCGAGGTAACCGGACGCAATCCGAAGCTGGACATTGCGCTGGAGCTGGAAAAGATTGCTCTGTCGGACGAGTACTTCATCAAGCGGAAGCTCTACCCGAACGTGGATTTTTACTCGGGCATCATCTACCAGGCGATGGGGTTCACGCCGGACCAGTTCACTGTGCTGTTTGCGATTCCGCGGACCGTGGGGTGGCTGGCGCAGTGGCAGGAACTGCTGGGGGACGCGGACCAGAAGATCGCCCGGCCGCGCCAGGTTTACATCGGCCAGGATGCGCGCGATGTCGTGCCCTTCGCCCAGCGGGGCAAGCTCCAGACGGTTACGGCGTAGCCTCTGTCGGGCCGCCGCGCCGGCGGAGTGGGGCGGCCAATTCTGGCCGCAGCCGCCTTCAGGCGGCTTATCTTCCGCCGCTGCGGTCGCTCGACGGCGGCACCATGTTTTTCAGGCGGAAGTAGACCGAAATATAGCCGTACTCCTCTTCGCTGTGGGCGACATCGACGATCAGTGTGCCCAGCTTGGAACGCTGGCCCACCATTTCAGTGGCATTGGCATCGGTGATGCTGTCCCACGCCTTATCGCATTCCGCGTAGGATGCCGCGAGCGCCGCTACCAGGTCGGCCTTGGTCTTCTTGGTGGCGGCGTCTCCCGCCTTGCGCGGACCCGTCACCGAGCTGCAGAAGCCGGTTTGATGGTCGGCTACGTGGGCCACCATTTCGCCGAACGAGCGGATTTCCGGCACCGGTTTGAAGCTGTAATTCTCTTCCGGCATGGATGCCGCGACCTTGGTCCAGTAGCCTTTGTATTGGGTGTAGGCCCGTTTCATTTCGCCGATCAACGGGTTGGTGGTTTGCGCCTGTAGCCCGGCGGCGCCGGCCAGCGACGCGGCCACAATCAGCAGAGCAGTGCGGTTCATGTGCGATCTCCTTTTCAACGCGAATTCTATCACCGTGACGCCAGCCACTCCCTGAGCAGCCGGTAGGTGAAGCCCCAGAGCGGCACGCCGTTCAAGTCCATCGAGGGGAACTGGTGGCCAGCGGGTAAGCCCGGTACGGATTGCAGCGAGTGTCGCGCGGGGTCCTGCAGCATCCTTACCGGCACCCACAGCGCTTCCACGGCTTCGCGCGGATCGAGCACGGTGGGCAGTGGTTCCGCTACCGGGAAAACGAACGGCGCCACCGTCAAGTATGGTCCGGCGGCGCGGCCGGCAACGGTGGGCGGGAGCGCCGTTTCCAGGCTCTCCCGCTCCAACCGGATGCCGCATTCTTCGTCGAGCTCGCGCAGCGCCGTGTGGAGCAGGTCGGGATCCGCGGGATCGCGGCGCCCACCCGGAAAGGACCAGTGGCCCGACCACGGGTCGTCCTTCCGCTCCGCGCGCCGGATGAGCAGGATGGATTCTTCGGGAGACCGCGCGCACACAATCGCAACTGCCGCTTCCGGTTCCGCCGTCATGGTCTCTTCAGCAGTTCCAGCACCGCGGAGGTGGTCGCGATGATGCCCGCGCGCATGGCCGGCTCCACTTGCGGATAGAATACGCTCGAATGCAGCGAAGGCAGCGGATTTCCCGTGCGGCGGCTCTCTTCGATTTGTTGCGCGGAGAGGGCGCCCAACTGGAAGATCACGGTGGGAATCTGGTGGCCCGACAGGCCGAACAATCCGAAGTCTTCGCTGACCATCATGGGCTTCGACTCAGCGACGTTAACCGCGCCCAGCGAGGCTTCGAAGGCGCCGCGCAGACGCGCAGCCAGCTTCGGGTCGTTGTAGGTGGGCGGAACGGCCTCGGTCTCACTCACCTTGACAATGGGCGCGCGGTCGTCCGGCACGCCGGCGGCCAGCGCCACACCCTGCGCCATGCGTTTGATGGAAGAGAGAATATGCTCGCGGACGTCCTCACTAAAGGCGCGCGTAGTGAGCTGCAGCACCACGTCGTCCGGAATGATGTTGCCCTTGGTCCCGCCATGGATCGAGCCTACCGTCACCACCGCCGGATCGAGCGGCAGCGTCTGGCGACTGACGATGGTTTGCAGCTCCATGATGAATTCGGCGGCCATCACCACCGGATCTTTCGTCAATTCGGGATGCGCGCCGTGCCCGCCCAGCCCGCGCATGGTCACTTCGACGGCAGTCGACCCGGCGTAGATGGCGCCACCCAGAACGCCCACCTTGCCGGCCTCGATGGTCGGCTCATCGTGCAGCGCGATGGCAAAATCCGGCTTGGGAAAGTGTGAGTAGAAGCCGTCATTGAGCATGGCGCGCGCGCCATCCACGGTTTCTTCAGATGGCTGGCCGATGAACACCAGCGTGCCACTCCAACGTTCCTTCAGCCTGGCCAGAGTGCGCGCCGTTCCCAGCAGCGACGTCATGTGGAGATCGTGGCCGCAGGCGTGCATCACGCCAACCTCCTGGCCGGCGGCGTTGTGCGATCGCACCCGGCTGGCGAACGGCAGGCCGGTTTTCTCTTCCACCGGAAGCGCGTCGAGCTCGGTTCGCACCAACACCACCGGGCCTGCGCCGTTCTTCAGCACCGCCGCGATCCCGAATGCCGCGGCGCCATCCGTGTACTTGCCCAGGTGCTCGGTGACGGTGTAGCCGGCCTTGCGCAACTCGCCCGCCAGCAGCGCCGACGTGCGCTCCTCGTGGTGCGAGAGCTCGGGATGCGCGTGCAGGTCCTGATAGATCGCGATGAGCGACGGCAGCTCCCGATCCGCCAGCGGGCGAAGATCGTCGCCCGGCGACGGGGAGGCCAGCGCCAGCGCGGGCAGCAGCAGCAATCCTGAGATTCTCATATTTCAAATCCTACTCTGTTGCACAGTACCGCGGGGCAAACCGGGGACAGCTATCCAATTCCAAAGGCGGGAATTGGTAGCAGTCCCCGTTTTGCGGCTCTCTTGCACCGAACCGCCGCGGGGTGACAGACGACAAAAACCGATCGTCTGTCCTACTAGAATCCCAGCCACTCGACGGGCCAGGTGGTGAGCTGCGGCACGTAAGTGATCAGCAGCACACCCACCAACAGGATGAGATAGACCGGCAGCGTCGCGCGGTAGATGGTGGTCAGGGGTTTGCGGAAGCGGTAAGCCGACAGGCACAGGTTCATTCCGATGGGCGGCGCCAGATACCCCAGCTCCAGGTTGGCCAGAAAGATCACGCCCATCTGCACCGGGTTGACGCCGAAGCTGGCGGCGAGCGGCTGGATGAGCGGCACCATCACGATGATGGCCGAAAATATGTCCATGAAGGAGCCTTCCACCAGCAGCACCACATTCAGCAACATCAGGAAGACGTATTTGGAATGGATATGCACGCCTACCCAACTGGTGAGCGTGGCGGGAACGTCCATGATAGACAGGTAGTAGACCAGGCCCCTGGCCACCCCGATGATCAACAGTACGCCGCCCATCACCGTGACGCATTCCAGCGCCACGCGCGGAAAATCGCGGCGCACGGAAAAGCCTCGCGCCACGAAGCACTCGACGATGAAACTATAGACGACCGTGATGGCGCCGGCTTCCACCATGGAGGAGAATCCGCCGAACAGTCCGGCCAGCACAATTACGGGGACGGCCAATTCCCACTTGGCGTCCCATATCGCTTTGCGCGCTTCGGCGAATGAGAATTTCGCCCGCTCCGCACCGCAGCGAATGCCTTGCACAACGCCCCAGGCCGAGACCATCGATACCATGAGAAGTCCCGGAACAAAGCCGCCGACAAACAGCGAGTCAATGTGTACATTCTTGGCGTAGACCGCGTAGAGGATGACCGGCAGGCTCGGCGGAAACAGCAGTCCGAGCGAACCCGAGCCATTGATCAGCCCGATGGAAAACCGCTCCGAGTAACGCGCCTTCATCAGCATCGGCAGCAGCAGCCCACCCATTGAAACGATGGTCACTCCCGATCCGGCCCAGGTGAAGATGGCGCAGCCCACCGCGGTGGTGATGGCAAGGCCGCCCGGCAGCCAACCGAACAGGGCGGTGTACACGCGCAGCAGGCGCACGCTGGCGCCGCCTTCCACCAGCAGGTAGCCGGCCAGCGTATATAGCGGCAGCGAGGGCAGCACTTCCGAGCTCATCAGCGAGTACGCGTTGTCCGGCACCGTGGCGGCCGGCTGCCCCACGCTCCACAACAGCAGCAGCGCGATGCCTCCCAGGGTGGCGAAGATGGGCAGCCCCAGCACAGCGCCGGCCACGATTACGGGGATGCCGATCCACAACACCAGCGAACCTTGCGGCTGCGGCGTGAAGGCCAGAGCCAGGGGAACCAGCAGAAACAACCCGGCGTACAGGCGATGCACAGTCTTTGGGCCGGCGCCGCGGATGGCGCGGATGGCCACCAGCAGAAAACCCACGGGCATCACCACGGCTGGCGCCCAACTCGGCACTCCCAGCGCCAGCATCTTTCCGCCGGTTCGTTCCGAAACCACAAACTCGCAACTGGCCCAGCAGAGGCTGGCGGCAATGGCCGCCGTCAGGCCACAGCCGAATACACGCACGGGGCCGGCCCATTTCTCGGGAAGAAATGTGTTGGCGGAAAGCGAAAGCAAGCGGTCGCCACTGGCCGCCAGCGCGGCTCCCAGGAAGGCCACCCACAGGGTAAGCTGCTGCACGAAGACTACCGATCCGGGAATTCCGGTCAGCCCCAGCAGCCGCGCCACCATCTCCACCACGGGCAGCAGCGACATCACTGAGATTGCGCCGATAGCCAGCGCCTTCTCGGAACCGGTGAGCAGGCCGCCCACCTTAGTCATTTGCCCTTGCCTTTGGCGGCGCCCTTGCCCTTTGGGTCGCTCTTGGTGTCGACCTTCTCAGGAGTTTTGGCGGGATGCTGGACCCGATACTCGTCCCGCAGCCGCTGCACTTCATCGAACAAATCCGCCGGCACCATCTTGCCCTTCATCTTGGGGTAGACGGCCTCGGTCTGCTTGCGCCAGTCGGCCAGCGCCGCGGCATCCAGCGTCGTGATGGTGAGCTTGCTGGCTCTCCGGCCCGGCTGCCCAGCCGCCATGGTGGCGAGGGCCCGCGTATCTTGCGCTCGAATATCGCTTTTCGCCGCATCGCCGGATTTGCGGGCGGCGGCCAGCATCAAGCCGCGTTGCGCCGCCGGGATTTTTTCCCAGGCGGCTTTGGTGACGATCGTCGCTCCCACAAACGGAGCCCATTTCACGTCGCACATGTAGTTCGCCAGCTTGTAGAGGTCGGTGGTTTCGGCGTACAACGCGGTGGTAGGCACGGCGTCGATGCCGTGCGTTTCGAGCTGCTGCACGATGTCGGTGGCCGCCAGCGGCACCACGTGAAAGCCGGCGGTCTTCCACAGATCCTCTTCGACGGGATCGCCCGCCCACGTGAACAGCCGCAGCTTGCGCAGGTCGTCGAGTTTGGTCACTTGCTTGGTGGAGAAGAAACGCACCCAACCGGCATCGCCCCAGTTGAGCAGCACGAATCCCTTGTCCTCGATGCGCTTTTCGAGTTTCGGTCCGATGCGGTCCCGCACGTAATCCAGTTCCTCGTAGGAGTCGAACATCATGGGGATCTGGAGGCACGCCACGCCCTGGTCGATGTCGCCCAGCCCGGCGCTGGTGAGCGCCGCCGCCTGAAGGGAACCCAGCCGCAGCCGCCTGACACAGTCGGGGTCATCGCCGACCACGCCGCCGGCGCGAATCGACAGCGTGACATTGCCGCCCGAGATCTTCTTCCATTCGGCGCCCATGTTCTCCATCACCTTGAACCACGCCGAATCCGCCGGGGCCAGCGTGGCCATGATGATCTCGACCTTCTGGGCATAGGCCGTCGCCGCCAGGCCGCATAAGATTGCGCAAATCATGATTCTTCTGAACATGCCATCCTCCGTTACTGTTCCTTCGGCGCGGATTCGAGAAACAGCTCATCAATATGCTGCAGTAGCCAGCGCGCGCGCCGTTGCGCCACCAGGTTCGCCAGCCGGTTGGGCGGATCCGCATCCGCATCCACCGTCAGAGCTTTCTCCAGCAACGACTGGAACTCAGCCTTGTCCTGCGCGGGCTCGCAGGCATTCTCCGCGAACGAAACATAGGTGCCGGCCCGCTTGCCTTTCGAAAGCTCGATGGCGCGGTTGAAGTGCTGCCGCATGAGCTTCTGCTGCTCTTCCATCTTCACGCCGCTGTGGGCCGCTTCGAGCGTGATCAGAAACTCCGGCACGGCCCCGTCGTTGAAACCCTCGTCCAACTCCGCCACGCGGCGGACGATCGTCTCCACCAGCGGGAGCTCGGCGATCATTTCCGGGCTGGTCTTGGACAGCGAAATCGCCAGACCGCGCGAGGCCGCGGTCCAATAAAGCAGCGGCACGTCGCGCCTGGTCATTTTCTTGAGCGCCGCATCGGCATCGTCATCGAGCGCCGTCCCGAAGCCGGGATGATGCACTTCCAGGCCGCGCATACCGTACCGGTTGGCCCTCAGGTAGAGCTTGCGCGCCCGATCCCGCAGCGCGTCGGCGCGTTCCAGGCTCTCTTCCTTGGCTTCGTCGATGCGCGAGTCCACGAAGGCGTACGAGTATTCGGTGAAGCCCGTGGCCGCTGCCAGCAGCAGGCCGGTGTGCTTGGGCGTTTCTTCGAGCAGGCTCTCATACATCTTCAAGCCGAACGGAATGGCGGCGGCGACCAGGTCGGGATCTTCGTCGCTCTCAAACGTTGTGCCGCCCGACGCCAGCGCGTTGCCCACCTGGTTGATCGCCATTCGCTTGAGCGAACAGCCCGATCCCACCGCCAGCACCAGGCAGGCGGCTCCGATCGGAGCCGCGCGCGTAATCAAGCGTTCAGGCGAGACGCGAGCGAATTTTTGAAACCACGTGCCCGGCAGTGCAGTGCTCATAGGTTTGTTCATTTGAGGCTTGCTCATTTCACGCGGTGCAGTTCCGACTCATTAGCGAAAGACCGGCTGTCCGCCGCCAATGGCAAGAAGTATTTTCGCAAATCCCCCTCGGGCGACGTGATCACTACCTTGCCGTCCACGTCGGCTTCCGTCAATACTTCACTTCGGAGTCCTTCCCGCGCGGCCACCTGCTGTTTGAGCCACGGCGTATCCATCTCCGACAACTTCAGGATATCTATTTGGAGCGTGAGTCCAAAATAGACATGCGTGGGGAGCGCCGCGTCGCCCAGATCGTCGCGCACGTCCAGCAGGTACCGGTCTTTCAGTTTCAAAATGTGGAAGACCACCGACTTTTCAACGCCCTCGTCCGTAGTGGAGGCTTTGTAGCCGTTTTGCCCATAGCGCGTCACGACGTACACCTGGCCGCCGGCGCTTTCGGGTTTGTCGTCGGGAGAGATTTCCCGCCACGAGCCAACCAGCGCCGGGTCGAAGAACGCGTCCTTGTCCGAGTCCATCACCAGGGGGTGCAGGGAAACCACCCCGGCGCATCCGGTCAACAGCTCCAACGCGACGGCCAGGAGACCAATGGAAACCTTTTGCATGATGCTCTCCCTTCACAGTTAATTTGTAACCGGCCCGAAAACGATGTACACCTTAGATTATGCCGTCATTGTTCCGCACCAGCATCGCTCTTCCCTTCCTGGCGGCCCTCACCATGGCCCAGCCTATCATTGTCAAGACTTCGACGCTTATCGACGGCAAGGGCCACGTCCTCACGAACAAGGAGATCGTCATCGAGGGCGGCCGCATCACCGGCATTGCCGACGCCACCCACCGGCCCACGCTGGACCTCAGCGGTTACACCGTGATGCCCGGCTGGATCGATACGCACGTTCACATCACCTGGTTCTTCAATAAGGATGGACGGCTGGAAAGCGGCCCCAGCCGCACGTCAACCGCTCAGGAGGCTTGGTGGGCGGCGGTCGAAAATGTCCAGGCCACGCTGATGGGCGGATTCACCACCGTGCAGAGCGTCGGGGCACAACTCGACGGCCAGATCCGCGACCTCACGGCCTCCGGCGCCCTGTCCGGCCCGCGCATCCTGACTTCTTTAGTACAGATCACCAGCGGCACACCCGAACAGATCCGCGCCACCGTGCAAAGGGAAAAGGCGGCCGGCGCCGATCTGGTGAAGCTGTTCGCCACCGCCAGCATCCGCGAAGGCGGAAGGATGACTCTCACGGTGGAGCAGATCAACGCAGCCTGCGGCGAAGCCAAAGCCCAGGGCCTGCGAACCATCGTCCACGCGCACTCGACCGAAGGCGCGCGCGCCTCGGTTCTGGCGGGCTGCACGTCCATCGAACACGGAACTTTCCTGGATGATGAAACTCTCCGCCTGATGGCCGAGCGCGGCGTCTATTTCGATCCAAATTTTCTGGTGCTGCACAATTACCTCGACAACAAGCCGAAGTTTCTGGGCATCGGCAACTACACCGAGGAAGGTTTTGCCGCCATGGAAAAGGGATTGCCGCTGGTGGCTGACGTTTACAAGCGGGCTCGCAAGGCCAACGTCAAGATCGTCCTTGGCACCGACGCAGTGGCCGGCGCACACGGCCGCAATGCCGAAGAGTTCATCTACCGCGTCAAGGACAGCGGCGATTCCCCCATGGACGCGCTGATGTCGGGGACGTCCGTGGCGGCCGAGTCTCTGGGCATGGCCGATAAGATCGGCTCCATCGCGGAAGGTCTGGAAGCCGATCTGGTGGCCGTCCAAGGCAACCCGCTCGACGACATCACCGCCGTGCGCCATGTGGTCTTCGTCATGAAGCACGGCCGGGTTTATCGAAGTCCGGGCAACTGACGGGACGTACAGAGGCAAGCTGAAGCGTGACCCCGGCCGGCCAGCAGGCGGGTCCCACTTTGTGCGGCTTCGCTGCCGGATGTGGGACACCTTCAGGCGGATCATTCGGATGGCCATACGATTTGAGGGTCGTCAGGCATGGCCGGACGGTCCATGAGGGCGCGGTAGGCATCGAATTCGGAGCGGCTGGGGGACGGACGCGGGGGCGTTTTGGGTGCGGGAGCAGCGGCGTCATCGGGCGCGACCAGGGAGTCGCGCACGGACGGGGGCGTCCGCCCCACGAGTGCGGGATCTGGTTGAGTTGATTCGGGTTGAAGGGGGGAATTGGGTTCGTTTGGTATTCCTTCTCTTTCTTCCATTTCTTCCTTTTCGAGTTCGGAGCGCAGGGCGCGGAGACGGTCGAATTCCTGGATAGCGCGGCGGTGGAGGCGCTCGGCCTGGGCCTGGTAGCGCAGGAAGAGAGCCCAGGTGTGAGGCTTGTGGGTGGAGCGGTGGAATCCCTCGCTCAGGATGAAATTGCGATTCTGTGAGCGGGTGATTTCGATATCGCCATTGCCGGCCAGTTCGGGAGACATGAGGTGCAGGGGTTCGCCTTCGGGGTCGAGGGCCTTGTCGAGGCAGGTAGTGAAGAGACCGGCCTCAAGGCGAGAGGCGCGGATCATCGACATCTGACAGACGGCGATGCGCTCGACGGCGAAGAGCTCCTGGGAGTTGATGGGGCGGTAGAGGTCCAGGGCGTCCTGGCGGAGCTCGTTAATTTCGTTGAGGTCTTCGAGGCGGACGACGGTGAAGACGGAGCCGGCGAAGCCGTGTTTGCGGGCGTTGAGGGCGGATTTCATCTTACCGGCGGCGGAACGGGGGCCGGTGGATTTCTGAGCGTTGATGCGGTTGGCGGCGTTTTGTTCGTCGGTGGCCATGTCGGGGCTGCCTTTCAATTCAGAGGTAGCACGGCGGATGGAGGGAAGCGGCGGGTGGAGACGGGAAGCGGTTTGGAATCAGTGAAAAAAAGTTGAAAATCGTTGTGAACGGAATTTGCCGGCAAGGTTGGGCTTCAGATTGGCTTCGCTGAAAGCCATGCCGCCGCAGTCAAACACACTGTAATCACGATTGAAAAAACGATAGGGAGGGTAAAGAGGTATCTCCAGCTCACAACCGTGATGGCGGCAAAGCAAAGAGCGAGAGCCCACACAGTGACCCGCATGACCGCCAAAGTCTCTGCCGGAAGGCCACCTAGCTGCCACGCCAATACCGCCGCGAATAGATAAAACACGCCGACCGAGAATCCAGCCGCGACAAAGAGGTCCCAATATGTCCGGCTGAACCCCTGCACGTCAAAGTGAATTGACCGCATTGAGCCAAGAAGCGTATCAACTCCCCATGTGGGATCGGACTGGCGAAAACCAAGTGTATGTCCGACAGCAAAAAGCAGCAGAAGAACGGCTGCGATTCGATAAAACAGCGAAGCCTTCATGTCTTGCCTCCAAAGATAACGGCGGCAGTGTACCACAGTGCCCGCCCGGCATGTTCAACTTGGTAGGAATCTTCGGCACTCGCGAGAAATGACCATCCTTCGCTCGCCAAAAGTGACCCACGCCACCGGTACGTCCTAGGACCAGGTTTTGACGCGTAACCGCCGGCAACAGCTAGTTGCCCACTCGGCAACTCAAGGCGGCGGAACTTACGACGTCCTCCGCCCTACCGGGAGTTCTGTGGGTAGGGCCTGCGACTGTTTGAATGAATAGGTGGTGAGGTCCTCCCGATGACGGAGCAATAATTCAACTGAGACCAGTCAGAACTGGCTTGTCGTCGGTCATTTTGGGGTATCGAACGTCAGCTTGGAATCGGCCGCGAACTTGCGGTATCCGCGGAACTCCAGGACGTTTCGATATTTCGTCGGTATAGCCGGCGGAAGCGGCCCGGTCGGCGTGGGCCTGTGCCGCGCCCATTGCGCCATCGGATCGGGACGAGGTGGGGGTGCGGGGTCCGTCATCCCGGTTTCCGCTCGGACGGGGACCAGGTATTGGCCGTCGCCGATCTTCGCCCAATCGTAATCGATGGAAACGTAGGAGTCGCGAACCGGGAAATCCGCCGGGGCTTCCGATTCCGCCGTGAGCCGAAGCACTCGCCTGGTGGCCTCGTCGATGTAAACCACGCCGTGAAACGCGGCGATCACCGACTTCGAAAGCGCCCTCAGCTCCAGCCGGCTTCCCTCGCGATCCACGCGATAGGAGAAGACCAAGGCCCGCTGTCCCCGAATAGTCTCCTGGCCTTTCGGTTCGAAGGCAGCCTTGGCCGCCGGATCGAAGATCCAGCGCATGAAACTCCCGAATTCACCTTTGCTCACCGCGCCCGCCAGGTTATCCAGCCGTTGATTCGCGGAGTGATTGTTGTGCGCGATCAGCTTGTACGATTCCTCAAGCTGGAAATAGGTCACCTGCGCGGTGAGGGTGTCCACCACCACCCATTTGCCGCTGGTATCGAAATCGGCAAAGCGCTGGATGTGCTCGGTGCAGATCAGGTTGGGCAGCCACCGCGAGTAATTCAACGCCACCGTCCGGGCCTCTTCGATGATCTGAGCTTGCGCCACACCGGCGCATGTCAGGATCGCGAAAGCCGCCAGGCGAAACATCGCCCCATCATACCTATTTCGGGGACGAGGGCAATTGCCGCCACCGCTGAGGATAAGGGATAAGGAGATAAGGGAAGGAGGGATAAGGGGGATAAAGGGACGGACGCATTTTTCTGACGTTTCAGGGAACGGGAGGGCGCAAGCACGCCAACCACCACATCGCCAGGCGTCAATGCGATTCCTCTGCCTCCTCCGCTTCAAGCCGCCTCAGGGAGGCGGTCCTGAAATCCTGCAGATCTTCGTCGGTCCAGGAATCGGACCAGTCAATTCTACGGTGCGGTGAGATCGTGGCTAATCGTTCGGCCAGAGCCGACAGCTCAGCAGCCGTATCGGGCGGAAGCCGGCGGAAGACCTCCACCAGCGATGCTTCGCGCGGATCCAATTGCATTTCCATAGCCTCTAACCAGTATACGGCTGACGGGATGAGAATCACCTGGCCGTGTCGCCAACTTGCGGAATTGGCTCGATGAGCCGTCGAATCTCCATGTTATCCTCCCAATATCCATGGCCGAAAGCCTGACGCTGCTGCTCCGCCTGTTCTACCGGCCGGTCTCCGCCATGAGCGCGATTCTGGACCGCGGCAGCCTGCTGATCGCCAGCCTTTGCGTGCTGGCCGTGTCGCTGCCGCTGTCCGGCACCAACCCCTGGATGCGATTCCCCATCTATGCTCCCCTGCTGGTGCTGGCCGTTGCTTACATTCCCGGAGTGCTTCTGCTGTCTGTCCTGTTCGGAAAGTTCGGCGGCTTCAGCGCTTCCTTCCGGCGCGATTATTCTCCGCTGCTCACTTGCGGCGCGATGGCCTTGGCCGCGGCCTGCCTCCCGCTGATCCTTGCCGCGTGGACCGCTCCCCTGCTGGTTTTCCAGGTGATCGCGGCGCTCTGCTGCCTGTATTTCGGAGTGCTGATATTTTTCGCCGTCCGCACGGTGTTCGGCGCCGGCAACGGCGCGGCCGCGGGCGTGGTGTCGCTTTCCTGGATTCCGTTGGCCGCGGCGGCCTTCTTGTGGGTACCCGCGCTCTTCCTGATGCGTTGGATCGCGTCGCCTTTCTTTATCTTCTTTGCGTGGTATTTTCTGGGCGGCGAGTTTTCGAATCTCGGCGCCGGCATGCGCAATCGCCAGCACTTCCGGCGCATGCTGGATGCCGCAGCCGTCAATCCGCATGACGGCGAAGCGCAATACCAGCTCGGCCTCATCTACCAACAGCGCCGCAACTACACCGAGGCCATCCAGCACTTTCAGGCCGCCGTCAAGATCGACCCGGGCGAAACCGATGCCCACTTCCAGTTGGGCCACATCGCGCGGCAGCAGGGCCGCATCGCCGATGCCCTCGTATCCTTTGAGACCGTGCTGGCGCAGGACCCGAAACACAACCTGAGCGAGATTCTCCGCGAGACCGGCACGGCCTGTCTCGAGGCCGGCCGCGGCGAGGATGGCCTTCGCTATCTGGAAGTCTACGTGGAGCGCCGCCCATATGACCCGGAAGGATTGTATTACTTCGGCCAGGCGCTCGAAGCCGCCAAACGGCCCGCGGAAGCGCGCGAGGCTTACTCCCGCGCGGTGGAAGCCGCCCGCACGGCGCCGCGCTTCCGGCGTCCTTTCACGGCGCGCTGGAGCCGCCTGGCGCAAAAGCAGGAACGCAAGCTGAGGTCGAAATAGGCTGGTGTTTGACCGGTAGAAGTCGTTCCGGCAAGCGCTCTCTTACGTTCGCGGCTCGGATTAGTTCGCGCCTTTGATACGAGCCGCGCGCGTGAGAAGCCGGGTTGACAGACGAAAGCGTCTGTCCCACTTTGGTGCGCAAGGCTTACGTTCTTGTGGGGCAGGCGCTTTCGCCTGCCAACCGATTCTTTCACAGCTCCTTAATGATTTACTGGTCCACCCACTTCGGCGCCGAAGTGAATGCTCGAATCGACGGCATAGACCTTCACGTGGACGCCCTGCGGCTTCAGCATTTGTAGCACGACGGCCGCGCCCGTGGTCCGCAAAGAGAAATGCGTGCTGCCGTCTCGCTCGACCGGAAACTGCCGCGCGCTGAACGGCGGGATCTGCACCGCGAAGGACGCTGTGCAAACCGGCGTCAATTCCCCGCCCCGCCGGCCGTCCGGCACCGAGTAGAAAGCCGCGGCCGAGTAACACAGCGACGCCGTGGCAGGCTGCGCGGAAGTGTTCACCACCGCCAACAAATCTCCGGGCAGTTCGGATACATCTCCCTCAAACCACGGGTTGCGCATCGGAAAAGCCACTTCACGCGCAACCGTGCGCAGTTCGTTGCCCGCCACACACTCGGTCGAGCCGCTCACCGTCACTACCGAAGAGAATGGCTCGGCCGCCCACGTCTCCCTCACCCGTATCCATGCTTCGGTTGTTTCGTCGGGCAGTTCCAGGCGGTAAGTTTCCCGTTCGCGCGGAGCCAACTCCACGGCGATTGCCGGGTGGTCCTTCAGCGCCACCAGCGCTCCGTTTTCGCCATACGCTTCCACCGCCAGGGTGACCGGCCGCTCGCCCAGATTTTGCAGTCGGATTGCCGACGTGCACGCCTTGCCCGCCGCGAGGGCCGGGAGCACTCGATCGATGGTCCGCTCCTGCGCGCATGCCGGCAGCGCAGCCAGCAACAGCAGAACCGGTTTCATGCGCCGCACGTTCATAGTTCGTCAGCGAGTTGCAATGTTACAATCTGACGTCTTAGCTTAAGCCTTTAGCGCCGGAAGCCGCCGGTCGTGACCGCCGGTTCATGATACTTCTATAAGGATAGTGTCCTTTCCCAAGAAGTTTCTTCTCCTTGCGCTCGCCGTGCCGCTGTTCGCGGGAGCCATCGACTACGCCGCCGAGGGCAAACTCTGGTGGGCCCATGTGCAGTTTCTGGCCGACGACAAACTACAAGGCCGCGACATCGGCAGCGAGGGCTTCGGGCAAGCCGTCACCTATGTGAGCGGCCAGTTCCAGCAACTCGGCCTCAAGCCGGCCGGCGACGCCGGCTACCTGCAGACAGTGAAGTTCGAATCGCGCCAGCTCATCCAGGATCAATGCAGCCTGGCGCTCATCAAGGATGGGGAGATCGAACCGTTGACGCCCGGCACGGATGCCTCTTTGAGCGCGCGTGCCGATCTGGCGCAGACATTGCAAGCGCCCATGGTCTTCGTGGGCTATGGCCTGGTGATCCCGGAAGCTCATTGGAACGATCTCGAAGGCATTGACCTCAAGGGCAAGATTGCCGTCTACGTTAATGCGCCCGGACCGGCCGATGCGCCCGCAGCCGTCAAATCGCACCTCACCTCCGCGGCCGAGCGCTGGAACGTGCTGCACAAGGCAGGTGCGGTGGGCATAGCCACCATCGCCGCCGGACGCGGCGGAGGGGGAGGCGCGGGCCGCGGAACCACCGCCGCCGACGCTAATGCAGCTACTGCCGCCACAGGTGATGCCGCCGTCGCTACTCTGCCTGGCGCTGACAACGCCGCCGCTCCGCCGGTCGGCGGACGCGGAGGCCGCGGCGCCCCGCCGCCTTCCATCAGTCTGGCCGACCCGACCCTTTCCGAAACCACCGGCATGGCCGTTTCCGTTTCGATTACGCCGCGCGGCGCCGAGAAATTCTTCGAGTCGAGCGGCCACACATTCGCCGAGATCCAGCAACTGGCGCGCGAGAACAAACCGCTGCCGCGTTTTCCTCTCTCCGTTCAGTTGCGTTCCCAGGTGGCGCTCAAGCGCGGGACGCTGGAATCGCCCAACATCGCCGCCATGTTTCCCGGCACGGGGAAGCTCAAGAATGAGTACGTGATTTTTTCGGCGCACCTGGATCACGTCGGCGTGGGCCGCCCGGTCAACGGAGACAACATTTACAACGGCGCCATGGACAATGCTTCAGGCGTCGCCAGCGTGATCGAGGTGGCGCGCCTGCTCAAGGCATCCAAGGCCAAGACCAACCGCTCCATCATTTTTCTGACTGTCACCGCCGAAGAGAAAGGCGAGCTCGGTTCGCGCTATTTCGCCGCGCGCCCCACCGTGCCCTTTAAACAGATTGTGGCCGACATCAACCTGGATATGTTCTTGCCGCTCTATCCTCTCAAGGTGATTGAGGTACAGGGCCTGATGGAATCAACCTTGGGAGATGCCGTCAAGGCTGCTGCCGAGGCCGATGGTGTGGCCGTCGAGATCGACCAGGAACCCGAGCAGAACCGCTTCACCCGCAGCGACCAGTACAGCTTCATCCGCCGCGGCATCCCGGCGCTGGCCTTCAAGTTCGGCTACGAGAAGGGCTCGCCGGACGAAACCACGCGCAAGAACTGGGTCCGCGACCGCTACCACAAGCCCTCCGACGATCTCACTCAGCCGATCGACACCGAAGCCGCCGCGCGTTTCAATCGCATCATGCTTCGGTTGCTCGAAAGAGTGGCCGACGATCCCGCGCGCCCCGCCTGGCGCGAAGACAGCTTCTTCCGCCGCTTCGCGACTGCGGATCGCTAAACACACCATTGCAGAGGTTCACGAACGTAACGGGAAACCGCTCCCTTACGGTCGCGGCTCGCGACAAGGCCGCCGGGACGTGGGTCGCTGGCCGAAAGATATTAAGAGTAACAACTCCTGTTAGGTGATATTGGATGTAGAATCAATAGCGTCCGGGGCCGAAAGCCAAAGTCCTGGGTGATTGTAGCGGCGAATCGATCAATGCCGTGCAGCGAGGGATCGTTGCGCGAGATTTCGTTCGGGAGGTGTTCCGTTGAATCGAAGAATGATCATAGTCATCGCAGCCGGACTGGTCCTTGAGTCCCTTGCGATGGGCCAGACCCAACCGGAGAAAAAGCCACAGGCGGCCGCAGTTCAGCCCGCCAGCGAGCTGGCCAATGCCCTGGCCCAGCGTTTGAGCAACGATCTTCACGTGAAGACTGTGGTTGGCGAGCCCGTGAAAGTCGGCTCGCTCACTCTGATACCGATCATGATGATTGATGTCAGCTTCGGGGGTGGCGGCATGGCCGCTCCGGGCAGTCCGGCGGCTGCCGCGCCGCAGAGTCCGGCGATGGGGGTCGATGGGTTCTTCATGAGCGGCGAAGCCCGGCCTCTGGGATTTGTCGTCATCGGCAAGAAAGGGACCCGCTTCATTAGCGTCGGCAAGACGCCAGCCAAGTGAGGAAGCCATCATGAAAACCATGCGAAAACCTGTTCTATTGGCGGCTTCCCTCTTTTTCTGGGGACTGATTGCGAGAGCCCAGGCTCCTTTGGCTCAGCCGCTGGCGGACTTCGACAAGCTGGTTTCACAACTGAAAATCAGCAGCGTGGTGGGAGAGCCCATTCGAGTGGGCGATACCGCGGTGATTCCCTTCGCCAAGGTCAAGTTCGCGCTTGGCGGCGGCGAAGCGATGATGGGTTTTGGCGGCGGCATGGGCGGGAAGACCGTCCCGCTCGGAGTCCTGATCGTTGAGGGCGATGACGTTCGCGCGGAACTATTCCCGGAACAAGAAGAAAAAGCGACTCTTCCGGAGGGCTTAATGCAGGCCATCCTGGACCGGAAGGTCGTGTTCATGGTGAACGGTCTGAACGTTGGGAACACCTCTGGAACAATACAAGACCTGGCGCCCCTGCTCTCGGCGATGACCGGACAAACAACGGTCATGGTCAACGGGCTGAACCTGGGAAATCTGAACCCGCCGCGTTCGGCCGCGCCTGCCTCCGCCGGGAACGTCGACAGCACCATCGCGGATTTAGAGGCGTCCATCGCCAAGAAGCCATCGCCCGAGGCCTATTACCACCTCGGCGAGGCTCTAAGAAACAAGGGGCTGAACGACAAGGCGGCCGCAGCCTATAAGAAGGCGCTCGAATTACAGCCGAATTATCCAGAGGCGTCGAAGGCTTTGGCGGCTATCAAGAAGTAGACGAGGCCCCGGGCTTCACGGCCGGTGGGTCAATAACCCGCCGATGAAGAACCCGAAACCGAGAATCGACTCGCAATGCGGGCAGGAGTACATGATCTCCTTCTTGATCAAACCGGCGACTTCCCGTTCAACGCCCTCGGGGACGGAGACGTCGGCGGACTCCCTCTGGGTCTTCTCCAGCGTGACAACCTGTTTGCAGTACGGACACTTTGGCATGGCGTAATTGTATCAGGTGCGACGAGATCGGGCCGCCGCCGGGGGCCAGTCCGCGGGGTGTCGGTCGATCCGACGCGGCTTGCTAGAATAGGAGGCGATGCCCCGACAGCCTGCGGTTTCGGGCCGGATCCTGATCGTCGACGATGACGAGCGGCAGCGTGCCGCCATGACTGCCATGCTGGCCGATTGCGACTTTGACACCCAGGTCGCCTCCGACGGGCAGGAAGCGCTGGAACGGCTCACGGCCTTCAACGCAGACGTCATCGTGGCGGATTTGATCATGCCGCGCATGGACGGCTTTGAACTGCTCCGCCACCTGAAGGAACGCGGCGACCTCACCCCGGCGATCACCCTCACCGGCTTCGGCAGCATGGACAAGGCGCTTTCCGCCGTCCATGACCTCAAGGCATTCTGGTACCTGGAGAAGCCGGTGGAACCGCGCGCCTTCAAGACCCTTCTGGAACGTGCGATTCGTTACAAAAGGAGTCTGCAGAAAGCCGACGAGCTGAAGCGCGACCTGAGCCTTCGCGGCGTACTGGGGGACCTGGTAGGGACTTCCCCGGCGATGCAGCAAATCTTCTCGCTGATCCGGCAGGTGGCGCCCACTTCAGCGCCCGTATTGATCTGTGGAGAGAGCGGCACCGGGAAGGAGTTGGTGGCGCGGGAGATCCATAAGTGCAGCCCCCGCAGCGATGGGCCTTTTGTCGCGATCAATGCCGCCGCCTTACCCGAGACTCTGGTGGAGAGCGAGTTATTCGGCCACGAGAAGGGCGCATTTACGGGAGCCATGGAGCGTTCGGCCGGTTGCTTTGAGCAGGCTCACGGGGGCACTTTGTTGCTCGACGAGATCGGCGAGATGCCGCTCGCTATGCAGCCAAAGCTGCTGCGGGTGATCGAGGACTTGCGAGTGCGGCGACTTGGCGGTAAGCACGAAATCGCGGTAGACGCCCGGGTACTTGCCGCGACCAGTCAGGAACTCGGGACGCATTTGCGCGAAGAACTTTACTATCGCTTGAGTGTCTTCCAGATCGTAGTGCCGCCGCTGCGGGAACATAAAGAAGACATCGCGCCGATTGCCGAAGTGATGCTGCAGAATCTGAACAAGAAACACGGCACGCGGGTTACCGGGGTGGAGGCCGAAGTGCTGGAGCTTTTTCAGCGGTATGATTGGCCCGGTAATGTGCGGGAGCTGCGCAATATTCTAGAGCGAGCCGCCATCATGGCAGGCGAGGGTCTGATCCGTCTGACGGACCTTTCTTCCTCGGCGTTGGGTGCAAGCCCCGGCCCGTATACACGGCCTTCGCCCGGCTCTGAGGGGCCTACCACACTCCAGCCTGGGCAGCCACTGGTGAAACTGGAGGAGGCTTACATCAAACTCACCCTCGAGCACGTGCGCGGCAATCGCAAACTGGCCGCCGAGATGCTGGGGATCAGCTTACGGACGCTGCAGAACCGGATCGCCGCACTACGCGAAGGGGCGAAAGCGACAAATCCGGGGTCGTGAGCGGATTCTCCGCGACTGAATGCCTCCACTATGGCCCTCCGCTCCCTAACGGTCGCGGCTCGGTGTGGAGGTAGGAGCGTCAGCGAGAGTGAATCGATGGAATGGCGGGGACGACGGGGTTCGAACCCGCGACCTCCGACGTGACAGGCCGGCGTTCTAACCAAACTGAACTACGTCCCCGCAAGGGTCACGCTGACTCTCAAATCGTAACACGCCGCACGCGCATTCCGCAAAACGGCAGGTCGAAAAGGATGCAGCACTCTGTTATTGTGGGGGCATGCAAAAATGGCTGATTGTGTGTGTTCCATGCGCCCTGCTGCTGCTCGGGGGGTGCGCGGGACACCGGGCGACTCCGGAAGAGGCCAAAGCATTTATCGATGCGGCGGAACAGAAGCTGCTCGATCTCAACAACGACGCGCAGCGGGCGGACTGGATCAAAGATACCTATATCACCGACGATACGGAGGCGGTGGCGGCGATCATCGACGAGCGCGCCATCAATGCGACGGTGGGCTATGCCAAGCAGTCGACGCGTTTCGACGGGCTCACGCTGGACGCGGTGACGGCGCGCAAGATCAAGCTGCTGAAACTCTCGCTGACGATCGCCACGCCCAACGATGCCAAAGAGAGCGAAGAGCTGACGCGCATCACGGCGGGGATGGAAGGCACGTACGGGAAGGGCAAGTATTGTCCGGGCGGGCCGCAGACCTGCAAGGACCTGGAGGCGCTGAGCAAGATTCTGGCGGAGAGCCGCGACGCCAAACAACTACAGGAAGCCTGGACGGGATGGCATGCGATTGCGCGGCCCATGCGCAAGGATTTCACGCGCTACGTGGCGCTGGCCAACAAGGGCGCGCAGGAGTTGGGATTCAAGGACAACGGCGCGATGTGGCGCTCGAAATACGACATGGCGCCCGACGATTTCGCCAAGGAGCTGGACCGCCTGTGGGAGCAAGTGAAGCCGCTGTATCTGTCGCTGCATGCTTATGTGCGGAGCCGGCTGCACCAGAAATACGGCGACGCGGTGCCGGCGAGCGGGCCGATTCCGGCATACCTGCTGGGAAATATGTGGGCGCAGGAGTGGGACAACATCTACCCGCTGGTAGCGCCGGCAAACGCGGACCCGGGGTACGATGTGACGGCCCTGCTGAAGAAGAAGAACACGGACTGGAAGCAGATGGTGAAGTACGGCGAAGGATTCTTCGTCTCGCTGGGATTCGATCCGCTGCCGCAGACGTTTTGGGAGCGGTCGATGTTCCTGAAGCCGCCGGACCGGGACGTGGTGTGCCACGCGAGCGCGTGGGACGTCGACGCAGTCACCGATCTGCGGCTGAAGATGTGCGTGCAGGTGACGGGCGAAGATTTTCTGACGATCCACCACGAGCTGGGGCACAACTTCTACCAGCGGGCCTACGACCAGCAGCCGCCGATGTTCCGGGACAGCGCCAACGACGGGTTCCACGAGGCGATTGGCGACACGATCGCGCTTTCGGTGACGCCGGAATACCTGGTGAAGATCGGGCTGCTGGACAAGGCGCCGGACACTTCGAAGGATATCGGGCTGTTGCTGCACAAGGCGCTGGAGAAGATTGCGTTTCTGCCGTTCGGGCTGGTGATCGACCAGTGGCGGTGGAAGGTTTTTTCGGGGGAGATTCCGCCGGAGAAGTACAACGAGACGTGGTGGCAGTTGCGGCTGAAATACCAGGGGATCGCGCCGCCGGTGGGACGCAGCGAGGAGGACTTCGACGCGGGCGCCAAATACCATGTGGCGGCGAATGTGCCGTACATGCGTTATTTTCTGGCGGACATTCTGCAATTCCAATTTCATCGCGCGCTGGCTCAGACGGCGGGGTGCACGTCACCGCTCAACCGCTGCTCGATTTACGGCAACAAAGAAGCGGGCGCGAAGCTGACCGGCATGCTGCAGATGGGTCTGAGCCAACCGTGGCAGGACGCGCTGGAAAAGATTGCGGGCGCGCGCCAGATGGACGCATCGGCGATCCGGGATTACTTCGCGCCGCTGCAGAAGTGGCTGGACGAGCAGAACCAGGGGAAGCCGGTGGGGTGGTAGGAGGAGTCGGGGGTTTCCACGTCGATGAGCCAAACGGAACGGGTGCTGCGGATTCAGCAGATGTTGCAGATCAAGAAGGTCATCCCGCGGGAGGAATTCCTGGGGGAGTTAGAGGTCTCGCTTGCGACCTTCAAGCGCGACCTGGAATTCCTGCGTAGCCGGTTTCAGGTCAATATCGAGTGGAACCGGGAACGAGGCGGATACTACTGCGAAGACCTCCGTCCCGGGGCTGGGCAAGGGAATATCCCGGGCCCGATGTACAGCGCAAGTGAGATTCATGCGCTACTGCTCATGCAGGACCTTCTCATCCAATTCCAGCCCGGTCTGCTCGAAATCGATCTCGCACCCCTCCGGCAACGGCTGCAACTGCTGCTCGGCGCCAGGCATTTTGAACCCGACCAGATTCGACGCCGAATTCGCATCCTGCACATGGCGTCCCGTCCGGTCGACGCCAAATGCTTCCAGTTGGTGAGCATGGCGACGTTGTCCCGGCGGCGTTTGCATTTGACGTACTTCGGTCGTTTCCATAACGAGGAAACCGTTCGCGAGGTTTCGCCGCAGCGTCTGGTTTACTATCGGGCGAACTGGTACCTGGATTCCTGGTGCCATTTGCGCAACGACCTTCGCAGCTTTGCCTTGGACATGATTCGACACGCCGAAATCAGCGATACTCCAGCAGACGAGATCCCGGATGAAGCGCTCGATGCGAACCTTGGCAGTGGCTATGGGATCTTCACCGGTGCGCCCCAAAACACAGCGGTGTTGCGCTTCGAACCGAATGTCACGCCTTGGGTCTCCCGTGAGATCTGGCACTCCAGGCAGACTCAGCAGATCGAGCCGACCGGCCATCTGGTGCTGTCCGTACCCTACTCCGCGGATTACGAGCTCACGATGGACATCCTCCGTTATGGAGCCAACGTCGAGGTCCTCGCGCCTGACGACCTCCGCCGGCGCGTGGAAGAGCAACTTCGAGCTGCTGTAAACCGGTATCAGGTAACTTCCTCATAGGGATTCGCCATCTGGCTCACGCCCTGAGCTACCCGCTGGCTTAGAATCGTTCTTTACTGGCTGAAGGAGCACAAGGCGATGCAAATCAAGTTGATGGTCGATGAACACGAGGTACAACTCGGGTGTGAAGTACTCGAGTCGCTGGTCGGCAATCTTCCGGATGAGGACGAATCGTCGGCCGAGCTGTTTCATAAATTGGCGCAATCGAACATAGCCGGGGTGCGAGAGGCCATCGCACGCAAGAGAGTCATCTCGGAGGAAACCGCCGCAAACCTGGCATCCGACTCGAGTCCAGAGGTGATCGGGGCACTCGTGTCTGCACAGTGCGGTAAGCTCAGCGAATCGGCCCTTGCCCAGATCATTCAGCGCAATTGGACCGGAGTAAACCGGGATATAGCACGAAACGTGGAGGACTACAATCAGAGCTGCATCACCGCAGTAGCGAAACTCCTGGCGGATAGCGCCGATCCTTCCGTTCGTGCCGCCCTTGCGTCTAACGGCAGAGCGCCTAAGCTCATTGTGCGGCAACTCTTGAAGGATCCCGATCCGGAGGTGCGCCGCTTGGCCCAAGACACCCTGAAGGGGCGATAGTAACCCAAGCAGCGATTTCCGGCGAATGAGGCAACGGAAATAAGACCATGAAGAAGGAAGTGAGGGAAACTCAAATGACCATTACCGTTGGCCGTTCGCAAGGTATCCAGTATTGTATTGGCCAACCTTTGTATTTTGGTGGACAGTGGTTGCGTATTGACGCCAAATATCCGATTACGGAAAAAGGACTTATAACCAGTTATGCGGTAGTCCTTTCCAAGCCTTCCCATTAAATGATTCGAGCCGCTGCCAACCGGTATCAGGTGACTTCCGCATAGAGATCCGCCATCTGGCTCACGGCCTGCGCTACCCACTGGCTTAGAATCGTTCTTTACTGGTAAGCAAAGTAATCGGATCAAGGTAACTCGCAGTGACTTGTATTCCGGACGAAAGGGCGCGGTACGTAAACGATGCGACGAAATAGCGGTTTCCAAACGCCGGTGCGGTGCTTCGTTGCGGTGCGTCCCGGTGATCGGTTCACCATTACCGGACTTGCCGGAACTTTCCTGAAGATTGGCGCGGCCAGTCTCTTGGCTCGGGCGGTGGCAGCAGTGGGGGCTATGCTGCTCTTGCTGATTATCGCGGCAATTGTATACGTGGCCAGGTAGCCCTAACGGAGAGCCTACATGACTGTGAAACCGAGCGTGAAGATTGCTATTCAATACGAGCCAAGGAGCCGAGGAATTCGCCTGGCGCTGGCGTATTGTCGAATCCGGCGCGGTTCTGGGCCGTTCTTTGACCTGTACGGCTACTGTATTGGCTACGAAGGCGGCGGAGTTTATGAGGACTGGCCTTTCCACGTCGGAGAACAGATCGGTGTAGGCTTTATCAACTACACCCCCGCCAACGAAGGCTGTGGGTGGGCCGATGACTGCATCGGCGTCAGCGGCCTGGCCGGGCAAGAATTTGCCGCGGGCGTCGAGTCTCTCTTGAATTTCGTCCAAGATCGCCTAATGACGCGCTGGTGTTGCTATACCGATGAGGGCGAGGGCGATCCGGATTTAACCCCAGCGGCCAAGAGACGTCTCAATTGCGAGAGACGAAAGGTCTTCTATACGTCTCCAGACTTCAATGAGGAGCTTTTGGCGTTCCTTTCGCCCGAATGGGGGATCTCCGTAACGTTTGGAGAAGCGGCGGATGAATGGGATCGCGCTTTCTCAGAAGTTCGGAAGCGGAAGCGCGCCAAGCGGAACGGGTTCATCGCGGCCCTCGTCAAATACCCGCAATTAATCGAAAATGGTCTCCGGCTTTTGAGTAATGAGGCTATCGGCCGGTGCGGAAGGAATAAATTGGTGTTTGCCGCCGACCAAGGCGGCGAACTCGTGGTTGCATGCCAATGGGAACCAATCACCGAACGCGACGGAGAACGGATCACCACGCTAAAACGGGACCTCCTCTCATCGGAGCACGGGAACACGCGACTGATGGTGGTAGCCCTCGGCATTGACCCTGCCGTCCGCCAAGTCCTGGACAGGGAGGGCATTTCCTGCCGCTGGATCGGCTGGGGAGAACTATGCCGCTTTCTCGACGAACATGGCGAGCGGAAGCTGTCAGAGGTTTTCAAAACCAGGAATATTCCCTGAATCTGGCCGCACTTTTCCGCTGCTGGGAGTGGCACAGGTCCGCATGCACAACTGGAGGTACTTTATGAGATCCACAAATAATGGAGCGTTCAACGGAAGTTCTAACGCAAGGCCGGCACAGTCCGGGGGGTTGTTGTCTCCCGACGAACTGGCGCTGCCCGCAGTCTGTGGACAGACCGGCAAACCCTTTGTGATGGTGGTCCGGCGGCAAGGGCGCGGTGTGCTCGAACTCATTCGAGCGGTCGTGATTGAGCCCTCGCCTTCGGTGAGCGGTGTGCCAGTCCGCCGTGCGGATCCACCGCCCCGGACGCAGACCCGTGCCCCGAGCCGCGCTGCGCTGAATGGCGGAGCAGGTGGAGGAATGTCAGAAGACCGGGACGTATCCTTCCAGGCGCTCAATATGAGCGGCAGAATCCATATCGGCAGCCTGTACGATGGCTGCCCGCATTGCTGCGCGCGAGGGTATTTCCGTTGCAGCAAATGTGAGCTGTTCTCCTGTTGGAGCAGGCACAACCGGAAACCACACCTCGACCATATCGATCTTTGGTGCGCAGCCTGCCGGTTGTGGAGGTGCTTCTCGGATGACGACGACGATGATGATTCATGGAGCGAGTTGACAGCGTACGCTGCGCGTGAGAACAAGGTTGACCTACAAAGCCGCCTTGCTCCCGAATCAACCAGGCGGGACCAGATTAACCGGGCAACTTCGATAAGGGGTTACTTGAAATAGCGATAATGCGCGGGTCTGTGCCGAGGGCGTGGCGATGACCGACTCTTCGAACCAGGTCGCGCGAGCCAAGGAGCAATTCGAACGTAACGAGAAAGCAATGGCCCGAACGGGAGCCAGCACTTCTCTCCTTGCGTGCATCCCGCAGTAAAAACTGGTGACGCGTGTGAAGACGGCCGGGGCGCTCTCGGCCAAGGGTCTCCTGCCTGGCAGACTTGAGGCCGGAGGGCGTCGGCCCACGGTGAGACCTCGGCCCTGGCCGCGCAATGCTACAATTGTCGCTCATTATTTCGTGCAATAACCATTCCACCTGCTCTGATGTCAGCGGGACTCAGTCTGTGGAATCCTTGTCACTTCGGAGAACGAAATGCTTGAAAGTGAAATGGAAGACTTACTTTGGAGGTACCCAGATAAGTTTCTTCGGGAACCGCTGAACCAGTTCCGAAGGCAACCTCGGTCGGCAGTCGGACGGGCGGACCTCGTATTTGAAGATCGACTAGAGCGATTACTGGTGGTCGAGATCAAACGCGGCCAGCTACAGAGGGGTGCTATTGACCAAGTGCACGACTATTTCGGCATGATGAAACATGAGTTCCCGAATAAATCAGTGGAAATGATGGTTATCGCTCAGTCTATTCCATCAGAGAGGAAGGTAGCGCTGGACCGGTACAATATCGAGTACCGCGAGATTCCCGAGAAGCGCTTCCGTGATGTAGCTCTGGAAATGGGCTATCTGTTTGAGTCCGAACAAGGGAGTACGTCTGGCTCCGGGCCACGCAACGTTGTCACTCTCGAACCGGGTCCAGTTGTCGAAGTTGGCGACGCCGACATGACATCCAGTAGCCTTGGGGGCCACGAGGGCGATATTTCTGCGCCTATCACCACGGCACCCGAGGTCTCCGCTTTCTTCAAGGAGGAGCAACGCAAAAAGGTAGACTACGACGCCAAGAACAAAGCCCTTAGATATAGGGTTGGATCAAGGATCGAGTGGTCGGTCAATATCTGGAAGCGTTTTGCTTCCGTGTACCAATACCGCCGGTTCTCGGGGGACTTGGAGTTCTGGCGGCAAAGGCTCTCCAAGCCTGACACCGTCGCCGGGAAAGACAGCGAGCACTCGCTGGCATTCCGCCTTGAGAGTAAGTCGGACTTCGATAATTTCCTAGCTGCTCTCGCCAAACCCTCTGCGTTCGAATGGCAAAGCAAACCGCGGGGGCGGTGATTCGGGTAATTCGAGGACATGCTACTAAACTCCCAACACCACTTCGGTCTAGCCGAGGAGTTCGAGAAACGCGCGGGCGGCATGACTCAAGGCGCAGCGACCGCTGTCGAAGCACGCCCCGGCGTGGCTATCGCCCGGCCCGGACCTCGTTCAGCAGATTGGGGTGCCGGTCCAGCACCATGAGGAGCTTCACCAGCGCGAGCGGCGGCTTGGTCTTGCCGTTCTCGTAGCGCGAAAACGCATTCGGGCCGCCGCCGAAAATCGCGGCCGCCTGCCGCTGGTCGAGCGCGAGCTTCTTGCGGACGCGCGCGATGAAGCCGGGATCGACCATGGAGGCGTTCACCTGCTTGTTGAACTCCAGCATCGCCGCGCTGACGCGTGACGATTCCGCCGCGGCGAGGACGCTTTCCCCGCAGGCGGGGCAGAAATCGCCGCGTACGGCCGGAATCGTGGTCGTTTCGCCTTTGTAGGTGTACGGGATATCGCGCGTGTCGCGCACGAGTTTCGCCCCCGCGCAGGATGGGCATTTCATGACATTGATCCTTCCTTCATAACTCCTTGAACGACACTATCAGCACGTCGTCCAAGACCGTGAGCTTCAGATACACCTCGCAGCCGGCGTCTTCGGCCGGACCGCGACCATGGCCCTGACGACCGCCAGCTTACAATGCGGCGCTCGTTTCTCCATGGGACTACGTTAACCTAGTTGGTTGAATTTGGCAAGTTGGTAAATGAGGGTAAAGTCGGAGACCGACCGTAACCCGACATGCCCGCCGCTGGCACCCCTCGAAGCAAGGCCCGTATCGAAACCGTCAGTCGGAACGCAACGATCCTTGCTCCCGCCCCTGATCCCCGTTCACAAGATTCTTCTCTTTTGAAATGAGACACTTGCGTCTGGCTCGCTTGTGTCCGCCTTCTACAATAGAAACAGGCAAGCAATGCGCACCCGCCGCCACATTCCGCCATCGCCGCCAGACAGGCCGCAGAACCGGCGCCACCCCTGCGCGCACCCTGTTTTACCAAACGAACCCAAATCCCCGTTTCGGATGCCTGGCATCGTCGCCAGCGCTCGCGCCAAACCCGCTCCCTTGCCTGCGCAAACCGTTTTTACCAAACGAACCCAATTTGGCAGGCAACCCTCAGAAAACGGAACAGATACTACTCGGCAAAGGAACCCAATCGCACCCGATTTCGGGCCATGCGCCCTGATCGGTTCACCGCTTGTGAAACATCACGACTTCGGTCTAGCCGAGGAGTTCGAGGAAGGCGCGGGCGGCATGGCTCAGGGCGCGGCGGGTGGGGTACAGGAGGCGAATTTTCCGCTCGACGTGGATCTCCTTGACGCGGACCTCACAGAGCAGGCCCTGCTCGATTTCCTGTTCGACACACATGCGCGGCAGGAAGGCTACGCCGGCGTTGTTCTGTACGAGCTTGCGGATGGTCTCGATGGTGGGCATCTCCACGTCCATGCGGAGCGGGACTTTGTGGCGCTGGAATTCACGCAAGACGACTTCGCGGTACGGGGAAACTACGTTGTGGGCGATGAAGATTTCCGCGCCGAGCTCGGTGATGGAGACGGTCTTGCGTTGCGCGAGACGGTGGAGGGGGGAGACGACGAAGGCCAGCGCGTCGGTGTAAATGGCGCGCGACTGGAGGCGGTCGTCGGCGGGATCGTAACTGACGACGCCAAGTTCGAGGTTGCCGTCCAGGAGTTCATTGGGGATCTTGCTCGAGAAACTGCGGCGCACCTGCACTTTGATTTTGGGGTAGAGCTGGCGATACCGCTCGATGTGGCGGAGCAGTTAGAGGATGGTAGATTCGTTGGCGCCGATGACGAGGCGGCCGGCGGAGTTGTCGCGCAGTTCAGCGAGCGTGTTTTCGAG
>PMTR01000079.1 GCA_003167255.1 Bryobacterales bacterium
CGCCTTCTGCTTCTCGCCCAGAACGTCGTAGACGGAGCCGATATTGTACAGAGTGGTGGCTTGGCCGGACCGGTCGCCGGCGACGCGGCGTATTGGGAGCGCTTGACCGTAGTAGTCCAGCGCCTTCTGCTTCTCGCCCAGAATGGAGTAGAGGGAGCCGATCCCGTCCAAACAAAGCCCCTCTTCATAGACATCCCCCAAACGGTGCCAAGTCGAACGAGCACGCTCGAATAATTCAATTGAAAGAAGTCCCCCCTCTCGCGTATCGGTATGAAGCCCGCGCGTAGCCTGGAATTCGACTCTTTCCGCTTCGATTCGGCTTCGACGCGCCGCGGTTGGCTTGCGCAATTCCGGGAATTCCATCCGATAGCGCCCGGCTGATCCCGAACCGCTCGACACGCGGACGCGATATTCCCCCGATGTCTCTCCAATAAACGATGCCGCCTCGGGCCCAAACGCGCCGTTCACCCGATCCGCTTCCAGAAGGGTCTTGCCCAGCGGATCGAGGACCGTTACAGCTACATCCACGCCCATCTGCCGTGCCACCAGGCGCACGAATTGGCCGGCCTTCACCTCCACCGTATACTCGTCGGTCTGCCCGGGCCCCAACTCCCGCTCGATCACACGGTGCAGTTCCAACTTCCCCGCGGCCCGAACCGGCCCGGCGTCTTGAGCAACCAGCCAGGGAGCCGTCAGGAACTGAAAGACAAAGATCACCCCGCCGCCGCGAATGAGAGTCATAGGAATTGGACCGGTGGCTACAGTATAGATGAATCGGCCTCCCGGAACACGAGTTGCGAACTAACACTGTGCGAGCTAACACCCCGGCTGGCGATTCTGAGCGGGGCAACCCCCAATCCCGTAGATTTCTCACGAGGCCTGTCACAAAGTCCTCATTTCCGCCGACTATCTATCACGCACCATCGGCGCATCCGGGTCTCGCGCTTTCCGGGTGGCCCAACGGCATGAACGCTCTTGTCCGCACGCACAACTGCAACGTGAACGATTCGGCCCGCCGCCACGGGGTATTGCTACAAGAACACCTGCGGCGACCAGCACTGCGGCATTTCGGGCGCGGCCGCCAACACGCGGCAGTATTTGTTGCCGCCGGAAGGGAACTGAACCGGCCGGCGGTTGAGACTACGGCCGCGTTTCGAAAGGATCGACGATGCAACGACGTTTTCTGTTTACTTCCAGAGTGATGATACTCAGCTCGCTGTTGGCAGCGGGCGCTTTCCAGGCAGGCTTCGCACAGACCTTTAACCCGAGCGCCTGGAATAACAGCGATTACGGCATCGCGGGCGGTAGTGTCACTAGCGATCTCTGCAACCACCCGGCCGGGGCGGGCGGACCCGCTCCAACGGTCAAGGAAGCCGTTGCATCTGCCGTCTGTTCCGGGGCGCACATGGAGCTCATAGTGGGTCGGCTCGTTCTGATCGATGACCTGAAAATTAAAATCGGTATCGGACGGCCATTCGATCCGGTTGCGGATGGCCCCCAATTGGATGCAGGCGCGCTGGACGCCATAACTGCCGCCTTCCAGAACCCGTCGCCGGCAAAGGTGGTGATAGAGGTTAAGAGTTTTGACCACAGCGCCCTCGTCTACCCTTTGAGCGGTAGCTTTACTTTGTACGAATGCGAATCTATGCCGATGCATCCCGAGAGTGCGGGGAAGAACTGCAATTCCGTGGAGTATCCGGAAGCAACAGGTATCTGTCGCAAGGGAACTTCCGGCAGTTGGCAGTGCCAAATGAATCTAAAAGTCCAGCCCACTCCGAATCAGAAGGATTGGGACAATCAATGGACTCACCGGGGAGTGCCTCCACCGGAGCGTCCCGAACCCGCGGAGGAGGGCGTGTTTTACCTGGTGAATATCCCTGCCGATTCGTTGCCGTTCACCACCTCGCTCCAGCCAATGGAGAGACAGGCTGGCACGGGCTCCATGGTGGGAACACGCGTTACCATTACGCTTGAAGGCGGGCGTGCCGCGATGCGCCTGAACGCAAATTCTTCTCCGCAGTTCAGGATTAAACCAAAGGCTGGAGCTGGCCAGGGAATGCTGGTTCGCCTCGGGGCTGAAAATGGAGCGCGGACGGTGTCGTTCGTCGACCAGGACGGAAAGGTGACTTCTGTGGACGGAGCCATACAATCCAGGTTTCAGTCGATCGGGCCATCGGTGAGAATAAGCGTGTTAGCGCCGCTAGCGCCAGGTGAGTATGGCCTGTATTGGGGGACGTTCAAGGACGTATACGTGTTCGGGGTCGATTGAACTACCGGTTTAACGGTGCGGCGGTCCTTCCAAATGCTCCAGCAGTTCGCCGATGTTGTCATAGTTCAGGCCGGGCACCGAACCCATGGCGGCCGGATGCACCTTGAAACGTTTGGCCGCCGGCGGTAACTGTTTGGCGTTGAGCCCCGCCCGCAGGTATTCGTTTACGAGTTCGTTCATGCTCTTGCCGGAGCGGTGCATCTCAGCACGGAGTCGGCCAGCCACGTCATCTTCCAGCGTCAGAGTCGTACGCATATGCATGTCCGCGCTACCGCCTGCGCGGGCGTTTCGAACCCGAAGCGGCCCGCGATACATCGGCCAGCAAGCGCAAAGCGCGATTCACCGAGTCGCTGTCGGGGAATAAGGCGAAAAGGTCAGGTTCGATCAATACCAGGTTGGTGCCGGCAGTAGCGCGCTGGAAATACTTGCCACGTACTCCGCCCTTGAGTAGGCTGAGGTCGTACTCCGGCCGTAAATCATCGTCAAGCTTCTTCGTCGATTCCCTCTTCATACCTTTTTCGCTCCAACTTGGTCGCCAGTCGGGCGCTGATGATCCGAATGCGGTCCCCGGCTCCGGAGTGAGAAACAAACACCAGCCCCTGCTTCATAGTATGACCGCCGAATGGTCAGTATCCCTGTACGTCAGGGCAAGCGGGTCGAAGAACACCGTGGCAGCTTCCGCGAACGTGATGCCATGCCTTTTCGAATTCGCAGCGGCTTTCGCCGCGTCCCATTGGTAGATCATACAACTCCCGCCGCCACCCGGAATCCATAATCCGCGTACCGGAACTCCGGTGGAATGCTGCTCCGGGCGGCGCAGCGCGAGAACTTGATGTGATGTCGCCAGGCGCCGCCGCGCGAACTGCGGCGCTTGCCATGCTCCGGGCCGGGCGGATTCTGCTCCGGCGAAACGGCGTAGTACAGCGGGTCATACCAATCGGAGCACCATTCGTGCACGTTCTCGCACATGTCGAACAGGCCATAGGCGTTGGGTTCGGTTTGCCCGATAGGCTCCGGTCCTTCCTGCCAGCGAGCCGGCGGATATACACGCGGTTCGTTTCCCCAGGGGTAGACTTGAAGCTCAACGCCGCCGCGCGCGGCGAATTCCCATTCGGCTTCGCTGGGAAGGCGGACGCGCATGGCCCACTGCTCCGACAGCCAGTGGCAGAACGCCGCGGCGTCGAACCAGTTCACATGCGTCACGGGCGCCGTGAGGTGAACGTAGGGCTGCTTTTCACGAGAAGTGGCTTTGCGAAAGGCCTCCCAATCGGCATTGGTCACCTGATAACGGCACAGGCGAAACGGCCAGACGATGACCCGGTGGACCGGGCGCTCCTCATCTCTTCCGTCTTCTTGACCCATCAGGAACGGGCCGCCGGGAATGGGAACCAGATCGTTTGGGCTCATCTTCCAAAATCGAAAATTGCAACTTGCGTTCGTTAGCGTCCACACGGTCGAGGAGCACGCGCACGCGGTCGCCGATGGAAAACTCGCGGCGCGTGCGCTTGCCCACGACCTTGCGAACGTTCTCCTGATAAGTGTACTGGTCGCCGGGCAGCGTGTCGATAGGGACCAGGCCTTCGATGAACAGGTCGGCCAGTTCCACGAAGAGGCCGTATTTGGCGGTGCTGATGATGAGCGCGTCGAAATCCTGCCCCACGCGCTCGCTCATAAAGCGGACCTTCTTCCATTCCACCAGCTCGCGTTCGGCATCGGCGGCGCGCCGCTCCGATTGCGAGCACTCTTCGGCAATCGCGGGCAAATCTTCAATTTGGGCGCCGCGCAGCAGCCGGTGAACCACCAGGTCGGGATAGCGGCGGATGGGCGAAGTGAAATGCGTATACGTGTCCGCGGCCAGCGCAAAGTGGCCTAGGTTCTCCACGCTGTAGCGGGCCTGCTTGAGCGAGCGCAGCATCAGGTAGCTCAGGATGCGCTCCTCGGGCTTGCCTTCGATCTTGGCCACCAGGCGCTGGTAATGCCGCGAACTAATATTGACCTCGCCCGCGGGCAGCGCCATTTCGCGGCGCTTCTTACTGCCGTCTCGGCCCTTATCGGTAAAGGCGAACTTCTTCACGTGGATCGCACCGACTCCCAGCGAATAGCCGAAGTGCGCGGCCACTTCCTCGAAATCCATGACGCGCTTGGGGTCGGGCTTCTCGTGAATGCGGTAGATGGAGACGGGCGCGGAACTCTCCAGGTGCGAAGCCACGGCCTCATTGGCGGAAAGCATGAACTCCTCGATCAATTTGTGCGCGATGTTGCGCGGCGCGCGCGTGACGCCCGTCATAGCGCCCCACTCGTCGAACTCGATCAGCGGCTCCGGCAGATCGAAATCGATGGAGCCGCGGCGCACGCGCTTGCGGTTGAGCACCAGCGCCAGTTCCTGCATCAGCTCGAAGCGCTCCACCAGCGGCCGGTAGCGCTCGCGCATGGCAACGTCGCCTTCGAGCAGCAGGTGGACATTGGTGTAGGTCATGCGCTCCACGCTGCGGATGACGCCGGGCGTGATCTCCTGCGCCACAATTTCGCCCTGGTGGTCGATCTCCAGCAGCGCCGAAAGCACCAGCCGGTCTTCGTGCGGCACCAGCGAGCAGAGGTTGGTGGAAAGCTGGAACGGCAGCATGGGGACGGCGCGATCCGGAAAATAGACGCTGGTGCCGCGCAATCGGGCTTCGGCATCGATGGGGCTGCCCGGTTTGACGTAGTGGCTGACGTCGGCGATGTGCACCTGGAGCGCGTAGTTTCCATTGGGCAGGCGATCCACCCACACGGCGTCGTCGAAATCGCGGGCGGTTTCGCCGTCGATGGTGACGATCTCCAGCTCGCGGAAATCGCGCCGGCCTTCCAGGTCTTCGGCGCCGATGGCGGCGGGCATTCGTTCGGCCTGTTCGATCACCTCGGGCGGAAACTGGTGCGGCAGGTGGTGCTTGCGGATGACGATTTCGACATCGACTCCGAAATCGTCGGGATGGCCCAGAATTTCGATGACGCGGCCGGTCGAGGCATCGTAATCCATCAGTTCCACGTTGACGATCATGCCGTCGAGCGCTTCGACGGAATCGACATGCGGCGCCTCGACGCCAATGCGATCAACCACCGGGCCGGCGGGAGGAAATTCCATACCCTCCGGAATGTCGATCCACCGGTGGATGCGGTCGTCCTGCGGCACCACGTACTGCCCGCGTCGGCCAATCTTGAACTGGCCGACCACCGTGGGGTGGGCGCGCTTGAGCACCTTGACGATTTCGCCGTCGGCGCGGCCATCGGGCTCGATGCGGGCGATGCGCGCCACCACGCGATCGCCGTGCATAGCCTTCGCGGCGGAGTCCGGCGGGATGAAGATGTCTCCGGTGATTCCCTCGATGGGCCGTTCGCAAACGACGAAACCGTAACCATCCCGGTGCATGTTCAGGCGGCCGACGGCGTATTCCCGGCTGCGCGCCGTCACGGCAAAATGGCCGGCTCGCGGCTCCAACAGGTCGCCGCGGGCCGCCAGACGGGACAGCGCGGCCTCCAGATCCTCGCGTTTAGCGCCCTTAGCCGCCAATTCCCGCACGAGCTGCTTGAAGTTGGCGCGCGCATGAGGCAGGCTGGAGAGGTGGTCAAGAAGCGCGCGATCCGTCATAGCCTCGATTTTACCTGCAACGCCTGGCGGCGTCGCGTCGTCATTCACTTGGACTAGAGCGGAGGTGTGGGTATGAAGGCCCTTATGCTGCTGTTGGTGCCCGCCGCATTGCTGGCGGGCCAGACTCGTTACGCCCGCCTGGGCGAATTTCAAGGTACTGTCGAGGTTCAACTGACGGCAGCCGATCCCTGGATGCCGGCCGAACGCAACCTCCCGCTGGCTGAATCGACCTGGGTGCGCACGGGCCCGGGCGCGCGCGTCGAAATCGAACTGGACGACGGCAGCGCCTGGCGGCTTGGGCCGGAATCGCTGGGCGAAATCTCCGATTACACCCAACTTTCCACCGGTCAGCGCGTCACGCTGCTTTCGCTCGATCACGGAACGGCCTACTTCAGCGGCGAGCCCTTGGGGAATGACGTCCTCATGCTGGTGGCGCCCGGCGCGCAGGCCACCCTGGGTCAGGGCGCGCGGGTGCGCGTGACGGCGCAGGCCGATTGGAGCCAGTTTTCCGTGCTGGAAGGCATGGTGCGCTTTTCTTCGCCTCAGGCGGAAATGGGTTTGCGCGAGGGCCAGAGCGCGCGTGTGGAGCCCACCAATCCGCAGCATTTCTACCTCTATCCCCAGGTGACGGCGCTGCCGCTGGACCAGTGGAGCGAGGATCGCGACAAGGCGGAGGCAGCGCCGGTTTCGGCCGCCCGCGTGACCTGGCGCTCTGGCCTGGCGGACCTCGACACGGCCGGCGAGTGGATCCAGACTGAGGACCTCGGCATGGTGTGGAAGCCCAAAGTGATGGAAGGTTGGGCGCCCTATCAGAAGGGCCGGTGGCGCTATTACGAGGCGTTGGGCTATACCTGGGTGAGCGACGACTCCTGGGGATGGGTGCCCTACCACGGCGGCCGCTGGGCGCATCGGCCTGACGCCGGATGGGTCTGGCAGCCGGCGGTCAGCACGGTGTTCAAGCCCGGCGAAGTTTACTGGCTGCGCGGGGCGAACATGGCCGGCTGGGGACCGCTGGCCCCCGGGGAATTGTGGACGTCCGCCAATCCGGGCGCTACCCCACCGCGGTATTTCGTCGCGGGAATCACAAGCTTCGCGGCGTTCCAGCAGGATGTCCGGGTCATCGATCCCAAGGGCTTCGCCGCGCCGTCCACGGAGCAACTCCAGGCCGCGGTCTACGCCCGGGCGCTTCCCTCCCCGGCTTTCATCGCCGCGCGCCTGGATGCCACACGGCCCATCCTGAAAGTGGGCCGCACGCGCATCGATCCCATCGTGCCGGGCGTCACGCTGACCGACACGCCGCCTCCCGATCCCGCCATGACCAGCCCGCCCGCCGATCCGCTACCCCCTGATAACGTCGCGGCCGACGCGCCGCCAGCCCTGCCGACGCCGCCCGATGGCGTCTACCCGGTTCCCGTGGTGGCCCTCCCGGTGGTGGAAGTGCCGGTGTTAGTGAGCGCGCCGGATCATCCTTCCTACTCTCGAACCACGCCAACCGGGCGAACCGGAACCACCAGCAGCCAGCAGACCAAACAGACCCAGACTAATGGAACGGGCACCAGCACTCAGGCCAGCCAGACGGTGGGGAATTCCGGTTCTCAACCGGTGCACGAGCACGCACAAACCGGCACGCAGAATCCGCCGGCAACCAGTCCGACGGTGCGCCCGCCCGCCGACCAGCAGGCACACGAACACCAGACCGTGACTCCGCCCCCCTCATCCACGCCTCGCGAGCCTCCGAGAGTGCAAGTCCCCAAAGTGGATCCGCCCAAGACCACGGACAAGAAAAGTAGCCTGATGACTCCGGGCGAACAGAACATCCACCAAAAGGTGCTCGCCGATTTCAACGTGCTCATTCCCAACCTGGGAAAGAGCATCCAGGATCTGGACGCCTGGGCCCGGGATTATCCGAATTCAGACCTTGCCAGCGAACGCCAGTATTACTACGTCCAGGCATACAACGGGTTGGGGCGGCCAGATAAAGTTCTGGAGGCTGCAACTCGTCCGGTTACGGCCGGAGCCCGGGCGACGTACCGCAATCCGGAACAGATCCTGCAACTGCTGCTGGTGACCACGGCGAGCCTGCAGAGGCTGACGGAGCCCAGTCCGCAACAGTTGGCCACCGGCCAGACAGCCGCCCGGCAACTGCTTGACTATCTGCCGGAGTATTTCGCGCCGCAACACAAACCGGAAAGCGTAAACGATAGCTCCTGGCAGATGGCACGGACGCAACTCGAGGGTCTGGGAAAACTGGCTCTGGCACGGCAGGCTGCGCAGTTGCGCGCGGAAAAATAAACTCCCGCGCCAACTCGGTGGAATCGTTGGCGTGCCTGTGGGGTCAGGCTTTCAGCCTGCCGCCGGGCTTCTGCCCGGCGTTTCTCGGCGATCACGAAGAGCGCCTGCTGAAAGCCTGCCCCACCGTCACCACCGGCACTTCCCGATTGACAATCGTGCTGGACGGGGTATCATTTGAATTACTCCCCCGATTGAAAACCTGAAGGAATCGTGAGCCCCACATTGAACCCTGCAATTTTGGAAACGGACTTCCCGGGCATCGAGCGTTACGGGCGCGGCAAAGTCCGTGACGTTTATAGCATCGACGGGCGCCTGCTGATTGTCGCCACCGACCGCATTTCGGCCTTCGACTACATCCTGTCAACCGGCATCCCGGACAAGGGCAAGGTGCTGACCCAGCTTTCCATCTTCTGGTTCGATTTCCTGCGCGAGCTCACGCCCACGCATTTTCTGACCGCGCAGGTGGAGGATTACCCGGAACCGCTCCGGCGTTTCCGGGACCAGTTGGAGGGCCGCTCCATGCTGGTGAAACGCGCCAATATGATCGAGATCGAGTGCGTCGCGCGCGGCTATATTTCTGGCTCCGGCTGGAAGGAGTACCGCGAGAAGGGCACGGTTTGCGGCATCAAGCTGCCGGCCGGCCTCAAGGAAAGCGACCGGTTGCCGGAACCCATCTTCACGCCGGCCACCAAAGCGCAATCGGGCCACGATGAGAACGTTTCCTTCGAGCGCGTTTGCGAATTGGTGGGAGAAAGCCTCGCCGCGCGTCTGCGCGATCTCACACTGAACATCTATGCGCACGCGGCGCGCTACGCCGAAACCCGCGGCATCATCATCGCCGACACCAAGTTCGAATTCGGCTTTGTGGGCGACGAACTGGTTTTGGGCGACGAAGTGCTCACGCCCGATTCCTCGCGCTTCTGGCCGGCGGACACCTACAAGCCCGGCGGACCGCAATTCTCCTTCGACAAGCAATTCGTGCGGGATTACCTGGAATCGATTCGCTGGAACAAGCAGCCGCCGGCTCCAGCGTTGCCGGAAGAAGTGGCCGCCCGCACAGGCGAAAAATACCGCCAGGCTTACCGGGTGCTCACCGGTCACAGTCTATGAACTGGCTGGATGCGGTGCTGGCGATCATTGTCGTGGTATCGGTGGCGGCCAGTTTCCGCAAGGGGCTCTCGCGCGAAATCATCGGATTGGCCAGCGTGGTGCTCGGCCTGGTGCTGGGTTCGTGGTTCTACGGAAACGTGGCGGCTTATCTCACCCGCTATCTCAGCTCTCGCGCGCTGGCCAACTTCGCCGGATTCCTGATCGTCTTTTGCGCCGTAGTCGTCGCGGGCGGCATCGCGAGCGCAATCGTCGGAAAGTTTCTGAAGGTGACAGGGCTCTCATTTTTCGATCACCTGCTGGGCGCGGTCTTCGGCATTGTGCGCGGAGTGTTGATCGCGGCCGCGGTGATCATGGCGGTGCTGGCGTTTGCGCCGGGCGATCCCCCCCCGCAGGCGGTGGTGAATTCGCGCCTGGCTCCTTACGCGGCATCCACCGCCCGGATCTTCGTGGCAATGGCTCCGCGCGAACTGAAAGATGGCTTCCAAAAAACCTATGCGGAAGTTTTGGAAGCCTGGAAGCACGCGCTCGAAAAAGGCACTCATAAGCCTCCTGGAACGGATAAGGGAAAAGATGAAAAACGAATTTGATCGACTCGTGGAGCATCTCTTGAGCAGCAATATCCTGCTGGAAGAAGCTGTCGAGATCCTGGAGCGAAGGATGATTCAAGCCGCGCTCGAGCGTACCGGAGGCAAACAGACGGCCGCCAGCAAGCTGCTCGGCATCCATCGCAACACGCTGCAGCGGAAAATCGTCGAGTACGAGTTGGGCACCGGCCGCCCGCGCGCACGCCGCAAGCCGCCCACCCGCGCGGGCCGCGTCCAGAAACGGAACACTGGCGCCGCGTGAGCATCCAGCTTGTGATCTTCGATCTTGACGGCACGCTGATCGATTCCCGTCTGGACCTGGCCAACGCCGTCAACGCTACGCGCGCCAATGTGGGGCTGGGACCGCTCGACAATGCGCGCGTGTACTCTTACGTGGGCAACGGCGCTCCGGAACTGATCCGGCGCTCGCTGGGAAATGCGGCGGGCGATGCCGAAATCTCGAGCGCAACCAAGTTTTTCCTGGCCTACTACCGCGCCCACGTGCTGGACTCGACCACGCTCTTCCCCGGCGTTAAGGAATCGCTCGAACGCCTGCATCACGCGGGCAAGCGCATGGCGGTGTTGACCAACAAACCGGAAGGTATGAGCCGTGCGATCGTGGAGGGCCTGGGTACCTTCGGCTATTTCTTCCGCGTCTACGGCGGCGACAGCCTGGAAACCAGGAAGCCCGATCCGATGGGGGTCGCGGCGCTCATGAAGGAGGCGGGTTCGACCCGCGCCACCACCGTGATGGTAGGCGATAGTTCCGTCGACGTTGTGACTGCGCGCAACGCAGGCATCGCCTGCTGCGCGGTGACCTATGGATTCCAGCCCGAGACTCTGGCCGATCCGGCGCCCGACCTGCTGGTGGACCATATGGAACAGGTGGTGGAGTGGATCTTGAGCCGGCCTTGAGGGGACTCCCCTCAGAGACGCGACCGTAAGGGAGCGTTTGGCACCCACGTCTAATTGATAGCAGGCATCGGTGATCGGGTAAGTCACGGACTGTCACCCCAATTCGGACGCTCCCTTACCGTCGCGTCTCTGCTTGAAGTAATCGTTCCCGCTATACTTGGTCCAGACGCACCCGATGACGCGGCTGACGCGGCGGTTTCTCTACATTCTGGTGGCAATCGGGACGACGCTCCTGATCGGAACGGTCGGCTTCTCCCTCATCGGCGGCTACCACCCGTTCGATGCCTTCTACATCACCCTCACCACCATGACCACGGTGGGTTACGGAGATTCCTTCACGCGGGCCGGGCGAATTTTCAACACATTCCTCATCATCATTGGCGTGACCACCATCTTCATCGCGATGGGGGCCATGACCCAGACCATCATCGAACTCGAATTCGGCGATGCCCTCGGCAAACGGCGGAACAAACGCATGATCGACAAGCTCAAAGATCACTTCATCATCTGCGGCTACGGGCGCGTGGGACGCGGCGCGGCCGCGGAACTGCAGCACGAGGGCGTCCCCTTCGTCGTGGTGGATATCGACCCGGAGCGCGTGGAACCGGCCATCCTGGCCGGAATGCTGGCGGTGGCGGCCGATTCCACCCGCGACGAGACGCTGCGGCAGGTGGGCATCGACCGCGCCCGCGGCCTGGTGGCGGCGCTGTCCACGGACGCCGACAACCTCTTCGTCCTGCTCTCGGCCAAGGGCCTAAACCCAAAAATCTACGTGGCAACCCGCGCCGCCGAGGAAGGCGCCGAGGAGAAAATGCGGCGGGCCGGCGCCGATGCGGTATTCGCCCCGTACTCCATCACCGGTCACCGGCTGGCGCAATCCCTGCTCCGCCCGCACGTGGTGCAGTTTCTGGATTTCACCACCAACGACATCGGCATGGACATCAGCATCGAACAGGTGCGCGTCTCGGAAGCGAGTGAAGTGGTCTCCAAGACCATCCGCGAGATGCAATTGCGCCGCAACATGGGAGTGATCGTGATGGCCATCCGCCGCGGCGACGGCCGCATGCTCTTCAACCCCCCCGCCGACACCGCCGTGGAAGCGGGCGACTTCCTGATCGTGATGGGACGGCAAGACGACCTCACCACGCTCGAAACGCTGCTGGCCGATCCGCGCGGAGCGCGCCGGTAGCACTGAACTATCGACCGATATTGTTTTGATTTTTTTCTTGACTTCGGCGCCGGGGGGGGGGCATAATCCGAATTGTCAAGTACTGGAAGTTCTAGGAGTCCTAATATCATAACAGGGACATGGCCCTAGGCTTCGGCCGTTTTATTCGGCCGTTGAAATATTAGACAGAGGTGCCGCCTCTATTTCGCGCTTCTGCGTCATGTGGCAGCAAGGGAGATGAGTACATGAACCTACCGAGTAAGATCGAAACAGCCGCAAACATCGCCACCATCGGCGTGGCGGTTTTGCTATCGGCCGTCCTGGTCAAGGCCTATCTCTTGCCGGCGCCGTCGTCGCGTGTTCCGCCCGCCGTGGCGGCCACGTCAGTTGGCACCAGCCTCAAGCGCCAGCTTCCTGGAGTCGATTGGGGCAAGAATGGCCGGACGCTCGTCCTGGCTATCTCCACCCAGTGCCACTTCTGCAAAGACAGCACGCCATTCTACCGCAAGCTGCAAGAGCAGGTGGGGAAGAGCCTGAAGACGGTGGCCGTGCTGCCTCAACCGGTCCCCGAATCGGAGCAGTATCTGAGCGGCGAGGGCGTACATGTGGATCAGGTCAAACAGGCTACGATGTCGGGCCTCGGGGTCCGTGGGACGCCCACCATGCTCTTGGTGAATGGTGCCGGAGTCGTAACCAAGATATGGGTTGGAAAAATCCAGCCTGAGCAGGAGCAGCAGGTGCTGACTGCTCTGCGGAAAGGATAATTGTATGTTCAAACGGCTGAAAGTAATTGGCGGGGGCGTCCTGGCGTTTTCGGTTCTCCTCATTTTGGCTGCCCAGTACGTCAAAGCGCAAGCTGCACGGGCACAGACGCAGAGGCAAGTTCAGTTTCACATCGCGACCAGGATCGAGCCGGTGGTTGTTACCAAGATCACTCTCGGGAACGTTGCGGTGCAGCCGGGCCGTTTCATCAAAACGGTGGGAACGCCCACCGATCCTGTCACACCGTTCTGGGCGGATGACGATTGGGTTCAGAACCTTACCGTTTACCTCCTCAATCGGACCAATCAAACCATTGTCTATTCGTCGGTCTATTTTAGTTTTCCCGAAACTTCGGATTTGCTTACCCACTCCCGTGCTGTCTTCCCACTGACCCTCGGCCGCATACCTCCATCGGTCACTGTTGACATGAACGGTAAGGCAGTGCGGCAACGACCAGAGTCGCAACCGATTTTGTTCAGGCCGGGGCAGACGATGGCGATCCACCTGGGCGATTACATTGACCAGATCAAGACTGATGTCGAGTCTGTCAAACCGCTCGCAGCGCTAACAACGGTGGAAGTGGGCTTCGGCCGCTTCTTCTTCGCCGATGGAATGCAGTGGAATGGCGGATATAGGGTTCTCGATCCGCAGAGTTCCAATTGGCGGCGGATGGGTCCGGACTACTTCCCCGGGGATATGGATGGGCGCTGGCCGGGCCGGACTGGCTGGATCGACCAGCAATGAGCTGATAAGGGAGGAAAGCGATGAAGAGATTCCTGAGAGCTTTGGTACTGACCGGAGGTGTCCTCCTGCTCCTCCAGGGAACGCGAACGCGTGGAACCGCGCAAGTAGGGACTCTCCCAACAATACCCCCACTTGCTGCGACCCGAACTCCACCACAACAATACCTTCTTTCGAATCGCCTTGCGGCAACTGTAGTCAAGGTCCGGGTGGGGCAACGGACGGTGGCGCGTGTAGCTACGGTGCATCTGATGAACTCGCGGGACCTTGCGATGGGTCTACTGGCAACCAGAACGTGTGGAATTCGTATAATTACGGCTGCCAACAAGGCGACTTTAATAACTGTTCCACTGGCGACAGTTGCTCCACCACCTACACCCTTACTTATTGGGCAACCGATCCTGCCAACTGTACCACGACACCAACCTGCTCCAGCACTGGCATGTCGTGCAACACCACTAACGACTGCTGCAGTGGCCTGCAATGCCTTGGGCGAACCTGCCAATCGTGTTCGCAAAGCTATGGACAAAGTTGCATACCTTCCGGCGGCTCTCAGGCCTGCGGGACCAGGATCTGCGATGGTTCATGTAACGCCGAATGTAGCTACGACTCGCAATGCTGGCAGGGAGAGCAGGAGGGTACCTGTGTCAGCGGTTGCTGCCAGTTTTCTGGCGGCGGCGATTGCACTGGCCAAGGCGGCTCATGTAGCACCGACAGCGACTGTTGCACCGGCGATTGCTTTTGGGGGTCGTGCAGCTTCGACGAAGACCCGATTATCGTTGACCTGAGCGGCGCCGGCTTCCGACTCACGGGCGTCCAGAACGGCGTTCAGTTCGATTTCTTCGGCAAGGGGCGTCTGCTTCAGATGGCGTGGACCGTTGCCGGCGCCAACGAGGGCTGGCTCGCGCTGGACCGGAACGGCAACGGACGAATCGACAACGGCAGCGAACTGTTCAGCAACCTGACACCGCAGCCGCAGTCAGGGCCGAAGCTTGGCTTCCGGGCGCTGGCGGTTTACGATCAGCCAGCGAACGGCGGAAACGGCGACGGCGTGATCGACCGGAGGGACGCGGTGTTTCCGAAGCTGCTCGTCTGGGTAGATAAGAACCACAATGGCGTTTCCGAACCGGGCGAGCTGCTGACCATGCAGCAGGCGGGGATCCACTCGATCTCGCTCGCTTACACGCTCTCGAGCTGGGTGGACGCTTACGGGAACCAATTCCGCTACCGCGGCAAGATCGCTTTCAAGAATGGCGTGCCCGCGGGTGACCAATACGTCTACGACGTTCTCTTGGGTACGGCAAAGTAACTTCCCGCGCGGGGCCGTTCTTCGGGATGGCCCCGCACATCCTCATCGTCCTGACAACCATGACCACGGTGGGTTACGGAGATACCTTCTCGCGCAACCCGCGCCGCCGAAGAAGGCGCCGAGGAGAAAATGCGGCGGGCCGGCGCCGACGCGGTCTTCGCCCCCTACTCCATCACCGGTCACCGCCTGGCGCAATCTCTGCTCCGCCCGCACGTGGTGCAGTTTCTGGATTTCACCACCAACGACATCGGCATGGACATCAGCATCGAACAGGTGCGCGTCTCGGAAGCGAGTGAAGTGGTCTCCAAGACCATCCGCGAGATGCAATTGCGCCGCAACATGGGAGTGATCGTGATGGCCATCCGCCGCGGCGACGGCCGCATGCTCTTCAACCCCCCCGCCGACACCGCCGTGGAAGCGGGCGACTTCCTGATCGTGATGGGGCGGCACGACGACCTCACCACGCTCGAAACGCTGCTGGCCGATCCGCGCGGAGCGCGCCGGTAGCCCGGTCGCAAGCTATAATGGGCTTCGGCCGGCATCCCGGCTGTTCATATGGCAAGTCGATTTCGAAAACACCTGGAATCCGTCGTATACGCGCGCATGAAGCCCGGAAAGCCCAAGGCGGAGTCCAAACGGAGGCGTGGGCTGGGCCCGCTGCGCGGAACTGTGGATCGGTTGCTCTCCGGCGGTGGCCGGCAGGACCCGCTTTACCTCAGCAACCGCACTTTCCGCCAAAAGCTTGTCGGTTGGGCGAAAGTCGGTGTGCCGCTCCTGGTGGTGGTAGTGGTGGCCGTGGTGTTCGCGTTAAATAGGCACCGGCGCAGTGACAAACCCGCGGAAGTATTGTCACCCGCGGAAGTCGCGGCGAAGATGTTGCCCGACCTGAACAAGCCGATTCACGTGGACTCCAACACCGACATCGCGGTGGTGGAAGTGTACGTCGATCACGCTGCCGGAGACAAGCTGGTCGGAAAGTTTCGCAACACCACCGACCACGAGATTCAATCCGGTGAAGTGGACTTCACCCTGACCGGGTCCCACGGCACGCAGGTAGGCTCGGTTAACGTCAAAGTGATCAAGTTGGCCGCGGGCGCGACCGTCCCGTTCGCGCAGCCGATCGCGGAAAAATCCGCCACCTTCGCGCTGGTGCGCGAAGTGCATACCCAGTAATTCGGCTGGCAGGCGAAAGCGCCTGCCCACAAAAGCACGAGCCCTTACGGACCAAAGTGGGACAGACGCTTTCGTCTGTCAATCCGGCGATCTCAGCGAACGAACTTCTGAAACCACGTGCTACGCTTTCGGTAAAGCGAAAAACTCCAGCGGCTCGAATGCCACGATGCGCCATTTCTTTCCGGTCTTGCGGAGGCTGCACTTGACGGTCTCCTGGCGGCGGACGGAACCAGCGCCTCGCTCGCGGCGGTCCATGCGGAGAATCCAATCCAGTTCCAACGCGCGGGCGGCGTCATCGCCCTGGTTGCTGGTGACTTCGATGGAACACTCGATCTCCGCCCCGCTCACCAGCGCCGTAACGGCGGCGCTCAGCTTTTCGTAACCGGGCATCGCCGCGTCGAAAGCTTCCAGGAAAACTTCGGGCTTGCCGGCGCTCAGGCCAGTGGCGGCGCTGGTGATGAGGTCAACCACCTCGTGCTGGGAATCGGCGCGGAGGCAGCCGGCCAGCGGAAGCAGAATTAACAGGCGGCGGGTCATGGTCACGTCCGGTAGCTCGCGTTGATGCGGATGTAGCCTTCGGTAAAGTCGCAGGTCCAGAATCGCGCCGCTCCCTTTCGCTTGCCGCGGATGGCGAGCCGGATCTCGCAATCGGGCGAGCCAAGCTTGCGCTTGAGCGCTTCCTCGGAAAACGGCGCAGCCAGGCCGCCGCGGCACACCACCACGTTCTGCAACGAAATATCGGTCCGGGCGGGATCGAACGCCACCCCGGCATTTCCGGCGGCGCAGAGGATGCGGCCCCAGTTCGGATCGGATCCCGCGATGGCGGTTTTCACCAGGGGCGAATTGGCGACGGAGCGGGCCAGGCGCGCGGCGGCATCGTCGGAGGTTGCCCCCGTCACCACGATGGTAACCAGTTTGCGCGCGCCTTCGCCATCGCGCGCGATGGCTCGCGCCAGCGATTCCATCACCTCGGCCACGGCTTCTTCCACGCGCGCCAGTTCCTTCTTTTCCGGGCGCACGCCGGAAGCGCCGTTGGCCATCAGCACCAGGGTATCGTTGGTGGAAGTATCGCCATCCACCGACAGGCGGTTGTAGCTGCGCTCCACCGTGCGCTTCAGCATGGCGCGCAGTTCGACGGCCGAAAGAACGGCATCGGTCAGGACGAACCCGAGCGTGGTGGCCATCTGCGGATGGATCATCCCGGAGCCCTTGGTCATGCCGGCCACGCGCACCACGCCGCGGCGCACGGTGGTTTCCGCAAAGGCCGTCTTGGGGACAAGATCCGTGGTCATGATGGCGCGGGCGGCATCGTCGAAGCGGCCGGGATGGAGTCCGGCCGCCAGACGCGGCAGCGCGCCGATAATCTTGTGCGGTTCCAACTCCACCCCGATCACGCCGGTGGAAGCGGGCAGCACCTGGCTGACCGGCAGCCGCAGTAATCGGGCCGCCGCCTTGGAAGTGGCCAGCGCCACGGCACGGCCTGTGCGCGTCGCGCAATTGGCGTTGCCCGCGTTTACCAGAATGGCGCCCGCCAACCCGTGCGAGAGCCGCAGATGGCGCCGGCAAAGCTCGACCGGCGCGGCCTGCACGCGGTTTTGCGTGAAGACGGCGGCCGCGGCGGCGGGAAGGCCGCTGACGATCAAGGCGAGATCGTCCTTCTTCACCTGGCGTATGCCGGCATAGGTGGCGGAATAGAGATAGCCAAGCGGCAGCTTCAAAAGCGTCACCCTCCCAAAACCTCATTGTCGGCCAAGCGCTGGCCATTCGCGAAATCGGCGGCCGCCAGCCGCTTCCGCCCTTCCATTTGGACTTCGAGCAACTCAAGCGCACCGCTGCCGCAGGCCACCTCTAGCCGATTCGCGATCCTGTGAGTCGTCCCCGGACCGGCCGCCGGAGTGGCAGCCCCCAGGCGTGACTTCCAGACATGCACCGCCTGCCCGCGAAACGTGGTGTACGCGCCCGGCCAGGGTTGCAAACCCCGCACCTGGTTGTGGATCGCCGCAGCATCGCGCGTCCAATCGATCAGCCCGTCCTGCTTCTTCAGCAGCCGCGCCCAGGTGGCCTGCGCAGCATCCTGTTTCTCTGGGACGATGGTTCCGGCCGAAAGCCCGGCCAGCGTCACCACCAACAGGCGAGCGCCCATGATCGCCAGCCGCCCACCCAGTTCAATCGAGTTCTCATCGGCTCCGATTTCGGTTTCGGCTTTGAGCAGCATGTCGCCCGTGTCCAAACCGGCATCGATCCGCATGGTAGTCACGCCGGTGCGCCTCTCGCCGTTGAGTATCGCCCATTGGATGGGGCCGGCGCCACGGTAGCGCGGGAGCAGCGATCCGTGAACGTTGATGATGCCCAGCGGGACCAGATCGATGACGGCTTGCGGAATGATCTGGCCGTAGCCGACCACCACCATGACCTCGGCGGAAAGCCCCCGCAGGAGCTCGACGGCTTCCGGCCGCCGCACACGCTCCGGCTGGTAAACCGGCAGGCCCAGGCGGAGGGCGGCTTGCTTCACGGGCGGTGGAGCGGGCGTCTGGCCGCGGCCGCACGGCCGGTCGGGTTGCGTCACCACCGTGAGAACTTCGTGCCCGGCCTCCACCACGCGCTCGAGCGTAGGGACCGCGAAAGCCGGCGTTCCGAGAAAAACCAGCCGCATGGGCCCAATATCGTTTGCTTTTTCGATTACTGACATCTGTACAAATCGTGGGGCGGACCCCCTGGTCTGCGGCCGACGCCCCCGTCGGCCTGCTTGCGTCTTGCAGAATGGTGTCGCCGCCGTTCCGGCGGCGGGACGGGGGCGTCCCGCGCAGACCAGGGGGTCTGCCCCACAAGCCTCACTCCCATTCGCCCGAGCGCTGCTTCTTCTTGATCTTTCGCTTGATGAGGTCGCGTTTGAGCGCGCTGATGTGGGTGATGTAGAGACGCCCCTGCAGGTGCTCGGTTTCGTGCAGCAAAGCGCGCGCCAACAGATCTTCGCCGGTGACCTCGAAGGCTTCACCCTTGGCGTTTTGGGCTCGCGTTGTGACCACCCTGGCGCGCCGTACCTGTTCGCGGAATCCGGGGATGGAGAGGCAGCCCTCTTCGCCCACCTGCTTGCCCTCGATGTGCACGATGTTGGGATTGATGAGCACGAGTTTGTCGGCGGGATTCTCGCCATTGGAGACGTCGATGACGGCAATTTTCTTGCCGATGCCAATCTGCGGCGCAGCCAGCCCGACACCTTTGGCGGCGTACATGGATTCGAACATGTCCTCCAGGAATTTGTGCAGCTCCGGGGTGTCGAACTCGGTCACCACAGCGGCCTCCTGTTCGAGGACCGGGTCGCCGTATTTCACAATGGGATAGATCATAGGGCAGTCAGAAATTCTTCACCTGTTCCAGGTAAGCGTCGTGGTTGCGTCGTGTCTCGTCCAGCGAATCGCCACCGAATTTTTCGAGAAATGCCTGGGCCAGAACCAGGGCCACCATGGCCTCGCCGATCACCCCGGCCGCGGGAACCACCGCGACATCCGAGCGCTCGTAGGCCGCCAGCGCCGGCTCGCGCGTTGCCAGATCCACCGATTCGAGCGGCCGCCGCAGCGTCGAGATCGGCTTCAGCAGCCCCCGTACCAGCAGGTCCTGGCCGTTGGTGATGCCGCCTTCCAGGCCGCCGGCGCGATTGGCGCCACGTGTGAATCGCCGGCCCTCGCGATCGTAGTGGATGGTGTCCTGAACCTTGGAACCAAAGCTGGCCGCGCCCTGCGCCGCGAATCCGATTTCCACTCCTTTGACCGCCTGCATGGAGACAATCGCCTGGGCCAGACGGCCGTCCAGGCGCGAATCCCACGTGATATGCGAGCCGAGCCCCGGAGGAACGCCGTGCGCCACCACTTCAAAAACGCCGCCCACGGTGTCGCCGGTCCGGTAGGCTTCGTCGACTACTTCTTTCATGCGCGCTTCCACCTCGGAGTCGGCGCAACCCAACAGCACTTGTTCTTTCCGGCTGAGGGCCACGATTTCCTCCCAGCCCGCCGGGCGCTCCAGCCGCACATCCCCCACGGCGATGACATGGCTGAGAACCTGGATGCCGAATTCCCCGAGCAGCGCCTTGGCCAGCGCGCCCGCGGCCACCCGCGCGGCGGTCTCCCGGGCGCTGGCCCGCTCCAAAATATACCGGGCGTCGTGAAAATTGTACTTGATCGCGCCTGCCAGGTCGGCATGACCCGGCCGCGGCCGGGTGACCGGCTTGCGCTTGTCTTCGCCGCCGTCGATATCTTCCACCGGAAGGGCTTCCGTCCAGTTCTGCCAGTCGGCGTTGCGGATGATGATGGCTACCGGCGAGCCGATGGTACGCGAATGGCGCACCCCGGCGACGATTTCCGCCCGGTCGGTCTCGATCTTCATGCGGCCGCCGCGGCCGTAGCCCTGCTGGCGCCGCCACATCTCCCGGTTGACGGCATCGAGCGATATCGGCACGCCGGCCGGCAGACCGGTGAGCATCGCTACCAGGCACTCGCCATGGGACTCTCCGGCGGTTTCGAAACGCAACATAGGAGGAGAATTGTTATCGTAGCAGACTGGAACAATTGCTTGCGTTTGTTCGTATTAGGGTGGTGAACGGAGATCTGGCATGGTGAAGTTTCTGCTCTGGTTGATTCTGCTGTTCTTCTGCTGGCCGCTGGCCCTGTTGGCGCTGGTTCTCTACCCCATGGTATGGCTGTTGCTGCTCCCGTTCCGCCTGGTGGGGATCGCGGTGGAAGGGGTCCTCGAACTGGTCTGGGCGCTGATCACGCTGCCCGCCCGAGTGCTGCGCGGAATCTAGCCGGCGCGGCATTGATGAGTCAAACCGCCCGCCGGCCCATGGTGAGTTGGATCAGCAGGACCGCCAGCGAAAGCACCAGCAGAATGTGAATATAGCCACCCAGCGTCCCGGTGGTGACCAACACGGCCAGCCAGAAAATCGCCAGAATCATGGAAACGACCCAAAGCATTGTGCCTTGGGATGAGCAATTGGAATGCCACGAGTCAGGAGTCATGAGTGCAACGGCGGCGGAGTCTTCACGGGGCAAAGCCGAGGAATTGTTGAAGCAGTTTGGTTTAGAAATGGCCGGCAGAGAATCTAAGAGGGCAGCCGCAGTTCCACCGGCGCCGGAATGCCCGGCTGCTGGAAGGCCCGCGAGCCCTGTGTGCGGAATTCGTAGCGCTCAATCGCCACGGCGGCGCCCCGTTCGTTGCTGCGCACCACGCAGCCGTAAATCATCAGTTTCATCGGGCAGGAATCGTTCAACAGAACCGGCCAGTTCATCGACAATTCCACGGGCATACCGGTGGTCAGCATGTTCTCGGTAGTGAACCACACGCCGCCGCTCGATATATTCACGGTCTTGCCGGTGCCGGTCTCGGCGATGCGCTGACCGTAGAGCATCTTGTAGCGGACCTCCTGCTCGATCAGGAAACGCTGTTTCGTGCGCCGTTCGCGTTCAATGAATCTGCTTCCGGCTCTGTCCTCTGGTTGGATGTCGATCACGGAGTACCGCCTTCTCTGGCAGATTAGCGTGGGCAGGCCGCAGGCTCAATATGTCTTTGGTTATTTGGGAGGCGCTAACGGGGCACTGGCCGCGCACCCGCCACGGCTCTATAAAATATTGATTACGAATCAGTTATACAAAATGAACCCGGCTAATTCGAGGCGGTTGCAGGGTTCCAAACTCCGGTCGGCGGCCCCCAGAAAAAAAGATTGCGAAAAACGTAAATAATTATAGACATTAAGATCCGAAACTGCTAATCTTAAAACAACACAGACAGCATCCTGGCGGCGAGTCCCCTCCCGCCGCCAACCCCTCTGAGTGCAGGCCCCGAGCTACCCCGCTCGGGGCCTTTTCATTTGCCCCGCCTCCGCACCGCCGAAACCCCAAACCGTCCCACCCAGGAGTTAACTCCTTTCGTTTCAGCACACAAAAATATTTTTAAAAAATGGTAAAAAGTAGTGGACAAACAGACCCTAAACTGATAATCTTTAATCAACACAGACAGCATCCTGGCGGTGAGTCCCCTCCCACCGCCACTCTCTGAGTGCAGGCCCCGAGATACCCAGCTCGGGGCCATTACTCTTTTGTCCCGCCCTTTACACCGTTTCCGCGCCGCGCTCCGATGCGAGCCACGACCGTGAGGGAGTGGTTTTCCGCGCTCCGAACGACCGGCCTCAGGATCTCCGCTTCCTCCGCCCTCTCAGGTCTTGACCTTGCTTCTTTTTCCTCCGCGCCTCCGCGGTTAATTCACACCTCCCCGTTTGGCTAATGCTGGATTAGGGAGTGTTTCGCCGCTAGAACAGCCGGTCCTGCTTCTTCAAATTCCCGAAATTGCCGATGTTGGCGATCGAAAAGGAGAAGTATTCCAGGGTTTCATCGCGGATTCCCACGTTGTACCGCCGGTACTGAAAGCTGAGACCGCAACAGTCCGTATTGTAGGTCACCTGTGTGGTGGTGTAGAGCAGCACCCGCTGGCGATAGTCGTAAATGAAGTCGACGGCCGCGTTCCACCCGCGGTGATTGGTGTCGCCATATCCCACCCGCCCGCGGAACTGGTTGGCATAGGGAGTCAGCAGTGCGTTGTTATGCACTTCGTTGTTGCCGCCCGAAATCACGTATTTCTTCCAACGGTAGTCCACCGACATGGTGCTGTTGACGATGGCGCGCACGCGCGGATCGTAATCCGTCTGCCACTGGAAAGTGAGGCCGCTGATCGGGCTGGCGCGAAACGTGGAAACCACCGGCGAAGTGCTGCGCGGCCCTACCAGGAAGGCATAGCCGGTCAAATCCGCGGTGCTCTCGAATACGTTGCGCTGCCCGGAGACCAGGGCGCCGCCGAACGTCGGATCGAAATACCGCTTCTGCGCCAGTTCCCAGGTAAAAACTTCCCGCACCGTATTCCCCTTTTTCGCATAGAAGCGGTTGGCCAGCGCAATCTCCACCTCGTTGGTATTCGATCGAAGGTCGTTCTCATCGAAGCGGATGAAGCGGTTGAAGTCGGTGCCGATCCCCGTGACATATTTGTATGTGACGCGCGGCTCGATCACGTGCTTCAGCTTGTCGCCCAGAAACGACTTCCTGTTGTACACCCGCTCGAGCGTCGGAAAAACCAGGTCCAGCGAGAAATCGCGCGCGCTTCGCACGATGTCGGTGCCCAGCGCGCGATAGTTACCGAGGTACGGCTGCTGCGATTCCGAGTAGAGCGTCTCTTCGAAGCCCACACTGGGGACCAGGTGGAAGTCCCCCAGGTGAAACGCGGTGGTCAGATGCGGCGCGAGGCGGCTGCGGTTGGTATAGGCGCTGGTTTGGAAGCGGTCGATCAGGTTATTGTTGGCGTCGAAAAACGGCTCGGAGCGAAACAGCAGGCCCGCCGACGATTCGAAGGAGAACCACAGCGGCAGCCCGGCGACGGTGACAAGGTCGTGATCGCGGCTGCTCAACTGCACCTCCGGCAGCTTGCGGATGGTCACGGCATCGGCCACGTAGCTCACCTGGTTGGTCGCCGCATCGGTAACGGCGATCTCGGCCGTCTGAAAATTCTGCGCGCGCGATGCTACCGTATCCAGCGTGAAGGTGGACCAGTTCTTGTCGATAAATCCCACCGAGTGAATTTCCGAGCCGACGGCTTCGTTGAACGACTGCGTCCAATCCTGCCGAAATCGAAACGACGAAGTGTAGTTGAGGTTGCCGCGCGCGGTCCAGCCGTCCCCTAGATCGGAATGGCCCACCATGGTCAGCGTGAAGCCGCTGTAGGTGGGCGCTCCAGGGGTCGTGGAATGATCCTGCGCCCCGAAGAAAATGGCATCGAAATCCGTGCCCTCTTTGGGTTTCCCGCGAAACTCGGCATGGTGCGTCAGTGAGCCGGACGTGAAGCCTTCCGCCCGGTACGTCACGTCGTAGCTGCGGTTGATCGCCCAGAAGTATCCCATCGCCAGCGTAAAGCCCCGCACCGAGCTGTTTCCCGGCTCGGGAAGCAGCAGTCCACTCTTTCGAGGCTCACGCTCCAGCGGGCGATAAAACCAGGGGAAATAGAACAAGGGGATCCCGCGCAGCCGGAATGTGCTGCCGTGCGCGATCGCACGCACGTGGGGAATGATGTCGAACTTCGGGCCGGTCATTCGCCACCACGGATCCGGCATCGTGCAGTCCGTGACCCATCCTTTATACAGGATGTATTTCGCCCCCAGGCGCTCCGCCCATTCACCCTCGAAGTGAAACGGCTGGCTGGACGTCAGCATTCCCGGCTTGGTGATGATGCGCGGCTGCGTTTCGCCCACCACGTTGACAAACTTGCCGTGCTCGTTGCCGCGCTCGGTGTGGTACCACAACTCGTCACACCAGATCTTCTCGTTCTTCTCGAAGCTGTGGTAATAGACGCCACCCTTGGCGTGCATCTCCTGGGCGTCCTCGTCAAATTCGATGTACTCCGCGCTGAACAGCATCCGCAAATCTTCCACCACCGCGGGATGGCCGTGCAGCTTGTGCACTCTGCCCTGGGAATCGTGGGTACAGTCCGGACTCAAGCCGCATTCCAGGTGAATATCCCAACCCTCCTGAATCGGAGGATTGCTCCGCTTGGTCTCTTTCCTCCCATCGGGCCGCTGGATCTCGTCGACGGCCAAAGCCGGCGGTTTAGTACCAGGCGGCTCCTGGGCGGCGGCTGCCCCAGCTAAAACCAGTGCTCCCAACGCCGCAAGCAGAAAAACACACGTAATACCTGAAGAATTGTCTTGAGAAACTGGTACCGATGTGCTAATAACAATGAGAGAGCTGATTCGGAAGGGCTTCAAAAGCCAAAGTTAGCATACTTCCATGACCTGTAGCTATTGCGGTTCGCGGAACAGCGAGACGGAACATCGGTGCCGGCGGTGTGGGCGGCGTCCGGGCGATACGCTGAACGGCGGACTTACGCTGCACCGCACCACCGGCGCATTGGCCACCAAGGCGCGGCCCGTGGCAGTCGCGGTAGCGGCTCCGGCCGGCCCCCCCATGCCGCTGGATATGGCGCGCGCCATTCAAGGCTCGCTCTTCCCCGAACGGCCCTCCGCCAACGTCATCCCGATCGAGTCTTTCGCGGCGCCGCCCGTGGCCCGGCCAGCCGGCACCCCGAAACCGGCGCCGCATCCCAGGGCCGCAACCGCCGCTACCATGGCCAAACCGGCGCCGCGCCGCGCCGCGCGCGTGCCCGAAGGGCAAGGCAGGCTCGACTTTCTTCCGTCCGCTCCGCCCAAACCGCGCACTCTCAGCACCACCGTGGAAGCGGTCATTTATTGCGAGGCCCCGGTGGCCAGCACCGTGCATCGCGCCGTGGCGGCGGCCATCGATTGGACCATGGTCCTGATTGCCTATGGCCTGTTCCTGCTCACCTTCCATCTGTGCGGAGGGGAATTCGCCATCACCAAGAGCACCCTGCCCATCTTTGGGGCGGCTTTCCTGCTGGTGGGCTTTACCTACGGAATCTATTGGATCGTCGTCGGTACGGAAACCGCCGGCATGCGCTGGACGCAATTGCGCCTGATCACCTTCGACGGCTTCCCCCCGGAAGGCCGCCAGCGCATCATGCGTTTTGCCGGCGCCTGCCTGAGCCGCTGCACCGGCCTCGGCCTTCTCTGGTCGCTGGCCGATGAAGAGAGCCTCGCCTGGCAGGACCACATTTCCCGCACCTTCCCTACCCCCTACGAGATGGAATCGCGCATCTTCCAGCGGCGCTAGAATCAGTTCATGCACATCCAGTTCGACGAGAAGAACCTGCTGGCTGACATGGTCGGCAAGCAAAACGGCATCACGCGCGCCGAAATCCACCGCGCCGGATCGAAGGCTCTCAAGGCCCTCAAATCCTTCCGCAAGCAAAGCGAGCAGGGCCTTTACGGTTTCGCCCACCTGCCGTTCCAGGCGAAGGTTGTGCAGGCTATCCGGAAATTCGCCTCCGAAGTGCGCGGCAGCTACGACACGGTCTGCGTTATCGGCATCGGCGGCAGCGCGCTGGGCGCCTGGGCCCTCGATTGCGGCATCCGTGGCCCGCACCCCGTGCAAGGCGCTTTTTCGCCCGAACACCCGCGCCTCGTCATTCTGGACAACGTCGACCCCTCCTTCACGCAGGCAGCGCTCGATTCCATGGAGCCGCGCCGCACCCTGGTGGTGGTCATCGCCAAGTCCGGAGGCACGGCGGAGACCGTCGCGACCTTCCTGATTGTCCATGACTGGCTGGAACAATCTCTCGGCCGGAAGGCCGCCGGCCGCATCGTCGCCGTCACCACCGAAGGCAAGGGCGATCTGTTTTCGCTCGCGCAATCGCAGCGCTACCGCACGTTCGCCATCCCCGAAAACGTCGGCGGCCGCTTCAGCGTGCTATCGCCCGTGGGGCTGGTTCCAGCCGCTCTGATCGGTATCGACATCGCCCGGCTCACGCGCGGCGCCGCCGGGATGACCCATCTCTGCTGGCAGCCCGACCTCGCGGAAAATATCGCGCTCCGCGCGGCCCTGTGCCACTGGCTCATTTGGACGCGCCGCGCCAAGCGAATCCAGGTGGCCTTCCCCTACTCCAATCACCTGTGGGGCACGGCATTCTGGTTCCGCCAACTCTGGGCGGAATCGCTCGGCAAGGCGCACAACCGCGCCGGCGCCCTGGTTCACACCGGCCAGACGCCCGTCGCCGCGCTTGGCACCACCGATCAGCATTCGCAAGTGCAGTTGTATATCGAAGGCCCCAACGACAAGGTCTTCACCTTCTGGGCCGTCAACAAGTTTTCTTCCAAGGGCAGGATTCCGCGCCGCAAATTCGGACAGCCGGCTTTCGACGCGCTGGCCGGCCAGTCGCTGGCCAAGCTGATCGACGCCGAGCGCCGCGCGACCGCCGCCGCCCTGGTGGAGTATGGCCACCCCAACTGCACCGTAACGCTCGACCGCGTGGACGAAACCCACCTCGGCGCGTTCCTGCAAATGATGGAGTTCCAGACGGCCTTCATGGGCGAACTGCTCGACATCAACGCCTTCGACCAGGAAGGCGTCGAGCTCGGCAAGAAGTTCACCTATGGCCTGATGGGCCGCAAAGGCTTCGAAAAGTATCGCCGCCAGTTCACCGCTTACGAGCGCAAACGCAAAGCCGTCTGAGCCGCGGGCTTCATTTCTCCTTGGCCGCCGCTTCCGCCAGGCCGGCTTTCTTCGCCATGTCCCGCAGCGCGGCTTCCCCGCCGTAGCCGATCTGGTGCGCCACAATCTTTCCGTCGCGCCCGATCATCACAAAAGTCGGGAACGCGGCTACGTGATACGACTCCGTGATATTCGTCTCGCCGCTCAGCACCACCGGATACGGCAGGGGCGTCTTCTTCAAGAACTCTTCCACCGTCGCGCGCTCTTCGCCCGCATCGACGGCCAGAACCACCAGCCCCTGGTCCTTGAAATCCTGGTACATTTTCTCCACCACCGGCATGGCTTTCCGGCATGGGCCGCACCAGGTGGCCCAGAAATCGAGCAGCACCGGCTTGCCCTTGAGCTTCGCCAGGCTGTAAGACTTGCCGTCCAGCGCTTTGATGTCAAAGGCCAGCGCCTCTTTGCCCGCCAGGTCGGCTTTGGGCAGCGTCGAGCCCATCAGATTCTCGGTCTCCGTGGCGCCCGCCGGAGGCGTGAAGGCGAACAGGGAATCTGGCATGGGCTCGTCGAGCTTGAGATTCTTCTTCACCATCTTCTGGTTCATCCCGATCGAGTTGCCCGCCACTTCCATCTTCATCGATATGGCCATCTGTAAGTCGATTCCCAGCTTCTTGTCGAGCCACGTGGTCATCACCATGTCGCTGACCTTGGCCCCCCCAGCTTGGGGAATTTCCATGTTGCCGACTTTGGTTTCCACCACCCAGCAGTCGTGCTTCTGGCCGTCCATTTCGACAGTTTCGTCGCGCAAGGTCTTGCTGGTGGTGGTCACTTTCGAAATGTCGGGCACGTTCTGCATACCCATCATCTGCACGATCCCCGAGGGCCCCATCGCAACGTTCTTCTTCACATACTGGTTGGCCATCGAATTGTAAGCCCAGGTGGTTTCGCCGTCCGAAACCATGGTGATGGTGATCCCCTGGATCTTGCTGTCCATCCGCAGTTTGCCGGGGTTCTGAAAAGCCATCGAGATCTCCCCGGACATTTTCATTGGCATCTGGCCGGTCATTTCGATGTTCATGTCGGCGTCATAGCTCATGCTGGCATGCTGCTTGATGGCGGCGGCCTGGTCCTTGACCAGCGCATCCGCATCCGGCAACGTCTGGGCGAACACACCAGGTAACAAGAGGAATGAAAGCAAAAATGGGCGCATCGGCACCTCCGATTCCAACCGTAGCATAGTGCCACCGGCTCCGATCCGAGCCGCGACCGTGAGGGAGCGGTTGTCCGGCTCCGGTCCGAGCCGCGACCGTGAGGGAGCGGTTGTCGGCCGTGATGTGGGGCAGGATGGTATCCTGCGCACCGATTGTCAATCGGTGCAGCCAGGCGCAGCCCGGCCGCTGTGTACTAAGATCCCGGCTCCCTCCGGTGATAGCATGGAAGCAAATGAAGGGTGCGTTACTGTGTTCGCTGGCTCTTCTGGCTCGCCCCGCCTTCCCTTGCGGCTGCCAGTCGACCGTCCCGGTCTGCAATGAGGTCGCTTACAGCAACGCCGTCTTCATCGGCACCGTCGAATCCATTTCGCCTACCTTTTTGAGCGATTGGAGCCTCTCGCGCCGCCCGTCGCTCCAACAGCTCAACCAGGCCAATGAGCGCTTCCTCTTCGATCGCTCGCCGCAGAACCTGGCCACATTGAAAGACGTCTTCCGTAAGACTTTCCCCGACCTCTCGGAGGAGCAGCGCGGCCGCCTCGACAAGGCCGACTCGCAAAAATCCCTGGTGGATCTCTTTTCCGCCGTGCTCGGCCACGGCAAGCGCGTCCGATTCCGCGTCAGCACCGTCTTTCGCAACGGCGACGACGATGACAACGGCCAGAAGTCCAAGGCCAAGGACGATGATGACGCCAAAGACCAGGTCTTCGACGTCTGGACGCCCTTCGGCGATTGCGGTTTCGATTTCCAGACCGGCGAAACGTACCTGGTTTACGCCGACAGCGACGAAGACACCAACATCATGGAAACCGATAGCTGCACGCGCACGCGCCGGCTGTCGGACGCCGGCTCCGACCTTGCCTACCTCTATTTTTATAAGGAGCGCAAGGCGTCATCGAGCCGTCTGGAAGGGTTCACCACTTTCGATACGCTCTATCAGGTGAAGCAGCGCGACGCCGATAAGATCGACTCGCCCGTCCCAGGCGTCACGGTGGAGTTGAAGTCTGCGGGCGGCATGCGCTACACGCGCTCCGACCCCTCCGGAAAGTTTCTGTTCGACGGCCTGGAAGCCGGCGACTACCAGCTTTCCGGCTACGCCCCCGGATTCCCTGACACCATCAAACTGCTATCCGGCCCCAAGCGCTTCCACATCGACGTTCGCGGCTGCTCCAACCAGGTGCTTCTGATTCCAAAAGAACCGTAGGTGGGACAGACGATCGCTTTTTGTCGTCTGTCAAACCAGCGAGACCTGACAGACCACAGAAGGCGATGGTCTGTCCCACAGGCTTGACAATCTTTCCCTAGCTCACTACCCTAGTTCACTAGGGTATATTGATGAAACGCGCCGACCACTTGCAGAGCACCTTGGAGCTGCTGCTTCTGAAAACCCTGGAGCGCGGCCCCAATCACGGCTTCGGGATCGCGCTTCACGTGGAAACCGTCACCGATGGGCTGCTGCGCGTCGAAGAAGGCTCCCTCTACCCCGCCCTCCACCGCCTGGAACGGGAAAAGCTGATCGCAGGCGCATGGCGCGTCACGGAAAGCGGCCGCAAGGCCCGCTTCTATACGTTGACTGCGCGCGGAACCAAACGGCTGGAAGAGGCCGAGTCCGACTGGAACGCTCTCTCCAAAGGCGTCAAGCGGCTATTGAGGTTCGCATGAAAACTCTCTTGCAGTGGTTCCGGCGGCGCCGCGCGCGCGAAGCCGAATGGCGCGACGAAATCGAAAGCCACGTGGCCCTGCGCGCGGACTGGCACCGCGCCACCGGCCTCTCGGCGGAAGAGGCCGAGCGCGCCGCCGGCCGCCGCTTCGGCAGCAAACTGACGGCGCTGGAGGCGGTCCGCGCCGTGCATATCAGCCCGTGGGTCGAAGCCCTTCTGCAGGACGTGCGGCTGGCTCTCCGCGGATTCCGCCGATCGCCCGCCGTCGCCCTGGTGGCCATCGCCACCATGGCCATAGGCATCGGCGCGTCCACGGCGGTCTTCAGCGTGGTCGATCCTCTGCTGTTTCGCCGCCTGCCCTATCCGCACGACAGCCAGCTCGTCTCCTTGGGTTATCTCGGGCCGGTCGATGACAACGAGTTCAACGTGGTCAGTAGCTATCTGGACTGGCGCCGGCAGCAGACGGCGTTTCAGTCGATCACCTCCATGCGGCCGAATTCCGCTTGCGATCTCCTCGCCGGCGACACGCCGCGCCGCCTTTCCTGCTACTTCGTGGAGGCCAACTTCCTCCGCACATTCGGCAGCGTCCCCGCCATCGGCCGCGATTTCACCGCGGAGGATGACCAGCCGCACGCGCCCACCGTGGTCCTGCTCTCCTACGCTCTCTGGCAGAGCGCGTACGGCGGCAGCGCCAAGATCCTGGGGCAGACCATCGTGCTGGATGAAGAGCGTGTGCGCGTGGTGGGCGTGCTGCCCCGCGACTTCCAGATGCCGCAACTCGGCGACGCCGATATCTTGATTCCGGAGCGCCTGAACGCCGCACTGCCGCGTTCCGCCAACTCCAGTTCCTTCTTGCGCACCTTCGCGCGGCTCCGCGACGGCGTCAGCATCATGCGGGCCCGCGACAGCCTCTGGCCGCTCTTTGAAGACTGCCTGGCGAAAGATGTGCCGCCGCAATTGCGCTCCGAAGTCCGCCTGGTGGTTCGTTCCCTGCGCGACCGTCAGATCCACGACGTGAAGGCGGCCTCCTGGATGCTGTTCGGTTCTGTGCTGGCGCTGCTGCTGGTGGCGTGCGCCAACGTGGCGAACCTTCTGCTGGCGCGCGCGGCGGCGCGGCGCCGCGAACTGGCCATGCGCGCCGCCATCGGTGCCGGCCGCGGCCGGCTGATCCGCCAAACCTTGACCGAAAGCCTGGTGCTGGGCTTCGCCGGAGGCGCCGCCGGCTGCGCTACCGCATGGCTGCTGCTGCGGATTTTCGTGCGGCTGGCGCCGAACGGCTTGCTGCGGCTGAATCAAGCCCGGATCGATGTGCGCGTGCTGCTCTTCGCCCTGGCGGCCTCCATGGCGGCCGCGGTGTTGTTCGGCATGGCGCCGGCGCTGGAACGGCCGCGCGCGGAGTTTCTTGCCGGATGGCACACCGCGGGCGCGGCGCGGACTCTGTTCCGCAAAGTACTCATCTCCGCTCAAATCGCCATTTCCCTCGTGCTGCTCACCGGCGCTTCGCTCTTCCTGCGCAGCCTGTGGAAGCTGGAAAACCAGGCGCTCGGCTACCAACCCGCCCGCCTGGTGACCGCTTCCTTCACGCTGCGGCCCCAGCGCTATCGCACGGCCCAGGCACAGGCCGCCTTCTTCACCGGGTTGGAACGGCGTCTGCGGTTTCCCGGCGTGGCATCATTCGCGCTCTCCGATTCCATTCCGCCCCGCGGCTCCATGGGCCGGCCCTATTCCAATATCGTCATTTCGGGACATCCGCCGGTGGCGGAGAACGGCGGCATGGTGGAATTCCGGTGGGTCACCCCGCTGTACTTCGAGACGATGGGTATCGCGATTCTCGCCGGCCGCGACTTCATCGACCCGGATCGCTCGTCAAGCGATTCGCCCGTGATCCTGAGCGCCACGCTCGCCCGCCGCATGTTCGGCGACGAGAATCCCGTCGGCCAGCTCATCAGCCTGGATGCCGATGGCCATTGGCAGCAGGTCGTCGGAGTAGCGGCCGACGTCAAGAACGCCGGCCTCACCGCGCCCTCCGATCCCGAGTACTACCGCCTGCGGATCAATACGTCGACTCAATTCTCGCGCGACGGCGTGGCGCTGTTCCGCATGTCTGCCTTGCAGACCGCCGCAGTCGACGTCGCAACCCTGGCTCAATTCATCCGCCACGAGTTTGCGGCGCTCGACCCCTCGCTGCCGGTGACCATCGAGACCATGGAAACGCGCGTCGACCGGTTCCGCGACCGCCCGCACTTTCTCGCCGGCCTGGTGTCTCTGTTCGCCGCGCTCGGGCTGCTTCTGGCCGCCGTTGGACTCTACGGCGTTCTCTCGTTCCTGGTGGCGCAGCAGACGCGCCAGATCGGCGTCCGCATGGCCTTGGGCGCGCGTCCGCGGGATATCGCACTGCAGGTGCAGAAGCACGCCGGACTTTGGACCGCGGCCGGCGTCGCCGCGGGTCTGGCCGGTTCGCTCGCGCTCACAAAAGTCGTGCGCGGCCTGCTGTTCGAGGTCTCACCCGCCGACCCGCTATCGTTCGCGGTCGCCGTAGCCGTGCTCGTCGCGGTCGCCGCGCTGGCCGCGTGGCTGCCATCTTCTCGCGCCGCGCGCGTAGACCCGGCCATCGCCCTCCGCCACGACTAAGTGGGACAGACCATCGCCTTTCGTGGTCTGTCATTGCCTCGCTGAAGCGACCGGGTCGAAAAAGCCGAGTGGGGCGGCCAATTCTGGCCGCAGCCGGCTTCAGCCGGCCTCCGGTGCTGCCCGGCCCGCCCGGCGACATCCAGCTCCCCGACTTCTTCATGAAATTTCGCGGGCCGCAGGCCCTCTGCACAGGCGACGCAAACCGATCGCCGGTCCCACTCACTGCTCCGGGTTCCGCGGGAAACTCCAGTACGGCAACCTTATGCCGCGAAGGAAGATCTGGTCGGCGCGAATCCCGGCGGCCGCCAGGAAGTTCACCGCTCCGCCCGACGTCACGAAATCGTCCTGGTCCACGCCGTCGCCCGAGACGCCCAGACCGCCCACCAGTTGTCCGTTGCGATAGAGCGGCGCGGACCCGGGGAAGAACACAATGCCAGATTGGTTCGCGTTGGCCGCTTGGTTGCCTTGCGTGCAGGGATTCGCCGTATCGGCTGCGTACATGGCCGCGAAGGGTCCCGGTTTGGTGTTCCAGATTCCCGATGGAAAATACGGTTGCGAGCCGAAGCCGACGGTGCGGTTGGTGACGGCCGTCCCCACCGGCACGCCCGGCAGGTCGCGCGGATCGCGATTGGGGCCGGAGAAGTAGACCACATTGCGCGCTTTGGTGAGCGCCACGTCGATCGAGAAAATCGGCGAGTCCGGCATGCGGTACAGCGCCAGAATATTGCCGTCCAGGTCGGACACCGCAATCACCATGCGAACGCGCGTGCCCAGCGGCAACCGGATCTGCGCGCGCGTCAGACTCGCCGTGTCGATGGCGCTTTGCACAATCGCGGTGACGTCTGCCACGCTCAGGGTCGCGCTCGCCGACGGCCCCACCAGCCAGCCATCGGGCGCCGGCGCGCCATTGAGCGGCCCCACCTGGTAGGTCCCGTTGGGGAGGAGGAATGGGTTGACGGCGACCGCGGAAGGGGCGGTGTTGCTGATGTAGGGCAAACGGAATCCGTTGAGATACACCGCGCCCGGGTCTGGCAGCGGCAATTGCACGAAGAACCCGGAGGCCTGCGCCGCTGCCGCCGCGGCATATTCATCGGCGTCATCGCTTCCAGCGCCCGCCACGCCGATGCCGCCCACCACCGTGGCGCCACCGCGGAATAACGGCAGGCCGCCCGGCACCGTCGCCATGCCCGCGCCGAAGCCCGATCCCATCGCGTTCTGCAGTTGCGGCAGCAATTGGCCCGGCAGGAAGGTCACGTTGAAATTGCAGCCGCGATTGGTGTTTTCAATTCCGAACAGCGGGCCCGACGGCTGATTGGGAATGCCCTCGGGAAAATTCGGCCGGCTGATGGCGCGCACCGTGCGCGAAGAAAGCGGTGTTCCCTGGCTGCTGAAGAACGCGCCCGTGCGCCCGAGCGAGAGCGCCTTCTCCACATCGGCATCGGTCGTAGCCGGGTACCGGTAAATCGCCAGCACCCGTCCCGCGCGGTCCACCACGGCTACTGCCAGGCGCGTACTTGCCGAGGCCTGCACCGCGTTCGTGACCAGCGTCTGCACGTCCGCCGCCGACAGTTGTACCGAGTCGAACGGAGCATCCACCGGCACCACTGCGGCGGGGCTCACGCTGCCATCCGCGCCGGCGACTGCAATCTCCAGAAAACTCCCGCCCGCGCCCGCCGGCAGCACAAACTGCGCGTCGCCATCGTCGATCACCGTAGTGTCCACGGCTGCGCCGGCCACCAGAATCTGCGCACCGCCCGAAAACCCGGAGCCCTGCAAGACGAGCGTTTCACCCGGCTCGGCCGGCGAATCGTTGGTCACCGCCAGACCCGTCGAGCCATGCAGCACCGCCGCCATTTGCAACCCGTTCACCCAGGTCGTCGTGAGGTTCGCCTGCCCCCACAGCGCCACAGAAAAAAGAGCGGGCAGCATCATCGCGGAGCGCAGGCGGCGCCGCCTGCGCCACCAAGACAAATCCTGCGCTGGCAGTGGTGGGGCAGGCGGAGCCGCCTGCCCACGCCGGGCTAAGCCCGGCAGGGCGAAAGATAATAGCCCACGGCGTAAGCCGTGTGGAACATGTCGTGAGGTCCAGTAGCCCCGGAACGGGGCGTAAGACTCTGCCACTCGACGAAAAGTCATCTTGCTCCTCCCGCGGCCCGGCCAGGTGGCTGATCCGTCACCGTGTAAAGCCGCCCGTCGCGCAGATACAGCCGCTGCATTTCGTCCAGATGGAACGGCCGCGCGCCGCGCCGTCCAAAAACTGCCAACTGGTTGCCGCTCTCATCCACTGCCCGGTCGCGGTCCAATCCTTTGGAAATCTCCACCGCTTCTCCCTTGGTGCGGAACGTCGAGATCAATTCCGGCTCCGGCGGCGGGCTGAAGCCCCACAGCCCTTCCGTGCGGTTGGGCGCGGTCAATTGCAGCACGCGCAACCCGTTGCGCCCGTCCGCCACGTAAGCAAACAGGCTGGCGTTGGTCATCCCGATCTTCACCGCGCGCGCGTCATTGATTGCCCCTCCGGCGTTGAAGAACTTCGCCGCGCCGGGCCGCACCGGCCGCTCCACATTTACCATCGCGAGGCCCTGCTTGCCCGCCGCGACATACGCATACGTGCGCGCCACGTAGATATCGCGGGCGTCCGAAATCGCAATAGCGGCCTTCACCAGCGGCCGCTTCACATCCGTGATGTCGATCACCTTGACGCCCGCGGAATCGTTCACGAACGCGTAGCGGAACTGGATGGCGCTGTGCCCCGCGCCCTGCAGCGGCACCGTCGCAACCACCACGGGTTTCGTCGGATCTTCCACGCTCACGATCACCAGTCCCCGCTCGCACGAAACATAAACGTAGTCTCCGGCGGTCACCACGAAATTCGCGCCGTTCAGCACACCGCCCGGGTTAAACGTCACCGAGCGCTTCAGGAAGTTGTTGCGCGGGTCGCCGTCCAGCAGCGTCGCCGCGTTGATCAGAATCAGACCTTCCTGGGCATCCGCCACGTAAAGGAACGCGTACATCAAGTGGATCGGCTGCTCCTCGTTCTCCGGATTCCGGCGCCGCGCCGGGTCAACGCCCAGCGTGGTAGGCGATGCGATCCACCGCGCATCCTTGGTCTTCACATACAGCCGCTGGCCCACCGGTGAGACCGGCGCGGTGATGATGCGCTCGGCGAAGCGCTTGTTATCGATGTCGGCCACGTCGTAGATCTCCACCCCAAGGTGACCCTTGGCCGCATACAGATACTCGCCGCGAAGCTGCAGGTTGAGCGTGGTGCCGCCGTGCTCGTAGGCTTCCGTGAGCTCCCGCGTCTTGGTAAACTTCGCGTAATTTTCCGGGTAGGCCAGTTTGTGCAGATAGCTGCCGATCACCGCCTGCGGCTCCTCGTGCTCCGTCACCGCCACCGCCTGGAATCCGCTGCTTCCCTCCCCCACGTAAACGTAGCGGCCCATGAAGTTGACGAAGTTGGTGCCTTCGAGCAGCAATTGCGCCATCCACGCGTTGTTGTCGTTCTCGCGCGAGATGTGGCAATCCGTGCAGGTCTTGGTCTCGCGCGTCCGCACGGTGTGCGGAAAATGCGGATTGAAGGCCTGGCCGCTGTAGCCCTCCGCCGAAATGGTCTGCTCCTGGTGGTACAGCCACTCGCGGTTGGCATTCTGCGAACTCACCAGGATCGCGCTCGACGACCGCACCGGCGCGATCCGGTTCTTCTTGGCCGTGCTGTCCAGGCCCAGCATGAACACGTCGTCGCGCAGCACCTGGAAGTTGTACGTGGTGAAGTTGCGGCTGTCCACGTCGCCCTCGTTGTGCAAGGTGGGCCGGTTGGCATTGGCCTTCATCGAAAGATGGCAGCCGAAGCAACTCGTCATCCACGACGAATGGCACGCGTAGCAGGACATCCGATCGTCGCTATGCGCCAGCCGCTCCGCAGTCGCGCCCGCGCGGCCCCACGTAACGCCGTCCTTCTGCATGGTCTTGGCCAGCCGTGCTTTCTCGTTGTAGTTCGCCGAGCCCGGCGTGACGGAATCGAGCACCTGCGAGACGTTCCACACCACGTTCTCCGTCACCATCGACCGCTGCATCAGCTTGCCGCTCACCCACTCGAAGCGCCGCGTGCCGAACGGCGTGCGCAACCGCGCCAGATCGTTGCCGCCTTCCGGAGCCGCCGAGTTGGAAGTCTTCAGCGTGGCGCGCGCCCGCACCGAGCCGTGGCAATCCACGCAATCGATATCCACCGCCGCGCGCGGTTCCCCATAGAGATGCCCGTCGCCGTGGCTGTCCTGTTCGAAGTGGCAGTCCACGCACTGCATGCCTTTGTCCAGATGAATGTCGCTCAGGTGCACAGCCTTGTCGAACTTCTTCGGATCGTTGAAGCCAACTTTGTTGCCGTCTTTATCCAGCCAGTTGCCTTCGCGATCGTGCTTGTAGACCGCCCGGTATACCCAGCCGTGCCCGTTGAAATCGGCGAACTGCGTCTGCTTCATGTTTTGATTGAGATCGCGCAGGTTCCGCAGAAACGCCGGGTCGGACCAGTTGCCTTTCAGCGACGCCGCTTCCGGATTGCGCGCGAGCGACCGCGCCGCGTCCTCCGCCTTCCACTGTTTGGTCTTCGCCGGGTACATCGCGTCGCCGTCGGTCTCGTTGTCCCACCACATGTAGCCGTAGTATTGAAACGCGTACGAGGTCCCGGGATGCATGTGGCACACCACGCACTGGCTGGAAGGAATCGACCGCGTCAGCCGGTGCTGAATCGGGTGGCCTTCCTCGTTCTTGGGAATCGTCGGATCGTTGGTGAAGCTGGTGCCCAGGTGGCCGCGCGCGGCGTAGGGCCCGGCGTGCGCCGCGTCGCGGTCGTTGGCGTACACCACGTGGCAGGCCGTGCAGCCGGAAGAGCGGTAGTCGCCCGGTTGATCGTTGGTGCCCAGGAAAGAAAGCAGCGGATCGAGCAGTCGCGTCCTCTGCAAGCCCTGAAACACCGGGTCGGTGCGCGTCAGCGTGCCGAAGCCGCGATTGCTCAGCCGGTCGTCGCCGCGCTCGAACACGCGCAGCGTGTTGCCCGGTTCGGTGGCTTCGAACTGCGGCAGCGGCCACAATTCCGGCAACATGGCCTTCAACTTCATCTCGGCGGCCGATGGCGCTGGCACAGCCGTCAGCTTTTGCGCCACGCCGTCCGGCCCGTAGCTTTCCCCAAACACCGGCCGCTTCAGCGGAAAACCGCCGTTGTTGTAGAGCGCCGCGCCCCACAAAAACGCGCCGTGCGTCATCATGCTGGTCCGCACCTTGTTGACGATGGCGCCGTGGCAGCTCTTGTTCCCGCACGTCTGGTCCGCCACCCGCAGGTCCCCCGGATTGATAAAGCGCACGAACTCCGCGCTCTCGCGGTTGAGCGCGGCGTACGTTCGCGGCGGGTTGGCACTGGTGGGCCACAGCGCGGCGTCGCGCGGCCGCACGTGCGCCTGCAGCTTGTCTGCGGTCTCGGCGCGGCCTCCATGGCAATCCGTGCACGCCAGCCGGACGGCCGGAGAGACGTGCATCGGCTCGATGCCCACATGGCACTTCGCCGATTCGCAGCCCGATCCCTGCGCCCGGGCTATGCCCATAGAGGCGCCCGTCATCGCCAGCAATATCGCCATCCACCGCATCAAAACACCAGCCTCACATTCACGAACGAAGAAAACTGCACCTGCCCGGAATAAATGTCCTTGAATCCCTGCCCCGGCGCCAGCGCTCCAAAACCGCCCGTCACCACGATGTTGTCGCTCAGCAGCGGCCGGTATTGCAGCCCGATTCCCGTGTCCAGCCCGATGGCGTGATGGATGTTGCTCTGAAACAGCACCGCCTCCAGCACCTCCGTGCGGTTGAACTTCGCCCAGTTCACATTCAACGTGGATTTCAGCTTGGGCGTGATCTTGGCGTCGAACCCCGCGTTGTACAGCGTGACTCCCGGGTTCAGGAAATTGGCCTGTCCTTCGAACGCGCCCGCCCGCATGGTGGGCATCAGGCTGTTTGGTCCGAAAAGATCTACGCCAGTCCCCGTCAGCGGAATCAGCTCGCGATTCAGAAAGTTCGTTCCGCCGCCGTCGAATGCATTGTTGATCAGCCCGCGGTCCGCCAGCGCCGGGTTCCCCAGAAATCCGCCGCCCGCGAACTGCTGGTTCGGCACAATGGAGTCGAACCCGTTGGCTCTGCCGTCGTTCAGCTTGCCGTCGCCCGACGTGTAGAAGCCCGACACCTTGAACGTCATCCAGTCCTTTTCATAAGCCAGTTCCAGCGCTCCGAGTTGCGCGTTGATGTGCTGCGCGTTATTCCGCGCCGGCACGGGATTGTTTTCGTCGCGCCCGAAGGCTTCGTAAAACGCGTGCGACACGTTGATCCGCCCGATGTGCCCGTCCCCCGCAACGCCCGCGTACGCCGCGCGGATCTTGTGCGGCGCCGGCAGCCCCAACGGCGCGGGCCGCACCAGAAACCCGTCCTTGTCGATCAGAAAGCTCGGCTGGTCGTGGTTGTAGAGCAGGCTAAATTCCAGCGTGTAGCCCTTCTTCCCGAAGTCGCTCCAATACAGGTTGGCCGCCGAGACCGATTGCTGCCGCGATCGCCACCGGTTCAACCCGCTGTTGGTGTCCTTCTCCAGCAGGTTGAAATACGCCAGGTTGTATTGGAAGACGTTGTTGTGGAATGTGCCGAAAAGCCGCGCTCCCGGCTGCTCGTCGGAATAGATCAAGCCGCGAAAATCGCTGGTGAATCGCTGGATTCCCACGCGCAGCGACGTGAAATCGAAATACGCGCTGCCCCGCGAATCGCCATCTTTGTGCTTCTGGAATTCGCTCGCGCTGTTCGTGAACAGCCGCTTTTCGAAGTACAGCTCCTGCATGCCCACTGCCGTATCGGTGCGCCGGATGCCGCCCGCGACGTCGATGTTGGTGAGCCCGTTCTCCCGCGTCAGCAGGTAGTTGATGTTAAACTCCGGCGTCACCTTCAGCTCGTAATCCACCGGCCGGAAGCCCGCATCGCCGCGAAACAGGTCGAAGCTCAAACGGAAATCCTGCACTACCTGAAATTGCGAGCCGCGCCCGAAGAAGCCGGATTCACCGGGGTCGGCGTAGCTCGCGCCCGCCGGCACGGGTACCCGCCTTTCTTCGGTCAGCGTCTCACTCGACCCCGTAAAGCTGAAGAACTCCCGCCGCCCAAAAAAAGGAAAATCGCCCTTCAACGTACTGCGGTTGAATGGGTCCCACCACCGCGAGTAGGCGTAGATGGCATCCAGTTTCTCGCTGTCGTAGCGGCGCCACGGCGGCGTCGGAAAAATGTGCCAGCGGTTGCGAATCGCCGCCGCCTGCGCGCCCGCCACCGGCATCATCACTCCCGCCACCATCACCATGGTCCGCGGCAGCGTGTGCTCCGGATTCCCAAGTTCCCCTTCCGCCGGAAGCGGCCCGGCTGCGCCGTGCATCAGCGGCCGCGACCGGTCTTCCGCCAGCGGCCGTTCTTGCTCGAGCCCGCGCTGCGCGTCGATGTACTGTTGCAGTTGTTCCGCCGGTCCCACCGCCAAGCCGCCCGCGGTCTTGCGCGGCAATTTGCGCACCGGCTCCACCACCGCGGGCGCACCGCGTTCCGCCTGCCGGCCGGTGCGAGCCAGTTGCGCTCTCTGTCCCCAGAGCGGCGCGCAAGCCGCCAGCCCGATCAGCACCGCCGCGCGCGAACTTGGGCTCCTGGCCATCTGCCGCCGCTATTCCCCCGCCGCCTTCACCCACAGAGCCGCAAAATCGGCCGGCCTGTATGTCGAAGGGTGCTCCAGATAGTCGTACAGCGGCGTCACCGCATCCTGACGCCGCCCCAGCGCCGCGCCCAGCGCGTCCAGCGTCATCGTGGCCTGCTCGGCCGCATTCACGCCCGCATCCGCAATCCGCCGGATATCTAAGCCCATCGACCGCAGCACCGCTTCCGCCGCAGCGCGGTCGAAATTCTGCGCCAGGAACCGCGCCGACAACCCGTTCGCCGTGCGTTCCATGGCCTGTGCCGCCGCCGCGATCCCCGTGCCGCCCTCCACCGCGCTCATCACGCGCGCGACCTCGCTCTCGAACGCCGCTTTCTGCTCCGGCGCCGCCGCCGCCACCAGCTCGCGTGCCACTTCAAAGCGCGCCAGGTTCACCTGCCAGCTTCCCGGCTTACGCCCGTCATAGCCGCGCTGGATCCGCCAGCTATCCGCGCGCAGATCGTGATGGCATTGGTAGCACTCCAGGTCCGAGAACTCCGGCCAGTTCTTTTCCGCATGCGTTCCCAGCAGCCGCATGCCGCCCGCCAGCGCCTCCGCCTGCCCCACGGCCCACGCCCGCACGCGCGGCAGCGCATTGTCCGCCGCCGGTTTCGGATCGCGGTGGTGCGAGGGCTGTCCGTAAGTGAACGTGTCCAGTTCAAACGCCAGGTCGGGATGGCCCGCCGCAATCAACTCGTGATCCACCACCTGCTCGCCCGCTCCCAGGTGGCACGCCAGGCAGGTCTTCGCGCGCGTCTGCAGATTCTTGGTATCCGTCATCCCCGCCGCCACGCTGGCCGCGTGTGAATTCGGCCGCGTGTGCGGCCCCAGCCATTTCTCCGCCGGCCCGTGGCACGCCTCGCACGCCACCCCATCCGACCGCGTCTTCTCCGGCGACCCCACCACGTGGCACACCGTGCAGCGCCGGTCGCGCTTCACGTCGCCGATCTTGAGAATCTCTCCCACCCGCCTGGCGCGCGCCTCTTCCAGCACCTTGTATGCCCGCGAGTGCTTGTCCGTCACCGACCACGTGGCGTATTCGTTGCCCAATATGCGGCTGTCGCTTTCCGCCAGCGCGCGCGTGCCGCCATGGCAGTTCGACGACGCGCACCCGCCCGCGCCGATATACGAATTCGCCGCCGGCTGCGCCAGCGCCATTCCCGCGACTGCCAAAACCATCAGAGATGTCTTCATATCGCTACCGCTTCACGATCAACACCACCGCCAGCGCCACCGCCAGCAATACCGCCGCCGCAATCGCCGCGTACAATCCCCACGGCGTCGGTTTCGCCGCTTCCCCGCCGCCACCGCCCAGCGGGTTCCCGCACTTCCGGCACACCGCCGCTCCCGCGGCGTTCTGCGCCGTGCACATCGGGCAAAAGCGAACCTGTGACGCACCCGGCAGCGGCAGAGGCGCCGGCTTTGGTTTCGGCGGTGGAGGCGCGGGCGCCGGTGGAGGCGGCGCGGCAGGCTGCACAACCTGCGCCGCGACTGCCGGAGCCGCCCGCTTCATCACTTTGGTTTTCTCTTCGTCCATCGCCGCGGCCGCCGCGCTCGGCATCGCTTTGGTCTTCTCGCCATCTTGCGGCGCGTTCGCAGGCGGCGCCGCCGGCAATCCCAGGCCCAGCGTCGTCCGGCACAACGTCAGCGCCTGTTTCAAATCGCCACCGTTCTGCAACCTCTTAGCGGGATCCTTCTCGAGCGACCGGTTGAGAATAAATTCCAAACCCTCCGGCGCGTCCGGGCAGAGTTCGCTCAACTTGGGCGGCGCTTCGAACACGATCGCGCTCACCACCTGCCCCAGGCTACGGTCGCGCGCCGAGAAAGGATGCCGCCCCGTCGCCAACTGGAAAAATACGATCCCCGCCGAAAATACGTCCGACGCCGCCGTACACCGCTCGCCCCGGATCTGCTCCGGCGACATATAATTCAGCGTCCCCAGCGACGAGCCCGCCTTGGTCAGTTCCGACTCCGCCACCCGCACCATCCCGAAATCCACCACCCGCACGCGCCCCGAATTCTCCAGAAACAGGTTGGCCGGCTTGATATCGCGATGCACCAGCTTGCGCGCGTGCGCGTATTCCAGGCCCGCGCTCACCTGCTCCATGATCGAAAGCTTTTGATCCCACGTGAACGGCCGTCCCTCGCCCATCACTTTGCCCAGGTCCGCGCCCTCCAGCAATTCCATCGCCTGGTAGAGCATGCCGTTTGCTTCGCCCACTTCGAAAACCCGCGTCAGATTCGGATGGTCCAGCCCGCGGCAGGTCTCGGCTTCGCGCGTGAACCGCTCCCGCGCCTCCGCCGATAACCCATCCACCGGAATGGCTTTCACCGCGAGCACACGCCCGTCCGCGGCCTTCACCTTGAAGAGCGGCTGCGGCCCCTGGTGAATCGTCTCGATAATCTGGTACGGACCGATCTTATCCATTCTTATCCAGTGTCCTGTCTCCCATAAGACCTGTGGCGCACGCACTCATGCGTGCCGCGTCGACACTCGTGTCNNCTCCGCTGCTCTGTATTACACCTCTTTGAGTTCTTCTCCCCTTGCGAAGATTTCGTCATTCTTGTGGAGCAGGCCTTCCAGAGGGCGCTTGTTTCTCTTGTTTGTTTTCTCCGCGCCTCAGCGCCTTCCTGTTCAATCCTCCGGTCGTTTGGTTGCGGCTCCGCAGCCTGAATAGGCTGCCCCACATCGGACCAACCCGGATTGTCAGAAACCAGAACGGACAGCATATTAGTTCTCGTTCTCGTTCCCGTCCCCGTACTCCAGCAGTATTGCCGTCACATTGTCCGGTCCGCCCGCCTCGTTGGCCATCGCAATCAACCTCTGCACTTTTTGATCGAGCCCTTCCGCGCGTCCGAGCGATGCCCCGATGCTTTCATCGTCCACCGGCCCGTACAATCCGTCCGAGCACAGCAGAATCTGATCTCCCGGCTCCAGCTTCAAGGCGTGCGTACGGATCAGCACTTCTTCGAAAATTCCCACCGCCATCGTCAGCACATTGCGATTGGGCATTTGCCGCAAGCGGTCTTCGCTGAAGCCCAGCCTGGTGCGCAGTTCGTTGGCGAAATTCTGATCGTACGTAAGCTGCCGCAGCTCGCCCGCGCGGTAGAGGTACGCCCGGCTGTCGCCCACGTTGGCCAGCACCAGTTCCGCTCCCCGCCACAGCGCCACCACCACGGTTGAGCCCATGCCATCGCACTCCCGCCGGTTGCGCGCCGTCTCCAGTACCCGCGTATTTGCCGCGCGGATGGCTTCCTTCGCCGCGGCCTCCCTCGCGAGGCCCGCCTCCGGGGCGCGCAGATATTCGGCCACCGTCTCCACCGTCACGGCCGACCCCACTTCGCCGCAGTTCTCCCCGCCCATGCCGTCCGCCAGGATCGCCGCGCCCAGCTCGCCCAACACCATCCACGCATCCTCGTTGTTCGAGCGTTTCAACCCCACGTCCGTCGCTCCGAAAAACTTCATTGCGCGCTCCCCGTCAACTCTTCCACCGGCCGGCGCTCCCGGTCTTTTTCCAGCGTCCGGTTGTGATACAGGTGGCACTCCGAACATCGGTCGAGGCCCGTCTCGCTCTTGCCGTGGCACGCGAGACAGCTCTTCATCGTGGGAATCAGAACGTCCGCCGTCCTGGTGCTGGTGCGCGCCGCCGTGTGGCACGACTCGCACTCCACCGCGCGGTGCGGCCGATGAGCGAATTCCGCCCGCGCGAACCACGCGTCGCCCTCGGGCCTGGTCTCCACGTACCGCCCGGCAATGCGGTTCACCGGCTTCACCACCGCGTAGGCCGCCATGATGTGGCAGTACCCGCACTTCCGGCCGAAGAGGTAATTCTCCGAGTCCTTCACCACGCGCTCCAGCCAGTTCGACGCCGGCGCCAGGTCGTTGCCCAGCGGCTTGCGCACCATCGCCGGATTCGCCGCCAGCGCGTCGCGATACGCGCTGGCAATGAATTCATGGATGGTCTTCGGATCCTTGGTGTGCGGCGCGGGCGCCCCGTTTGGCCCCAACAGGTGGTACACATCGAACTCCAGCTCGCGCGCATGGCACTGTTTGCAATTCTGTTCGAACGTGACCGGCAGCAGCACGCCGGTCGCCGAGTTACGGTCCGTCGCGTGGCAATCGCCGCACTTCATCGGCAGCTTCATCTCGCGGACGGTCTTGGCCTGCGCCGGCATGTGGATCGCGTGATTGAGCCGCAAGGGCCGCGCATCCGTCATGGTCCCCGCCGAAAACTCCGGATGTTTCTCCGCCCGGAAATCCGTGATGCTCACCGCCTTGATGGTGACGCCGCTCGCATGCGCTTTCAGGTCCGCGTGGCAGCTCGTGCAATTGTTGCTGGCCACTTCCGCCAGCGCCGCCTTGCCGCGATGCTCCATGTGGCATTGCGCGCATGCTATAACCGCGTTGGCCTTGCCGCGGTCCATCATTCTGGCCGGGTGGGGCGCGCCATCATGGCAGCCCTGGCAGGCGCGGTCCGGCGCCCCTTTAAACATCCGGTCGTGGCACACTTCGCAACGCTGCGCCAATAAATCGTGCGCTTCCGAAACCGGCCCGTTGGCGATCGCGCGGCGGCTCCCGCCCACTCCCAGCACCAATGGAACGCTCGCCGCCACCGCCGCGGCCACCAGCAGCCACGTCAGCCGGCTGCGCGCCACCGCCAGCAGCCGCGGCCGGTTCAGATAACCCAGGTCCAGCCGCTGCGCCACACCCTTGGTATCCCGGATGCGGCGCTGGTACTCGAGTGGCTTCTCTTCCTTGGCCATGTCAGTACCTCAGCGACAGCACGGCGTGCACCGCGGTCAGCACCAGAAATGCGAAGGAGAGCGGCACGTGCACCAGCAACCACGTATGCAGCCACAGGTGCATTCGCCGCTGCACTAGAAGTTGCCGCCGCTCTTCGCAGATCTCTTCCAGATCGCGCAACACCACGTGCGCCGCCACCGGCATGATGGTCCGCAAGTGGGCGAAATAAGCCGCCACCAGATCCGCCCGCGCGAACACCTTGCGCGAAAATCCCGCCGGCCGTTCCGTCAGGTACGGCCGGATTTCCTGCAGGTAGTGCGCGCGCAGCGCCTCCCGCGCGCCTTCCTCCACTTCGATCTGCGGCGCTACCTTGCGCTTCTCCACCACCGCCTGCACTTTCTCCGCGGCGCTCTTCTTCTGCGCCGGATCGAAATATTGCTTCACGCCCCCGGCGTGCACGAACTCTGGCGTGTCGTCCTCCAGTCCCAGGTCGGCCGTGATGAACTCCACCCTCTCATCGGCTTCCACCCGCAGCCCCGCAATCACCGTCGGGATCTGCTCGAAAACCGTTTCGTGCGTCACCAGCTCCGTCATGCGCCGCGGAATCGTGTTCTGCAGCAACACGCCGAAGATGCCGCTCGCCAGAATCGCGGCGAACAGACCCATCAGCAGCGCCGCCAGGCCGTGACCCCAGTGGAATCCCGAATGCATCAGGATCAGCAGGAAGCTCAACAGCCCCAGCCACACGTGCGCGCTCAGCCACGTCTTCACGCGCCCTAGCGGAGACGCCGGATACTTCTTCCGCAGTCCCAACAGGCACTCGAAGACGATGATGCCGGTCCCCAGCGATGCAAACAGCAGCCCCATCATCGAGCCGCCCCGCGCTCCGTTCGGCGAAAGCAGCACGTACGCGATGTACGCGCCCAGCGCCGCCACCGCGGCCGCCGCCGTGCCCCAACCCCAGCGCGTCTGCTTCCCGTCCAGGATCATTGCTCCTGCCCCGCCAGAAACTCCATCTTCATCTCGCCCATCTCAATCACATCGCCCGGACGCAGTTCCGTCTCCATCACCGCGTTGCCGTTTACCAGCGTCCCGTTGGTGGAATTCAGGTCCCGCAGAATAAAGCGGTTCTCTTCGCACACGATCGCCGCCTGCGCCCGCGACATCTCGGTATCGTCCGCAAACCGGTAATCGTTGTCCGCCCCGCGCCCGAACGTGGTTGAGGGATACCGCAGTTGCAGGAACGAACCGGCCCGCGGGCCCGAAACGATCTTCAATCGCGGCAGCAGGTCCAGCAGTTCGCCCACGTTCGAATAGATCTTGGTCTCGAGGTTCGCCGGAAGCGCCTCGCCCTCCACCGGCGTAAGCGGCGCGCGCGCCGGCACCACCAGTTGAATGCCCGCCAGGTCGCGCGCGAAGAAGCTCTTGGGTTCCACGCGGATGGCCGCGTCGTGCGGGCAGGCCCGCACGCAATTCGGCTCCGGGAATTCCGCGCACAGATCGCACACCACCGCCTTCGGCCGCGGCTCGGCTTTTTGCTTCCTGCCGCCCGCCATGATTTCCACGACGTTGATATTCCCGTACGGGCAATCCGTCGCGCAGTTCCCGCACCCGATGCACCAGTCCTCGATCACAATATCCAGCGTGTCTTTGCGCCGGATCGAACCTACCGGGCATCGCGTCATGCACAACGGGTCCATGCACGCCCGGCAGCTTGTCGCCACCAGGAAATTCTCGAAGCGCAAACCGTCCCGCACCAGCCGCGTCACCCCGTCCGAATGCGTCGCCACACAGGCCTTCACGCATTCGTCGCAGCGCGTACACTTATTCAGGTCCAGCAGCAGCAGGTTCTGCCCCTGCATCAATTCCTGTTCCAGAAACGTGGAGAGCGACGCCTGCTGCACCCGCCCCAACAGATCGATGTCCATCTGCCGCCGCACCCGCGCCACTTCCCCGATCGCCGACGCTACCTCCGGAAAGCCGTCCAGCATCTTGGCGAAATCGCCGGCCTGGATGCGCACCAGTTGCACGAAGTCCACTGCCGTGCAGGTGGCCGTTCGCCGCCCCGATTGCAGCGGATCCTCGATCACCTCAAAGGTCGTCTCGCCGATCACGAAGCTGCCCCCCGGCTCGACCAGCGCCGTATCCACCGGCCGCATCCGGAACGTAATCGGGTTCTTCCCCGCCGCCAGGCGCGTCACCCGGAGTTGCGACCCTTCGACGTGCATCTCCGCATGCTCTCGCGACATGTATTCGTCCCACGGCGCAGCCAGCGCCCGGCCCGAGGGCGCACGCCCCACCGTCACCGGTGCCGCCGAGACCTCCGCTTCCGCCACCTGTCCCGGCTTCAACCCTTTCGCCCGTACCCGGAACACCGGCGGCAGCAATCCCATCTCGCCCAGGTACGATCCCCGCGACAAATACGTCAACACCAGCTCGCCGCCCGGAAAAACCTGCGAGACCTTCACGTATCCCAGACGGATCATGTAGAAGGAATCCGCAACCTCGCCCTGCTTGCAGATCACCTGCCCCGGCGCCACGTCGACCAGCTCCACGCGTTCCCGCAAATAGTCCAGGAACTCACCACTTAGATTTTTGAAAACCGGCACCGACCGCAAATGGCTGTCCAGCGCCCGCGTGCGATAGTTGCGGTTCAGCTTGTCCTTGAAGGCGGCAGCATTATATAAGACGTTGTTCAGGATGTTGGGCAGCATCTCCAACACCACCACGTCCGTCTTGGCTCGCGCCGTCGCCGACCGCGGATAAAACTTCGGCCGCTTCAACCGTTCCTGCTTCAGCGCCGCCAGCGCCGCCAGTTCGCCGATCAGGTCGCCTGCGTACACCTCCGCAATGGGGTCTTCCATGGGGAGGTCCACCGGACCGTCGATGGGGATGTGCGTACGCCCCGAGCCTCCGCTCCGCGTCGCTGGTATCCCTTTAATATATTTAGTGATTTTTGTGAGCCCGCCCAGCCAGTTGGTGCTCGTGCGGCGCGTGCTCTCCACCCGCGATACCGGGCTGTTCAGGTACAGTTCCACGGTGCCCGAGAGGATATAGAACGCAGTCGTTCCGTTTTCCCCCTCGCGCATCAGGATCTCGCCCGGGCGGTACTCCTTGCGCGCGATCGCTCCCGGAAACTTGTCCCAGATCTCTTTGCGGATGCCGGCAAAATCCGGTATGGCGGCCAGTTGCTCCGCCGTCAGGATTTCCCCTCCCAGATCCGCGGCCAGGATCACGTCTTTCGCCATGCGGGTATCTTCCCCGTGATTCGACCTAAGTATGCCAGATTCACAATGGTTTGGCGAACATAACGGTCCTATGTCCCGGATTTAGCCACTTTCCGCTACCCTCGCCGGATGAATTGACATAGGATGGAGCCATGAGGAAGTTGGGATCTCAAATCCTTATATGCGCGATTACGGCGACGCTGGCCGCCTTCGCCGCCACCTCAGTTTACGCACAGACGAAACTGACCAAGGCTGAAAACGCCAAGTCCGCAAATACCTCGAAAGGTGAGGACGTGTACCGGCAATTCTGCGCCGTTTGCCACGGCCCCGATGCCAAGGGCAAAGGCCCCGCGGCGGATGCCTTGAAAGTCAAAGTCACGGACCTCACTCAACTGAGCCGGCAGAATAACGGCAAGTTCCCCACCCTGCATGTGAAAAACATCCTGACCGGCGTAGACGCCGTCACCGCTCATGGCAACATCGACATGCCCATCTGGGGTGATACCTTCAAGTCCATCGGCGCCAGCGGCCAAATGCGCGTTGACGCCCTGATGGAATACCTCCAGAAGTTGCAGCGCTAGTGTGGGGCGGGCAATTCTGCCCGCAGCCGGCTTTAGCCGGCCCGCCGCAATCGCCTCGCCGGTGGACGTGATAAGCTCTGCCTTATGATTCGTCCATTGGTGGCTTTCTTGCTCTCCGCGGCCTGCTGGGCCCAACCCCAGAACCAGCCGTTATTCCCTAACAAGGAAGGCGACTGGATCGCGCACGACTTCCAGTTCAAGTCCGGCGAAAAGATGGCCGAGCTGCGCCTGCACTACACCACCCTGGGCGCTCCCACACGCGATGCCGCCGGCCACGTAAATAACGCCGTCATCGTCATGCACGGCACCACCGGCAGCGGTCACCCCTTCGCCACCAACGCGGGCTTCGCCGGCGAGCTCTTTGGCAAAGGCCAGCCGCTCGACATCGAAAAGTATTACATCATCCTTCCCGACGCCATCGGCCACGGCAAGTCCAGCAAGCCGAGCGACGGCCTGCACGCCAAATTCCCGCACTATACCTACGACGACATGGTCCGCGCCGATTACCTGCTGCTCCACGACGGCCTCAACGTCGACCACCTGCGCCTCGTCATGGGCACTTCCATGGGCGCCATGCACACCTGGGTCTGGGGCGAAATGTACCCCGATTTCATGGACGCCCTCATGCCGCTGGCCAGCGCCCCGGTGGAGATCGCCGGGCGCAACCGCATGTTCCGCGCCATGGTCATCCAGTCCATCCGCGGCGATCCCGATTGGAATAACGGCGAGTACACCAAGCCGCCCGTCAACGGCCTCATCGCCGCCGAGTACGCCATGTGGATGATGACCTCCAGCCCCCTGCAGTTGCACAAGCAGAACCCCACTCACCAGCAGTCCGATGCCGCCGTCACCCGTCTCCGCCAGCAGGCCGCCCGCATCGACGCCAACGACATGCTCTACGCCTACGAATCCTCCACCGATTACAATCCCGCGCCCAACCTCGGCAAGATCCAAGCGCCGCTCTTCGCCGTCAATTCCGAAGACGATGAAGTCAACCCGCCCGAGCTCCGCATCCTGGAGCGCGAGATCCAGAAGGTCCCGCGCGGCCGCTTCATCCTCATCCCCACCAGCGACGAAACCCGCGGCCACGGCACCCACACCCGCGCGGTCGTCTGGAAAAAGTATCTGGTCGAGCTTCTGCAGATTTCCGAGCCCCACGCCGTCCTGATGGATCCCCGCAACGATTACTGGAGGCAGAATGCGCCGCCCCTCTTTCAAGTGAAACTCTCGACCACCCAAGGCGATTTCACTATCGAAGCCCATCGCGATTGGGCGCCTCGCGGCGTCGACCGTTTCTATAACATGGTCCGCGCCGGCTTCTACGACGACTCCCGCTTCTATCGCGTCATCCGCGGCGACTTCGCCCAATTCGGCATTCCCGGCGATCCCACCATCGCCTCCGTCTGGCGCAACCAGAGCTTCCCCGACGACCGCGTCACCCAGAGCAACACGCGCGGCTTCGTGGCCTATGCCATGACCGGCCCCGACGCCCGCACCACCCAGATCTACATCGTCATGGGCGACCGCTCGCGGCAGGACCAGGACGGCTTCGCTCCCATCGGCAGGGTCGTCGCCGGAATGGAGATTGTCGACAAGCTCTATTCCGGCTATGGAGAAACCGCCGGCGGCGGCATGCGCGGCGGCAAACAGGCGCCGCTCTTCGAGGGCGGCAACGCCTATCTCGATTCCACGTTTCCAAAGCTCGACAAGCTGATTCGCGCCGCCGTCACCCCTTAGGGCCGTAGCTCTTCACGGCGCGCTCCATCCCCGCCGCGGACGCCGCCAGGTCCTGCGCGTTCATGGCTGGGCTCACCGCGATCCGCGCATTGAACGCCAGAAAGAAAGGTTCCGCCACCGCCGGCAGTTGCGACGAATCCGTCATATCGAAAAAGATAAATCCGGTTCGCTCTCCGTCCTCGGCGGCAAAGTACGCCGCCTCCGCCTTCATCTCCCCCAGAATTCGTTGCATGGTGGACCCCAGCGTCCCATTCGCGATCGCCGCATTCCCCGCTTCCACCGGAATCGATACCTTCATCATCATTCGCATTTCGTCTGGCCCCTCCAAGGGCATTGGAAAGTATACACCAGCTTTTCCTCCCTGTAGTAGAATCGACCATGATTCGACGGACGCTGCATTGCATCAGGGGACAATCGTTCGCAGGTCTTGGAGCCGCCGCCCTCGTCTTCATCTGCGGAACAGGCCACAGCCAGCCAGAGGCTTCGCCTCAGAAGTTCGAAGTGGCATCCATCAAACCGAGCCGGCCGGATGCGAAGGCGCCTTCTGACATTTCCCCCAGCGGCACTGTGAGCATGAACACCACCGTAAAATCGCTGATCTTTATGGCGTATCAAATTCAGGAATACCAGATCGCAGAAGCTCCAAAGTGGCTGGACTCTGAGTATTACCGGGTTGATGCGAAGCCGCCGGCAGGCCCGATCCCTTCAGAACAGCGAAAGAGAATGGACCAGACCTCCGAGCGACTGAGGTCTCTGCTGGCGGAACGATTTCATCTCACGGCACACCACGAGACCAGGAATCTCCAGGAATATGATCTCGTCGTGGCGAAGGGTGGCTCGAAACTGAAGGAGATGGAGCGTGACGCAGCCAACTTCAAGCTGAGCCTCGGAAAGGGTAAAATAGCCACCCGGGGCGGCGCCAAAATTGGAATGCTGGTCAACGTCCTGGCTGGCGCACTACACTATCCCGTAGTAGACAAGACAGGGTTGGATCGGTATTACGATATCCAACTGAACTACTCCATGGATGATAGCCTGCCCGACGCAGGCCCCTCCCTTTTCGCTGCACTGGAGGAACAGCTTGGGTTGAAACTGGAAGCGCGCAAGGGTCCTATTGATGTGCTCGTGATCGACCATGTGGAAAGGCCTTCGGAAAACTAACTGGAACATGAACCGTCACACTGCACTCCTACTGCTGTCCGCCTGCTGCGCTGCGGCCCTGGCGCAGTCCCAACCCGCGGCGCCGGCTTCGCTCGCATTCGAAGTAGCCACCGTCGAGCCCAGCAATCCCATGGCTGCGCGCGGCAAGAGTGGGATCACCGTCGACCCAGGCCGAATGAGCGCGCGAAGGGTATCCCTCAAGGAGCTCGTTTTTGAGGCTTACAACGTGCCCTACTATCAGATCTCCGGCGGCCCAGCCTGGCTCGATTCGGAACAATACGACATTGACGCCAAGGCGGAGACTCCCGCCACTCGCGACCAGATGCGGCTGATGCTTCGCACCCTGCTGGCCGACCGCTTCAAGCTGACCATCCACCGCGAATCCAAGGAAATGCGCGTGTATGCGCTGACGGTAGCAAAGAACGGCCCGCTGATCCACGCAATCCAGGAGGAAGAAGCTGCCCCCGCGAAGCAGCCGCCACTGGGCGTTCAACATTTTCACTGCGATATGCCACAGTTCGCCGGTCTGCTGTCTATCCGGCTCAGCATCCCGTTATTAGAAGACCCCTCCACACCCTCGCGCTCGAACGGCCCGCTCATTCCCGTGGTGGACAAGACCGGCCTCAGGGGGACTTACAATATCGACGTCGAAGTGAAACCGGAGCCGGACGGGGATTCCATCACCGCCTGGCAGCGGGCCTTACAGCAGCAGCTCGGGCTCAAGCTGGAGGCCCAAAAGGCCTCCATTGAGATCATCGTCATCGACCACGCGGAAAAAATCCCGGCTCGTAACTAATGTCTGTGTGGCAGGCTTTTAGCCCGATTAGGCGGCCCCATATCCGCCGTTGCACTTCTGACTTCTGACTCCTGACTTCTGACTTCTGACTTCCAAATCCCGCAGGGATTTCAAGGGCGAAGCCCTTGCTTAGGCCTTACTTCAATTTCTCCGCCAGGCGCGTGGCGAATTTGGCGATGTCGATGATGGCGCGCTCGTGCGTGCCCTCGCCGATCTTCTCCTTTTCGTCCCACGCCTCCACGCGGAACTGCACGCGGCGCCCGGTGACGCCGGTCACTTCCGCGCGAAACGTCACCGTCATCCCCAGCGGCGTGGCAGCCAGGTGCGATATGTTGACCTGCGTCCCCACTGTGTCGTGTCCGGGCTCCAGCAGAGGCAGCACGGTGTTGCGCGAGGTCCGCTCCATATAGCCGATCATGTGCGGGGTCGACAGCACCCGCGCGCCTTCCATCCCCAGAAAGTTGATGGTCACCTCGCTGGTGACCAGCAGCTTTTCTTCCCCAACGGTTCCAACTGGAATATTTGCCATGCCGCTTAATATTCTAACGTGAGCCTTACCGCGGCACGGGCACGGTATAGTTGTGGCCCGCCACCGATCCGATGCCCGCCGCCACGCCAAAATTGATGAATGAAACAGCGCGGTAGAGCCGGGTGCTGGGATGCCGGCGCGTGAGCAGATACTCGATGCCCACCAATCCGCCCTGCATCCCCAGCTTGAGCAGCGCCCCTTGAGCACCGAAGGTTCCATTGGACCCCGCCAGCGTCGAGTTCAATTCGTGCTTGTGCCAGGAGGATTCAACGTCCATGGCGTTGACGGCCCCGAGCGCGGCCACGCTGGCGCGCCAGAGCTTCTGGCCGGCCAGCAGTTTCCGGTCCACGAGTTGCCCCTGGGGCGCCGTCAGCCGGGTTTCGGTAAAGTGAGCATCCTGCGCGCAAAGAGCGCTGGCGCCGAGTGTAAAAAGCAGTAGAATGTTTCGCATGTCTAGACTAATTAATGCGGATTTCTTACTGCCTTGCTAGCCGTACTCGTACTAGTACGAAGCGTGAGCATCCGGACAATCTAGTTGCCTGACCACTAGGAAACATTCGCGGGGCGGCCACCGCTCCCTCACGGTCGCGGCTCGCCGGCTTTGTTTCCACCCGCACCCGGTTATAATCGAGTTGTGCGATTTGCTTCCGTTCTGCTCCTGATTCTGTGCCTTGCCGCGTGTCAGCACGGCATTCAAACCAACGAGGCGGTGCGCCAGGGCGTCATCGACCACCTCACTAAGGCGAATATAAACGTCGACAAAATGAACCTCACCGTGTCATCGGTGCAGTTCAACGGCAATAAAGCGAGCGCCCAGGTTTCCATGACCCCCAAGGACGTCCAAGGCGGAATGCCCATGAACTTCAAGTACCTGCTGGAGCAGCAAGACAAGAAGTGGGTGGTGACGGGGCGCGACACCAGCGGTGACGCACACGGCAAGGAAGCGGCCCCCGCGGCAAGCCCCCATGGCGGCGGTGCAATGCCGGGAGCGATGCCGGGCGCCGCGAATCCACACGGCGGCGGAGCAGCCATGCCGTCACCGAACGACCTGCCGCCCGCCAAGAAGAAGTGAGGGCAATGAAGCGTGTCGCCATACTGGGAGGCGGTCCGGCGGGAGCATTCGCCGCGGCACAACTGGCCTCCGCCGGTCTGGCCGTGCAGGTCTTCGACGAAAAGCTCGCGTGGGAAAAGCCGTGCGGCGGCGGCTTAACCCACAAGGCATACACCCATTACCCATTCCTGATCGATAACGACATCCCAAAGCGGCTGATTACCGAGACAGTGCTCTCCGCGCCGTCGGCCGGAGAGGTGAGCCTCAAACTTGACGATCCGCTGCTGATTTACTCGCGCCTCGATCTCAACAGGCTGCTGCTCGACCGCGCGGAGCGGGCGGGCGCGCAAATCGAGAAGGCCCGCGTTCTGGAGATTGCGCGCGCCGGAGAGGGCTGGAATCTGCGCACCACGGGCGGCGTGGCCCCAGCCGACTTCTGCATCGTGGCCACAGGCGCGCGCAACCCGCTGCGCAACGTCGGTACCGAACTCCACTCCGACGACGCCATGTCGGCCCTCGGCTACTACGTCCCCGGGGACCAGAACCGCATCGACATTCAGTTCCTCCCCCACCTGGAAGGCTATATCTGGGTTTTCCCGCGCTGCGGCCATCTTTCGGTGGGCATCTGCGGCAAGGGCGAAGCGGCCGGTTCGTTGCGGCGGCGTCTGGAGCTGTACATGGCCGAACACGGCCTGTCTTGGAAGGGGGCCACCTTCTACAGCCACCTGCTTCCGTCGCTCGCCACCAGGTCATGGCGGAACAACCGCGTTTCGGGTGAAGGCTGGATGGCGGTGGGAGATGCCGCCGGGCTGGTGGATCCGATTACCGGCGAGGGCCTTTACTACGCCATGCGGTCGGCGGATCTAGCCGCCCGCACGCTTCTCGGGGAGATCGAACCCGCGGGCAAGCCTGAGGCGTACCGCGACCTGCTGAAGCGCGATTTCGCGAACGACCTGGAATTCGGTTCGCGCCTGGCCGGCCGCATCTTCCTGGGCCGCTTCCTGTTCGGCTCGGTTCCCGCGCGCATGGTGCAATTCACGCGCCGTAGCCCGCGATTCTCCGAAATCATCCAGGATCTCTTCTCCGGCAAGCAGCCGTATTCCGGCCTCAAACGCCGCCTCCTGCGCAATCTCAACGGCAGCCTCTACGACATAGGCATGAGCTTAGGCTTCAGCCGCATGGTCCCCCGCAAAGAGCAAGCATGAATCATTCCAAATCCGAACAACTCTTTCGCCGCGCCCAAGAGATCATTCCCGGCGGCGTCAATTCTCCGGTGCGGGCCTTCCGAAGCGTAGGGGGCAACCCCGTGTTCATCGCGCGCGGTGAGGGCTCGCACATCTTCGACGCCGACGGCAACGAGTACATCGATTACGTGGGCTCCTGGGGGCCGCTGCTGCTCGGCCACCGCCATCCGGAGATTCTCGCGGCGCTCGAACAGGCCCTTACCATCGGCACCAGTTTTGGGGCGCCCACGGAGCAGGAGATCTTGCTCGCCGAAGCCATCCGCGACGCCGTGCCTTCCATCGAGATGGTGCGGCTGGTGAACTCCGGCACCGAAGCCACCATGTCGGCCATCCGGGTGGCGCGCGGCTTCACCGGGCGCGACCTGATCGTCAAGTTCGAAGGCTGCTACCACGGCCACGTGGATTCGCTGCTGGTGAAAGCCGGCTCGGGGGTGGCCACGCTGGGCATCGCCGATACGCAAGGCGTGCCGAAAGCCTTCTGCGATACCACGATCGCGCTGCCATACAATTCACCCGAGGCCGTGACAGAGGCCTTTCGGACGCATGGGGACCGGATCGCGGCGGTGATCGTAGAGCCGGTGGTGGGCAATATGGGCTGCGTGCCGCCCGCGCCCGGCTACTTACAGATGCTGCGCGAGGTGACCGAGCGCCACGGCGCGCTGCTGATCCTGGATGAAGTGATGACCGGCTTCCGCGTGGCCTTCGGCGGCGCGCAGCAGCGCTACGGCGTGAAGCCGGACTTGACCACGCTCGGCAAAGTAATCGGCGGGGGCTTGCCCGTGGGCGCCTATGGCGGACGCAAAGACATCATGAGCAAGGTGGCGCCGGCCGGTCCAATCTACCAGGCCGGAACGCTCTCGGGAAATCCGCTGGCGGTGGCCGCCGGGCTTGCCATGTTGCGCCACTTGAAGGCGCATCCGGAAATCTACCACCAGTTGGAAGCCCGCGCCGCCGCGCTGTGCGCCAACGTGCCCGCGGGCGCTACGGTGAATCGCGTGGGCTCCATGTTCACATTCTTTTTCACGGAGGGGCCGGTGACCGATTGGGAATCGGCCAAACGCAGCGACACGGCGCGTTTCGGCCGCTTCTTCCGCGCCATGCTGGAGCGCGGCGTGTACCTGGCGCCATCGCAGTTTGAAGCCGCGTTCGTTTCGGCAGCGCACACGGAGCAGGACATCGCGAAAACCATCGAGGCGGCAAAGGAAGCATTTCGAGGAGTAGCCGTCGTATAGCCTCAATATGGTTCACTTGCAGGCGTCCCGGCAGGCTTCCTATATCGCCGTTTGGGGCCAATCAGTCCGATCGACGGTGGGCGTTTCCCGCAAGGAATCGGCTTCGACCCGGCTTTGCCCTGGTTCCTGCAATCACGCACAATGAGTTCGCAGCCGTCAATCGCGCATTACCGGATGACTTCCAAGCTCGGCGCGGGTGGAATGGGCGAGGTCCGGCGCGCCACGGATATTAAGCTAGGGCGCGACTGCGCCATCAAGATTCTGCCGACGCATTCCAGGATCCCCATCGAATGGCCCGGTTCACTTTTCAATCGTAGGCCGTGCGAGGGTTCCGGGGGTTTGGTTTGCTGACCAGTTTTTTGTCATTGTCGCTTCAGCCTGAGGGTTAATTCCCACACGTGAGGCAGTTGTCAAGTGGTATTCTGAAACTAGTATGCGCCGAGCACGAGGAGTTGCGCAGGCCGCAGAGTTGCAGAAGAAGCTCAACGGCATTATGCCCCAGCCGAGCCCAGGCGTTGTGAAATGGCGTCACAACTTCGGCAACGACTGGACCGGCGATCCGGCAATCTTCTTTTGGGTGACGCTGACCGATGCGGCGAGCAAAAACGATAATTTGTCAAAAGCCACCGAGGCCTTCAGGAAGGTGCTCTGCGAGCGCATCGATTTTCAAAACGATTGGGATCTCATCCCCTATTTCAATTTCCGCAGCGAATCAGAGCAAGCAATCCTAAACGACGAGGTTTACGCCTAGTTGAATGGATCTCATTGATGATTTCTTTAGCCATGCAGTGAGGCTCGCCGCTCCCGGAAAACCCAGCGATACTGAGCAGATAGATTTTCGCCGAGCGGTATCCGCTGCCTATTATGCCGTCTTCCATCTCTTGACGATGACGGCAGCAGAATCTTGGGCGGTCGGTAGGGAAAGGCATCGATTTGCTCGATTGTTTGAGCACGGCAGACTTAAGGCTGCCTCGTTAGCTCTGCCTGGCAAACTCAAGGAGCGCTTGGGAAACAATGCGTCACCAGACGATCAGAAGACCGCCGATACACTCGACGCTATTGCAAAAGATTTTGTAGCACTCCAGCAAGATCGGAACAGTGCTGATTACGATAATTCTCGGGCATGGTCATACACGGAGGTTGAGAACGTCATCCTGCGGGCGCACTATCTTTATATCGGCTGGAACACTGTCTCCAAGACTCCGCTCGCGGAATCCTACCTCCTCGACATGCTTGGAGGAAAGTGATCTCCTTGGAGAGCGTTTCGCGGCGTAATTCGAGATGTTTCGCGATGATTGCCTTGGCGCGGGCCATCTGCGTATCGGCGATGGCTTTCCCGAAAGGACCAGAGATGCCTAGTCCGCGCCTACGGAAATCGGACGCAACCTCGGTCATTTTTCCCTGGTACTCACGATTGATCTCCTCGATAGCCCCGGTTAGCCTCAGGCGCTCAAGATCGACAGCTTCACTCGTTTTGTCATCGGACATGAGATCCTGTCGGCGTCTGCGCAGAAGTCCAAGTCCCGGCCAGCGCTCAACGCCGCTCACACGCAGGATCGGACAATTTGCCAGCGTTTCGCAATCCACTCCGCCGCGAGACTTTCCTGCGCAGATGTGCCCTAATTGGCCATATGTCCTGTTCTGGGACACAAGTTCTTAAACAAACTCCGTTCCTTGGTCTCATCGGGGGCAGGCCGCGGAGCGGCCAATTCACGAGCCAAGTGAACAGCATCGGCCTCAGCGCTTGACTGCGCGCCACAGCCGCCGGCTGGAATACGTCACGATTCCGAAGAAGACCGCCAGGCTGACGGCCACCACCACGAACTGGCGCCCGGGAGCGAGCTCGGTCACCTCCGGATCGCGGCGCCCGCCGAACTCCAGCCACACGCGCAGATGCACGGTGGTGGCGCTGGTTCCGTCGCGGTTGTCCAGCACCACGGCGTAGTCACCGCGGCGGCGAAACGCATCGGTGAGTTGACCGGACTTTCCCAGCGGCGTCTCGGCCAGGTGGCCGTGCGGCAGATCGTCCCGCAAACGCTCGAGGTCTTCGCGGCGCATCAGCGCCAACCGAACCCGCCCTGGCCCCGAGCGCACTTCGTAGCTGGCCGAGACGCTGGCGGGCTCCTGGTGGAGCTGCACCTCCACATAACGCCATTCGCCGGCCGGTATCTGGCAGTCTTCATCCGCCAGTTCGCCGCGCGTCGAGGCAGCCAGCAGAAGCATCCATGCGAAGGGCGTCATGGGCGGCGCTCGGGCCCCGCGCCCGCCTGAAGGACTACAATAGGGCTCATGATCGACAGTATGGCACAGCCGCTGGGGGGGCTCGCTTCGCTTGCGTTCGCTTGAGCCGGCCGGCTGGAAGACAGCAATCGCCTGGGTAGCCGCCATCGCGTTGTCGGTTCTGTTTCTGGCCTCGGGCCTCTGGAAGATCACCGATCCCCAGAGCGCCGCCATGCGGATGTCGCAAGCCCTGGTGCCTGAATCCTGGAGCCTGTTTCTGGCGGTGGCATTCGGCGTCGTGGAGACGGTGAGCGGGGTGTTCGTGCTAGTGCCCCGTTTCCGCCGCTGGGGCGCGATGCTCACGGGGCTGCTTTTACTGGCGTTTCTGGGCTGGTTTGCGATCCACTACGCCGCCCTGCGCGGCGCCGATTGCAGTTGTTTCCCGTGGGTCAAGCGCGCGGTTGGGCCCGGCTTCTTCATCGGCGACGGCCTCATGCTGCTGCTGGCCGCCGCAGCGGGCCTGTGGTCCAAGCCTCCCGCCAGCCCACGCACGGCTGCGCTGATCTTCGCGGCCGTCGCGGTCTTCGCGGGGGTCTCCTATGGCGTGGACATGGCCCATCAGACCGGCACCCGCGCGCCCAACGCCATCACCGTGGATGGCCGGCCCTACTCGCTGCAGCATGGGCGCATCTTCCTCTTCTTCTTCAATCCCGAATGCCGCCACTGCATCGACGCCGCCAAGAGCATGTCGCAACTCGATTGGGGTGATACGCGCGTGGTCGCCATTCCGGTGGAAGAGCCGCAGTACTCCGCCCAATTCCTGCAAATGACCGGCCTCAAGGCGAACTTGTCCAGCGATTTCGCGGAGTTGAAGCAGGTGTTCGGATTCTCCGGCTATCCTTCCGGAGTGGCCCTTCTCAACGGCCGCCAGAAAGCCTTACTCACGCAATTCGAGGGTTCGGAACCAGCCGCCGCGCTCAAGCGGCTCGGCTTCGTTTACTGACCGGGCCGAGAAGACAGGCCAGGATGCCTGTCCCCGGCGTTTCTACATTTCTGTCGAGCGACAGAGTCTTACGCCCCGTTCCGGGGCTACGCGGACTCACGACGGGTTCCACACGGCTTACGCCGCGGGCTAATATCTTGCGCCCTGGCGGGCTTGCCGAGCTTTGCCCGGCTTGGCAGGCGGCACCGCCTGCCCCACAGAGCGGCAGAGCCGCAACCAAAGTCAGATGCCGCCCGGCGCCGACAGGAATGTCGGCGTTGCAGGCTGGAAAGCCTGCTCCACGGGACAACTAAAATCTTCGCAGCGATCGAAGAAACCGAGTAGCTGTAATACAAAAATTCGAGACACTTGTGGCGTGAGATCGATGGGAAATACAAAAGGCGTTGCGGCGGCCGGGGCTTTCGGACTT
>PMTR01000142.1 GCA_003167255.1 Bryobacterales bacterium
CCCAACAGTTTGGATTCTTAGTGGGGCGGTCCCCCTGGACCGCAGGCGACGCCCTCGTCGGCTTACCGGGTTTTGAAGGAAGCTGATTCCGTTTGCCAAAGAGCGGGTCCAGGGGGACCCGCGCAGACCAGGGGGTCTGCCCCACAATTTCAGTCTCATTACGGCCGGGGGCGTGGAGGACGGCCGCCGCGGTCTCGGCCGCCGCGATCGCGGTCACGGCCCCCGCGCGGCGGGCCCCCGCGATCGCCACGGGGCGGACCGGAATGGCGCGGCGCCGGAGCATACGGCAGCTCCGGCAGGCTGGCCATGCCGGCGGGATAAACCACCACTTGCCGCTGCGGCCCCGACCCGGCGCTTTCGCTGCGCACGGCGGTGTCGCCGCGCAACGCCAGATGAATCACACGCCGCTCGCGGCTGTTCATGGGATTGAAGCGGAAGGGGGCGCCCGTGCGCTTCACTTTTTCGGCCGCGGTCAGCGCGCTCAGCCGCAGTTCCTCGATGCGCAGCAAGCGATAATCGTTGGCGTCGAAGGAAATGCGCGAGTGGTCCTCGGAAGGCATGTCCAGCATTTCCATGGTGACGTGCTCGAGCGCCAGCAGGAGCTCGGCGCGGTTGGCCAGGATCAGGTCGACGTCCGGCCCGGCAAACTTCACCACCACGTCGGGCGTTTCGAACTCGTCCCCCGACGATGCCACGTCCTGAATCTCGTAGCTGGCTTTGAAGCCGGCGTTCTGGAGGGTGAGCCGCAAAAAACCGTCGATGCGGGAACCGATGGAGGCTACGGAATACTTTCGATCAGTCACTGGCTATTTCCTGCCGTTCTTTTTCTTGGGCGGCTCCACGCTACGCGCGGCCTCTTGCGCCGTCTCGGTATGGTTAAAGAACCACTGCTGCCCCATGCTCACCAAATTGCTGGTCAAGTAGTATAACACCAGGCCGCTAGGGAAATTGTAGAACATGAAGCCGAAGATCAGCGGCATGAACATCATCATCTTCTGCTGATTGGGATCGCCGGCGGGCTGCGGCGTCATCTTCTGCATCACGAACTGGCTGACGATCATGACCACCGGCAGGATGCGGATGGCTATGTGTTCGGGCTGCGAAAGATCGGTCACCCACAGCCACGTCGCGCCGCGCATTTCCACCGACACCTTTAAGACTTGATAGAACGCGAAGAAGAACGGAATCTGCAACAGCATGGGGATGCAACTGCCCATGGGATTGACTCCGTATTTCTTGTACAACGCCATTACTTCCTGGTTCTGGTCGCCCTTTTTCGGATCGGAAATCTTGATGCCCTTGTACTTGGCGTTGATGGCGTCGATCTGCGGCTTCAAGGCCTGCATCTTCCGCATGGACTTCATGTTGGAAAGCTTCACCGGGAAAAGCATGAAGTTGATGACGATGGTCACCACCACGATGGCCCACCCGAAATTGCGAACGATGTGATCGTTGGACCAGTTGACGATCAGGAACAGCGGCTTGGCCAGGATCGACAACCAGCCGAAGTTGATCACCTGCTCCAGCTTGGGGTTCACGCGCTTCAGGAGGTCGTAATCCTTCGGGCCCACGAACATCTCGAAATGGTTCACGCCGCCGGCGGAAACCGCGCCCCCAAGGTAGGTCACCGGCTTTCCGGCCACCTGCATGGTGTCGGCAAACGTCACCTGCTGCATGTTGGCGTCGCCTTCCGGTAGCACAACCACCGTGAAGTAGGCGTCCTCGAGGCCGGCGAAAGAGAAGTGGCCGCTGTTGGTGAGGGGGCCGTTCTTGGCGGCGCTGACCGTCTGTTCCACCAGCTTGTTGTTGGCGAGATCGAAGTATAGCGTCTTCTGGGCGGCGGCGGCGTTGGGTACCGTCAGATCGCCGAAGCCGCAGCGCCACTCGAGCATGTGCGGTACCGGCTTGCCGTCGGTCGTCAGTTCAGAGGAGATCTGCGCCAGGTAGCTGTTTTTCAGAAAGCGGAAAGTCTTGCGGGCGGTATGGTGGCCGTCGGAGAATTCGTAGGTCACCCCCAGGTGATCGGCCTCCACGGTCTGCGAGTAGTAGGACCAGTTCAGCTTCTTGTCCAACGGCTTGTCGTCGGGCAGGTAGATGGAGAAAGGAAAAGGATCGTCGACCACGGCGGTGGGATTCACCAGATCGAGCGGCTTGCCTTCGGCCTGGTATTTCTTCAGCACCCAGCTCCGCACGTTGCCGCCCTGGTTGCTGAAGGTCACGTGGAAGAGGTCGGTATCGATCGAGAACGTGGGTTCGGACTTCGCCTGGGTCGCCGGCCCAGTTGGAGCGCTTTCGTCCTCGTGCACGATTTGCGCCGGCGCCGTGGTTTCGGCAGGCGCGGCAGCCGGCGGAGTGCCCTGCGCCGTTTGAGCGGTGGGAGCCGTGGACTTCTTCGCAGGTGTGCTGGCGGATGGGAAAAAATAGGGCGTCAAAAACATCACCGCGCCCATCAGCAGAAACGCCAGCAAAAGCCGCGTCTCCATCGACATTTCTTTACCGCCGTTTCCAGTTTCGGCCATTTACACCATTCCTACACAATTCCGTTGCGGCTTGCCGTTACGGCACGGGGTCGAAACCACCGTGATGAAACGGACGGCAGCGCCCCAGTCGCCGCAAGCCTATCCAGATCCCTCTTCGTACGCCGTGCCGTTCGATCGCTTCCCGCATGTACTCCGAACAGGTCGGACGGAAGCGGCAGGCCGACGGCAGAAGAGGAGATACCCAAACTTTATATACGCTGAGAGCCAGCGTTAAGATCCATTGCAGCGCAGAAAGAGCCGCTCCACTTCCCGCTTGAGATCCGCCAGCGGGGCATCGAGGGCTTTGCGACGTGGATTGATGACAATCGACCACTGTGGGTTCAACCGATCGAGGTGGAAGCGCACGGCCTCCCGGACGCGCCGCTTGATGCGGTTCCGCGCCACCGCCTTGCCGAGGGCCCGTGGCGTCGTAAACCCGATGTGTGGCCCGGCGGCCTGCGTCTCGCGGAGGCAAAAAGCCGCGAACAGAGGGCCGGCATACCGGGTGCCCCCGTCATAGATTCTTCGGAAATCTTTCGATCGCAGGAGGCGGACACGTTTCGGAAAACCAGAGATGGAGCACTACCTCTCGGAACTGACGGTGAGTTTTTTCCGGCCCCGGGCCCGGCGGCGCGCAAGCACCGCGCGGCCATTTTTGGTTTCCATGCGGGTGCGAAATCCGTGCGTCTTCGCGCGGTGACGATTATTCGGCTGAAAGGTACGTTTCGGCATTTTAGCTCAAGTACTTAGTATAGATCAGGCGGGTATGGCGCCGCAAACGGCGTTATGATGAAACCGATCCGGGTATCCAGTAGATGAGATCGACATCGTTATTCATAGGCCTTTTCTGCGCTTCGCTCTGCGGGGCGCAGCCGGCGAACCAGAGCGGCATCGCTCACGTCGCCTTCCGAGTCGCCTCGCTCGAAGCCACGCGCGCCTTCTACAACAAGCTGGGGTTCGAACAGTTCTTTGAGATGAAGCAGGGGGATCGGACCACCGAAGCCTTCCTCAAGGTCAACGACCATCAGTTCATCGAACTGTACCCGCAAACCGACCCGTCGCAGCCCATCGGGCTCATGCACGTCTGCTACGAATCGAGCAACCTCGAGGCACTGCACACGGAGTACGTCAAGCGCGGGCTCATGGTTTCGGAGGTGCGCAAGGCCGGAGCCGGCAACATGCTGATGACCATGAAAGATCCAGAGGGCCAGACTATCGAGTACACCGAGTACCTGCCCGGGTCGCGGCACTTCGAGGACCGCGGCAAGCATCTGGGCGCCAAACGCGTGGCGCAACTGATGGTGGGCGCCACAGCGACGGCACGCGATGCCGCGGCCATACGGACCTTCTACCTGGAAAAGCTGGGCTTCACCGAAATCAACCACGGCCTTCCGGCGCGCCTGCGCATGCCCGGCGATTCCGGACAGGAAGTGGATATCGCGGCCGCCGGCCCGGAGGTCAAATCGGGCATCCTGTTCGGCGTCGCCGACATCAAACACACCGCCGGGATCCTGACCAGCCTGGGCCTGGCCGCCAAGGCCACCCCCGCCGATAACCCTGCCTTGCTGACCGTAGCCGATCCCGACGGCGCGCTGATTTCGTTCGTCAAAGCCGTTCTGCCAGATCCCGCGGCACAGTTGTAGGGTTGCCCAAGAAACCGATCTGAAATTCGGGGAAAAGCCCGGACCCCGACACTCACGAGGCTCAAATGAAAATGGAGCCTTGCACGGGTTATGGGTTTCCCTTATTATGGGTGCATGAATATTACTCTCTCGCTCGAAGATCAACTGGTCAAGCGAGTGCGCAAAATCGCAGTCGAGAGGGATACGACTCTGACTGGCATGGTTCGCGACTATCTGGAGAAGGTGGCCGCCGAGGACACGGCTTCCGGCCGGAAACGCCGGGAACGCGAAGCGCTGGAGCGCAGCTTCGAACGGTTCCGGTTCAAAGTGGGCAAGCGCACATGGAAACGGGCGGATCTCTATGCCCGCTCCTGATTTCCTCGACACAAATGTGCTGGTCTACGCCTACGACCCCTCCGATCCGAGAAAGCAGCGTGTTGCACAGGACCTGGTGCGGAGGGCGCTGGCGGGGGAAATGATGACGTCGACCCAAATGCTGGCGGAGTTTGCCGCCACGCTGCTGCACAAGATATCCCCCGCGGCGCGCCCCGAGGATGTGATGGCCCTGCTGGAAGTGCTGGCGCCCATGCACCTGGTGATTCCAGACGGCGACATGATCCGTCGCGCGGTGGAGGCTGGCGCCTCATACGGCGTGCACATTTATGACGGGATGATCGTCGCCGCCGCGGAGCGCGGCGGCTGCACCCGGATCTGGTCGGAGGATTTGAACGCAGGTCAGAAGTACTTTGGTATCGCCGTGGAGAATCCTTTCGCTTGAGAAGTGGCCTGCAGTGGCCGTCGACGACTACGGGAATTCGCAGCCCGGACCTGAAACGCGGCGCTCGTCCAGGACCGCGAAGAAGCAGTAATCGGCACTACGAACATCCGCCATTTGGCGTTGTTCGCGTACGCGCGGATTTGGCGCGAAATTCGATCCACGCTTTGGTGTCGTCAAGCAGTTGGCGCAGGACTACGGCTGGGGCCGGTGCGACCGTCCGGGCCTGTGTCCGTTTGGCCCGCTGGTGTGTCATCGGCCTATGGCCGGAGGCTTCTGCACCATGGAGAGCAGTAAGCAAAACACCACTAAAACCGCCAGTCCCGCTGCGACCATCATGTGTCGTCCCTCTTCTGACATATCGGCAGGGCAATCCAAGGGCCGTAGATTGCGAAGCGGGGAAATTTTCGGGGCGGCCTGCAAAGCCCCCCTGCTGGCATAATTTAGGCTGATTTGGCGGTAAAAAGCGACATTGCCAGGGTTCTACGGGCGGGGAAAGTGTACAGCAAGTTGCTTGACAGTCGGGCCGCCGCGTGGCAAAACTGCCTGCGAGCGGTCCCTATTCCGGCGGCTTACAGGCCCCGATCTTTACCGCAAAGGCGGCGCGAGAGATCCAACGGTCCCCCAGGCGGCGCTCCAGGTGGAAGGACTCCGACGGAGCATCGGCGCGTACGCGCCACTCGGCAGGCTCCGTGGAAGCCGGTTTGAGATGCAGCGGCTTGCTGCTCTCCTCTTTGATCTGCCACGTTTCGCCGCCGTTGGGTGATTCGAAGAGTACGTATCGGCCGGCATCGCCTCCCTGCCCCCGGTCGACTACCGCGCCGCCGTTCGTCTTGGACCCGAAACGGAATTCCAGAAGCGAGCCAAAACGGTTCTCTGCGTTTTCGTTGAGGATGTCTTGCTGGCGCCACGTCTTGCCGCCGTCGGTGGTCAGCAGCACGAACGGATCCTGCGGCAGAGGAAAAAGTTGCTGCCCGGCTGCCCACCCGGCTTCGGTGTCCACGAACTGGAGATGGTCGAGGCCAGCGCCGCGGATGCGCGGATGGATCTCTCGCCACGTCCGGCCGGCATCATTGCTGCCCAGCAGGACCGAGTAAAGAGTCACTGCGGCGGAATGAATGTTACCCACTGCGAAAAACTTATCGCCGGCCGACGCGGCGGCGGTCAGCTCCAAGAAAATTGGACAGGGCGAATCTTCCGAACAACTCATGCCCGCCCATTGCACGTCATCCGGTGTGCATGCGAGAGGCAGCACCATGGGTTTGCCTGAGTTCTCGAGAACTACCGGCGCCGTGGCGATCGGCGCGCTGGCGGCCGGGACTGGCGGCTGATCCTGAGCCCAGGCGCAAAACCCGGCCATCGCGAAAATGAAGCCTCCAAACCGCAACTTCATGCCTCCCGAATTGTAGCGTGAGGTGACATAGCCCTAAAGGGCTAATTATTTATGGCTATATTGCTTGGAGTAGGATTTCTGCGCAACCTGTAACTCGTCCACGGGTTAAGTCGTCTAGTACGTAAATCCCCGTTACGACAGCGGGCGCACTCACCCCTATCACCCAAACCGCGCCCGCTTTTCTCTTTTTGTCCGACAATCGCCGGGCGACGGTACTTTGACCAGGCGATTTGGAGCTGGTGGCCCCCACCCTCCCTAACGGTCGCGGCTCGGTGCGGAGCGGTCATTCGTCGAACAATCCCTCGAACAGCGATGTGCTCAAGTAGCGCTCGGCGGCATCGGGTAGGATTGTCACCAGAATTTTGCCGGCAAACTCGGGCAACTTGCCCAACCTGACCGCTACGGCAACGGCCGCCCCGCAAGAAATTCCCGCCAGAATGCCTTCCTCTTTTGCCAGGCGCCGCGCCATTTCGATGGACTCCTCGTTGGTTGCCAGTTCCACGCGGTCCACCAGGGAAAGATCGAGTGTATCGGGAATGAATCCGGCGCCCACACCCTGGATCTTGTGCGGCCCCGGCTTCAGCGGTTGGCCGGCCAGGCGCTGGGTGATGACCGGACTGGCGGAAGGCTCGACGCCCACCGCGAGAATCGGCTTGCCCTTCTCTTTCTTGATGTAACGCGAAACGCCCGAAATGGTCCCGCCGGTGCCGATGCCGGAAACCAGCACGTCGATCCCGCCGCCGGTATCTTCCCAGATCTCGGGACCGGTGGTTCGGAAATGGATCTCCGGATTGGCGGGGTTCTTGAACTGCTGCAACAGTACGAAGCGTTCCGGATCGGAAGCCACCATTTCTTCCGCCCGGGCGATGGAGCCGGCCATGCCGAGCGAACCATCGGTGAGAATCAGGTTGGCCCCCAGCGCCTTGAGCACCTTGCGGCGCTCCACCGACATGGTTTCGGGCATGGTCAGCGTAATGGGGTATCCGCGCGCCGCGGCCACGAAGGCCAGGGCGATTCCCGTGTTCCCGCTGGTGGGCTCGATGAGCGCTTTGCCCGGTTTCAGGATGCCGCGCTTTTCCGCGTCCCAAACCATCGAGGCGCCAATCCGGCACTTCACCGAGTACGCCGGGTTGCGGCCTTCAATTTTAGCCAGAACGGTGGCCTTGCCGCCATCGGTGACTCGATTGAGGCGAACCAGCGGCGTGCAGCCGATGCTGAAGGAATTGTCTTCGAAGACTCTCAACTCAGATCTCCCAGGTCAAAACGTGGTGGTTCTGTTTCTCGGTCCAGCCGCGCTGCAGATCGGCGAAGGTGGTTCGGTCCACGATTTCCGCCACGGCGTGGTCCACCTGTAGCCACAGATCGGAGAACGGCGTCTCTGCTGTGCGGCGGGGACGCGTTCTGCCCTGGTGCGGCCCCTCCACGAAACGAGTGACCTCGCCCACGGTGATGGAATCGGCGGGCCGTGCCAACAAGTAGCCGCCCTCCGCCCCGCGCCGCGATTCCACAAAGCCGCCCTGCTTCAGCCCGGCGAGAATCAACTCCAGAAACTTCTGCGGAATTCGTTGCCGGCGGGCGATGTCGGCAATGCGGACTGGCTCGCCAGGGCGCTGCGCCGCCAGATCGAAAATCGCCTGCAAGGCGTATTCAGCTTTGACGGAAATGTTCATGTAGCCTGTGAGGGGCCAATCCCCTTTGTCCCAGTAGAGATTGTAGGACTATGGGGCACGAAGGCGCAACGGGAAGTAGGACAGGCCAAGAGGCCTGTCCTACCTCGCTACCGCTAGAAGTTGAATCGAACCGAGAGATCGATGCGGCGGTTGTTGGCGGTGGAACCGCCGCCTCCGCCAACGCCGCCTCCCGCTCCTCCACCACCGAAACCCGTGTTGACGCTGGTTGGCTGGCCAAACTGGTTCGAGGTCAGGACGCCGGAGTATCCGCCTGGGCTGAGGTGGTTCAGCACGTTGGTAATGGTCGCCCCAACCTGAATGCTATAACGGCGGTCTGAAGTGGCCGCTCCACCACCGCCGCGGCCTCCCGCGGCACCCATGCGCATCCCACCACCGCCTCCTCCGCGGCCGCCACCGCCCCCACCACCACCGGCGCCGCCGCGTCCGCCACCCCCACCGCTGAAACCACCGCCGCCTCCTCCGCGACCGCCGCCCGCGCCCGCACTGGCGGCTGCTGCGGCCATGGCATCGGCGCTGCGCTTCGGACCAAATCCGAACACGCGATAGACCCGCATGTTCACCGAGTAAATGCCAGCCATGGTTAGGTAATTCCGCGGCACCAGATTGGGAGGAATCGCAGCGATCGCAGCGCTGTTCAGGATGCCCTGGTAATTCGTACTGAAATTTCCCAGCGGGGTGCAGACCACGCCGCCCGCGCCACACGTCGCGCCGGAGGGCGCGAACATCGCCCGGGCCGTGCCGTTGTCGCCGTACACGTCCTGGCCCACCGAGACATCGTACGGAGCTCCGGAGTGAGCCACGATCGTTGGGGCAATCGTAATCTTGGCGGGACCCTGAATCGTACCGATGACGGTCAAGTTAGAACGCCGGTTCAGGTTCGAGGTTCCCCAGTCCTGCGCGAAATTGTATGGATTGGTCGGCGTGCCGGGAAGATCGTTGGCATGCGTGTACTGATAGTTCCCCTGCAGAGAGACGCGCCGGCTAAAGCGCGTATTGAAGTTGAACATCAGGATGTCCTGCTTCAAGATGCCGCCGGATTCCATTTCGTAAATATTACCCGCCGCGTAACCGTACGGAAACACGCCGTTAGTGGGGCCGGGCGCGCCTAGTAAGTAATTGTAAGTGCCCGGATACGGACTATTGATCGGCACATTCTGCGACAGGTGGTTGCCACGGAGGTTGGTGTAAGTAACTGCCACGGTGGTGCTCCAAGGCAACTGGCGCTCCACTCCAATGGCGCTCTGCAAGCTGCGGTAAGCTTTCAGCTTGGGGTCCACAATGTTGGTGGTATTCTGACCCGCGTTGAGTGTCGAAAGGCTGGGGATGCTGGGGTAAAAGGCCGGGTTGAATACCGTATATTCCAACTGCCTGACGCCGTTGTTCAGAAGGGCGTTCTCGTAGGGCCCGAAGCCCGTGCGGTTGTAGAACATTCCGAAACCGCCGCGGATCACGGTCTTCTGCCTGCCGTTCTTGGCCGAACCGGGCGCCCACGCAAAACCGATGCGCGGCGCCACGTCGCCGTAGTCGCTCATCAGAGTTTGAACCTCGTATCGCAGGCCCAGGCTCAACGTGAAGTTCGGCCGGAGGCGCCAGTCATCCTGAATGAACGGGCCGGCGTCCCAACGATTCATGCTGATGTACGGCTGGCCTGCCTGGATGCTGAACTTGCTCGGTCCCCCGCCCAACGTCTGGACTTGCGCTTCGCTGAACCCAGCCTGCAGCAATTGCAGGTTCCGAATGTACTGCTGGAGCGAAGTGAGGTGCGTGATTTGTTGGTTACCGCTCGAGTCGTACACAATCTGGTTGGCCCCATTCAGTACCGGCTCGTTCCCGCCCTGAAAACTGAACGATCCATTGAAGCCCTGCGGGTTGGCGTTCTGATCGCCCTCCCGCCGGGCGCGTGCACCCAGGTGGAAGGTGTGGGCGCCGTGCACATAAGTGCTGATATTCGTGAGCTCGAAGTGTTTGCCCACGTCGTATTTGTTTCCCACGCTGTTGCCGCCGGCGGTAAATTCACCAGACACGCTGATAGTAGGAATGAGATTGCCCAACGACTGGGTGAAGTTCCGCGTGAATTGAAACCGGGTCTCGTTCACGAGGTGAGAGGTGACAATGGTCGTTTCTGTCACCATCAGGTTCTGGCCGTCGCCGGTCGAGTTGTAGCCCGCGGCGTTGGGGAGGCCCGCCACGCTGTAGGGCGGCGGAAGGGCGCTCCGGCCATAGCCCGCATTGTCATGTTCGTTGAAGCGTTCCTCGAAGCGCACGGTGAGAGTGCTGTTGGAGGTGAATTGGTAATCCAGACGCGGCGTGATGGTGGTGTTGTAGTTCGGAGTTACCAGGGCGTTAGTCAAGTGGGTGACGGCGAAACTGCCGGGGTCCACGTAAAACGCATTGGTGATGGCGTTGTCCTGGATCTGGCGCCGGTTGATATCGAAGTTGAAGGAGGTCTTGTGATTGATGGGGCCTCCGACGTTGGCGCCGAAGTATCGGTTGGAGAAGGCCGGCTTGTTGCTGGCGAATGGGTTGCGCGAATCCCACATGGCATCGGTGTCGTTGAAGAATGCGCTGCCCCGGTATCTGTCGGTGCCCGGCTTGGTAAGGATCTCGATGCGTCCCATTCCCAGGCTGTCGTATTCGGCGGAAAACGGATTCTGGTTGATGCGGATCTCGCGGATGGATTCCTTGGGGGGTAATTGGCCTCCCGTGAAGCCATCGATGTAAATCTGGCCGCCGTTGGGACCTGCGCCGGGTCCGGCCAGAGCTTGTAGGGCGTCCGCCAGGTCGTCGGGATCGTCCGGCAGCGCCATGAGGTCGTCGCCTCTGATCACCAGCGCGGTCGCGTTATTGTCGGGCTCCACGCTGATGCTGGGGCCCGGGTCGCCCTTAACGGTGATCTCCTGTTTCTCGGTGGTGACCGAAAGCTGGACCGGCAGTTGCACCGTGGCCCCGGCGTTCACCGTCACCGCCTTGTTATACGTGGCGAAGCCCGGGTAAGTCACGCTTACCGTGTAATCGCCCGGCTGGACGCCGGAAAATGTGTAGGTGCCATCCGCCTGCGATTGTGCCGTGCGTTTGCCGGCGGTGTTCGAAATCGTCAGCGTGGCCGCTGGAATGCCCGCGCCCGACTCGTCGGTCAGAACGCCTTTGACCGTTCCGGTGGATGACTGGGCCGCAGCAAACGATGCGATCCATGCGACTCCTAAGAGCAATAAAATTGACCTGCGCAAGTTGTTCATACTCCCTCAGGTGCTGCCTTGATCAAAAACTTGGGACTCTCGTGGCCCCTACCCTCTGACTTCTAACCTCTAACTACTTAACTTCTAACTTCTGACTCCCAAATCCCGCAGGGATTTCAAGTGCGAAGCACTTGCGTCAGTTCCCCTCGCCGCCACTGCCGCCCAGATTCCAACTGCTCATCATGTCGCGGGTGGCGCTAGGCGCCGCGGTAAGAATCGGCTCGACGCCCGCCAGCAGCATGATGACGGTAACGCGCGTCGGGTCGCTCCCCATTGTGGTAGAGACCATGATGGCGTCGCCGGGTTTTAGTTCGGAGAGCGGCATGGCCGGCAGACGGTCGAGCATCTGTCCGACATCCCCTCCTCCGCCACGTCCTCCCCTTCCGGGAGCGCCGCTAGGGGCTCCCGCCCCCGCCTGATCCTGGGCACGGCCCGCACCGTAACGGCGGGCGAGCGAGGCTGCCATCTGAGCATCCAGCTTCTTCATGGTGGAATCGGAGTCCACGCGGATGGTCAGCGGCGGCGGCTTCTTAGTCGCCAGGTCTTTCACCTGCATTTCGCCCGCCGCCGCATTGATCGAGACAATGGTCGCCGCCAACTGGCGAAACGTCCCGGCATAGATGGATTCGGCGGTCGTGGCGGTGCCGTCTTCATTCTTGTTCCCCAGCACGTGAGCCTGATCGCCCACCTTGATCTCCACAAACGAGCTGGACTTGGCGTCGGCCGGTTTGGCGGAATCCAGCGAATAACGGTGGTACTCGGTCTTATCCGATGCCGTCACGGTGACGGCCTTCGATCCCACTTTCAATGTGATGGTCTTAGCGGCAGGGTCCGTCGCGGTTACCGTACCGACCGTGCCCCGTTTGCGCCAGTCCGCCAGTTCCTGTTTGGCGATCTCACCCAGATCGGCGCTCGTCCGGACCACCAGCGAAGTGGCCTGCACGGCTTTATCGCCGGCAGCGCCCTTGTAGTAGGCCAGTACGCGATCTCCGGCGGCCAGTTCGCCCACCGTCATCTTGGTCCCTTTTTGCACGTCGGTCACACCGGCCGGCATGTGCAGGATCACCGTCTTATCGGTGGTGGTGACCGTGATGCTGTCTCCCTTATCCGTCTTCATCACAAACTGGCTGGCTGGAGCGGCGACACTCGCCACCGTACCCGCTACTTGCGCCCGGGGCGCGGCCGTGCCCTGCGGCGCCTCAGCATAGGCGGAGCATCCAACCCATAGTAAAGAAAGAACTAGAAACGTTCCTTTCATCAGCCAGTCCCCTTGCCAGTGTCCATAGACATGAGGAGAGGCGCAGGCTGACCTTGGGTCGTTACCCGGCTGAGATCAGACCGGTGCACGTAAACAATTGAAAACAAAACACTTGCAGAATAGCTCAAAAGGGCTATTGATATATAGCCCTAAAGGGCTACTTGAAGAGAAGGGAAAGAGAACCTGAATGAAAAGAGGATTGGAATCAAAGGAGGGAAAAGGAAAGACTGGATGGCCGCGCAGGCTTCATGGCACTACGCGGCTCCCAGCAAATTTGGCTCGTGGAAGCCGGGGTTACTACTTAGAAACTTTCGTGCTCTTTTTGACGGTCTTGGTGCTCTTGGTAACCGTGGTGCTCTTGGTCTTCTTGGGTGTCGGCTGGGCGTACATGGAAACAGCACCGAAAGTGAGGGCAGCGGCGGCCATCAGCGTCATCAGTTTCTTCATTTGGCGGTTCTCCTTTGGATTGCGACGATTTAAGATCGTCTGGGCTAATCATAGCGAGCGGCACATGAAGGATCGCTTAATCTGTAATTAAAATCACTTCATCTGAGTGTCAAAATGCCAGTCACAATTATTTGCCAATTTCTAGATGGGTGGAAGTAGTCGTGTTTTGAATGAATTATGGGCTCGGGCCGGGAGACGCCCAGCGGTTTCCGAATCCAACACTGCTACATTAAAAACGGATGAAGAAGCCTGATATTGCCAAACGGATGGCTCGGCGGGCCGGCGTCAGCCAAGCCGAGGCAGCGGACGAACTGGATCGCGTTGTCCGCCAGATCCTTTCCGACCTGCGTGCCGGAAAGGACGCCGCCCTGCCTGGGCTGGGTAAGTTTACACAAGGTCCCGATGGGCGCTTGGCGTTTCAACGGGACCAGGGCGGCGCCCGTGGCTGAATACTCCGCTTTGGAACAACTGGCACAGGTGGTAATCCGCGGGCTGGCGGCCGGTAATGTAGTAGAGATCGATGGATTGGGTTCGTTTGTACCGGACGCTGTAAATGGCTTCCGCTTCGAGCCGCGCCGGCTTCCCCAGGTATTCGTCGCCTATGTAAAAGAGGATGCCGGGCAGGCTGAGCGGCTCTCTGACGCTTTGGAAGCCGCCGGCTTCAGTCCCTGGATGGACGTCCGCAAACTGCTGCCCGGGCAAAACTGGCCGCGGGCCATCGAAGCCGCCATCGAGGCGTCGGATTTCTTTGTGGCCTGCTATTCCGGGAACTCCGTCGGCAAGAAAGGCGGGTTCCAGGCGGAGATTCGGTACGCATTGGACTGTGCCCGCCAGATTCCCCTGGATGAGATTTTCATCGTGCCGGTCCGGCTAAACCGCTGTCCCGTGCCGCGTTCCATTCAGCGGGAGTTGCAGTATGTGGACCTGTTTCCGGACTGGAGCCGCGGCATGCGGCGGCTGGTCACCGTGATGCGCCTCGCCATAGCGCGACGCTCGGTCTGGCTCTCCCAACATGAGCCCCTGGAAACATGAGCCGGCCCGAGAGCGGATGCTAAAATGTGCGGCGATGCCTTCAGCGAAACGTGAGTCGCGGTTGCTGGGATTGGCGGTGGGCGCACTGGTCCTGATTTTTCTCGTGCAGGCATTCCTGGAGAGCCGGCTCAAGAGCCCGGCTTCGGACGAGCCTCCGCACATTGCCGCGGGCCTGTCGTATTTGGAAACCCGCGCGTTTCGGGCAAACCCTCAGCATCCGCCGCTGATGAAGGAATTGGCCGCGCTGTCACTGCTGGTGGCCGGCATCCGTTGGCCGCGCAATGCGGAGACCGAGCACCTGATTCACGGTGAACTGAAGCCGGGAGAGCAGCCGGAATGGGCCATCGGTGACCAGTTGATCGCCGCCAACGGTCCCGACCGCGTGATGATGTGGGCGCGCGCACCGCTGCTATTGGTGGCGGCCATGCTGGCGGCGGTGCTCTTTTTGTGGGGGCGCCAGATCACGGGGGGGCTCGCGGCGGCCGGCGCCGTGTTGCTCTACACCATGGATCCCACCATCCTGGGCCACTCCTATCTGGTCACCACCGACGTGGGCATCACCGCGTTCCTGGTGCTGTTTCTCTTTGCGCTCTGGAACTATGTGCGGCATCCCGGGAGGTACCGGCTGGCGCTTTGCGGCCTGGCACTGGGAGCGCTGCTGTGCACCAAGTTTTCGGCGGTGCTGATGCTCCCCGTGATTCCGGTGCTGTTGCTGGCATCCAGAATATGGCCGGCTGAGGCGGACGTCGCAGTTCCCAACCCCGCGCCGCGTTACCGCGCCGGCCGCAACGATCCGTGCCCCTGCGGCAGCGGCAAGAAGTTCAAGGCGTGCCACGGAGCGCCCGGAGCCGCCAAGCCCGCTTCCCTTCTCAGGCCGGATCTGTTCCGCAAAGCGCTTCCGTGCCTCTATGCTTTCCTGGCGATGTGCGTTGTGGCGGTGGTGGTGATTCAGGCGGTCTATCTGTTTTCGAGCGACCCGTTCCTCTATGTCAAAGGTTTCCAGCGGGTCAATGCCGACCACATCAAGGACTACCCGATTTATTTCGCCGGCCGGATCCAGGATCGATTCCTCAGTTACTTCGTGTTCGCCTGGCTGTTGAAGGAGCCGCTGGCCACCATCATTCTGGCGGCCATCGGCCTGGTGGCGCTGATTCGCAGCAAGAACATTTCCGTCACCGCAAAGCTGTTTCTTCTGCTTCCGCCGGCAACCATGTTTCTGGGCGCGATGATTCTGGCCGACGAAGTGGGAGTGCGGTACGTCATGCCGGCATTTCCCTTTGGCCATCTGCTGGGTGGCATCGGCCTGGCAACGCTCTTTCGGATGACGGCCGGGTGGGCGCGTGCCGCTGCCGTGATTCTGTGCGCGTGGGTGGTGGTGGCGGCGCTGGGAGTCTATCCGGACCACCTGCCTTACTTCAACGAATCCGCCTGCCTGTTGCGCGATCCCGGCGAAATCGGACTGGATGGAGGCACACGCTGCGGACCGCTCTGGCTGGACGACAGCAATGTCGATTGGGGCCAGAGTCTGAAGCAGTTGAAGACCTGGCTGGACGGCCACGCGCCCGGCCGCGAGATCCTGCTACTGAACACTTTCGGCTTCCCGGCGGAGGTCTACGGCATCCGCTATCACAAGCTCGAGCCCAACGACCTGGCGGTGGAGCCGCAGCCGGGATTGTACGCCGTTACCGCGCACATGGTGGCGCGCATACCCGCGTACCCGGGAGCCAGCGACTGGCTGCGCCGCATGCCGCCTCTGGCGATTGCCGGCCACTCGCTATACATTTATGACACCACGCGGCCGGCAGGATCCCGGTAGCGCGCAACCTCACGTGTATCGCCTGGTGTATACTGGATGCCGAATCAGGAGATCCTGGCCAGCGGGCCGCGCAACCGGCGGCAACCGGGACTTCGCTCAAAGACGCCCCCGGCCCGGGAATCCATCACAACTGGGTCACGTCGTCAGGCATCACGGGAAAGGTATGCGCTGTCTGCGAATGCACACATGAGAAAACTGCGTATTGGGATCATCGATATCGTGTCCAAAGGCCCGACCCGGGCTCTGTACGCGCGCGTTATGAATGCCAGCCTGGCCAGCATCATGCCTCAAGTGATTGGCGTCTGGTGCAAAGAGGAGGGCCATGAAGTTACCTTCGTCTGCTACACCGGTTTTGAAGATCTGCTGACGGAGTTACCGGACAACGTCGACGTGCTTTTCATCGGCGCGTTCACGGAGGCCGCACACACGGCATACGCCCTGAGTAATCTCTTCCGCGGAAGGGGGGCGATCACGGTGCTCGGAGGGCCTCACGCCCGATGCTATCCGGAGGACTCGGCCCGATACTTCGACTATGTTCTGGGCTTCACGGATAAGGACACGCTCCGCGACGTTCTGCAAGACTGTTCGCAACACCGGCCGATGGGTGTGCAGATGGCGGCCAGGCAGCAGCCGAGAACACTGCCCGGGGTGCGCGAGCGCTGGCAGTTCATCGACCCGACGCTCAAGAAAGCGCCACTACTGAAGATGGTTCCCATGCTCGCGAGTCTGGGATGCCCGTACACCTGCAGTTTTTGTATTGATGCGACGGTGCCTTACCAGGCGATGGACTTCGATGCCATCCGCGAGGATCTGCGCTTTCTGCGGACCAAGTTCCGGCGGCCGCTGGTCGCGTGGCACGATCCGAATTTCGGAGTGCGCTTCGACGACATCCTGGACATGGTCGAAGATGCTGTGCCTCCGGGCAGCATCGATTTCGCAGCCGAAAGCAGTTTGTCGCTGCTCTCCGAACCGCATTTGAAGCGGCTTAAGAAGAATGGGTTTAAGGCCGTCTTACCCGGCATCGAATCCTGGTTCGACCTGGGTGGTAAGTCGAAGACCGGAGCGCATCTGGGGATGGAGAAAGTCCGCCAGGTATCCGAGCATGTTAATTTGATTCTGAAGTACATCCCATATATACAAACCAACTTTGTGATAGGGCTGGATACCGACGAAGGTCCGGAGCCATTTGAGCTGACGAAGCGGTTCCTGGATATGACTCCGGGGGCATTTCCCGGCTACTCGCTGCTTTCCGCCTTCGGCCGGGCCGCGCCGCTCAACCTGGATTACCAGCGCAACAACCGTGTGCTGCCCTTCCCCTTCCACTTCCTGAACAATAACGGGGCCATGAACGTCAAACCGAAGAACTATTCGTGGCAGAACTTCTACGAACGGGTCATCGATCTGACCGAGTATTCTTTCTCGGCGAACGCCATCTTCCGGCGCTTCATGGCGACCCAAGGGGTGACCGCGCGTTGGATGAACGTGGTGCGCGCGGTTTCGACGGAAGGTTGGGGAAGGGTCAAATACTACCAGGAGATTCGCAACCGGCTGGACACCGACCCGCAATTCCTTCCTTACTTTGAGCACCGGAGCAGCGAGCTTCCCCAGTTCTACGTGGACCAGGTGCGGAAAGATTTGGGGCCCTTGTGGGAATGGCTGCCCGAAGGCGGCCTGGAACACGACCCCACCGCCTACCTGAAGGCCGAGCAATCCCGAGCCACGGTTGCGATCGCGTAGATTAGCCGAAGACCAACGCTTCGGAAGGCGCGAGGTTGGGAAACTGCTAGAATTGGGGGAGTGCAAATGTCGGGGCGTAGCGCAGNNCTGCCTTGGGCGCAGGGGGTCGTCAGTTCAAATCTGACCGCCCCGACCAATAGAATCAGTAAGTTACGGCCATCTTGATCGGCCGCGAAAACCCTGCTGTAGATGAATTTGTAGCTGTGGTTTCCCTCAAGGTCCGCCTGCCCAATATTCCCTGGGGGCGCACCTGCCATCCCGCCACAATGGCGGAATGACAGAGGGCCTAGCCTGAAATCCAACCGCGAGACCGATCCACTTTGCCCAAGGCAGTTTCCGGCCTCAGTCGAAAATGCCCCATTTTCAATTGCTTATGTTTCAAGCCGAGGCGCGAACCTGTTGCATCTTGTGGGCCTCTGTGGAACTCGGAGGCTTTCGCCAGCTACATTCTTATCTACGGCGGTACAATGAGTACGGCACGGTATGGAACCGGATCTCACACTAGAACGCCGGCAGGCTCATGCACTCATCGATATGCTGCCCGCCCAGAAGCTGAACGCGGTGAGGAGTCTTCTCGAAGTCATGGTGGAACCGCTGTCGCGCTCGCTGGCCCTGGCCCCTGTCGAAGAGGAGGAGATCACTCCCGCGACAGCCGCAGCCCTGGATCGCGCCCGCGCTTCGCTCGCCCGCGGTGAAGGCATCCCGCACGAAGAGGTACTGCGCGAGTTCGGGCTGAGGCATTGAGCGAAGACGCCGCCCCCGATCGGATCGCCGTCGCCTGGTCGCCGGAAGCCCGCGCCGATCTGCGCGCCATCCAGCGCCAGACCGCCATGCAGATTCTCCATTGCGTGGATCGCTACCTGATTAACCGTGCCGGCAGTGTGAAAAAGCTCAAGCCCCCACGTACCGGCTTCCGCCTCCGCTGCGGCGACTACCGCGTATTCTTCGATCAAAGAGACGAGAATTCCATCGAGATTACCGGTGTCCGCAACCGTCGCGAGGCCTACCGCTGAAGCAACAGTTGCGGTTAGGTCTTCCCCGATCCACCCCAATTCCGCCCATGCTCCAACTCGCCTCCATATTCATTTCCTATCTCCTCGCCTTCCTCCGCTCCCGCCCCGCGCGAACTGTTCGCGGTCGAGCGCATGCATCTCAAACCACGCCCGGCCGCTCCCTCTCGAAGCCGGCATTAAGTACCTCGTGCTGGCTGCGGCTTCCGCGGCTTTCCTCCTGTTCGGAATGGCTCTTGTCTACGGCGCTCTCGGCACAATGCAATTTGAAGAAATCGTAGTACGTCTCACGCGCCCGGGATTCGATCGCTGGCTCGTTTTGCCTGGCCTGGCTCTGATTGTCACGGGCTTCGGATTCAAGCTCGCGGTGGTTCCCTTTCACCTCTGGACGCCTGATGTGTACCAAGGCGCGCCAGCACCTGTTACGGCATATATCGCCACCGTTTCAAAAGGCGCCATGTTCGCACTGCTGCTGCGCTTCTTTTATCGCTCCGGCGCGCACGCTCTCGCACCCGTCTTCATTGTGTTCAGCATCATTGCGATCGCTTCCATGATCGTGGGCAACATTCTGGCGCTGCTGCAGAACAACGTGAAGCGCATCCTGGCATATTCTTCCATCGCGCACCTGGGATATCTGCTCGTGGCGTTTCAGGCCGCCGGTGATCTCGGCCCCACCGCCGTCACCTTCTATTTGGTTGCGTATTTTGTGACCACCATGGGGGCCTTCGGTGTGGTCACGGTCCTATCGGACGGATCCAGCGAAGCCGAGGACCTGGAGGACTACAGGGGCTTGTTCTGGCGCCGCCCGGTGTTGGCGGCGGTCTTCACCTCGATGCTCCTGTCCTTGGCCGGGATTCCCGTAACAGCCGGCTTTATCGGCAAGTTCTACGTTGTGGCGGCTGGCGCTTCGTCGGCCATGTGGACGCTGATTGTCATTCTGGTGATCACGAGCGCGATCGGGCTCTTCTACTACCTGCGCATTATTGCTGTGATGTACGGGCAGCCTTCCGAGAGGCCTGCTGCCCCGTCCACGCTGGCGCCGGCGGGAAGCCTGCTTCTGGCACTGCTGACCGCACTCTTAGTCTGGTTTGGCGTGTTTCCGGGGCCGTTGCTGAGTCTCATTCGCAATGCGCTAGCCGGGTTGGCTTGAAAGGGAAAAACGATGTTTCCACTTAAAAAGATTCTGTTACCGATGGATTTTTCCGAGCGCTGCCTTGGTGGGGCACGCTACGCGATTCCTCTGGTGGAACACTTTCACTCGGAGTTGACACTCCTGCACGTGATCTCCCCGATGGATTACCTCTCTCCAGAGGTACAAACATTCAACGAGGATCGCCGAAAGAAAGCGTCAAAAGAACTGGACGATTTTCTCTGTGCAGCGCTGAATCATCTCAACACTCGACGAATACTGCGTGAGGGCGATCCTGCCGAGGTCATCGCGGACCAGGCGGTCCAAGACCGCTCGGACCTGATCATGATGCCCACCCATGGTTATAGCCCCTTCCGGCGCCTCCTGTTGGGTTCAGTGACCTCGAAGGTTCTGCACGACACCGCGTGTGCGGTGTGGAACGGAGCACACGTTGCGCAGGGCCCTCCCGCGGAATGGATCAAACTGAATCACATCGTATGCGCAGTCGACTTGGGGCCGCATAGCGCGAGTGTCCTGCGCTGGGCCGCCGGCTTGGCGTCAGAATTCAAGTCCAAGCTGACTCTGCTGCACGTCGTTCCACGGCTGGACTCGCCGGGGGAGGGCCACTATGCGGACGAATGGCGCCGGCGTCTCCTTGCAGACGCCAGCGAGGAGATTGCGAAAGTTCAGCACAGCGCGGGCATACACGTCGAAGCTGTAGTGGAATCGGGCGATGTTTCCAAAGCCGTACGCACCGCCGCCGGCCGGCTGAATTCCGACTTGGTAGTTATTGGCCGTGGCGCCGCCGATAACGCGCGTTTGCGCACCAACGCATACGGCATTATCCGCGAATCACCCTGCCCGGTTGTGAGCGTGTGAGCCGTGGTGCTATACGCTTCGTAAGGGAAAAGATGCCAGAACTGCCCGAAGTGGAAATCATTGTGAATGACCTCCGATGTGAACTCATAGGGCGGAAGATTCAGGACGTCCAGACCGACTGGCCCAAGTATTTTCAACTTCCCAAGTCGGAAGCTGCATTCAGAACGTGCGTCATCGGAAGGGTCATTACGGGTGTAGACCGTCGGGCCAAGAATGTGCTGATCCGTCTTGAGGGTGGGCATCTCCTCCTGGTGCACCAGAAAATATCCGGCCGTCTGATAGTCGGAAACTGGGAACGCACAAAGCGCCTAATTGGTTCAACTGGTTCAACTCATAGCCTGTGGCAACCTGTCACCTCGGCCGCGTCGACACACCAACCCGCGGGCCGCTTTATTCACCTCGTGTTCGAACTGGATGACGGACGCCAGCTCGCATTATCCGATCTCCGCAAATTCGCTAAGGTACTCTGCGGGCCAAGGGATGCCATCTTGAACCTGGACGAGATCCGTCGCCTGGGGCCAGAGCCATTGGATCCACGGTTTACATTTTCAGATTTCAAAAGACTGTTCGAGGGCAGAACAGGACGGATCAAGCCGCTCCTCATGAATCCCAACTTCATCGCGGGCATCGGAAATATTTACTCCGATGAGATCCTGTATGCGGCCAGAATTCATCCCCTGGGCCGAGTCGATCAACTGGCGGAACCTCGGTTGCGGTCCCTTTACCGCAGCATGAAAGCCGTACTGCGGAAGGCCATCAGACTGCGGGGCACGGGAATAGAAGGCTCTCGGGGTTCCCCAGCCGGGTACGACAAGGTTCGGATGGTGTACCACCAAAAACTCTGCCCTAAGGGACACGTGGTGCACCGGATCAGGGCCAGCGGGCGCTCAGCCCACTTTTGCCCCGTGGAGCAAAAGCTGTACCGCCATGCCAGCACGTAGTGTACCTGGTGGCGTCAGACCGGCTGCTTGCGGGAGCCGGAGCGGGGATTGTCTCTGCCATAGACAATGCCGGCCTGGATGACGATCGTTCTACCGCAGGCGCACTTCAAGGTGCGTGCTTCCTTAGTGTCCACTTCGTTTCGGGTAAAAACCCACTTTTTGCCGCATTCACAGATATAAGCCATGGCATGGTGAACGGGGGCCTGTTGAGGAGCGGGTTGACCCGAGTCTACCGCACGTACTCTTCTCATTTCGTGGATTTCCGTCCCTTCCTACTGTCTTCCTAACGGTGTCGCCTGGCAATGGTCCGTTTGTCATGGGAATCAACACTTCCGTCATGGGTGCACGTTAAGGCAACAGCCCCAGCTCAGAAGGTCAGAGCTTTTTCAGCCCCAAGCCGCAAGCCCGCGACTGAAGGCAGTACAGCCAATTCGAGATTCGGCGCCGAAGGGACGAACGTGTCTTTGGCGGCGACCCGCACCACCGGCCCATCCAGCGAACCGATGCAGTTTTCCGCGATGCGCGCCGCCACTTCCGCGCCGAAGCCGGCTGTGAGCGTATCTTCGTGGGCGATCATGACATGGGTGGTCTTGCGCACGCTCCGGTAGATCAGGTCTTCGTCCAAAGGCACGATGGAGCGCAGGTCGATGATCTCCAGGGATACGCCATCCTTCTCCATCTGACGCGCCAATTCCAGGGCCATGTAGACGGTGCTGCCCCAGGTCACGACGGTCAGGTCCTTGCCTTCGCGGCGGATGACCCCCTTGCCGAATGGCACGATGTAGTCGGCATCCGGTTCGGGAGTCTTGGCTTGAACACGCCGGTAGAGACCCCTTGCTGGCGGGGCACGAAGACCCAGTGGTTGGTCCGCCACAGCAGCAGCGCTGTCGCCGAGAGCAGCAGGAAGGCCGGCCAGATGGCGCCCGTCCGGCTGCGGAAAAATGCCAGCAAGAGCGGGGGGGAAAATCCCCCGAGCCCGCCCATGGCGCCAACCGGGCCCGTAACCGTACCCGTTTGGTTGGGAAAATATTGCGGGACCAGCTTAAATACGGCGCCATTTCCAAGGCCGAGCAATGCCGCGCAACCCAGCGCGCCGACGGTGAAGGGAATCATCGACGGCCACGCCAGCAGCATGGCGAACGGAGCCACTCCGAGGAAAACAGCGGATAAGACACGCGCGCCGCCGGCCGCCCAGCGGCCGCAGCAGCGTCGCCAGCACTACGAAGCCGGCGGTGCGGAAACCAGCGTCGGCGGGCGGTAGATGGAATTCGTCTTTCAGCAGAGTAGGCAGATAGATGGAGAACGCAACGAACCCGCCGAAGGTCAGGAAGTAGAAAGCCGCCAGGACCCATGAGAGCCTTTCGCTGGTGAGCACTTCGAGCATCGCGCCGAAGCCCTTCCGCTGCGCCGGTGCGGGCACTGGCGCGTCGCGCGCGAGCAGGGCGAACGCCGCGCGGCCCACACCACTAGCAGCACAGCCACCGAGCGATAAACCACGGGCATCCCGACCTGAGCGGCCAGCACCGGACCGAGGAATACCGCGGCGGATTGGCCGATGTTTCCCAGGCCATAGACCCCCAACGCACTACCCTGCCCGTCAGGGGGCGTCCATCGCGAGACGTAGCCTACCCCGATAGCAAACGAAGAGCCGGCAAGCCCCAGTAGGAACGCCACCGTGAGTAGGCTCGAATAGCTGAGCTGCTGCGGCACAAACCAGACCGGCACCGCCACCGCCATCATCAGGATCGAAAAGACAGCACGGCCGCCAAAACGGTCGGTGAGAATGCCCATTGGGATTCTGGCTAGCGATCCAAGGAGCACGGGAACCGCCACGAGCAAGGCGGTCTCCGAAGCTGTCAGGTGAGGGGCCTCGCGGAAGCGGGGAGCGCAGGCGCTGATCAGCCCCCATGCTGCAAAGCAGACCGTAAATGAGATGGTGCCGAGTGCTACGTGGCGGCGATTAAGCATAGCCCTCCTTTTCGTAAGTCTAAACCCTGCTGGATTCGATCCGGGTGACTGAGGTCACGATGACGACGTTCGTCACCGGATTGCGCCAAGATTGAGAGACGAAGACGGCAGGACGGCGACAGTCTCTAAACTTCCCTCGTGAAAACGACCTGGGGAATACTAGTGGCCCCTTTGGTCACCGGGCGCGGCGGCAGGCTCTCTGGCCGGAGGAACCGCAGTGCCTGTTGCGTCTCGGACGGCCGGAGAACGCAACCGGGGACAGGCCGAGTTTACTTGCCTTTTGCGGCCTTTTGGAGAGCCGAACCCTTGTGCATCGCTAAATGGTCCGTCTTGTCGCTCTTAATCAAATACTGCGGCTCTTCGCTCGACGCATGAACCGTGTAGCCCTTGAACGTGATCTCGGAGGTATGCTTCTTCTTGATCGTCCCCCGGACTCGCCCTGCTTCCGAGTTCCATTCAACGTGATCTCCTACATTGAAGTCGTCTGCCATCGGCGTGATCTCCTCTTGCTCTACTCTTTGCGTTCAGCAGGATAAGTGACCTGCGTTCCATCTATTTTCCCCCAAGGCGTCAGCGTGTGAGGTTGTGAACGAGTCGCGCTGGTGATTTCGCGTACTTCAATCCCCCGTGCCAGCAGCGCATCGGCTATCAAGGAGCGGTGACAGCGCCAGGGAACGGCTTCGGCGCACACAATAGCAGTCCGTTCTGACTCGGCAAGCGTGATCAAATCATCCAGGTTCTTGCGGAACTCAGGTGTCTGCATGTAGTCGGCGAAGCCACGGAAGCTGGGGTTATGCCAGCCGGTGTTGAGGGAATCCCGATGCGCGCGCCGAAAGCCGCCCAGTCCGGGCATGTACCGGTAATGAAGGCGAGCCGAATGGAGAGCGGTCGACAATTCGCTTCGGTTGAACTGCGGGTTATGTCGCGAACGTGGGACGGTGCGCACATCGACCAGCCGCCGTACCTGGTGTGCTTTCAGGATGTGGATGAACTCCTTTGCCGAGCGCGTGGAATGCCCAATGGTCATGACGATCAACGGTGTTGGTGATGCGCACTCTTTCATGCCAGACACCCATCCTGAGTCGTGACGAATAACAGCCCGTTAACATCGGCCCGCCGGTTCATTTCAGTTCGCCGGCCTTGCTGAGACCCTATAGCAGCATGTGGAAATACACCTCGCCCGCACAGGGTTCCCAGCGCTTGGTGGCCCTCGCGACTCCCTCGTAATCTAGCGACTCTTTGCATCCCAACCATTTGGCGAGCCTGTTCCGGGCACCGACGTCATCGCCGGGAAATACATTCAGTGGCTTCAAACCACGGACCAAGACGTATTCGGCCGTCCATCTCCCAACACTGCGAAGTTCGAGTAACGATGCAACGACTGCTTCGTTGTCCATCGGATCTTGCCTTCGAAGGCGGCCTTTAGCGTTCAGAGAATTGAAATTGATTCGGCCGCTAATGATATTGCCTACAAGTTCGAGAAATGCGCGGCTCTTGTCGCCGCCAAAACCCAATTTTCGAACGGCATCCCTCCTGCTTATGGTGCCATATCACACTCGCCAAATGGAAACGCGCGAGTTGCTCTATGCAGACGTCTTCGGGGTTCTTCTCGTTCTCGGGCTCGCACTGAGTAACTCAGGTCACTGCGATTGCGGCATGGCGGGCCTAATCTGGGCACATAGCGCTATTCCGAAACTCGTATCAATGCTTAATCACGTTCCGGCCCGGAGAAATTCAACCGCGTGCTCATAGCCGCTAGTGCACATTTGAAAGCTGTGCTCACCTGCCCGGAACCCGGCCAGTTCATTCCCGTTCAACGCCCGGGCGTGGACATGTTGTTGATCGTCCTGGAAGGTGAAGGCCAAGTCATGGTAGGCGACCATCAGGAGGCGGCCGGGCCGGGAACGGTCGTCTTTGCCCCCGCAGGCGAGCCACGCGGAGTCAAGGCCGCAACTAGGTCGATCGCCCTTCACGCTATGAGCCCGCCGCCAACCGAGAAAGACCACGTGGAAGTTATGGCCCGATTGAAGCAAAGAGAATGGCGATGAGGAACTTCGATGCTCCATTCCTGGTGATCTGGGAACTCACGCAGGCTTGCGATTTGGCTTGTGTTCATTGTCGCGCCTGCGCGATTGAGAAGCGATGCCCGTCTGAACTGACCACAGAAGAGGGATTTCGGTTGCTTGACGAAATCCGTTCTTTCGGTGATCCGCTGATGGTTTTCACCGGCGGTGATCCCTTGAAACGACCAGACATGCTTCCGCTGCTGCAAAGGAGCGTTGGCTTGGGCCTGCGGAACACGGTGACTTCAAGCGCGACGCCATTACTGACGGAGAGGGCTATCGAAGGGTTTAGAGAATGTGGGGTGGCCCGTATGGCTATCAGCCTCGACGGTCCGGACGCCGCGAGTCACGACGGCTTCCGCCGGGTGGATGGTTCTTTTGCTCGCACGATGTTCGCCTTGGAATACGCTCGCAAAATCGGCCTTCCAAGCCAGGTCAATACCACTGTGACACGGCACAATCTAGGCCGGCTCGATGAGCCTGCGCAGTTGGTGCAGTGCTTTGGAGCAAAGCTCTGGAGTGTGTTCTTCCTGGTCGCAACCGGACGAGCTTCGGCGTCGGAGGATCTGACTGCGGGCGAGTATGAAGAAGTGTTCCGCTTCCTCTACGATCTATCGAAGACTATCCCATTCGATCTCAAGACCACGGAGGCCCAGCATTATCGCCGTTACGTGGCACAACGCCGAAAGGCCGACGGTAACGGCGACGCCGTGCGCCAAGCCATGCCCGAGGTCATTCGGAGGCAAGCTGGCATCAACGACGGCAAAGGGTTCGTATTCGTTTCACATCTCGGCGAAATCTATCCCAGCGGCTTCCTGCCGCTTGCCGCAGGGAATGTCCGTCGCGATTCGCTGACGGCCGTAAACCGTGAGTCACCACTGTTTCGTACGCTCCGCGATGCCGACAGACTGTAAGGGAAGTGCGGCAAATGTGAGTACCGCAACCTTTGTGGCGGTTCGCGATCACGCTCGTACGCACTTACCGAGAATTTTCTTGCCGAGGAGCCGCGATGTGCTTATGTACCGAAGTGAATCAGCGAACGCCACCGGCGCGATCAGAGTGACCGGCGAACAACACGCCCGCCGCTGGGGGCTATAGTGCCGCTGGTCCGACTGCACCCATCTTTGTCGGATTCGCCGGCCGGATTGTAGATGTGCGCGGCGTTTATGCCACGGACGGCGGGTTCTTAATCATCGTAAGGAGCATGACGACCCCATTCTGCGCTTTGATCCCGTGCTCCAGGTTTGGGCGCATGTAGACAAAAGTGCCTTCTGTTGCCTGTTGTTCCTCGGTGCCCAACTTCAGTTCGGCATCTCCTTTCAAGAATGTCAGCGTCGCCGGAAAGGGGGCGGTGTGCGCGGAAAGCTCTTGCCCAGGCGCGAAGCCGAATAGAATCACCTTCGTTCGGTCATCGTTCTGCAAGGTCTGGGTCAGTATTCCGTTCTCTGGGACTTTCGCTTGTTGGCGAAGATCCCGCACGTAAACGTATGCGTCATTCATTTTTTCATCACTCTCCCCGATCATCGCAGATCGGCGGGAGCCGAGGTTACGTATTACGATAGATGTTTGCCACAGAAAATCGCAGCTCTTTCAGAAATTGCACTATTTGCAGCTCTCAGCGAAAGTGAAATTCAGGGACTGGCGCAGCGGGCTGTGGAAAGGCGATTCGCTCCGGACGAAATGCTCTTCTGTGTCATCGATCATCTGAAGTCG
>PMTR01000187.1 GCA_003167255.1 Bryobacterales bacterium
GCCATGGGTCACGACACCGAGGCCATGAAAAACGCAGGATTCGCCGTCACCCTGGCGAGGGGCACGGAATGGGCCGCCTCCGAGAAGGTGACCATCCCTGTGCCGCCGGAGCTAAAGTAACCACCTGCTTGCCGGTTTGTCCGCAGGATAGCTAACGATAAGGGCGGTTAACGCCGCCCGCTCCCCTGTTGAAATACGCGCTGCCCTCCCTCTGGCGGCGGGACATACGCGCGCCCGGGTTCCTCACTTCGGCGTTCCTCAAGATGGCGCTTAAAGGCCTTTGATACTGAAGGCTGGCCCCGCTTAAAGCGCTTGTACTCCCATTTGAGCAACATGGCGATACTACCGGCAACGGGCAGAAATAAAGCGATAACGAAGGCGCGGGACATCAACTCAGCGTAAGAGGGAATGCGGAGCGAACACAAGTACACCTTGGTGGACCCGCCGAAGAAAGGCGGATTGCGGGCGGGTTCCCTGGAAGGCAAGATCGTTCTTCTGAATAGCTGATTCGGCGGCGCCGACGGGCCTCAACACCCCAATCAAGACCTTCGTGGACTCTGACGCTCGGTGCGCCTCGGTCCTTCCGGGCATTCGGATTAACCTCTCAAAGTCTGGGGTGAGCCTTTCGGTGGGCGGCCGTCGCGCGCATATCGGCTTCACCGCGCGCGGCCAGCGCTACACCAGCATCGGGATACCAGCCCAACCCTGAAACGGCTTGCAAAGCGCGACCTTGAAGGAAAGAAGGTCGATGGAAAGATGAAATATCGAAAGCGGCAAGCTGTGGCCGTCGCTGCCGAAGCCGCCGCTTAAAACAAGTTCTGCGATCCAAACGCAGAAAACCCCGGTGCTGTCCTAGGGTCCAGCCCGCGACGGCACCGGGGCCTACTCTCACAGAGAGGGGGGTACTCTCTCCGTGAAATTCAAATTCAAGCGGAAGCCGGGCGGGTTCAGCATCCGATCGCGAATCGGAAAACTGAGCCTTGGCCTGGACAACCCATCTTCGGCGGGGCCTAACCCGCGTTGACCTAGCGACCGCGGGGGCCTACGAGGAATACTCAGCCCGCGGCTTTTTGTGTCGAACCCGAGTTTAGCACACGCGGCGACAGCTACGACGCATCCGGGGGTTTTTCTGCGCTGACTGCCGGCCAGATTGTTCTGCAGCAGTTTCAACACTATTTGAGGCAGGAGCGCTGACTACCCGTGTCGGCGCTGAGAGAGTACATCAAAGCCGTGTCGGCAAAGCTCCAGGGTACGAGGTGAAGGTAGAGTACTCGGAGAAGTCCGTTCTCGCAACAGCCGGTCAGGCGAGCAAGGAAGTGCCGGCAGGACACCTACCGATATCCCCAGTTAACGCTGTCGCGAACAGCGGTCGCTTTCGAATTCGTTCTTACTGAGCCCTCGCGCCGCGCTTCGCACCAAAGACCTCACACGGCACCGTATCGTCGCCGGCGATCCATTCATACCAGGTGATTCGGCTGGCCCAGGGCGAACCGGATGCGGTCGATCTCTTGAAGGGGCTTGAGGAATTCGGGTTCGGTGAACGGCCAAAGTTGCGCGGGCTGCGTCGAGGAACCGGCTGCGAGCAGGAGGCAATTGACGGCCCGGCGGGCGGCTTCGTTGGCGCCTTCCATGGTCGCGAGATCAGTGTAGGTGCGGACGTAGTCCGAGGCGAGGAATAGGTTGGGGATTTCGACCTGGGCTTCGGGACGGTACTGGAGGGACCCAGCCGTGTTGATCAACAGTGGCTCCAGATTCGTCGCCATCGTTGGGTTGGGAAACTGGACATCGGGGTCGAGGAACCAGGTCACGAGATCCGCATCATCGAGTTGGGTGCTGCCGTCTACGTTGAGGTGCTGCTTCAACTGCGCCCAGACCTCTTCCTTAACCTCCTGTGCAGTGCACTGCATGGCGGGCTTGTCATAGAGCACGCCGGGTTCTTCCCACTCGGAAATATCGACCGAGAGAATGCCCGCTACGTTGCCATCTCCGAAGCTTGACAGATCCACGCCGGTCCAGAACTGGCGCTGGGAGACGGACGTGAGGGCCCACGGTGAATCGAGGTAGATGGTGTGGCCGCGGACTAGTGGGACGTCTCTCCGCAGGTAGAATTGAATGCCGTTCATCCAGCGTGTTTGGAGGCGGTCGAGGTTGGCGAGCGATGGCGCCGCGGCTTTGAGGGCGGGTGTGAGCATCGTGCTCATTACGTCTACGGGCATCGCCGCAATGTAGTAGTCGGCCGCGATCTCGATCGGGTTGCCGTTTTCGGTGGCGTGCACGGAGCGGACGCGCCCGCCTTCCAATTCGAAGGCATTCACCTGAACGGCGGTATGGAAGACGACACCGTGGCCCTGGAGGTAATCGACCCAGGGGTTCAGCCAGACGTCATTTGTGGGACCGTTGAGGAGGCGATCGAAGACCTCGTCGGGAGAGATCAGATCGTAGAGGAGTTGCAGGAGGATGTAGCCCACGGTTCGGGTGCTGCCCTCTTGCGCGCGCATGGCGACTAACGAACGGGTGAGTCCTTGACCCAAATAGCGCTGGTATATGGAGGACATTTGCTGGGCAGAGATAAAGTCCCACCATTTTAGGTTTTCGTAAACGGCCAGGCGCCGCTCGGGGCAACTGGTGGCCAGCACCAGCAGACGGCTGACGAAGAAGGTGAGTTCGGCCGGCGGGACGCCGATGGGGGTGAACAACTCGCAGAGGAAGACACGCAGATCTTCGAGGTTTTGCGGCGAGCGCGCGACCCAGGTAATCTCGGCCTTCCCCGAACGCGCCAGCAGAATGCGGGTGGCGATGGTGAGGTTGTCGAAGGCATTGCCGCCAGCGGCATCGGGGATGCGGCGCATGGTATCGACGACATGCTTGTAGAAACCAGGAAAGAACCGGAAGCCGTGCTCGCCCGGGAGATCGCGGCGTCCGCCCGTTCCTGAGCCGATGACCGGGATGCTGCGCGCCTTGCCGCCCATCACGGGCTTGCGCTCGTAGACCTCCACGTGAAAGCCGCGCTCGATTAGTTCGTGCGCGGCACTGAGTCCACCAACACCGCCTCCGAGAACCGCTACCGTATCCGGCATCAAGGTATTCTACACCCAGACGGCGGGTGTTCATTTTCGCGGAAGACCGCGCGGAGGGATCGAGAGGGCTGCTCAGCGCGCGAGGAACCACAATGCTCCGGCGACCGCGGCAAGGGCGACGGTGCAGAGCCGCCGCGCGTCAACGGAATGCTCGTCGGCGTCAAACCCTCCGACCGCATAGAACATGCTGTGGCAGAAGCCAGAAGCAGTGAAGGCTAGACCGCGTAACGCTTACGCCCCTGGGCATGAGGGCTGGCTGCCGATATGGCCGCATATCGTTCCGTTTTCGGTGGCGTGGCGGGCGCAGACCGTCCTGCGCGCAGCAAACGACAGCTTTAGCACACGGTTCACTTCCGGGACGGGGACTTCACGGGAGTGATCCTGGCGAACTCCCTGGAACACCGCCGCGCGGGGCCAACCTCATGATGGCCAACGAACCAGCCGGAGCCGGTGCAGGATCGCTTGCTGAAAGGAGTGGGATGGTCGAGAGCTTGGACGCACAGCCTGTGGTGACCAGCGGTATAATTCTGCTGACCTATGCCACTGCAACAGGGGTCCCGGCTCGGCCCCTACGAAATACTCGCGCCGCTCGGTGCCGGCGGAATGGGCGAAGTCTATCGCGCTCGTGACACGATGCTGAAACGCGATGTCGCGATCAAGGTATTGCCCGCCGAGTGGTCGCGCGATGGTGAACGTCTGCACCGCTTCGAACTCGAAGCGCAAGCCGCTGCCGCCCTGAATCATCCCAATGTCGTGTCGATTTTTCACGTCGGCCAGTACGACGGTGCGCCATATATCGTGAGCGAGCTGCTCAATGGCGAAACCCTGCGCGATCACCTTGGTAAGGGGCCCATGCGGCTGCGAGAAGTGATCGAGGTCGGCATTGATATTGGCCGAGGCTTAGCCGCCGCCCACGATGCCGGAATTACCCATCGCGATCTCAAGCCGGAGAACCTCTTCCTGACAAAAGATGGCCGTGTGAAGATCCTCGATTTCGGACTGGCTACGTTCGCACAAGTTCAAGCCGTGGCTACGGACGGCGTCACGGTGACGATTCGGGAACATTCCAGTCCCGGACATGTGCTGGGCACCGTGGGCTACATGTCGCCCGAACAGGTACGCGGACAAGCAGCCGACGCTCGCAGCGACATCTTCGCTTTTGGGGTCATTCTGTACGAAATGCTGACCGGCAGACGCGCCTTCCAGAAGGCGACCACGGCAGAAACGATGACTGCGATCCTGAACGAGGACCCGCCAGAACCGGCCGAGGGTCAGCAGCAGCCCTCGCGTTCCCTGGAACGGTTAATCAGACGTTGTCTTGAAAAGGAGCCGGACCACCGTTTTCAATCGGCGAAAGACTTGACGTGGGCGCTGGACGCCGTCGGCACCAGCGATAGCCAGGGCCAACCGGCGGTCGTGCTCGCGAAGCCGTGGAAACGTTACCTCGCTATCGGTGCGGTCGTGATCGCTGTTGGGGCCAGCGTGGGTATGCTCGTTTTGCGGCTTGGCCCCCGGGCGGTGGCCAGATACGAACAGATCACCTTCCGCCGCGGCACCATCTTCGGCGCGCGCTTCGCACCCGATGGAAAGAATGTGCTGTACGGCGCGGCGTGGGAAACCAGCCCGCCGGAGATACAGGGCACGCAGATCGGCAGCCCGGAATTCCATTCGCTGGGACTTCCGCCGGGCGGGCTGGCTGCGGTCTCCGGCACCGGCCGCATTGCGATGCTGGTCAAGTGCAACGAGCTGATGTTCGGCGTTTGCGAAGGCACCCTGGCTGAGGTCCCGTTATCCGGCGGTGCGCCACACGAGCTTCTGGAAAACGTCAGGTTCGCCGACTGGTCCATGGACGGCCAGAAGCTTGCGGTTGTGGTCAACGACCGCGCGGGCAAGCTCCGCCTCGAGTATCCCGCCGGACACGTGTTGTATGCCACGACGGGGATGCTTGGTTATCCGCGGATAGCTCCCAACGGCAAGAGCGTCGCCATAGTGGATTACAGCAACCAGAGCAGCGATTTCGGTGCCGTCGCGGTAATCGATCAGGCGGGCAAAATCAAGCGGCTCAGCCCCGTTTACGCCAGCGTGGAAGGCCTGGCGTGGTCACCCTCGGGAGACGAGATCTGGTACGCCGCGTCAGCCGCAGCCGGGTGGTCTAACGCTCTGTATGCGGTCGATCTGCGCGGGCGTGTGCGCGAGATTTCGGAATTCGGAGACACCATACGGCTGCACGATATCGCCGCGGATGGACGTATCCTGCTGTCGACCGAAACCTGGACGGACTTCATGGCTGGACTCTTCGCCGGCGATGCGGCGGAACATCCGTATGCCTGGCTTGATGGCACTGATCCCAATGACATCTCGCCGGACGGACGCTGGTTTTTGTTCACCGAGGCAGGATCCCAGGCCTTTACTGTGTATCTGCGAAAGACCGATGGTTCCCCCGCCGCGCGCCTAGGGTCCGGGTGGGCGGTTTCGCTTTCACCAGATGGCAAGTGGGCCCTCGCCGAGAACATGAATGGAAGCCTGACCCTGCTTCCCACCGGCGCGGGACAAGCGCTACAAATTCCGAAAGGCGATTTCGTGACCACGGCACCTATCGCCAATAGTTGGTGGTCGGCTGACAGCAGCAATTTCGCTTTCGTCGGCGTGAAATCCGGAGGCGATTCGAGAGTTTACTTGCAGACTCCTCGAGCTGACGGCTTACATGCCATCACGCCGCCGCTTGCTGATCCTCATTTCGCGATCACCTTCTCTGGCGACCTCAGCGCCGCCATCCCTGCGGGGGAGGACAAGATTCATACGTTCGATAGAACGGGCAAAGACCTTGGAGAACTGCGCGGAGTGGAGAGCCGGGAAATACCGATTAGGTTCGCGGTTGACGGTCGGCTGCTGATAGCGCGCCGTGGGAGTTGGCCGTTGGCAATTTACATTGTCGATGTCGCTTCGGGAAATCGCACGCTCTGGAAGCAGCTTGCGCCTTCCGATCACACGGGCCTGGGGCCGGACTTCTCCCTCGCCATTACACCCACCCTGAAGTACTATGCATACTCGTACCTCCCATTCATCTCGCAACTGTACGTGGTCAGTGGTTTGAAATAAACGGATCGGCGTCCCTCGTGAAGCTCGCCACTGCCCTCGTGGCTTGTACAGGCAATTTCAGTTGCCGAGTTGAGTCGAAGGGCCACAAAGGATGAATGGCGTGGCGCATCTAGAAGTTATCTTGGGCGCCGCCGGCTTCGGGACCGCTACATCCCGTGATACGCCGTCCACAGAATTAATCCCGCACCCTTCCCAGTCTTGCTTGATGTCCCGGCCACCCCGAGGTAATGTCCATGTGGCTACCGATATGGCCCAATAAGAGGACTGAAATGAATGAGTTAACGTTGGCGAACAAGGCGACAAACTGGCAGAGGCTGAAGACCTTGGTCCTGGATAGCGTCTCCTCCCCGATCACAAAACGCGTCTACAATCTGGGGCTGGACGAGTTTTTCGCCTGGTTCGCGCAGGAGCCCCGGGCGGGCTTCACCAAGGCAACCGTGAGCGCGTGGCGCGTGGCCCTTGAGGCCCGCGGCCTTGGGTCCGTTTCCATCAACGTACGCATCACGGCGGTGCGGAAGCTGGCGGTGGAGGCGGCCGACAACGGATTGCTCGCGCCGGAACTGGCCGCCGGCATCACGCGCGTGAAGGGCGCCAAGTCGATCGGGGTCAGAACCGGCAATTGGCTTACCGTCCAGCAAGCCCAGAAACTCCTGAACGCGCCGGACGTGTCAACCAAGAAGGGACTGCGCGACCGGGCGATGCTCGCCGGGCTTCTCGGCTGCGGTTTCCGGCGATCCAAGGTGGCTGCGCTAACGCTCAAGCACATTCAGCAGCGGGACAACCGTTGGTGCATTGTGGACTTCGTCGGAAAGCACGGGCGGGTGCACGATCCCCGTGTCGACGTAGGTGAAGGGCGCAATCGACGCCTGGATCCCGGCGGCCGTGTTTGACCGACGGCCACGTTGCTGCGACCGGTTAACGCTCGGGTTCCGCGCCGATGGCAGGGCCGAGAAAGCGCCATTCCTTGCGTCTCCGATGCCCTGCTGGATGAATACCGCCAGACAACGGTGTCGTCAGTCGGAAGCTGAAAACCGAACGATACGCGGCCATATCGCCAGCTATGCCCATAGAGCGCCGCCTCGGCGGGAAGCTGTTAGCATAAAGGTTCAATTGCTCTATTTCTGTCATGAATAAGGAGGTGATCGTTGGCCGAGGTCCACATTCAGGACGGTGAGACTCTGGAAAACGCGCTGCGGCGCTTCAAGCGCATAGTTCTGCAAGAGGAAATCATTAAGGAAGTTAAGCGGCACGCTTTCTATCTGAAACCGGGCCAGAAGAAGCGACTCAAATCTGTCCTGGCGCGCAAGCGCAACCGCAAGAAGCGCACGCGCGACAGCGAGCAAGAGCAAAATCGACAGTAGGGCTAGCTTCGGTTCACGGCTTCCATGATCAAGCGGCCGACCTCAGTCGATCCCGTGAATGCGATCTTGTCCACGTCCATGTGGCGAGCGATCGCCTGACCAGCGGTCGGACCATAGCCAGGCAGGATGTTAACCACTCCTTCCGGGAACCCGGCCTCGATGATCAGTTCACCGACGCGTAGGGCCGTCAGCGGCGTCTGCTCGGCGGGTTTGAGCACAACCGCGTTGCCACAATGCCAGGGCCGGTCCGAGCTTCCATGCCTGCATCAGCAGCGGGAAGTTCCACGGAATTACCTGACCCACTACGCCCACCGGCTCCAGCCGCGTGTAACAGAAGTAGTTCCCGTTGATCGGGATCGTTCGCCCCTGCACCTTGTCCGCCCAGCCCGCGTAGTAACGGTAGCAGGCAACCGTTAGTGGCAGGTCCGCAGCCAGCGCCACGCGATATGGTTTCCCGTTATCCAGGCTTTCGCGGTATGCCGGCGGGCGCGTCCGTCGCAGGACGCTTGATTGCTGCGCGCATCGGCCGGGGCAAGTCCCAAGAATGGCTCTATGTATTCACCACTCTCGAACTCCCCTGGGAACAAGTTCTGGCGCTTTACGGAAAGCGTTGGAACATCGAAACCGACCTGCGTTCGTTAAAAAGAACGGTACAGTTGCATCACGTTGCCGCCCGCAACGAAAGCATGATGGAGAAAGAACTGCTCACGGCTGTGGCGGCCTACAATCTGGTGCGCGCCGTAATGGCTCTGGCGGCCCGGCGCCATAATCTTTCGCCAAGGCAACTCAGCTTCACGTTCGCGCTGAATGTGGTCAGCGCCTCCTGGCACAGGCTCCAATCGGCACCTGATGCCGACGCCTACCAGCGCGAGGTCTTCGGCCTGCTCGACGCTGCAGCTGAAGGTGTTCACCCCAACCGAAAGAAGCGCAGATCGTTCCCACGGGCTACTTGGCATCGCCGTCACAGTTTTCCCGCTCGCAAGGAGTCCCAATGAGTTATTTAAGTGGCATTGGGCGCTTTCGACTGCCAACCGCGGGATCCAAGACTCGCGGTGTCGATTCAACGCCAATCCATGGTTGGCAGGCGAAAGCGCCGGCGAAAGCGCCTGCCCCACCCTGCTCCGACTTCTTAACGAATTATGTCACCGCCCGCTTTACACCCTGGCGCCGTCGGTGGCGTCGCTGGGGCGACCGTCGGGAGAGACGGCATGTCGACCGGTTTCTGTATCCCGCCTGCCACGTTCTCCAACTCTTCCATGGATAGTTCCGATGTCTGCTTCTCGTTTTTTTCGCTCATTGTGTTTCTCCTTCTTGAAATCTCTCTCTTTGTGAATTCCGGGGCTGCGCTGATGGTAAAGCAGGGCAAGGGCCATTTGCAGATAGACCCATACCCGCTGATTCTAAACGGCAGTATTGAAGCCGCGCTGCATCGCTGTACACAGGATTGACACCTGTGCCTGCCTGCGCTGTCCACGTGGTGGACTCTTTCCACCCTCTTTGTGCGTAACAATAGTGGCCCAAACATAGCGCGGTGTCAATCGGCCTCGGGTGTGCGACAGCAGTCTCGGAAGTTCCGCGAAGGAGGAGTCGGCGGTGTGGAGCGGATTTGAGTGGCGGGGGAGGTAGGGCTCCTGCTGGCCGTTTAAGCGACGGCGGGTGCCGGGCGGAGTATGACTCCACTGGAAAGCGGTCGAGTTGTCAAAGATCAACGGAAGCCCTGCCAGCGGTCCACAATCGAATCCTCCACCCGCTGCGCCGGCAACGACTTGCTGGGGCACGCATCCCATCCTTGCTGCTGAGCGGTGAGGCAGACGTAGTAGCGATAGCGGCGGGAATTCTTCACCGTATAGGTGTGCGCCATGGCGGTCCCGCAGGCATCGCAATGAAGCAAGCCACGCAGTAACGCGCCGTATTTGTTCCGGACCTCCTTGCCGCCGGTGATCCCGTTATGGCGGAGGCGTTCGTCAACCTTTCCCCAGACCGCCGAATCGACAATCGGCGGGTGCTCGCCGGGATAATAGGTGCCCTTGTGATTGACCTGGCCGGTGTAGATGACGTTGGTCAGCAGCCGGAACAAGCTGCTCTTGGTGAAGGGCTTGCCATGGTGTTCCCGACCATCCTTGGTGACCCATACCTTTGGTGGTCCAGCAGCGCCGATTCAATTCGCGCGCGACCGCGATTAAGGAGCGGTGCTCCAGGTACAGGTCGAAGATTAGTACAGGGCAGGAAGATAACCTCCCAACCGGCCTTGATTTTGACGGCGCGGGACACGAGCGGTATTATCCACGCCGGAGGCGTGCGGAGCGGATTCCGTCAGTCGCGCGCAACACCGCCTGGCACCGCGCCACAGCGCCTCATTCTGGCGGTAAAGGTGGGTCATTTTTGGAGAGCAGAGCCGGGTCACTTCTGGAGAGTGCCGAAGGCCGGACGTGATTACGGTCTTTCTGCGTTCCCTAACCCAACACTGGGGCGGTAAACTTATTGCTGTCATTGTCTCCGGCTATGATGGCGATGGGGCAGACTGGCAAAACGAAATAAGGGACCCTAGATGAGCGATCCGCAAGAACCCAAACGGTTGCCCCGCCTCATACGATTTGAAATAGCGCCGAAGAGTATCTTTACCATTATACTCACCGGGCTCGCACTCTGGATGCTCGGCCAGATGGCGGCCATCCTCGTTGTCATTTTGTGCTCCCTTATCCTGGCGGGCACCCTCAATCCCTTTGTGGGCTGGCTCGAAGCACGTCCCCTGAAGCGCGTGTGGGCGGTGAGTCTTGTATTCGGGGTGGGCGCTCTCCTGATGGGCTTAATCGGCCTCCTTGTCTTTCCGCCGCTATTGGACCAGTTGTCCCATCTCGTTGGCAGCCTTCCTGCGATTCAAGGAAAACTCGCTCGCATGCTGGAAGGTCACCTCTTGACGGCGCCGATCGCGGGGATCGTGCGCAACTTTACCGCCACCAAGGCTGCGACAAGCGCGAATGCGAATTCGGTGATTGCCATTTCCCTGAGCGTCATAGAGGTGGTGGGCTACACGGCGTCGGTCGTGGTGTTGGCCATCTACTTCATTTCTGATTTTGAGCGCATGCGGGGTCTCCTCTATGCGCTGACGCCACGCCGCTATCATCTCCGCCTGGCGCGTATCCTGCTCAACCTAGAACCGATTGTGGGCGGCTATATGCGAGGGCAGGTCATCACGTCGCTGGCCATCAGTATCTTTACCTTCGCCCTCCTGTATTTTTGCGGCGTTCCGAATGCCCTGGCGCTCGCCGCCTTCGCTGGACTCACGGACGTGATTCCGTTTATCGGAGGGTTGTTAGCCACCGCGCCATGTGTGGTTGCCGCATTCTCGCGAGGAACGGGAATCGCGACGATCGTTCTCCTCGCGATGGTTGGGTATCAAGAATTTGAAAGTCGGGTGCTCGTTCCGAAGGTTTACGGACGCGCTCTGCGGCTGCCGTCCGCCGCCATCATCGTCGCTCTACTGGTAGGCGGGAAATTGGGCGGCATCGTCGGAGCGCTTTTGGCGCTGCCTCTTGCGGCCGCCGTGCAGATGTTCATTGAAGAATTACGACTTGATTTGCCCGGCGACGACACCGACAACAGCGCTCTGAAGCAGCGTGATGCCAAGGCGGAACGGGCGTATGCGAAACAAAGCGCCGGCGCCTCACCGGAAGAGGCAGGCTCGGTGGCCATCCGAATCGCCGACCAGGTTCGGGAATCCGACGGGGTGGATCCTAAGAAACTTCCCAAGGCGGCACGTTGACGCTCGTCATCGTCGAACGACGAGAAGGCGCGCGGACAAGACCAAAACTGAAGCGCCATCCCGTCGGACCTGGGCCGCTTACCCGAAGCAATCGAGACGACGGTCTTTCGGGTAGTACAGGAATGCTTGACAAACATTCATCGTCACTCCGGCAGCACCACCGCGCGGGTTCGCATCATTCGCGACAACTCGAACTTGGTTTTGGAAGTAGAGGACGCTGGCCATGGCATTCGCGACGATGCCCCTACGGGGGTCGGGGTTGCAAGCATGCGCGAACGGGTGCGGCAACTGAACGGTCGCGTGCAGAATGACGATGTCCATGAACTGGGTCGCGCTCATGGCCTTGTTCGCGGGGCGGTCGTGCAGTGTCTGGGACTTTCATTTCAGAAGTACAGCTTCGCCGCGATCTGCACAATCCGCTGCTCGCGGGTGCCGCTGTATTCGCCGAAGTAGCTCCCCAGCGTTTTGGTCGAGCCCGCCGGCCGCAGATTGTTGGTGATGGCCAGCGTGCTGAAGTCGGCCACGTTCAGGACGCTTGCGCCGGTAGCCCCGGCGGAAGTCGTCAGGTTTGTGGATGTGTTGTAACCGCTGAATTGGGTATGGTTGAGGGCGTTGAACGCTTCCAGGCGCAACTGCAGAAACTTCTTTCCATCGCCCCCGAGATTGAAATTCTTGAAGAGCGAGAGGTCGAAGTTGTTGGTGCCCGGGTTCCGGTAGTAGGTCCGGGGCCACGGCGAAACGTTGCCGGGTTGGCCCAGGTAAAACGCCGCGGGGTTGATGTGGTCGCCACCGGTGCCCACGTTAGAGTTGAAAATCGGCTGTCCGGTGAGGTAGAACATGGGGCCGAAGTTGCTTGACCCTGTGGTCACCGAGCTGGTCGTGACGCCGGCAATCGAGGGCGAGAGTTCGGCGGGCGTTCCCGTGCGGAAGATGCTGATGCCGGAGAGTTCCCAACCATCGAGAACTTCCCTGGTGAACAGATTGTTCCCCATAAAGCGGGACGCTTTCGGGATTCTGTACAAATAGCTGACCACCAGGTTATGCGTCTGATCCGAGGCAGCCAGACGATACTCGTAAGCGCGGGTATTGAAGGGATTCACCGAGTCGCTATCGCTGTTATTGGTGAGGAAGTTCTTGGAGAATGTGTAGGCCGCTCCGATCACCAGCGAATTCGAGAGATGACGGTTCACCGAGACCTGCAAAGAATTGTAGTTGGAAGATGCCCCGTTGTTGCGGTAGCTGATGTCGCCATAACCCTTGAACGGCCTCAGGAAGTCCGTGGGCAGCGCATTGACGCCGTCGAATGCCAGACCGGCATTCGCGTACGCCACTGGAAGACTCGGTTGGACGGCTGGAACCACACCGTTGGTGTACTTGGTGGAGTCCTGCGAGTTGGCCTTAAAGGTGGCGCCGTAGGGAACGGCGTTCAGATTGACCACCTGCTCCAGGTCGCGGCCCAAAGACCCAACATACGACACGTCTACCACTACTCCCAATCCCACGTTTCTCTGAATGCCCAGGTTGAAGCTATAGACGTGCGGCGTCTTGTCGGCCGGGGACACAGCGGTCAAGCCGATAGTGCCGCGAGCGCCGTTGGCCGCGGCCGCGTTGATGTTGGTCAGGGACCCGTAATAGAGCACGGGCGTGAGGACGTTGGGCGGAACCTGCGCCTCGTTGTTGTCCTGGTCTGTGCGGCCGCGGTCGTATGAGTTGCCGAAACCTCCGCGGACCACAGTGTTCTTAATCGGCGACCAGGCGAAACCGAAGCGCGGCGCCACGCGAACGCCCTGCGCGTATCCACCCGTCAGGTAGCCATCCTTGGCATAAACCATGCCATTTTCGGGGTTGCCGGAGTTGGGAACAATCAGCCCCTGGAAGTTGCTGGGAAGGGTGTCTGCTACCGTCAGCGCCGACGGTACGTTTCCCGGATCGACCTCGCGCACGGCTCCGTTCACCAGAACGGGTGTATACAAGCGAACGGCCTGCGACGGATTGTACAGGTTCGGCTCGAAGTATCCCTCCTGCCTGTTCAAGTCATGCACCGGTCCCAGGTAGCTGAAGCGCACGCCGTAATCGAGAGTGAGAGTCGAGGTCGCGCGCCAAGTGTCCTGCACGTATCCTTCAATGGTGTTGTACACGGAATTCGTCGCGACCTTCTGACTTGCCTGTGTATAGCTCGTGAAGACACCAAGCAGGGCGTTGGCGAACGGGTCGCCCGCATCCAGAGGGAAGTTCGCATTGGTTCCGAGGCTGGACGAATAGTCGACGGATGACTGCGCGGGGGATTGCGGCGTATTGAAGGCGGTCGCTTTGTAGTAATAGATCCCGGTCTTCAGGGTATGCTTGCCCAGCACTTTGGTGACGTTGTCGATGACGTTGTACGACGGAATCTGCTGGAAGAACGGCGATCCGTTGATGCTCACCGAGGGCGAGGTCTGGTTCGTCAGGCCACCGAAGGTCATGCTGGGGATGATGTCGTAAGGGGCGTTGGCCTGCGGGAACAGCAGCGGAGTGCTGATGCCGGTGGTGGCCCTGGAGAATCCATCCGTCGAGGCTACGATATTCGTCGTAAACAAGCCGTGCCCGAAGATGGCTTCGTTGATCAGCGTGGGAGTGATGGTGCTGGTAAAGGTAAACGCGTAGTTGTAGCCGGAGCCGCTGCGATTCACCGGGCCGGGAGTCGGGAAGTTGTCGCCCAGAGTCGTCGTTCCATAAGCCACAATCTGGTCGTCGTAATTTCTGATCAGCCGCCCGCTCAGTCTGTTCTTGTCGTTAATCAGGTAATCGACGCGCACGATATCTTCCCTGCGGGGGTAGTGGCTCGATATCTGTGTGGTGTAGTTGTACTGATATCCCCC
>PMTR01000002.1 GCA_003167255.1 Bryobacterales bacterium
AGGACGGGCGACCTGCTGTACGAGATGGTGTCAGTGCGCAAGATGAACTATCACGCCGCGTGGGAGCTGGCGATGCAGGAGTGGGCGCTGCCACAGAGCGAGGACCACCCTTCGACAGCCCGTCCCCCATCCGGGAGATCGGGGTCCGGAACATCGAGCCGGAAGCGTCGCCCGCGTCGCCGCCGCGCGACTTCCGGATAACCGAGGCGCATCGGATCGGGCAGGGCGGCTTGAAGGAAAAGGCCCGCGATAACCTCGCCGCGATCCGCACGCTCAGGCTGATTGAAGGCGAACGCCGCGAGGCGACGCAAGACGAAAAGGCTGTGCTCGCCCGGTACACCGGCTGGGGCGCACTGTCGAATGTCTTCCATCCATACGTGTGACTACCTCCACGTCGCCAAAGCCCCTTACGGTGGTCTCGAGTTTCCGGTAGAGATCGGTAAGTGCCGGTGGCCTACTTTTGAGCAAGGTAGCAGCGCTGCCGACCCCGCACGCGTGACGTTGATTGACCTGACGAAAGGTCCGATGACACCGCGGACATGCCCAACTCATAAAGTCTTTAGTACACCAGNNTGCCTAATTCGCCATCGCCAGCGGCATTGGCTGAAGTGCCAGACTGGCGGGTTGATTTCTGGATAGAGACTTGCCAGCCGAGTAGCCCTCCCTCGGTGCTTCGCCGGGCCAAGCAAACGGTCGGGTTGTCTTCGGCCGATGCCGGGACTTCGGTCACTCGTTCTCGGGCGTCGTCCCGTCTCCGATCCTATGCCGCTCCCGGTAGAGCTTAGCTCGTATCCGATCTCCACAACGGTTCGGGGCGCACCATCGCCTAAGTCCAGGCCGGGAGTCGTCGTAAAAAACGACTCTGCATCGCGGATTCTCGCAACGATGAATCCTTACGCGCTGAGTTGGTTCTCCGAGAAGCACGACAGCATCCTGGGCGATTGTTGCCAACGCTGCCGCCGCCGTCGGACGATACCAGCGCATTGATTCTGCCCCAGGATGAAGCTCTCTCATCAGGGCCGGTTCGCGACCCACACGATTGATGAGCCGGACATCCGGCGGAGCGGGAGCGCCCCCCGCAAGGACGGCTCCAACAACTCTCCAGATGGCTCCTCGAAGCGCTTTTGCATCTTCGACGTCCGCGGGCCCAACTCGGATGTTGGCAAGGCGGAGCGGGCTGATTGACAACCACCTCTGCAATTCCGTTGGGCTGATGAGGCGCTCGTACCGGGTTCCATAGCCCATGTCACCCGTAACCGTCAGGTCCAGGCAGAGGCGCCCAACAAAACCAAAGTCTGGAGAAATCGACATAACACTCCTTCAATAACGGCCTTGTGAAAATCCTTGATGTACACGTTCGTCATGGGTTATACTCATGATGGCACAAGAGGGCAATGCGCCCTGCTTTTTGGGCGAACTGCACATCCGTTAGAACGTCTGGGGCCGTCGACGGCAGGGCGTTCTGGCTGCAGTGGGGAAAGGAATATTGACGTGACACTTCGCGAATTTTACATTGATCGTCGACGCGCGGAATCGCCAGCCTTCTTGCGGGTATTGAAAGAGCTTCCAATCGATTCCGTTGATTATAAGCCGCACGAGCGCTCGCCAACCGCTCAGCAAATCGTCTGGACTCTCACGAGCGAGCTGAAAGCTTGCTTGGATGTGGTGACTCAGAATAAGGCCGAATGGCAGTCGTTGCCGCCACCGCCTTTGCCGGAAATGGTGCGGTTGTTCGAGCAGCGGTCAAATGAATTGACAGATCTCGTGGCGAAGATGGACGAGGCATCCTGGAACCGGACTGCGCAGTTTTATTACAACGGCAAAGTTGTGTCGGAACAACCGGTGGGCCAGTTTCTATGGTTCATCCTATTTGACGCCATCCACCACAGGGGCCAGCTGTCCGCGTACCTGCGCCCAATGGGTGGCAAGGTCCCCTCGATTTATGGACCTTCGGCAGACGAAGGGCCGGCTTAGAAGGGACAGTGGCGACCCCTGCACCGCCAATGATCGACGTGGGCCCGGCTATGATGCCTATCCATTAGGTTTTTGGCCAGGGGCAGAGCGGATGTTAGCGCAGGCGGGCACGGCCCGTACCGGCAATGCCAGATGAAATAGAGTCTCGTAGTTCTAAGCAGGAAGGCAGTGCTGCGCCAGGCAGGGCAAACGCGGTCTCCTTGCGTAACCGCATGGTTGGCGGCGGCCTCGTGTTAACTGTCGTGGCGGCGCAAACCTACTGGATGGGACCCGCCATCGTTCTTCTCAGTGGCGGTTTAGTTGTCACTTATGGTATCTGGGTTGCAGCTCGCTGGCAGAACGATGCCGCCGCAGTTCTTCCCGTCTACCTGCTGGCCATCGCCGTGCAGTGTCTGCATTTCACCGAGGAATATATAACTGGCTTTCAACATCAGTTCCCGAGACTGTTCGAAGACGATTGGAGCGACGGGCGCTTCGTGACGTTCAATATGTTGTGGCTCGCTGCCTTCGTGCTGGCGGGATTGGGTGTCTATCGGCGAGTACCGTTGGCTTACCTCATCGTTCTTTTTCTCGCGCTCATCGGGGGCGTTGGGAACGGCACCGCCCACCTGGTGTTGAGTGCAACCCACCGTAGGTATTTCCCCGGCATGATCACGGCCCCCTTTTGCCTGGTCGTCGGAATCGCGCTGCTTAGACGACTGTTTACCGGGGCACGCGCACGGCCGTGAGGGGCAACCAGCGCGGGCTGAGACTCCGCACAAACCTTCCGCGCAGTTGAAAGCTACCATGTTTAAGACCAGATCCATAAGCCAACCCCTGCGCAGGTTTGCCGAAAGGAACACGAGCTTCGGTTCGCGGCTCCTATCGCGGGCAAGCAGCTTTTCCTGTTCTTCAAGTTCGTGGCGGAATCTGCGGTCGGCGTCGGTTAGGCCTTGAGGCGTATTGGTCTCGATGTTCGGAGACCCCGCCCACGTTCACGCCTTGACACGAGCCCGTTATTAGGGAAGGGTGAAGGATGGTTCCATCCTTGCCTGCCGGGGCGGGAGCAGGTGTC
>PMTR01000120.1 GCA_003167255.1 Bryobacterales bacterium
ATGGGTTGGTCTAACGCTTACGATCAAGCGATTGAGGCTTGCGAAACAGGCACGTCCCGAGAATGATCCGATCTGAGTTGCCAAGGGCTCGCTCACCTGGGCCCCCCGGGTGATCCAGTTCTGACGGTCGCACTTCGACAGTTCGGCGACAAGGCGTCCACGTGGAAGGCCATAAACGGCCGCAAGCGCGTTTCCCGTTCCCGATCCGGCCAGATTCCCCACGACCGCTTTGACGTCCAGCTTGGGAATCCAGGCGCTTATTGAATCCAAAACACTTGCGCGTCTCTGTTGCGAACTCCTGAACCCGCAACGCCTCGCCGAATCAGCATCTTCCAGATCCGTCGCTCCACACGAGGCACAAATAAGACAAGGTTCTTCGACCTCTTCGGAGCTAATGTTCTCAACCCTGCTCGCCGCGACGTCAGATGGGGTACAGCGACTCGGCCAGTCTCACGACGTAGCCATGAGTTAGCTCTTCGTGTACGTCGTCGGCGACGCTTTGTTTCACCGCGTGACTCAACGGCTGTCGGTTTGCCAGAAGCCCGACAGCGCGGTAGACATTCTCAAAACAAGTGAACGAGAGTTCCAGGTTTTCGCCGAATACGGTCTTCCACCATTTTTCGTGAAGGTCCTGACTTGCCAAAGTGTACCGATCATGCCCGCTGTTCCAATTGAGTGCCAGGCAGAAGAGCAGGCGGTGCTCAACCGGGTCGTCGGACCTCAGTTCCCCGTAAGCGCTCTCCTTTAGGTCGGAATTCCGCCACACCGTGGAAATCAGGGAATCCCTTTCGGTTGACGGCATTGGGAGGATCTTCCGTTTGCAGATCATCTCTTCGACCGCACGATAGGCATATCCGGCGAGCGCGTTTGAGAGAGAAAGCGTTAAGAGGTCGTCCAAAGCCTGACTGGCCTCCGGTCTGAAACGCAGCGACCGAAAGATGTCTCGGCACATTTCGTTGTGATCGATGCTGCACCGCCTACTCATCGCGCTTTCACTCACCGTATTCAGATGCTTGCCCCGGTCGGGATGGGGCACATCTCCTCGCTTGACTGCCAACAGGTTGTACAGCGAGTTCAGCAGGGGTACAAATGAGTCGGGGTCTGCTCCAGACCGCTCAAGCCCCTCATAAAGTTGAGTCCCGCAGCGGGGGCAGAATCTGAAGCTTAAGGGAGCCTCGCCCCCGCAGCTCTTGCAGATGTTCATAGTCGGAACAGTTGTCGCGGCAATCTAGGTCGCGACAGCTCAGTGCCGCTGTTTTGATAGTACCTCCGCCCGTCAAACTAACACAGACGCGAAGTAAACCTCGACCAGGGCGGGTGCTGCCCGGTTAAGGCCCCGCGCCCGCCAATCGGCGCGTTCCGCGCCATGCCCCGCCCTGGAGGTGCGCCGCTCAGCGCCCGTCCGCCCACCCTCGCCGGTTTCCGATTAGCGAGCCGCACCCGGGTTCACGACGCCCTGGCGAATAATTTTCGTCCCGCGTCACCTCAGCGCCAGAAACCCTAGGACAGGGCAGCAGCTGGCGAATCGAGGAGAGGCAGGCAGTATATGAGGCATGGAGTTTTGCGTTGTGAGGGCCGCGGCGCTACGGTGGAGGTGGGGCCGCGTCGAGCATGGACCTGCAGCATCTTGGTGACGCACACGACCATTGGAAGGGTGCGCTTTTCGAACACCTGAAACGCGCAGGCGTGCTGCGGGATCTGACGATCGACCGGATGGCCACCGATCACGCTGGGTGGACGGAGGCGGATTTCCGGCTCTATGCGCGGCTACTGCGTGTCGAACCGCGCCAGATTATCCGGGATGACCGGACTCTTGCGTCGCGGAAGAACTATTTCGCGGAGCTGGTTCATAGCGGCGACCTGTTCCTCGATCCGGATACGGGAATCGGCAGTGGCTCGCCGATCGCAAGGTACGTCAAGCGGAAGGAACTGGCAGAACTTCTAGGGCAGGCGCGCGGCAGCGTAATCGCCGTGTATCAACACGTGCGCGGGAATACGCGCGAGCGGGTCGACGGCTGTCTCAGGGCGCTAGGAGGCGATATCGATGGTGTCAGTTGGTGCTCGTATGAGTCCGGGGCGGGAGCGATTCTTTTCTTTTCCAAATCGGAGCGGAGAATCGCGAGCATCGTGGGCGCGTTCGGGAAGTTGCTCGGGAGGCACGCGGAGCGGAAGGTCCGGACGGGAAGGTGTCGGCGGTAATTAACACCGACGCGCGTGCGTTGGTCGGGGCTCGCCGAGGCGGTCCGCGAAATCCGGATCACTTGTCCGCAGAGTCGGCCCACTCGGAGAATTTAGCTAGGAACGATAAGTCGGCATCCCGCCGGGAACCTCGATTTAGAGGTTCAGCTCCGCCCTTTTTCTCCCTGCTCGACCTCGCCGCCGCGGCCGACGAGCTTGAGCGCTCGCCGAACGAGCCGCGTCAGGCGCGAGCGGCGACACGCTCGCGGCGCACCCGCCATGCTCCCGTGCACATGCGAGTGGAGTATGCACGGCGCCGCTCGCGATCTCCGCCGCCGCCCGCGCGCGGAGCGCCAAGCTCGGTGCGGCCGCGCTGGCTACATGCCGAACGCGCAGTCGGGACCACGCACGCGCGCGGTCAGGCGCTCACGGCGCGTCCGCAAGACAGCCGTGCACGTGCGAGTGGGCTCGGGCGGCGTTGCTCGTGGCCTGCCGCCGCCCACGATCGTACCGCGCTGGCTGCGCGCCGAACGCGTAGTCGAGGCCCGCGGTCGCGGCGCCAGGGTGGCGCCAAGTGCGTTCTCTCACCCGCGCAGGCGCGTCCGTCGCGGAGGACAGCGGGGGGGGCGGCTGGTGCGCGTGCATTCTCTCAGCCTGATCGAGCGGGAAGGAACGCGCCCAGCTTTGAGGTGCTGGAAGAGATCTCTGGCAAACTTTCGATTGCCAGTCCGACATTTGTTCGATTTCCGCAGACCGGCCAGATAAAGAGTCAAACCGAAGCCTGTAATAATAGGTACTTGAGGCCGTGATGCTTTTTAGGCCCAGGAACCCTGTCCAGTGGATAATCCGAAAGAAAACCAATTGCCTCCAGGGGCGTTGACCGGCTACCTCAACGAAGCTGTTCGCCGCTCAGGCTACCCGCTGCAAACCGTTATCGCAACGGAGTTGCAGAAGACATTCGTGGTAACAGAGGAATGGGGATACCAAGATCGTACGACACAAGAGCAACGAACGCTCGATGTTTTTGCCTTCAAGAGACTCCGCGAAGAGAATCGAGCCGGCGTCCTCGTAGCACCTTCGGTCGTCCTGCTCGTCGAGTGCAAGCGGTCCCAGCACCCGTTCATATTCTTCAAGAGTGAAACGGAGAAGGGGAGAGCGCTTTCTGGCTTTCCTCGAATCTGTGGACTAGGCCCTGTCGTGGTCCAACAAAATGATTCCTCACGGCGTGAAGTATCGCCCTGTGAATGCCTCGGTCTTGAGACGGAGCCCTTTTCGATAAGCCGTTCGCCGATCTGTACCACTCTCGCGCGCGCCGGGGCCAAGCCGGAGGATGGAAGCCATCGCCGTAAAGATTCGGAAGCTGAACCCGTTCGTAAGGGTATCGTCCTTACCGGAAGTGACGCGTACAACAGCATTCTTCTTCCTTTAGCAAGCTCACTGGATTTCTTAGGCGGGTACTATTCAGGCTCGGGGCAAAATGTTTCCCCAGTCATTGCCTTTGCAGTCTGCGTCCTGGACGCGCATATGGTTTTGAGCGAAGGGGGACCCGAGGATTCTGTCCTCTCGATGGTCCCGTGGGTTCGACTCATTAGGCGTGAGAACAAGCAATTCTCCCGCGGATATCGCCATACCCAGCATGTCGTTGATTTTGTTCACCGCTACGCACTCAGCGATTTCGTCAGTGAGATTCTCCAGTTCGCAGATATTGTTCGAGAGCGCTTCATCGAGAAAGCAGGCGTGTTTCAGCGCGGTCGTGGTATCGTTAAGGACTTAAATAACTGGAAATGGTCTGAGGTTCAGCCGAGCTAATCTCGGAACACCCCGGCCTCCGCCATTAGTAGTTCGCAACAACTCTCCAGACTTCGGACAGCGAGCGCAAAAATGGCGATCCACTTGGCGATGTAGCCGCCACCCCGCATTCGTCCCGGTGCGGTGTCGAAGCTGGCCTTTTGGGCTATAGACCTATGCGGGGCGGGTGCGTTCGGTTGTCAGTGCGGTCCAAAAGATAGAGAAAGCTATCCACGGCGTGATAGCAGGCCTCTTCCAAGCGCGCCATCTCCTCGCACAGTGGGCCAATAGTCTCTGGACGAGCGTCGATGACTCGCGCTGTTCGCGCGTGTACAAACTCCGGCCTCTCACCTGTCCGAAGATTAATGTGTGCGTGCATGATGTCATTGCGGCGAGAGCCGGCGGATTTTGCGTCGCTAAACAACTGCTTCACCGCTTCACCGTGCTCAGGCGGTCTGGTTCGAGGATGGCGCGCGTGGCATTGTGATGATCGAGGAGTTCTTTGACCTTGTCGCACTTCCGCGAGAATTCCATAGCGACAATAACGTTCCACGCGATTTTCACGTCCGCACAACGAAGCAGGAGCGCGCCGCACAGAGTTACGAAGAAGTCGAGGTCCGCGTAAGCAACCGCAAGTCGCCCAATGGCCTGCAACTCGACATCAGTAAACATCTGGGCATTCTAGCGCGGTTCATCAAAGAGCGGTTGAGCGTGCCATCCAATGTGAGCGAGTGCCAATCCCCCCAACCATCGGCAGCCGGGAAGCAGTCCCGTCGGTGCCGAATCGGTGCACTTGTCCTCCACGGTCCAGATACGGCGTTGGGAGAAGTTGGGGGATTACTCCCCGGAAGTCGCCTTCTGTCCGCTGGTGCGCGTCGGACCCACCCACTTGGCCGTAACACGCGCATTGCGTAGAAGTGAGCGCCCAAAGGCCTAGGAAGTCCTGATCTGGGAATCCCCCCGCCCGCTTCCGGCCGGACGACCGCGTATCCGGCAGTTATCCGCGTCAAGCCCATTGCCCAGCCCTGTTTCGTAAAGGGCCCGTCGACACCGGAAACCAAACCCCCACAAAGCAGGGCTTGCGTCGTCCCGTGCGCCTGTCCTGTTAGTGAATGGCTCCCTCCGCTGATTCGCGTTCACCACGATTTTGACCAATAACTCCTTTCCTCTCAATCCCTCGCCCCGCCGAATTTCAGACTCCTGCTCCACCCCATGCTATTGCTGAAAGCGGAAGGATACCCTCGTGCCGCATCCCCAAAGACTCGTCTCCGCCGGGCGTCTCGCTGCCAATCGCGCGAACGCCACCCGTTCCACCGGCCCGCGCTCTCTCCAAGGCAAGGCTCGCTCCGCCCAAAACGCCCGCAAGCACGGTTTCACTGCAGCCCACTTCGCCGTCGTCAGCCCCGAAGACCTTCTCGCGGTAGCCAACCTCAAGGCCGACCTCATCGCCCTCTACCGGCCCGTCAATTCTCAGGAGCTCTTCGCCATCGAACACATCGCTCTGGCCCAACAGGCACTTCTTCGTGCCGCCGCCCTTGAGGCTGGTCTCTTCACCGCTTGCCTCAATGAGAGCCTCGATACCGGCGGGCCCACTGGCGATCTCGAATCCGTCCTCGCCCAGAACCTCAACCGTTGCCTCGCCGAAGGTTTCCACCGCTTGGCGGCCAAGTCCAACGGATGGTCCCTGTTTCTGCGCTACCAGGCGCACGCCGATCGCTCGTACCGCCGCTCCATCGAAGAATTCGAACGGCTCAAAGCCAATCGGGGTGAATTACCAAACGAACCCATTGTTGTATCCAAACCTGAAGAAAACACGGCCACTTCGTCTAACGAAACTTACTATTGCGAAACGAACCCATTGCCCCTCGCGGATGCTGCGCCGTCCCCGGCCCTCTTTACAGCTTCAGCCCCATCGGCCGACGGAGCTTCCCCTTGCGAAACGAACCCATTTCCCTTGGCCGGCGCGGCGCCCTCTCCGGCCCCCCTTACAGCTTTAGCGCCATGGTCCAGGCCCCTTCGAGTTCCAGCAGGCGTTTCTTCAATGGGAGCCCTCCGCCGTATCCTGTCAACCTTCCGCCGGACCCGATCACGCGGTGGCAGGGGACTACGATGGGGATCGGGTTGGCGCCATTCGCGGCGCCGACGGCGCGGACGGCTGTGGGGGCGCCGATCCTTGCGGCGATTTGCGCGTAGCTGCGGGTTTCGCCGTAGGGAATGGTCTCCAACTCGCGCCACACGCGCTTTTGGAAATCCGTGCCCTGGAAGTCCAGCGGGAGGTCGAATTTCCGCAGGTCTCCCGCAAAGTAGTTTTGCAACTGAGTTGCAAGTGCCCGCAGCATCGGGTTGGAGTCGTTGGGGCTGCCAGGGGCTGGCCCGGAGGGGTGAAATTCAATGGCGCGAATCCCTGATTCGCCTGCAACCAATCGGAGCTTCAGACCGTCCACAAACAGAGTTTCGGTCCACTCGATCATGGAAACAGTGTGCCACATCACACCGGGGCTCAGGCAGCCAGACTTGGTCACGCCGGTGGAACCCGCCGGACTTCCGGCGAACTATCATCTGGACAGAGCTAGTTCTTGGACGGGACCAGCTTCTCCACGGTGATGGTGTCGCCGTCGATCTTGCCGGTAATGGTTACCTTCTTGCCGGCGGATTCCTTCACTTTCTCCTGGTTGGCGACATTGTAGATCTTGCCGTCTTCGGTGACCAAGACCGCTGCGTCGCCGCGCGCGAGGCAACGCTTGGCGCAAGCCTCGTCACCCCACATTTCTTTCTTACCGGAACAGGTTTTGTCGATGATGTAGCCCGTCCAGTCCGCCGCCATTCCCGCGGCCACGCACATTGCAAACACAGCAAGCAGTTTCTTCATGCATCCTCCCTGAGAGTTTTGAATTTAGGTGCCTTGACCATTCTATACCTCCATTCGCCTACCACGTGCAATCACGGATGCCCGGCATGCTCTCCGCAAGACCGTGCCCGTCGCGAGCGAAGCCGCCTGAAGCGCACTGAATGAGGCGGTACGGGACCAGCCTGGCTTGCTACCATAGAAAATCAGCCCCCAAAAAGTGCAGCACTATGCCCGAAAAGCCCTACGACCATAACCAGATCGAACTGAAGTGGCATGACCGGTGGCAGAACGCCGATTTCTATAAGGCCGAGGAGAAATCCTCGAAGCCCAAATTTTATGTGCTGGAAATGCTGCCTTACCCGAGCGGCACGCTGCACATCGGCCATATCCGCAACTATTCGATCGGCGACGCGCTGGCCCGCTACAAGTGGATGCGCGGCTTCAACGTGCTCCACCCCATGGGCTGGGATGCCTTCGGTCTCCCCGCCGAAAACGCCGCCATCGCCAACAAGACTCCGCCTCGCGATTGGACCCTGCAAAACATCGCAGCCATGAAGAAGACCCACCGCCGCTTCGCCTTCAGCTACGATTGGGACCGCGAAGTCTCCACCTGCGAGCCCGAATACTACCGCTGGAACCAGTGGTTTTTTCTCAAGATGCTGGAACGCGGCCTGGCATACCGCAAGAAAGCGCTGGTCAACTGGTGCCCCGAATGCGCCACCGTGCTGGCCAACGAACAGGTGGTGGAAGGCTGCTGCTGGCGCCACGAAACCACGCCCGTGGAACAACGCGCCCTGGAACAGTGGTTCCTCAAGATCACCGATTACGCCGACCAGCTCCTCGACGACATGGCCTCGCTCGAAGACGGTTGGCCCGAGCGCGTGCTCACCATGCAGCGCAATTGGATCGGCCGTTCCGAAGGCGCCGAGATCGATTTCCACCACGCCGCCTCCGGCCAGGCCATCCGCGTCTTCACCACTCGCGTCGACACCATTTACGGCGCCACCTGCGTCATCCTCGCGCCCGAGCATCCTCTCAACGAGACTCTTCTCGACGAAGCCGCCAAGGCCCGCGCCAAGGCCATGGTGGACGCTCGCGCCAACCGCGACCCCGGCGATATCGATAAGGAAGGTTTCTTCACCGGCCAATTCGCCATTAATCCATACAGCGGCGAACAGGTTCCTATCTGGGTGGCCAACTTCGTTCTCATGGGATACGGCACCGGCGCCATCATGGCCGTTCCCGCCCACGACGAGCGCGATTTCGAATTCTGCCGCAAATACTCCATCGCCGTGCGCCCCGTCATCCGCCCGGCCGATGGCCCGCTGGCCGTCGAGCCCGGCTTGAAAGAGGCATTCCTCGATTACGGCATCCTCGAAAACAGCGGCCCGTGGTCCGGCCTGGCGAGCGCCGACGCCCGCCGCCGCATGGCCGCTTACGCCGCCGAGCGGGGTTTCGGCAAGGCCGCCATCACCTTCCGCATCAAGGATTGGGGCATCTCCCGACAGCGCTACTGGGGAACGCCCATTCCCGTCATCCACTGCCCGGCGTGCGGCGTGGTGCCGGTGCCCGAAGATCGGCTCCCGGTGGTCTTGCCCGATCACGCCTCGCTAACCGGCACCGGCCGTTCGCCCCTCGAGAACCTGCCCGAGTTCGTCAACGTCGCCTGCCCGCGCTGCGGCGCCGCGGCTCGCCGCGAAACCGATACCATGGACACCTTCATCGACAGCTCCTGGTATTTCTATCGCTACTGCGACCCTCACAATGACAAGCTGCCCTTCGATCCGGCCAAGATCGCCTATTGGTTTGAGATCGATCAGTACATCGGCGGCGTCGAGCACGCCATCCTGCATCTCATTTACTCGCGCTTCTTCACCAAGATGATGCGCGACATCGGCCTGATCCAAAACAGCGAGCCGGCGCGCCGCCTCTTCACCCAGGGCATGGTCATCGCCGAAGGCGCCAAGATGTCGAAGTCCAAAGGCAACGTGGTGGGCGCCGACCTGCTCGCCGATCAACTCGGCGCCGATACCGCGCGCATGTTCGTCCTCTTTGCCGCGCCGCCCGAAAAGGAAGTGGACTGGCGCAGGGAAGGCGCCGAGGGCATCTACCGCTTCCTCGGCCGCGTCTACCGCTTCACCACCCGCAACGCCGGCCTGGGCGCCGCGCAGGGCGCCGCCGACCGCAAGGTGCTGCGCAAACTTCACCAGACCATTCGCAAGATCACCGAGGATTTCGAAACCCGCTGGCACTTCAACACCTGCATTGCCTCCATCATGGAGCTGGTCAACCTGCTGTATGCCGAAGAGGCCGGCATCTCCGCGGTCGCGATGCCTGAAATCCTCGAAAAAATGGCGCTCATGCTGGCCCCGTTCGCTCCCTATCTGGCGCAGGAAATGTGGGAGGAGTTGGGGCACGACGGCCCCATCTTCCGGCAGTCCTGGCCGGCCTTCGATCCCGAGCTTGCTAAAGAAGAGGAAGCCGAAGTGGTGGTTCAGGTCAACGGCAAGCTGCGCAGCCGCATCAACGTGCCATTCGGCATGCCCCGGGATGAACTGATCGCGCGCGCCACGGCTGACGGAAAAATCAAGCCCTGCCTCGATGGCAAGCAGATTGTCAAGACGGTGGTGGTGCCCGACAAGCTGGTCAACATCGTCGTGAAATGACGAGCTCGGGGTTGACGCGGGCCAGCCGCCTGAAGGCGGCTGCGGCCAGAATTGGCCGCCCCACTCCGGTGGCGCCGATTTCTGTTAACCCTGTCGGGCCCCGAGCCTCGTGAGAACATCAGGCTAATTTTGGATCGGTATCGAAATCCCTGTTTGGCTGGTGAGGCCGCCGATAGTCGCGACGATCGGCTGGTTGCCATTGGGAAGCGCCGGAACCACCACGTTGAACTGGTACTCGCCGACCGCCGTCAGGCCTGCATAGGTAACCGTGGCAAGGACGCCTCCGATGCGGATCTGGAGCTGGGTAGGATCCGTCAAGGGCGGCGCGCCTGAGACGATCTGGCCGGCCGGGGCCGCGGGGTTGGTGGGACCGAAACCCGTTCCGTAGATCTCCAGGGTTTCGCCGGGTGTGGCGGGCCGTGAGGCGTAGCCTGATCCGTAGTAGCCAACCGGTACCACGTAGTTACCGTCGAGGTGGACGGCCGCGGCGTACACAGGCGTGGTGCTGGACACACCGCCCGCTTGGGTGAATGGGAAAAACGCGGGAGCGTAGGTTTGCAGCGTGGCCGTACCGCTGGCCGAACCGGACGAATTCTTGACCGCGACGGACACCGTCCCAAGGGCCGAATCCGTGGGCGCCTGCACGTTGAGTTGCGTCTGGCTGATGTAGTAAACGGCCGCTGACTTGCCGTTGATGGTCACGCTCACGCCGTCCAGCGAAAGCGGCAGGCCGTTGCCCAAGCCCACAAAATCCGACGCCAGCCAGATGCGCGTGTTGGACGCCAGGCCCGTCCCGATGATCGAAACCCACGAACCGCCCTCGATGCCGGGGGCATAGCTGGCGGCGTTCTCGACCTTGGTGACGCTCATCGCCGCCGGCGGTCCGACGGCGAACTCGAAGATGCCCGATTGGCCGCCGTCCGGGTTGCTGACCCTGATGGTATAGGTGCCCGTTGCGCCGAATGTGACAGTCATCTGGAACGATGTGGCCGTCACCGATTGGATTTGAGATCCGCTAATCGTCGTGGAACCGGAGCCTGGGAGACCCATGGTGACCGTCAGCCCGCTCTCGAAGCCTGTGCCGGTCACTGTGACAACCTGGGGTGCGCCCGATGCGGGTGTCGCCGGCGAAATGGAGGTGATGACGACCGGCGGCGGGGCAACTACCAATTGCACCGTCTGGCTGTTCACGCCACCCACCGTCACCACCATCGGATAGGTCCCCGCGGCCAGTCCGGCGGGGACCGTGAAGACCACTTCATCGGCGCCGGGCGAGATGGTCGCGGGAGAATCGGACGGTAGCAAACCCGCGGTTTGTACAGGGACCGCGTTGCCGTTGACCGTCAGCGTGACTTTTGCCACGCAGACCGCCAGCGGATCGGGACCGCGAATGCCGGGCGCCACCGCCGGATTGGTCGCGCCGAATCCGGTGCCGTAGAGCTCCAGCGTGTCCCCTGGCTGCACCGACGTCGAAAACTGCTTGAAAATCCCCGATTGCTGGTCGTCAAAGTAGTATCCGGTGCCGGCGCCCGTTCCGCTAATCGAGTACAGCCCGGGCACCGTCGCTGCCACCGGCACGGCCACAACCGGCGACGAGAGCGCGGTCCCGCTCAACGACGAAGTCACCTGGATGGTCGCGCTGCCGCTTACATTGAACGGCACCTGGAACGAAACCGCGCTTGCCGATTCGTACGCCACCGGCGCCGCCACGCCGTTGACCAGCACCTGCACCTTATTGCAAGTCGTCGGCAACGGCAGAGCATTCGCGCAATTAAAAAAATTCGCGCTCCCCAAATTCGAACCCGTAATCACGGTCAGCATACCGGGCGCGATGGTCCCACCGGTCATCGACGCCGCGTTCAACACCCCGGCGCTGGTGAAGGTTGGTGTCTGCCCCTGTGCCGTCAGCACGCACCCAAGCAGCAGGACAGTAAGACTGGTTAGAGTATTTCGCACGCTTCGCTCCATTTGGATATATCCATCGTAATTCGTTTCGTCGCGCCGCGGAACTTAACCCCGCTTCAGCTCGACGACTACTTCCATATGATAGGTCTGCGGAAACAGGTCGATCATCGTCATCCGCTCCACGGCGTATCCCGCGGCCACCATTCCGGCCAAGTCCCGGGCCAGCGTCGCCGGATCGCACGCCACAACCGCCACCTGCTTCGGACCAAGTTCGCCCAACCGGCGCACTACGGTCTTACCAAGGCCCGCGCGCGGCGGGTCCAACAGCACAAAATCGGCGGACCGTTCTGTCTCCTGCAAGAATTCTTCCACCGTGCGTTGCGCCACATGTAGGTTGTCCAGCCCGGCGCGTTCGGCGTTGTATTGCAGGTCCCGCGACGCGCCGGAACCCGATTCCACCGCCGTCACCAGTTGGAATTTCCGCGCCAGGGCCGGGGCGAAAAGTCCCACCCCTGCATACAAATCGAACGCCGTCTCGCCAACGGCCGCTTCCACCGCCGTTTCCACCAGTTGGTCCGTCAGGAAGCGGTTGACCTGGAAGAACGAGTTGCGGCTCACGCGGAACCGCCCTTCGTAATCCAGCGCCCCATCCACCAGCCCCGCAATCCGCTCCCCGCACCATTCGAAAAAGCGCTTCGCTACCGGCCGGTCCGTCTCCAGCACATTCAGTTGCACCTGCCGCTCATCCGTGAACAGTTCGAGCGTCCGCACCATCCGCGGCCATCGCGGGTCCCGCAGCATCCCGTTCAGGGTTTCAATCGATTCATTGATTTTGGGCGACGCTATGGGGCACGCCGCCACGCCGCACAGCCGGTGCGAGCGCGCCTGCCGATATCCCAGTCTCCCGCCATCCACGTGCAACTGCACGCGATTCCGATATCCCCACGGCGAGCCCGCAATGGTTGCGATCTTCTCCGGCGGCTCCATCTTCCCTAACCGGCGCAACTCCTCCGCCAGGATCGCCGCCTTGGCCGCAACCTGTTGCCCATACTCGGCGTGCTGGTAGTGGCACCCGCCGCAGCGCCCGAATACCGGGCAGCGCGCTTCCACCCGTCCCATCGCCCGCTCCATCACCTCCAGGGTGCGCGCCCGCACCAGTCCGGGCTTCTCCCGCTCCACCTCCGCGCGGATCCGCTCGCCCGGCAGCACGTACGGCGCCAGCACAACCCGCCCATCGAGGCGCGCCAACCCATCGCCGCCGTACACCAGCTTTTCCACCGTGACTTCAAAATTGCTTACGATAGGATTTACCCCCGTTCCCCTTACCATGAAAACACGAGTCTTCTCCGGCATGCAGCCGTCCGGCAATCTCCACATCGGAAATTACCTCGGCGCGCTCAAAAACTGGGTCCGAATCCAACACGATTACGAGTGCATCTTCTGCATCGTCGACCTGCACGCCCTCACCATTTTCCAGGAACCCGCCCAGCTTCGCGCCAAGATTGGGGAGATCGCCGCCATCTATCTGGCCGCTGGTATCGATCCTCAGGCCTGCTCCATCATGGTACAGTCCGCCGTCCCCGCCCACACCCAGCTCGCCTGGATGCTCACCTGCGTCACCGCGGTCGGCTGGCTGGAGCGCATGACCCAATACAAGGTTAAGTCCGCCAAACAGGAATCCGTCAGCGATGGCCTGCTTCAATATCCGGTCCTCATGGCCGCCGACATCCTGCTCTACCAGGCCGGCATTGTCCCGGTCGGCGAAGACCAGGCCCAGCACCTCGAGCTCACCCGCGACATCGCCCAGCGCTTCAATTCGCTTTACGGCGACACCTTCGTGGTCCCCGGCACCAGCCTTCCCGCCGTTGGCGCGCGTGTCATGGGCCTGGACGACCCAACCCAGAAAATGAGCAAGTCGGAAACCGGCGCCAATCACGCGGTCGCCCTGCTCGATCCGCCCGACAAAATCCGCAAGATCATCATGCGCGCTACCACCGATTCCAACCCCGCCGTGGATTTCGAAACCGCCGGCCCCGGCATTCTCAACCTCACCGCCATCTACCAGGCTTTCTCCGGCTCTTCCGACGACGAAATCAAATCCCAATTCACCGGCCTGCGCTACGGCGAGTTGAAAAAGCAGGTCGCCGACATGGTCATCGCGCACCTCGAGCCCTTCCAGCAGCGCTACCACCAGATCGTCTCCGACCCCTCCTATCTCGCCGGCATCCTGCGCGCCGGAGCCGAACGCGTCGCCCCCATCGCCAACTCGACCGTCGAGATCGTCAAACAGCGCATGGGCCTGTATACTTGATTACCCGCTAAGTACACCGTTTCATAAAGGCAGTCTCGTATTCTGCGAAGGACGCTCCCTTACGGCCGCGGCTCGGATCAGAGCTTGGTCCGCCATTCAGAACAGGCGTAGCAACTGCTCCACGCCGGCCGCATCGGCGCGCAAATCCACCCGCACCGTTCGCTCCTCACGGCTCACCTGGATGGCCCGCAACTGCGCCGCAATCCCCGGCTGCCGCGCTTCCGCCGCGGCCGCCACCGAGGCCATCGCGCGCAGTTCCTCTTCCAACCGCCGCGCCCCCTCCGCCGTGCCGCATACGCCGGTGGCTTCCGCCTGGATGCCATCCGTGACGCGCACGGCGAGGGTTGCGTACTCGGTCTGATGCAGCAGCCGGTTCAGGTTTTGCGCGTTGCCGCTCACCGGCAGCGTGGCGCTCCCCATGGCTACAATCCAAATCTCGTGGCCGGACGCCAGGTGCTCCGCCAGCCCCACTAGCGGCGTACCCGCCACACCACGCCGGTGCTGCGCCGTCGCCGCGCGGACCGCATCCGGCGACCCGGAAAGCGCGAGATCCGGCGCAAGGAGGATGGCTCCCGGCGGCGCGTGGCCAAACGGGCCGCGGCCGATCGCAAGGTAGTCCCTGCCGTTGGAAGCGAGCAACAGGTACGTCGCCGGGCGGAGCGGTTCCAGCATCGCCGTGACCGCGGCCGGCAGTTTCCGATAGACCGGCGAGGCGCGCAACCGTTGGCAGTCGACGCCGCCGAGAATCACGGTATCGGCCGGCAGGCACGACGCCATCGCGCGATCGATGGCTGGCGGCGGCGCGTTATGACAGCCGGAGGCGACGGCAGCCAACGCGAGAAGGGCCACGAACCAGGCGTCGACACGAGTGTCGACGCGGCACGCACGAGTGCGTGCGCCACGACCGAGATGAAACCTTCGCAGCGGCGGAAGATTCGGACAACTTGTAATACAAAAGCCGCCGGGTGTCACCATATTCCGCGAGCCTCAATGGTTCTTCCCCGGGTGCGGCGGCGGTGCAATGGAAGTGGGAGCCGGCTTGCCATCCACCGTGTTGGCTTCCATCAGCTCGATGCGCGTCCCGTCGGGGTCATATAAATTGATCTGCCGTTTCCGGTTGACGCCGGTCTGAATGGCGATTGCCCGGTCGTAGCCGGTTTTCACCGCCCGCTGCTGCAACTCTGCGAGCGCCTGATCGGCGTCCGGTATCGTCAGGGAAGCATGGTTCTTCCCGCCACGGCCATCGGGCGCGGGAAGCTGGCTATACAGCATGAATTCGAGATAGTCCTCGCCGTCCGGCACTCTCATGTTGACCCAACTCAGCTCACGCGGAGAACTGCTGCCGCGCCAGAATTCGCGGAACCCCAGGATGTCGCCGTAAAACTTCATGGATCGATCCAGGTCGCCCACCAGCACTCCCACGTGCATGATGTGCTCCGAGATGCGCGTGGACGGCACAAACCTGCCCGCTTCGCGCGCTGTCCAACTGTCCGGCTGGTATTCGACGATCTCGACGATGTGGCCGTCCGGATCCTGGATATTGAAATTCTTGTTGCCCGTCTGCCCCTTGCTCACGCTCCCCTGGTCCGACATCACCGCCACGCCCTTGGACTTCAAGTAGGCGTACATCTGGCCGGCATTGTCGGTGTAGAAGGAAATGTGGTTGAGTTGTCCTTCCCCGCGGCCGGCTTCGGTGAAAAGCTCAAAATACTGGTGCTCGTTCACCTTCACGAACGCGATCCGCACGCCGGGCGCGGTCTTGTTGGGCAGGGTGAACGGTTCGCCGAATCCCAGGAAGTTCTCATAAAACCGGCGCGCCTTGTCCAGGTCCTTCACGTACACGGCCATGTGCGCCACGCCCAAGACCTTGGGCCGTTTCACCGCTTGCTGCGCCAGAAGCGGCGCCACCATCAGGATCCCCGCCAGCAGTTTCTTCGAGTTCATTTTGGTTGGCTCACACGTATTCCGGGAAGACCGCTCCCTCACGGTCGCGGCTCCGATCAGGTTGCGTCGATGCTGTCTTACAGGGTCTTGCTTTCGACGGTTTTCAGTTGCGTGTCCGGCACATCGCCGCACATGTGGACCGCAAAATCGGATACCTTGTGGAGCGCGAACGTGGGCACTCCGGCGGCATGCGGCACTTTGATCCGGAAGAAGTCGGCGTCCTGGACCTCTTCTAGTACGAAAGCCGGCCGCAGGTCTTCCTTATCGGTTCGGATCTCAATGTTATCGAACTGAATGCCCTTAACGTGGCGCACGTAAAAACCGTGTGACGGCATGCTGTGCTGGTTGGCAGGAGCGCCCGCGCCGCCTCTTCCGGGACCGGGCGCCGCGGCCGGGGCTGCGCCCGTTCCGGCAGGTGCGCCAGGCGCTGCGGGGCCTCTTCCTGCTCCTCCACGACCTGCTCCCTCGGGAAGCCAGCGTCCGTCCGGAGTGCGGCTGTTGGCCCGGTAATTGCCGAGAAACATGCCGGGTTCGGGATACATATCCTCGTATTCCGGCGGTTGATAGGCGGCATCTTCCCTGGTTCCGCCGCCCTGGTGCAGAATCTGAATATTGCTGATCTTCACGTCTTCAATCTCGTGGCCCGCAATCCCGCTGATCACGGAGCCCAGCCGGGAGACGGAATTCGAACACACCAGGTTGCTGATGATCACCCTTTTCAGAGTACCCACCGGCGTGTTATCAGGGCCGCGCATGCGGTTGCCTAACCGCATGAAGATGGGAGCGCTGATGATGTCGCGCATCGAAATGTTGGTAACGGTCACGTCTTCGAGGATGGCCCCGTCCACCGTTTCCAGCGCCAGTCCCTGGCAGCCTTCGAAGACGCAATTGGAGATCGTGATGTTGCGGAACCCGCCGTTCGATTCCGTGCCGAACTTAATGCGGCCGGTGTGCGGGACGCGGACCTCAGGCCCGAACTTCTTGTAGGTGCCGTCCAGCAAGGTCCCTTCTGCCCAGCATCCGCTGACGTAGCAGTTGGTGATGGTGACGTACTCGGTCTGCTTGGCGCGGCCCAGCGCGTAATCGGACTTCAGACAAATGCCGTCGTCCCAGGGCGAGTTCACGTAGCAATTCGAAATGCGGACATTGCGGCAGGCATCCACGTCCATGCCGTCGCGGTTGGTATCGATCTTCAGGTTATCGATCGTCAGATTGTCTACCCCGTTAGCCAGAATGCCGAAGTGGCCGCCGTGGAGAATCGAAAAATCGCGCAGCAGCACGTTGTGACAGTTCTTCAGGCTGATGGACTTGTTGCCCACTCCCGGATCGTGGGCGTTGGGGCCCTGGCCGGTGCCGCGGCTCAAACCTTTACCCCAGATGCGGCCCGTTCCTACGATGGCGATGTTTTCGATCTCTTCGCCCCAGAGCAGGCTGTTGCGGAAATGGCTGTGGCCGAAATCCTGGTACATGTCCCACTGATTGGCCTCGGCGAGATCGTACCCGGCGGCGCCCGCGGCTGGCGGATCGGCCGCGACGATGGTCGCGCCTGCGTCCAGGTGCAGCGCAACGTTGCTCTTCAGATGGATGGAATACGAAAGATAATTACCCGCGGGGAAGAACACGGTCCCGCCGCCGGCGGCCGCGGCTCGATCGATGGTCTTGTTGATGGCGGCGGTATCGAGAGTTTTTCCGTCGCCGGTGGCGCCGGACGTCCTGACGTCAAAGCTCGCGGCCGCGGCCGAAATTACGGCGGGGCGCGCCGCGTCCTGGTCCGCTTTCACAGTGAGGGCGGCGCCGGTAATGCCCGCGCCGGCCAGCCGCAAGAAGTCCCTGCGTACGTTGGATTCAGTCGGCATAAGCTCTCCTCAAGAAAACATTCGCCACATGGGTTCCAGAAATCAACGTATCACGCGTCGCCACCACCCGGCGGAACGCGGCGATGCTAACATACCCGGGAATGAGAGAGGGGGGCAATCTCTCGATGGCCTGCGACGGCCAGTCCGCCCAGGCGTCCCATCCGCAGGAGCGTTGCCCGGAGCGGGTAAAAACACCGCGGCGAGCACGAGGCCGCGTAAGAATTGGGCAGGCCAGATCCAAAGCTGGACGTGCGGGCTGGTGAGTTCGCGCAATCCGGCCGTCAGGGGAATGTTGCCCCAGCAGTGCCGCATGATCAACACGTAGGAAGCACCGCCCACGAGTACTTAGGACAAGAAGTGGGCCAGGGTCAGACGCCCGCAGAACCGGGCAAACGAGCGAAGCGATTGCCAGGTGTCGATGGTACTGGTTTCGTGCATACCGAATCGATTAGACACCTCAACAAGGTGGATGGTTCCGGCATGGACGCCGGGCCCTGGGCCACCGTATAAGCCCGAATACACACGTGAACATTGCATACAGAGTGCTTGACCTTATATTCCGATCCGTCATACTATTGACCTTAAGACGACAAGTTAGTGGGAGTTGAGGTTAAGTCGCTTGAGCGATCTGTTCCGGCCGGCTGCGCACGTTCACAGGCTCCCTGACGAGCAGATACGGAAGCTGTACCCCAAATTCCGTTGGAGAATCCTCGAATCCACCTTCATCGGCTACGCCACTTTCTACTTTGTTCGCAACAACTTACCGGTGGTATCCAAGGAGATGGGGCAGGCGCTCCATTACTCCAAGAGCCAGATAGGCGACCTGCTTGCGCTCACCGCTATCGCGTACGGCATCGGCAAGTTCGTGATGGGCGCCTGGAGCGACCGAAGCAACCCGCGTTATTTCATGCCGGCCGGCCTGTTGATGACGGCGGTGTGCAATTTCGCTTTCGGAGCCGCCAGCAGCTATCCCGTGCACCTTGCGCTGTGGACGCTCAACGGCCTGGCGCAAAGTATGGGATGGGCGCCCTGCGGTCGAAGCCTGGGGCACTGGTATAGCGTGCGCGAGCGGGGCACCGTCTTCGCATTCTGGAACCTCGCTGTCAACGCCGGAGGCGGGTTGATCGGGATCATCGCCGCATACTGCACTGCCTGGTGGGGATGGAGGTCCGCCTTCTATGTACCCGGGGTGCTGGCGGTGGTGTGCGCTATCTACCTGGTTGTGAGGCTCCGCGACACGCCGCAATCTGTGGGCCTGCCGCCCATCGAGGAGTACCACAACGACTATCCCGCGCAAGTGGCGCTCGATCAAGAAAAGGAACTGGGCACCCGCGATCTGCTGGTCAACTACGTCCTGAAGAACCGGTATATATGGCTGTTCGCCGCCGCCAACTTTTTTGTCTATCTCGCCCGCTACAGCATGCTCGACTGGGGCCCGACCTATCTGAAAGAGGTCAAGCACGCCAGCCTGGAACAGGGGGGATTCAGCACCGCCATCTACGAGCTGGGCGGCATGTTCAGTACCCTCCTGATGGGTTGGCTGTCCGACAAATCCGGCGGACGGCGCGGCATGATAAGCGTAATCTGTATGATTCCCGTCTTCCTGGCATTCACCGCCATCCTCTATACACCGCCGGGAATGCTGTGGCTGGACCTGACACTGTTCGGGATCATCGGGTTCTTCGTTTATCCGCCGGTGATGCTTCTGCCGGTGATGGGCCTGGACTTCAGTTCCAAGAAGGCGGTGGGCACCACGGCGGGGTTCATTGGTCTTTTCGGCTATCTGGGCCGCACGGCGCAAGGCAAGGGCATTGGCAGCATGGCCGAGCGTTACGGATGGAACGCCGCGTTTTATGGCATTCTGGTTTCTACTTTTCTGGGTATACTGCTGCTCTCCTTGACGTGGAAACTGAAGCCTGGCACCGCCGGCAACCTGCGCCCGGTGGCCGATCTTTCGGCAACAACCAAAGGAGGGGGCGCATGAGAACCATTGGCCGGACGCCAGGCGATTGCGTGCTGCTGCGGGGCGTAGTTTTGCAACTGTCACACAATGGTAATTCGGGTGTAAACATCTGCTTGAGAAAATCTGTTGGAGGTTAGACTCGTGAACAAACTCTCAAAGACAACGCTATTCCTCGGCTGTTTTCTGATAGCCACTGCGCTATTCGCTCAGTTCGATACCGCCGAGGTTCTGGGAACGGTACGCGACCCTTCGGGCGCGGCCGTGCCGAAGGCCACCGTCACACTGACCAACCAGGACACCGCCATCAAGGTGCAGACCACCACCGACGACAGCGGCAACTACGATTTGTTCAACGTGAAAGTCGGCCGCTACTCGATCGCCGTGGAGCATACCGGATTTTCGAAGTTCACTACCACGGACGTGATGGTGACCGTCAACGCCCGGCAGCGCGTGGATGTCTCCATGCAGGTCGGCGCCGTAACGGAATCCGTGGACGTGAAGGGCGTGGCCGCCGCCCTCGAGACGGATTCGAGCGAACACGGCCAGGTGATCAACACAACGGCAATCGCGGAACTGCCGCTCAACGGCCGCAACTATGCGGACCTGGCGCTCTTGTCCACCAACGCTGTCAAGTCTCCGATTTCAGCCACCTTCTCGGCCAGCGGGACGCCGCGCGAGGCCGCCTTCAATGTGAACGGCATGCGCAGCACGTATAACAATTTTCTACTGGACGGCATGGACAACAATTCGTACGGGACCAGCAACCAGGGCTATTCCTCCCAATTGGTGCAGTTGTCGCCGGACGCGCTCGCCGAGTTCAAAGTTATCACGAGCAACTACAGCGCTGAATACGGACGCGTGGGCGGCGCGGTGATTAGCGCCGTAATGAAATCCGGCACCAACGATTTTCACGGCTCGGCCTACTGGTTCGTGCGCAACACCGACCTGAATGCCACCGGCTTCCTGTTCAGCCCTGCCGTCTTCGTGAAGCCCACCTTGCAGCGCAACCAGTTCGGCGCCACCATCGGCGGACCAATTGTCAAGAACCGGCTCTTCTTTTTCGGCGATTACGAAGGCTTACGACAGTTGCAGCGGTATCTCAATTTCGATTCCATCGCCGACGCAACGGATCGCAAGGGTATCCTTCCCGTGCCGGTGGTCAACCCGCTGACCGGCGTAGTTTATCCCGCGAACACGCCGATCCCCGTCGCGACGTTGAATCCGTTCGCCAATACGGCCCTCACCGGGCTGCCGCCGACCAATAACTCCGGCTGCTCCGCGGGTAGTAGCGCGCTTCCTACTTCGTGCCGCTCCAACAACGACGAGGCGCTCCTGCTGATCCGCGATTACGGCGACAAATTCGACGCCAAAGTGGACGGCCAGATCAACGATCACATGTCGGCCTCTCTGCGTTTCAGCCAGCGCAAGGACTTGCAGTATTACGCACCCGATCTCACTGGTCCCTCCGGCGGGGACGGCAACGGCTACATTCACACGGTCGATCAGGACGCTTCGCTCGGCTACACCTGGACCGTCACGCCAACCTCGATCTTCGAAGCTCGCCTGGGTTTCTCCCATATGCTTGCCGGCAAGAATCCGCCGTATATCGGCGGCCCGAGCATGAATGCCATGTTCGGCGGCTTCCAAGGCCTGCCGACCACACCCAGTCTCACCGGCGGGCTCAATACGCAGACCCTCACCGGACTCACGGCTCTGGGCCGCCAGACCAGCAATCCGCAGTTCCAGAATCCTACTTCCTGGGATCCCGAATTCAATTATTCGAAAACCCTGCGCCGGCATTCTCTCAAGGTGGGTTATCAATACTTGAACATCCGGACCGAGATCCTGGACACGAATCCGCTTTATGGCCAGGATACCTACAGCGGGAACTTCAGCAAGCCCACCTGTGCGCAACTGGGCCAGCCTACCGGCTGCACGGTGGCGACGGACAATACCAGCTACAGTCTCGCGGATTTCATGTTCGGCACTCCCAACACCATTAACCAGGGGAGTTATACCATCGTCAACCTGCGGCAATTTGTCCACTCGCTGTATTTTCAGGACGACTATCATGTGAGCGCGAAGCTTACTCTGAACGTCGGACTGCGGTGGGAGTTCGCGTCGCCGCTCTATGAGCGCGATAACAATTACTCGAATTTCGACCCCACCACCAATACCATGATCAAAGCCGCCAGCGGAGGCCTTTTTCAACGCGGCCTGGTCCACCCCGACTACAAAGACTATGGGCCGCGGATTGGAATGGCATACAGCCTCGACCCCAAGACGGTGGTTCGCGGCGGATATGGCATCAGCTACACGTTCTTCAACCGGCCGGGCAGCGCCCAGGAGGGCATCAATGCTCCTCAGGCGCTTTTCGGTGTCCTCAGCCAGTCGATCCCCGCGGGCGGCCCAGTGCCGGCCACCTTCCTCACTACCCTCAACAGCTTTAGCGCCAACATCGCCAGCCCAGCGGCCTTCAATCCGGCCCTTTCCAACGTGGTCTACACTCCGCCGGACAGCAAATGGCCGCTCATCCAAAACTGGTTCCTCTCGGTGCAACGGCAACTCCCCAAGGACACCGTGATCGAGTTGGCCTACAACGGAAACCACAGCACGCGGCTTCCCATCATCGCCGATTACAACCAGGCGGCCCCCAACCAGCCGGGTTCGACCGTGGCATACACCCTCCGCGTGCCGATACCGACTTTCGGGCCGATCACGTGGCTCGATCCGGCCGGTAACAATCACTACAATGGCTTCTCGGCCCGCGTGGAGCACCGTTTCACGAAGAGCCTGTACGTCCTGAACTCCTTCACTTGGGGCAAAGGAATGGGCAATTCCGAACAGGCGCTTGAGACTTTCGCGGGCTACTACCAGGCCAATCCCCAAAACATCCACGCCCTGGCCGCGGAAAAAGGGCTTTCCAGCTTTGACGTGAAGCTCAATAATGTCACCAGCGTGGTTTACCAGCTTCCCTTCGGCAAGGGCCGTCAATACGGCGCCAACATGAATCCCGTACTAGATGCGTTTCTGGGCGGATGGGAGATCACCAGCATCAACACCGCTCACACGGGCCAACCGCTCGACGTCACCTACGCTGCAACCGGGGCCAACCAGGTCAGCTCGCTTTCCAACGATTATCGCGGCCAGCCGTTCCTGCGCCCCAATGTTTCCGGCAATGCCACCAGCCAGAGCCGCTCCGCCATGCTGAACACCTATTTCGCCGGGTACACATTCGCCACGCCGCCCGCCAGCGCGCCGTTTGGCGCCCTGGGCCGCAATTCGTTCCGTACTCCCAACTTCGAGCAGTGGGACTGTTCGATTGACAAGAACTTCCGCATTCACGAAGCCGTCCGGCTGCAATTCCGGGCGGAGTTCTTCGATATTCTGAACCACACGAATTTCGGGATACCGAACACACAAACGACCAGTGCCGCCTTCGGCACCATCCGCACTGCCTATCCGTCGCGGCAGGGCCAGTTCGCTCTGAAACTGTTTTTCTAGCCGTAAGCGTAGGTTGGCAGGCGAAAGCGCCTGCCCCACAAGAACGCAGGCCTGCGCACCAAAGTGGGACAGACGCTTTCGTCTGTCACCCCGCCGGTCTGCGCGATTTCTTCACGCCCGTGAGGACTACATGAACAGAACCGAGATGTACCGGCGCCTGCGTGCCCACGCGGGACAATGGGACATGATTGTAGCGGGCGGAGGCGCGACGGGCGTTGGAGTCGCCATCGACGCCGCTACTCGCGGATATGACGTCCTTCTCCTCGAACAGAGCGACTTCGGCAAGGGGACTTCGAGCCGCAGCACCAAGCTGGTCCACGGCGGAGTGCGCTACCTGGAGCAGGGCAACGTATCGCTGGTCATGGAAGCCCTCAAGGAGCGAGGCCTGCTTCTTCAGAATGCGCCGCACCTGGTCCGCAACCTGGGCTTCGTGGTGCCGAACTACGATTGGTGGGAAGCGCCATTCTACGGAATCGGCCTCAAGCTGTACAACCTGCTCGCCGGCAAGTACGGTTTTGGGGCGTCGCGGATTCTCTCCCGCGAAGAAACGCTGGAACGGCTGCCCACCATCAAGACCGAAGGCCTAAGAGGCGGCGTGATTTACTTCGACGGCCAGTTCGACGATGCACGGCTGCTCATCAACCTGGCAGCGACCGCCTTCGAGCAGGGCGCCACCTTGCTGAACTATGCCCAAGTCACGGAACTGACCCAGGATGGCGAGGGCTTCGTGGACGGCGTGCGATTCCGCGACGTCGAGACCGGCGAGCGAATCGAAGCCCGCGCCAAGGTGGTGATCAACGCCACCGGTCCGTTCGCCGACCACTTGCGCCGCAAGGCCGACCCCTCGGTTCAGCCGATGATCGCACCCAGCCAGGGCATCCACCTGGTGTTCGACCGCTCGTTCCTGGCCGGCGAGAGCGCCATCATGGTCCCGCATACCAGTGACGGGCGGGTGATGTTCGCCATACCCTGGCATGGCCACACCCTCGTCGGAACCACCGACACGCCGATTGCTGAGGCCACCATCGAGCCGGTCGCCCTGGAACAGGAGATCGAGTTCATCCTCCAGACGGCATCGTTGTATCTGGAAAAGAAGCCCGCGCGCGGCGACGTCCTCAGCGTCTTCGCGGGAATTCGCCCGCTGGTCCGTTCCGGCGAGTCCGGCAATACCGCGGCGCTTTCGCGAGACCATACCATTCGCATCGAAAATTCCGGCATGATCACGATCTGTGGAGGCAAGTGGACTACCTATCGCCACATGGCCGAAGATTGTGTCAACCAGGCGGCCACTCTGGCCCGCTTGCCGGAACGGCCTTGCGTCACCGCTCATCTCAATGTCCACGGATTCCATCCGGCTTCCGGAAAGTTCGGCCACTTATGGATGTTCGGCTCTGACGCACCCATGGTGCGGGAACTGGAGGAGAGCGAACCTGGTTGGGCCGAGCCGCTCGATGGCGCGCTCCCCTACACCGGCGCGGAAGTGGTCTGGGCGGTGCGGCACGAAATGGCGCGCACCCTGGAGGATGTTCTGGCGCGGCGCACGCGGGCTTTGTTTCTGAACGCCCAAGCTGCCATCCGGATGGCGCCCCGCGTGGCGGAATTCATGGCGCGGGAGTTGGGCGAGAACCGAGAGTGGGAAGGCGAACAACTGCGGAGCTTCCAGCAGACGGCTCAGAACTATGTCGTGGGCTGTCTGTAGCGGCTACCTATTCTGTGACTTAAACCATCACTTTGCCGTTTGGCAAGGTGATGGATTAATTTTCATTTCGTGGAGTCCGGCGCGAGCGATGGTCGGGGGCACCCATCGGTTCACTAGCGACCCTACAATATCCGCACCCCCTCATTCGTCTACAACCGTAGGTGAATGACGCAGCGGGCCTGGAGCGGATGGCACTCGAACAGGACAAGCGGATCTCCGAAGTGGTCAAGCGGGAGCAGTCCCGGCTGCGCAACTTCATTCGCCGGCGCGTGCCCGACCCGCGCGACGCTGAGGACATTCTGCAGGAGGTCTTCTACGAGCTGGTGGAAGCGAACCGCCTGCTGATGCCAATCGAGCATGTCACCGGCTGGCTGTTTCGCGTGGCGCGCAATCGCATCACCGATCTCTTCCGCAAGAAGAAGCCGGAGAGCTTCAGCGATACCGCCGTCGCGGACGAGGACGACGAACTGCTGCAGTTGGAAGACCTGCTGCCTTCGCCCGCTGCCGGACCGGAGGCGCTATACGCCCGCAACGTGCTTCTCGATGAACTCGAGGTGGCAGTCGCCGAGCTGCCGGAGGAGCAGCGCGAGGTGTTTGTTGCGCACGAGTTGGAAGGGCGCAGCTTCAAGGAGATGGCCGCCCGGACCGGCGTGAGCGTGAATACGCTGCTCTCGCGCAAACGCTATGCGGTGCTGCACTTGCGCGAGCGATTGCAAAGCATTTACGACGAATTTACGAAAGGATGAGGAACTGAAGATGAGAAGGAGATGGATTTTCCTGGCTCCGCTGGCGATCGGCGGAATCCTGCTATTTATCGCCATCGGCGGCGAAGTCGTGCTGCAACTGTGGAATTGGCTGCTGCCGCCGATCTTCGGCTGGCGCCAGATTACCTTCTGGCAAGCCCTTGGGATTCTGGCGCTGTGCCGGATCCTCTTCGGCGGATTCGGAGGCCGCGGTTTCTCTCGCTCCAAGCGCATGACCCCTGAGTTGAGGGAACGATTCCGGCAACGCATGCGAGAACGTTGCGGCTTCGGCCCATCCACCAGCGAGAGCAAGGGGCAATAAAGCCATGTCGACAGCGCTCAACCGGATTTTTCCTCAACGCATCGACAACACCTATCGCGGTCACCCCCTGGCGGTCTGGCTCTTTATACCGGTCGTGGTCTTGAAGACGGCTATCGCCCTGGCCACCATCTTCAATGGCCGTGCTGCGGCGCAATCGGCCGATGGCATCCCCCTCGACAGCTTCGGCGCCAGCGGCGCGGAGGCCGTGGTGGCGCTCTTCGCGATCTGGGGGCTTGCGCAGCTCGTGTTCAGCGTGTTCGGTGTACTGGCGCTCACGCGCTATCGCGCCATGATTCCGTTCCTGTTCGTCCTGTTCCTGATCGAGCACCTCGCGAGGAGGTGGATTCTACTGGTGAAGCCCATCGCCAGGACCGGGACACCTCCAGGCATTTACGTCAACCTCGTGATCCTCGTGCTGATGATCGTTGGCCTGGCGCTGTCGCTACGGAGCCGAGCGGATTTGCCGTTGCAGCAGTGAGCCTCCGCCTCGCGCGCGAACCGGAGATCGCGTCGTAAGGTTTCCCGTCAAGTGGACACTGCGAAAGTAGACGCCCCCGGCGATGATCGCCTCGGTAGAAACGTGAGCGGTGACACGCCTGAAGAGTCGCATATTCCCGAGCGCTGGTCATGGTAATTCGGGGACGCAACCCCCAAACGCCAGCGGCTGAGCGATTGGGGGTTTCGTAGCCTGTCCCTGAAACGCCCCCTGAAACGCCCCTGAAACGCCCGGAAAACGCCCGGAGGAGAGCCAACCGGCGTGGGCCGAGCCGCTCGATGGCGCGCTCCCCTACACCGGCGCGGAAGTGGTCTGGGCGGTGCGTCATGAAATGGCGCGCACTCTAGAGGACGTTCTGGCGCGGCGCACGCGGGCTTTGTTCCTCAACGCCCAAGCTGCCATCCGGATGGCGCCCCGCGTGGTGGAATTCATGGCGCGGGAGCTCGACCAGAACAGCCAGTGGGAGGCCGAACAACTGCGGAGCTTTCAGCAGGCGGCACAGAACTATGTGGTGGGGCGCCTGTAGCGGCCAGCTGTTCTGCGACTTGAACCAGCACTTGCCCTATTGAGGCTGGTTCCTAAACCCTGGGCGACTGATACCGGAATCGACGGTCAATACTAACGTATATGTTATTATCGAATCGTGCTCGACGTTCGGGAATACATCAACACCGCTGGACGAAGCCCCTTTACGAAGTGGCTGCGTGCACTCAACGTTCAAGCCGCGGCGAAGGTAGCAACGGCGCTTGAACGCATTGCGGAAGGCAACCTGTCCAACGTCAAGACGGTCGGTAGCGGCGTTCTCGAATACAAGGTTGATTTTGGCCCCGGCTACCGCATTTACTTCGGGCGGGACGGTGGCCGGCTTGTGATTCTGCTCGCCGGCGGCATGAAGAAGCGCCAGCAGGAAGACATCCGCCAGGCAAAGGCGAATTGGGAAGACTACCGGAACAGGAAGACTCAGGAAAAAACACGATGCCACTGACCAAAGATTTTCGCGAAACGATCCGCGAACGCGCCCAACGGGAACCGCGATTCCGCAAGGCGTTGCTTCGTGAAGCAATCGAGCTCATGCTCTCCGGCGACGAGAAGACGGGCCGCGCGATCCTGCGCAACTATATCAACGCCACAGTCGGCTTTCGGCAGTTGGAGGACGCGACATCCATCCCGGCCAACAGCCTCATGCGGATGTTTGGGCCGAATGGCAACCCCTCGGCCAAGAACTTGTTTGGCGTCCTCGCTCATCTCCAGGCGCAGGAAGGCGTGAACTTTGAGATACGTCCTCGCCGCGGTTGATACTCACTCACGGCTTGCGTCGTTGGTCGCTCTCCGCTGGGCGACTACCCGCGGGTGATCACCAGCCAAGCGGCGGTTGCAGCACTTCCGCGGTTGGCGACACGTCCAAGCGGAAGGCGGTTCCCCAGATGCAAGCGCGTTTGCCGGGAGGATTGCGAACGGGCCGGGCCCGCGGGGGCCGAAGCGGCGTCGATCAGCTCAACGGTGAACCTGGCAACGCGAGCTCTTGGGTGAAGTAGCGAAGCACGTCTTCGTTCCAGACGAAGAATGCCTGAGCGATAACGGTGAACGCGTCGCGATGTATGGGCTCGTCGGTTCGGAACACTTTTTCCCGTACGCCGAGTTTGCCACCGCTACGCACATGTAAGGAGTGCCGATGCCCGATCTCCTCAGGAGCGAATACTCGGAGAGCGCCATCGAAATGGGTGATCCTTTCGGAAGTGGGATCGTAGATTGCGTGCAAGTAGCGAGATGGCTCAAAGCCACAGGACTGTGCCTTCGGCACCTCCTCGGCGAGGAAGTGGATACCGTCAGGACGAGGTACCCAGCAGAAGTCCGTGAATTCGCTCTCTGGCCTGAGACTACCGGGAAGCCAGCGACCGTGCTCGGGCTGACGCAAATGTCGAAGCCGCTCCCAATCGAGCGGCCTTCCGTACATCCACATTCTGTAAAACATCGCCGGGAACCGATCCTCCGGGCCGAACAAGAGCGGGTCCAATCGAACACTTGTTCGGGCATCTAGCTTTTGCGAATAGAGGGCGCCCAAAAGCCAGTAGCTCGAGTTTGGCGCCCCCGTCGTTGTAACCACGCCGAAGGCGTAGTCGTTTCGCAAAAGACGCGAGCCGTCATACTGAAATGCTGAAAGTGGCACTAGGTGATCGGCATCCACGGGCACATCCGCGATTGCGGGAAGATCGTACGGCGCAGGCCGCGGTTCCTGGACTTCGCGACGAACCAACATCAGCTTCCGACGCGCAATTTCTTTTGAAAGTAATCGCTCCGCAATCCATATTCTGGCTGCGCGGTCCGCGTCAAGGTTCCCGTCACAAAGGTGCCGGAACAGGGCATCTTTCTGGACCTCAAGCACTTCATCCTTGGAGATCGCGTCGAACAGGGAGTTTAGGCCGCATACCACAGCTTGGGCGCTGCCTCCATGGCCCTCGAAACATTCCACATCGGCCCCTCTGGATCTGCGGCGAAATACTCGAAAACCTCGGATGGTACAGGAAGATTCATTTGAATACAGCTTACCGTCCTTTTAGGATCGAGGATCTGGAGGACTTTCCAGGTGCCGATCAATCGGCCCGTGCGCATCGCAAGCGCTGTGGCCCTTTCTGTCCCGTCCTGAGAGCACCCGCCACAGCAGGGCTGTTATAGTTGACTCCCCAGAGCCGACGGCACTGCGATTTAGGGGGCAGGCACACTAGTCCCCAGAGGTCGGCTGTGTGCGATCGGCAAAAACTATGGCGTCAGGAGAGCTCTATCGCTAGACCGACACATGTCAGCAGTGGGCGTGTTGCGGCAACTTGCCAGCATTTCGGCCCAATACTGTCGCCAAGCCAGACACTGATGTCCCCGCTGGAGGTACGGGCTCGCAGCGAGGTTATGGTTTGTTCGCGGCCAAGATATGGTTGAAGCCGCATATTCCCGAGCGTTGGTCACCGCGGATCACCCCCGCGGCGCCGCCGTCGATTCCCGCACGATCAATTCAGCGGCGACCTTGATCGACTCAGCCGACGGTTGCCCCAACATTAGTTTCAGAAGATTCTCCATGGCCATCCGACCCATCTGCCGCATGGGCTGCCGTACGGTAGTGAGTTGAGGCTGGGTATAGGAAACGAAAAACAGGTCGTCAAAGCCGACTAAGGAAATATCCGCGGGGACGCGTAATCCGTGCACGTGAATCGAGCGGAGCACTCCCAGGGCTGTCATGTCGTTATAGCAGAACACGGCCGTGGGCGGATTGGGCAGGCACAGCAGCTTGTTCATGGCCAGGGCGCCCCCTTCGGGTTTGCCATCGCCATGCACCACCAGTTCCGGCAGGAACGGCAGGGCGGCCTGCGCCAGAGCCTCGCGGTACCCCGCAAATCGTTCCGTGTCCGACTGGTGGCCGTACCGGTCTCCCACGTAGGCGATCCGACGATGGCCCAGACGGATCAGATGATTGGTGGCATCCCTGCTCGCTGGAAGGTTATCAATCATTACGGAATGAACGAACTGTCCGGGATGCTGGTTGTTAATCAGAACAATCGGCACCATCATTTCCGACAGCAGCGGAGTGTACAGCGCTCCCACGCGCGATGAGGTGACCACAATGCCGTCCACCCGTCTTTCGGCAAACGAATGCACTACGCTTTTTTCCCTGGTCGGATCGGCGTTCGAGTCGGCCAGAAACACTGAATAGCCACTATCGTTGGCGGCCATCTCGATGCCGATGACCACCTCGCTCACAAACGGGTCGGCAATAGTGGTGACCACGACGCCAATCGTTCGGGTCTTTTGCGTCACCAGACCACGCGCGACGGCGCTGGGCCGATAGGCCATGTCCCGCGCGATCCGCCGGATTTTCGCGGCCGTTTTGGGATTGACTACCGGGCTGTTCTGCAGCGCGCGCGAAACCGTGGAATGCGAAACACCGGCCACGCGGGCAACATCTTTGATGGACGCCGGTCTGTGACGGAGCTGCTGCGTGGTGTTCATCTCAGGAGAATCGTGTGCGCTTCCACAAGAGCACACCGCACACCACCAGACACACCAGCGTGGTGACCAGCAAAACGGCCATCCAGGGGAGATTCACCGCGACGGCCTGATGTTTGGCGCCGATGGCCAACCACACAAAGATTGCCGTCGCCACAGCCACAATCACCAGTTCCCACCAGTGACGCTTCGGCTTTTCCTGGGCCAGCGGATCTTCGCCAAGATTGCTCGACGCCACGCGCGCCGGGTCAAGACCGTACCGTCTGCATTCCCGGTCCACGGCCGCTTTCCAAGAGGTCTGCTCGGATTCGGATGCCTTGGCTGAACAGATCGCGCCGGCCCCCGCGATCATGATGATCGAGCCCGCGAAGACCAGCACATGAGCCTTGAGACCTTGCCCGGCAAGTTCGCCGAATACCAGAACGCCCCAGGCCAGACCCCAGAGCTGGTTGGTGTTGGAGAGCGGAATGCCGCGCGCAATCCCGATGTACTTCGCGGCATACTGTTGAAACAGGTCGCCGACCACCCAGCAGAATCCGCCCAGAAAAAGCCAGAACAGCACGGGCCGCGCGGCCACCAGTTCGGCCATCACCTTATGCAACCCTCCGTCGCAGATCACCGTCAGGGTGCTAACCGTTGCCAATTCACCGAATGTGAATACGGTGACAAAAGAGAGCGGGTTCATTCCGCTGATGTAAGCTTTCCGGTACGGAATGTACATGGTGCCCAACAGCAATCCGGCGGTGATCGCGGCTACGATCCCCAGCGTGGCGCCGCCCGGCATGGTGTTTGCGTGCTGTGAAGTGGCATAGGCCAGCAGAAAAGCCCCGCCCACAATGGCCGTGGCGCCACCCACCACCCGTCCCCAGCCGGAACCACGCAGCTCCTTGAATAGCAGCCAGCCCCAGAACAATCCCACCAGGCTATTGATATTCCACAGCGGAAAGGCAATCGACAATCCGACATTTCGAACCGCGAAGACCGTCAGGGTATTGGCCACCGCCCACAACATTCCCGCGACGATCGCCCAGACGATCAGATGGGGCTTTTCACGAAGGTCCTGCCAGACGTAGCCGCTTCCTTTCAAAGCCATGGGCACGGTCCATCGCGCTACGAACACGCCCGCCACCATGCCGAGCGAAATCAAGAAAGGGGAGAAGCCGGCCGTCACCAGTTTGGTCGGAGCCTCGGCTGCCGCCAGCCAGGTGGCCGCCGCCAAACCGCAAGCTACTCCCAGCACGTGAAGGGAGTGCGTTGAACGCCTGGCATTCGATGGTAGGTCGCTCATTTCACCAGTACCAGCACAACGATTCCGATGATCAGGACGATGATGGGCAACCACAAATGCGGGTCGGTGGCAATTGCCCGAGTACGCGACTGCTTCGAATTTTCCATGGTCGTCTGGGAACTCCCGGTCATTGTCGTTCTAATCGGCGATGGTTTGCAAGCTGGGCCCTTATCCGCCTGAAAGGATCACCCTGTACGGTTCACCGAAAATCTATCAACGAAACCGGCGGCAGAGACCGCCGGCGCTACAAGGGACCGGTTCAGGCGGTCACGGGCCTGATATCTACTTCGCTCACCTGCACCGGCCGGCCCTCGTGGCACGAGAGCGTCGCGGCAAGGCTGATCCGCATGGCGGCGATGGCGTCGGCTCCGCTCAGCGATGGCGGCTGGCCCTTCAGCACCTTGTTCACGAAATCCTGGATCTGGGTGAGGTAAGCGCCCTCGAAACGCTGCATGAAATGCGGCACCACGTCATGCGTGATGCCTTCCTGCGTCATCACCAGAATGGGCGTGTGCTGGAAATAGCCGATCTGGATGGAGCCCTTGGTGCCCCAAAGCTCGGTGCGGATATCGTAGCCGAAGACTGAGTTGCGGCTCAATTGCACCGAACCCAGGGTTCCGCTCTCGAAGACCATGTTGACAAGGGCGTTGTCAATATCGCCGACGGATTTCATTTCGGGGTACGCCAAAGCGCCGCCCACGGCGTGAACCGTAGCTACCTCTCCCATGAACATGCGGCCCAGATCGAAATCATGAATTCCCATATCCGCGATCAGGCCGCCCGAAACCTTGGGATCGCAAAACTCCAGCGGGGGACGGAACGGATCGCGCGAAGTGGAGATCATCACCACGGGAGTGCCGATGACGCCATCGTCCACTTTCTTTTTCGCCGCCAGGTAACCGGCATCGAAGCGGCGCTGGAAAGCCATATGGAAAAACACACCGGCCTTTTCCACGGCGTGGAGCATGTCGCGGGCGCCGTCCAGGGACAACGACATGGGCTTTTCGCAAAAGATGGCCTTGCCACAGGCGGCGGCGGCCATGACCACTTCTTTATGAGTGCTGGTGGAAGTGATGATGGCGACCGCTTCTACATCCTTATTGTTGAGCAGGTCCAGATGATTGTCGTAGACTTTGACGCCGTCGAGTTCCCGGGCGAACTGTTCGCGGAGTTCGGCCTTATGGTCGGCAACGGCGACCAGACGGGCATTGGGAACGCGCTGCGCCAGGTTGCGCGCATAGACGCTGCCCAGCCTTCCCAATCCAATCACACCTACATTCAGGAGACTTGACATGTGGGCACTCCTTCGTAGATTTCCGACAGCTTTACCGGCCGGTTTTCCCGGGCGGATTTTCCGGCAGCCAGCGCAATCACCATGGCTTTGAGTCCATCTTCTCCGCCGACTGGAACGGGCGTCTGATTCACCACCGCATCCACAAACGCGCGCATTTCGCGCTGATAGGATTCCGCGTACCGCTCCAGGAAGAAGTTCAGGGGCAGAGCCGTATGGATACCGACGCGATCGCAGAGAATATGCGTGTCGGGGGTGTTGTTGGTGACGGTCACCATGCCTTCCGAGCCGAACATCTCCACGCGCTGGTCGTAGCCGTAGACGGCCTTGCGGCTGTTATCGATGACGGCAAAAGCGCCGTTCTCAAAAGTGAGGGTGATCACCGCGGTATCGAAGTCGCCGGCCTTGCCAATCATGGGGTCCACCAACACGGCGGCCCTGGTATAGACTTCGGTGACTTCGCTGCCCATGAGGTAGCGCGCCATGTCGAAATCGTGGATGGTCATGTCCAGGAAGATGCCGCCGGACGCGCGGATGTACTGTTCGGGTGGAGGACCGGGATCGCGGCTGGTGATGCGCAGCACGTGCGGTTGGCCCACCAGGCCGCCGGCGATGGTCTCACGGACCTTCAGGAAGTTGGGGTCGAAGCGGCGGTTGAACCCCACCATCATGCGGACTCCGCGGCGGCGCACTTCCTGGTTGGCGGCTTGCACTTTTTCGATGGAGAGGTCGATCGGTTTTTCGCAGAAGATCTGTTTCCCGCGCGCGGCCGCATCCACGATCATCTGGTAGTGCAGGTTGGTTGGGCTGCAGATCACCACCGCGTCCACTTCGGGAAGATCCAGCAATTCTCTGTAGTCCCCGAATGTTTTCCCGATACCGAACCTGGCGGCAATCGCCTCCAGTTCCGCGGTGGCCACGTCGCAGACGGCCACCACTTCGGCGCCGGGAATTCGATTCACCAGGTTTTCGATGTGAATCTTGCCGATGCGCCCGATTCCTACAACGCCGAATCGAAGCTTGCTGCGTTTCATGCTAATGCCTCCTATGGTAGACACACCGCCAAGCGCGATGTGCCTGTTTCATGCACCGTACAGGTTACTGAAAAAGCATATTCAGCCGCAGATGAACGCAGATGGACGCCGATAAGTGGGTTGTCTTCCATCTGCGTTAATCGGCGTTCATCGGCGGCCAGTCTCTTGGAAGAGTTTTCCAGCATCCTACTAGATTTTGTCCGGGTTTGGAACCATGCAGTCGCGGATCACGGCGCTCAACTCGGCGCCGGCCGCCAGGAATTGGCGCAAAGTTCGAGCCGTGGCCCCGAACGTATCGAAATCGTCTACCGAGATGCCGTTTTCCGAGTAGGCCCGGCCGAAATCGGCGAATTGATCCGTCAGTGCCCGGACAATCTTCGGGTCCACCGGATTGTCCATCCGCGGAATGGGTTGGATATCGCTCGCGTTGTAGCGAAGCTGCCAGGCATAAGGCGGGGAAATCACCACGTCTCCGCCGATGAACTCGCTCCAGTGCATGTGGTTGCGGAAGGCGGCGGAAAGCAGGCGTAGGCGGTACCCGCGCTGCCGGTAGATGCTGTAGGCCTTCTTGAAAACCGCGACGCCGGCCCATTCCAGATAGCCGGGATCGATGCAAATGGCCTGCCTCTCCAGCAACACCTTCAGCCAGTCGTCCAGACGGCCGACCATGATGGTGCAGACCGGGCCCATGGACCGGATGTCCAGGCCTTCTTTCTCGCGGCGCGCCAGACCGCGTTCCACGGCTTCGGCCACCGCGATTGCCTGGGGCAAAGTGAAAGAGACCGTCGCGTTGATGCTGATGCCGCGATAGGTGGCCTCTTCCGTGGCCGGAATGCCGGCCCGCGTCGCCGGGATCTTCACGATCATGTTGGGCGCCAGTTGGCTGAAGCCAACGGCTTGCTCCACGATAGCCCGCGGGTTCCGGTAGAATCGCGGATCGGTCTGTATGGAAAGGCGGCCGTTACGGCCTCCCTGAGCGTCGAAGATCGGCTTCAGAACCCCGGCGCCTTTGACGGACATCTCTTCTACGATCTTCCAGCCAATCTGGTCCTCGGTGGCTGTGGGCATTTCCTGAAGCAGCGCCTCAATCCGGCCGCGCCACAGCGGCATCTGCCTTTTCAGGATGGAAAGGGCGATCACCGGGTTGCAGGTGGCTCCCACGGCGCCATGCTCGATGGAATAAGCCAATTCGTCGAGGGCCGCGGAATCGTTCCACAAACACGTGGGCGTGGTCTGCGTCATTTGGAAAAGGAGGCTCTTGTAGGAAGCGACGGACTCCATAATTCTCCAAAAAGGTCCGAATGATTACGTGTGCAATCCGATCGTAGCCCCACCCAATCGACTCCGTCAAGAAGAAAATTGGCAAGCCACATGCATTCTTTACACTGCGCCCGCGCGAGATTATGATAATGCTGTTACACACGTGTTCACAAAGGAGAAAAGTGAGACAGGCCTCCTGGCCTGTCGTCGCTTTCGTACGCGCCGCGTTCGCCTCGGTCCGGTGGCGCGTCTTAAGGAGGCAATCGCATGCAGTTGCTGGTTCGGCCGCCAAGCTTAAATCGAACGGAGAGTTACGGTTTCCATTTCCTCGGTTTCCGGACCCAGCGGCTGACCCCCAAGGACCGCGTGGAGGAAGATACCGGCGACCGCGAGTTGGGCATCGTACTGCTCGGCGGCAAATGCTCCGTGGAATCGTCCCGCGGCACGTGGACCAACATCGGCCGGCGCCCCAACGTATTTGCGGGCATGCCCTACGCCCTCTATCTGCCGGTTTCCACACACTACACCGTCACCACCGCGACGGAATGCGACCTCGCCTTCTGCTACTGCCGCGCCGAGCAGTATTTTCCCCCGCGGCTGGTGACACCCGCGGATGTGGACGTGGAGATTCGAGGCGCCGGCAACGCCACCCGCCAGATCAACGGCATTTTCAAGCCGGACTTCCCCGCCCACAGGCTGATCGTCGTGGAGGTTTACACGCCCAGCGGCAACTGGTCCAGCTACCCGCCGCATAAACACGATGTCCACAATCCCCCGAGCGAGGTCTCGCTCGAAGAGATCTACTATTACCGCATCGACCGGCCGGAAGGCTTCGCCATTCAAAAGGTCTACACACCGGACCGGCGCCTGGATGAGACCATCACGGTCCGTGACAGCGAGATGGTGCTGATTCCAGAGGGTTATCACCCGGTGGTGGCGGCGCATGGCTACAACGCGTACTACCTGAATGCGCTGGGCGGCTCGGCGCGGTCGCTGGCCGCGTCCGACGACCCCCAATACCAATGGGTGCGGCAATCCTGGCGCGACAAGGATCCCCGGGTGCCGCTGGTCACCATGGACATGGAAAGGTAAGGAGCGACCGATGCCTACACGTCACGTCACCATGGCCCAGGCGCTGGTGGGCTTCCTCAAGAACCAATATGTGGAGCGCGACGGCGTGGAAAACAGGTTCTTCGAGGGCGCCTGGGGTATCTTCGGGCACGGCATCATCGCCGGGTTGGGGCAGGCGCTGCAGCAGAACCCCGATTTTCCGTATTACCTCTGCCGCAATGAGCAGGGTGCGGTCCATATCGCAACCGCCTTCGCCAAAGCACGCAAGCGTAAGTCCACGTTCGTGTGCACTTCTTCCATCGGACCGGGCGCCACCAACATGATCACCGGCGCGGCCACCGCTACCGTGAACCGCATCCCGGTCCTGCTGCTTCCCGGCGACATTTTCGCGCGCCGCAACGTGGCCCCCGTATTGCAGCAGATCGAATCCGAGCATACGCAGGATATCTCGGTCAACGACGCTTTCAAACCGGTTTCGCGTTATTGGGACCGCATCTACCGGCCCGATCAACTCATCTGCTCGCTGCCGGAAGCCATGCGCGTCCTCACCTCACCCGCGCAGACCGGCGCCGTCACCCTGGCCTTGCCGCAGGATGTCCAGGCCGAGGCCTTCGATTATCCCGAAGAGCTTTTCCAGAAGCGCGTGTGGCACATCGCGCGCCCGGAGCCGGAGGGCGTCTTGCTGGCGCAGGCGGCGGAGTGGATCCGGGCTGCCCGCACTCCGCTGATTGTGGCGGGCGGCGGCGTGATCTACAGCGAGGCCACGGAGGTACTGGCCCGATTTGCGGTCCAAACCGGTATACCGGTTGGAGAGACCCAGGCCGGCAAGGGTTCCCTGCCCTTCGACCATCCGCAGAACCTCGGCGCCATCGGTGTGACCGGAACGCCGGGTGCTAATCTTGCGGCGCGCGAAGCGGATGTGGTTATCACCATCGGCACGCGCCTGAGCGATTTCACCACTGCATCCAAGACCGCCTTCCAGAATCCGCTGGTCCGTTTCGTGAGCATCAACGTCGCCGAATTCGATGCCTTCAAACACGCCGCACTGCCGCTGGTGTGCGACGCGCGCGTCGGGCTGGAGCGGCTGGCGACCGCGGTGGAGGGCTATCGCGTCTCCCCGCGGTATGCGCAGTCCATCGCGGGGTGGAAAGCACGCTGGGAAGAGGAAACGGACCGGATTTTCGGCGTGCGCCATGGCCCGCCCATCAGCCAGGGAGAAGTGATTGGCGCCGTGAGCCGCGCCGCGCGCCCCCAGGATGTGATTGTCAATGCGGCCGGCAGCCTGCCCGGGGATCTGCACAAGCTATGGCGCACGCGGTGGCCGGGTGGCTACCACATGGAATACGGCAACTCCTGCATGGGTTATGAGATCGCGGGCGGCTTAGGCGTGAAAATGGCCGATCCCTCGCGCGATGTTTACGTCATGGTTGGGGACGCCTCGTACCTGATGATGTCGTCCGAGATTGTCACGTCCATTCAGGAAGGCTACAAGCTCAACGTCGTGATCCTCGACAACCATGGTTTCAGCAGCATCGGCGGGTTGTCGCGCGCGGTGGGCTCGGGCGGCTTCGGAACCGACTATCGCTACCGTGGCAAGAGTGGACAACTGGATGGCGGCCACCTACCCGTGGACTTCGTAAAACTGGCAGGGGGCCTGGGCGCGTACGCCGCACGCGCCACTACCCTCGCGGAAGTGGAGCAGGGGTTGGAAGCCATGCGCGGCCATGACCGCACCAGCGTGGTGGTGGTGGAAGTGGATAAGGAGATGCGCGTGCCCGGGTACGAATCGTGGTGGGATGTGCCCATTTCCGAAGTTTCGGAGATGGAGAGCATCCGCCAGGCGCGGGCTCAATACGAGGTGGCGGTGGAAAAAGAGAGGTATCACGAAATCGCGGCGCCGCCAGGATGCGTGGAACCCAAGGCTGTGTAGAAGGAGTGCGATGCCGATAAGAATCGCGACGGCCCCGGTGAGCTGGGGCATTATGGAAGTGGAAGGCTGGGCCAGGCAGCAGACCTATGGTGAGGTCCTCGACGAAATGGTCCAGGCCGGATATACAGGCACGGAGCTCGGCCCCTACGGCTTCCTGCCCACCGATTCGCAGGAGCTGAAGCGGGAACTGGAAAAACGGAACCTGACTCTGCTGGGAGCCTTCGTTCCGCTGCCTCTGGGCCGTCCCGAGCGGCACCGGGAAGGAATGCGCTCGGCGCTAGAAATCGCCCGCCTGCTGGCGGCAAACGGCGCGCCATTCATCGTGCTGGCGGATGAAATGAACGAAAAGCGCATGGCCATCGCGGGAAGTGCGGGCCGCGGCGATGGCTTCACCGAAGCCCAGTGGGAAGATGCCGCCAAGCTGGTCTCCTGCATTGCCAAGACCGCGCGGGAGATCGGTGTCCGCAGCGTGTTCCATCATCATGCCGGCACGTATATCGAAACGCCGGACGAAGTGGCGCGTTTGCTGGATGTGACCGACCCGCTACTGCTGGGGATTTGCCTCGATACCGGCCACTATTTTTATGGCGGCGGCGACCCGGTGGAGTTCGCCCGTGCCCACCCGCATCGCATCTGGCACCTCCATTTGAAAGACGTTCGGGCCGACGTGCTGGAGAAAGTGCGCCGCGAGAAAATCGGCTACCTCGATGCCATCCGGCTCGGCGTGTTCAGCGAACTCGGCCAGGGTAATGTGGACATCGCCGGCGTGATCCACGAACTCGCCAAAGACGGCTTTGACGGTTGGGCCGTGTTTGAACAGGACGTAGACCCAACCGTACCGGGCGCCAACCCGTTGGCCAGCGCGACACGCAGCCGGGAGTACTTGCGGCGCGTCGCGGGGGTCTGATTCGAGGGCTGGCCGACGCTCCCGTTCTTCCGGGTACTGGGTCAGTTTCCCGTTTTTCCGTTACGTCCCCGATGGCTGGGCAGCAGTGCTGGTTTACTGATGTGACCAGCGTGTTATGGGAGTGATCGCGGCACAGGAACGCCCAGTCTGTCACTGGGTTCCCGTCACGGGGCCCTCCAACCGATCGGCGGCTGGCACCTTTCGGCGGGGCTTTCGGCAAAAGGGGACCGGTCTCTTCTTCGCCCTTTGTGTCACCAGCGCCTGCCCGTGCGTCTCTCCCATTCATGTTGCAGGCAGCCTACGACTCGGTCGATGGCCGGCCGGCCACTTGGGCCGCGAAGGTGCATATCCAGAATTAACTCCCCAATAGCAATGTCCGATTCCAGGATGTGATATCCCATCGAGATGTACCGACTGGCGGTGGTCCCTCGGGTCAACCGGGCGTTAAGGATCTCGAAGACGTGGTGCGGCGACGGCAGGATCTGATCTGTGAAGAGTTCGAAAAGGGTGATTCCGAATGAGTAGATATCGCTTCGGACGGTCACCTCCTTCGGCGTGAGCGCCTGCTCGGGAGACATGTACTTCAGCGTTCCAAGTCCGCGTTGAGCCGTCGCAGTAAGGGTTCCGCTAGTGACGGACGCTTGGAAATCCCCCCACTTCATGATTCCGAAATCCCCAAGCTTCGCCTCTACCTGCGGCCTGGCCGTCCCCGAGGAGGGTAGGAAAACGTTGGCAGGTTTGACGTCACGATGTACAAGCTTCCTTTGGTGGAGGTACTTGAGCGACTCTGCTACATGCGTGGCGATTGCAAGGCGTTCCGGCGTGAGGAAAAACTGTTTGCCCGATCTGCCGGCCTCGCCATGTCCTTTGTTCCGTCTGATGTAGTCCTCGAGCGTGCTGCCTCTGACAATCTCCATGAGGATGAATGGGTTCTTCGGGTTCCCCTGGGCGAATGCCCCTCCATCGACGTTTTCCTCATATGCGTAAATTGTGACTAGACCTTGGTGCCTCAGCTCCGGTCCGCGTTGGCCTTCACGACGGAAACGAGCCGCAACGTCGTCAAATACATCCTCGTCGATGTACTTAGGGTCCGGAGCCAGGAATTTGATTGCAAATTCGGTGTCGTCACGCACCCTGCGAACCTTGCGCACAATACCTGCGGCGCCGTCCCCGAGCTTTCCAGCCAGCGTGTATTCGACTCCCTTTACCGAGAAACATTGACCGAGTTCTGGGTCGCACAGGTTACGGCTAAGCGGGTGGGGCATCGGCTTCTCCGAGGGTCGGGAATACCCCGGCCCAGATCAAAAGGCAGAGCATTGTCACTAAGGATTCAGGTTAAGCCCTGAAGGCTAAGAAGACAAGGGTGCTGAGCCACCCTGCTGGCACACTCGCAGAGCGGAATCTTTGTGGTGTGCAAGCTTTGCGGTTAACCGACGTGGGACCCGGACCGTCCCTGGCCGTGCTGATTTTCTTGACCGTGAATGGCGTATCACAGGAGGATTCTCGGGCCGAGACCGAGCGGTACCGGTCCTTCCGATCAGTACAATGTCTTTGTGACTTTTGCGCAGCCCCCGACCAACTCGACCCCTTCGTCATTTGTAGGCTCACGCCCTTTATTGTGCCCGCAAAGATTGCGGAGGTCCGCAAGTCTCTGAATGTGTCTCCACACCGGAATGTCGATAACGTTCGCGTCCTTCAGGGTATCGTTGAGGTCTCCAATAGTCGGGTTCTTTTTGTGAACCGTTATCGTGTGGTTGTTACAGACGTCTCGCAGGTGCTTCTCCAAGACAACTCCCGCTATGACGCCGCCGGCACGAAGGAACCCACTCTTAATCAACGCTCCCGCGGCGTCGAGCTCGGAATCGAAGAGGTCAGCTTGAACGAGTTGGTGAATGTCAAAAAGGCTGCTCTCGAAACGGGCCTCTGTTGCCTTGAGTATGCTGAGTTGCACTTGGAAGCGCATGATCACGCCGGCAAGGTCATGGAAGTGCTTTTCTCCAAGTGCGTTCTCAGCGGCCCGCAGTCCGAGCAGCCAATCCTGAATGGGCATTTCGGGGACAGGCTACGCAACCCCCGATCGCTCAGCCGCTGGCGTTTGGGAGTTTCGTGGCCTGTCCCCGAAATACCCCGTCCCCGAAATACCCCGCATCCTATTGCCCTCCTGACTCGGCACTCCGATTCGACCTGGCTGTTCACTCGGCGTGGCTCAACCAGTGGGCAGCTCATATTCCGCACACCGCGCCATTTTGCCATCCAGGGTAACCTCGATCACCGCGTTGACCAAATCCCTCTGAGCGAGGTATTGAAGCGCCGCCTGGAAAAGAGCGCGCTGCAAAGCCGGCACCACGTTCGGGACCAGGATAATCAAGCCGGGGTGCAGCTCCATCTCGCCGAAGAGCTGGATGAAGTCTGCACCGTTATTGGTCACGAACGTGAACTCGTCCCTTATGATCCGTTTCGCCAACACCCAGTCTGGCTGGCCACTCAAACCGAGGTGGTTGACGTGCGCTGTGTCAAAGCCAGCGGCTTGTGCCACTTCCACCAGCGACTCATGAAGACATTCGTCAATCAGGAACCTCATGCGGTTGTCGGCAGATTGCTCAGCGGATAGGATCTCTTGCCGCGCGGCTTCTTTCCATGCCAAGGGCGGCGGCTGGGACGCCCACGCCGCGGAAACGCCCGCATGTACAATGGCGCGGCGGCAATCCTTTCCTTGTCCAACGTCGGATAGCCCTCAAGAATTTCGCTCGCCGTTGCGCCCTGGGCAAGCATGTCGGCCACCAGGTCCACAGGAATCCGGGTCCCCTTGAAGACGGGTGTTCCGCGCATGATGTCCGGATTGCTGACCACCATTTCTTCGATGCGAGCGAGATGCTTCAACTGGCTCTCCACTTTGCGGCGGGCGGGCTTGATTTCAATGCGAAGCGCGGTCCCACCTCCCACGGGTAATCGATTCGTCTTGGGAGACTGCTGCAGCAACTCCGCGATCTCTCGCCGGGTTCCGAGGGGCAGAAGCCGAAGGCCCGCGGCTTCGAGCTGGAGGAAGATCAACTGTTCTTTGGTGAGCAGGCGCCGGACCGTTGTGCCAGACCGCGTTGCGCGAGGACGAATCAGCCGGCTGTCAATCGCTTTGTGAACCGCAGACAGCGGTAAACCGGTCAGGACGGCGGCTTGGGCGGGCGTGTATCCAACCATTACTTAATTCTACACCAGATGGAGAAGAATTATTGCCGGAGTACGTCAGGCAGAGCCGGTAGAGTAGGAGAGA
>PMTR01000161.1 GCA_003167255.1 Bryobacterales bacterium
ACCAGGGGGTCTGCCCCACCAAAATCGAGACACTGGTGGCGTAAGAAAGAAGGGCGTTGCGGCGGCCGGGGCTCTCGGACTTTTCGCCGGGCGTGTCTCCGGATTCTCTCGGACCCAATTACGGGCGGCCGCCAATGATTTGAACCAACATCTGCGGGGTTTATAACGCTGGATGGCGCGACGCGCCCCGTTTCGATGCCTGATTCTCTGAAAACCTTACTTCCTGCGCAACATCAGCCAGGTTTCTGGATTGTGCAATCGATTCCACGTTTCTTCCGTCGAGGGACCCATCGGGACTTTCACCCAACTGGATTTNNCCTTACCCGATTCAAAAGTAGCATGAGGGTAGTACCAAGCCGGGGGAGAAAAACTGCAAGTGGCTCAAAACAATCCAAATATGGTCCAAAGATTTTTGAACTGAGTGCGAGCCCTTGTTACACTATTGTTTTCCGCCATGAAACTCAACAGCTACACCATCACCCAGGGAAGGGACCGCGCCCCGGCACGCGCCATGCTCAAGGGCATCGGCTTTACCGACGAAGACCTTGCCAAGCCCATCATCGGCGTGGCGAATACGTGGATCGAAACCATGCCGTGCAATTACAACCTGCGCGAGCTGGCGGTCCACGTGAAGGCAGGCATCCGCGCGGCCGGCGGGACGCCCATGGAGTTCAACACCATCGCCATCTCCGACGGCGTCACCATGGGCACTGAGGGTATGAAGACCTCGCTGGTGAGCCGCGAGGTGATCGCCGATTCCATCGAACTGCTGGTGCGCGGCCACATGTTCGACGGCGTGGTCGCGCTGGTGGCCTGCGACAAGACCATTCCGGGCGCGGCCATGGCGATGCTGCGGCTCAACATTCCTGGCGTGATTCTGTATGGCGGGTCGATCCTGCCGGGCCGCCACGCCGGCCGCGACATCAGCATACAGGACGTGTTCGAAGCGGTGGGAGCGCACGCGCGCGGCCGCATCTCCGATGCCGAACTGCTCGACATCGAAGACCACGCCTGCCCCGGCGCGGGCGCTTGCGGCGGGCAGTTCACCGCCAACACCATGGCGACGGTGATGGAACTGATCGGCCTCGCGCCGATGGGCACGGCTTCGGTTCCGCAAGTAGACAAGCGGAAAGAAGCCGTCGCGGCGCGTTGCGGCCGCATCATCATGGACGCGGTGCGCAGTAACTTGCGGGCGCGCGACATCTGCACCAGAAAAGCTTTCGACAACGCCATCGCCGGAGTGGCGGCGAGCGGCGGTTCCACCAACGCGGTGCTGCACCTGCTGGCGATGGCGCGGGAGGCGGAAGTGCCACTCACCATCGACGATTTCGACGGCATCTGCGCGCGCACGCCGGTGTTCGTCGATATCAAACCCGCGGGCCGCTACCTGGCGGCCGACGTCGATACCGCGGGCGGCATTCCGGTGATCGCGAAGCGGCTGCTCGAAGGCAAGTTCGCCGATGGCTCCGCCATTACGGTGACCGGCCGCACGTTCGGCGAGGAAGCCGCGGATGCGCGCGAGACGCCGGGGCAGGACGTGATCCTGCCGTTGGACAAGGTGCTGAAGCCACGCGGCGGCATCGCCATTCTGCGCGGCAGTCTGGCGCCGGAGGGCTGCGTGATCAAGCTGGCTGGCCACGAGAAGAAGCTCCATCGGGGTCCGGCACGCGTGTTTGAGCGCGAAGAAGACGCCATGCAGGCCGTCATCGAGGGCAAGATCAACACCGGCGATGTGGTGGTGATTCGCTATGAAGGGCCGCGCGGCGGTCCGGGCATGCGCGAAATGTTGGGCGTGACCGGGGCCATCGTGGGCGCGGGCCTGTCCGACAGCGTGGCGCTGGTGACGGACGGCCGTTTCAGCGGCGCCACGCACGGGTTCATGATTGCGCACGTGGCGCCCGAAGCCTTCAACGGCGGGCCGATCGCGGTAGTGCGGGAAGGCGACTCGATCACGGTGGACGCCGACCGCGGCGTGGTCGATCTGGAAATTACGCCGCAGGAACTCGCCGCACGCCTCGCGGCGTGGAAGCAGCCGGCGTTGCGGTATACCACCGGAGTGTTCGCCAAGTATTGCGCGCTGGTGGCCTCGGCGTCGGAAGGCGCTATTACCAGGCCGTCACAGAATTAGCCCGGTTGGTATTTCTTGTATTTCGACAACTTCCAGCCGAACCCTACTCATTCTCCGAACTATGGCATTCGCGGGCTTCTTCAATGCACCTTAGGAAGGGTGCGAGGATTTCGTAAGGGCCGGGTTTCGTGTTCGTCAGCGTGTTGGGCGCCCCGCTACACGAACGCAACGTGAGCGAATCTTTCCACCTGATCTGCGACCGCGCCAAGGTTCCGCGCATCCGCTTCCACGACGCCCGCCACAGTTGCGGCACGCTGCTGCACGTGCAGGGAGCCGACCCGTTCATCATCCAGAAGGTCTTGGGCCACTCCCAGTTGTCCACCACCAAGCGATACACCCACGTTCCGATTCAGGTCACCAAGACCGCGCTCGACGGACTGGAGTCGCTGTTCAAGGCAGCGGCGAAGCCGGTGGAGGAGAAGTTGGCGGCCGCCAATTCCGCGAGCCCACCTTCGTGAAGAGCGCATCCGGTTCGCTACGGCTGGATGTTGCGAAACACTCAATTTAACCTTGTGCTGCGCCCAAGTTAGCAAAAGGTATCGTATAGTGGTGCTTTATGCGAATGAGGCCGCAGGACATGGGTGCTCGCACTCTCCCGGAATTTGTTGACGTCCTCCAGCAAACAGGACTTTACACTTTCACTTCCACCGAGGCCCGGGATGCGTGCGCCTCATCGCTTGTGGCTTTCAAGAACGCCGCCCGCCGATTGGTCCTCCAGGAACGGTTGGCATCTCCTCGGCGCGGATTCTTCGTCATTGTCCCATTGGAATACCGGTCGATGGGCGCACCCCCGCCTTCGTGGTACGTGGACGCACTCATGAAGTTCCACAAGCGCCCTTATTACGTCGGCTTGCTCTCCGCCGCAGCACTTCATGGCGCGGCTCACCAGCAGCCCCAGGAATTCCAAGTCGTCACGGACCGGGCTCTGCGACCAGCCGCTGCCGGGAAGAGCCGGCTACGCTTCATATACAAAAAGCGCACCACACAGACTCCAACGCTAGAGTTGAAAACCGAGACCGGTTCCATGCGCGTATCCTCGCCGGAAGCCACCGCTTTGGATTTGGTCCGCTATCCGCAAGCCGCCGGCGGCATCGGTAACATCGTTACTGTCCTTTCTGAACTTGCCGAGAGAATCGATCCTGATCGGTTAGTCCAAGCTGTGACCTTAGATTCCGAGATGGCGAGCGCCCAGCGGGTTGGTCTTCTCCTGGAGCGTGCTGGGGCGGAAGACAAGGTTGGGCCGCTGGCCACCTGGGTCGCGGATCGCCACCCGCGCACCATCGCACTGCGCGCCGACCGGGATGTAAAGGGAGCGCCCAAAGATGATCGGTGGCGGTTGCTTGTGAACGAGCGCATTGAGGTGGACGAGTGATTCCGCGTGCCCACATCACGGCCTGGCGGAATAGCGCTCCCTGGTCGACCGATGCCCAAGTGGAGCAGGACCTGGCGCTATCTCGGGCGCTCGTTGAGATCTACTCGGACCCGATCCTCTCCTCCCGACTGGCCTTTCGCGGCGGCACCGCCTTGCACAAGCTCTACCTGGGCCTCGCACTGCGATACTCGGAAGACATCGATCTTGTCCAGATCGACGCCGGCGCGATCGGGTCAGTCATGTCCGCTTTGCACACACGACTCGACCCGTGGCTGGGCGAACCGCGGCGCAAACAATCGGAAGGACGGATGACGTTTATATACCGCTTCGAATCGGAGGTCCCGCCGGTCACGCCGCTGCGGCTCAAGATCGAGGTCAACACCCGAGAACATTTCGCCGTGCTGGGGTTCACCAAGAAGACGGTGGTCGTGGATAACCCTTGGTTCAGCGCCCAGTCCGACGCCGTCACGTACGAACTGGAGGAACTTCTCGGGACGAAACTGCGGGCATTCTACCAACGCAAGAAGGGGCGGGACCTCTTTGATTTGGCCGTGGCGCTCTCCCGCCGCCCCGGCCTGGACTCAGGAAAGGTGATCGAGTGCTTCCAGCGGTACATGGAAGACACGGGTGCCCGCGTCTCTCGCGCCGAATTCGAAGCGAATCTGGCCGACAAGCTTGCGGATGCTGCCTTTCATGGGGACATCGCGCCGCTCCTGGCGATGACCGAAAGTGCTGAAGCCGCATTTGATGTTACCAGGGCGGCGGAGGCCATCATGGTTGCGTTCATCGCCCGACTGCCCGGAGAACCGTGGAAGGGCCCCCGTGAATGAACTCGAACAGCGGCTCGGGATCGCCAAGGCAGAGTGTTCTCGCCTTCGCGAGGAGAACGCACAGTTGCAAGCGATGCTGGCGGCAGATGGGCTCAAGGTGGACCCACCGGCGGTTATTGCACGGCCGCAGGCACTGCAGTCCTCAACCCGGTGACTGTCAAAATGACTGTCAAACTTCGCGGACCGGCCTCATCTGAATTGGAAGTGTTGTGTTTCAAAAAAATATGGAGCCACCCTCCGGGCTTGAACCGGAGACCTGCTGATTACGAATCAGCCGCTCTACCAACTGAGCTAGGGTGGCTCGTGCTTTGATGATAACAACCTGCAGCGAATTCTCGCAATCCGAGTCGATTGGGGGCGAAGCCTCTCTTTCTATTTTTCCCGGCGATCTTCCGAGGCCCGCTTGGCGCGAACATCGGCGATCAGGAAACGCGCACCTTGGTTGTCGGAAGGGTTCAGCCAGAGCATGCGTTCGAAGATGCGGCAGGCCTCTTGGAACCGGCCCAGGCGCCACAGGCAAAGCCCGAATCCATAGCTACCTACGCACCTTGCTATCCTGGCTCGTTGTCTGGAAGCGAGGATCCACCATATGTTAGTCGAGCAACAGATTGCCGAACGGCGGGACCGGGCGCGCGACGCCATCGCCAAGGTTTTGGAACGGCCAAGCGGGGCGCCGTACGGCGACTATCGCGTGAAGTCCGCGAGCGGAAAAACCTACCGGGTAGCCATGCGCGGGCCCGGGTTGTTCGAGAACTACTGCTCGTGCCCGGACTTCGCGGTCAACACCCTGGGCACCTGCAAGCACATTGAGGCCCTTCTTTTGCGCCTCCGGAAACGGCACGGCCCCACTCTCGAAAGCAAGGCGTATGCGCGCGCGCGCGCCTCCATTTCTTTGCAGTACGGCGAAACGGTCGATGTCCGCTTGCGCTTGCCGGCTGTGCCGTCGCCCGCTCTCCGCGAGTTGGCCGGGCAGTACTTCGACCCAGCCGGGTTGCTGCGGCGAGAGCATTTCCAGAGTTTTCATCAGGTGATCGAGGACTTCCGCAAAGCCGACCTGGAAGCAGTCATCTACAGCGACGTGCTCGAGTACCTCGACCGGGAAAATGAACTCGCGGAGGGACTCGATCTGGAACGCCAGCTTCTCGCGAAGCTTCGCCGTGGACAAGATCCCCTGAATGGAGTGCTGAAAACGAAACTCTTGCCCTACCAGGAGGTGGGCGCCATTTTCGCGGCTTGCCGGGGCCGCGTAGTTCTGGCAGATGACATGGGTTTAGGCAAGACGGTACAGGCCCTGGCGGCCGCTGAATTGCTCCGGCGCCGCCGGGGTATTGCGAGGGTGCTGGTAGTTGCCCCGGCCTCGGTAAAATACCAGTGGAAAACGGAAATCGAAAAGTTCACCGATCTTCCGGCGCAGGTAATCGACGGATTGCTGCCGCGGAGACAGGAACTGTATGCCTCACCCAAGTTCTTCAACCTTTCCAGCTACGAACTGGTCCTGAAAGATGTGCGCTACATGCACGAACTGGCGCCCGACCTCATCATCCTCGATGAAGCGCAGCGCATCCGAAACTGGACCACCGCCACGGCCCGCACCATCAAGCAACTGAAAAGCCGCTACGCTTTCGTGCTCACGGGAACCCCCCTCGAAAACAAGCTGGAAGAGTTGTTCTCCGTGGTGGAGTTCATCGACGGCCGCCGACTCGGTCCCGCGTTCCGCTTCCTCGACGACCACCGCACGGAGGACGAAAACGGCCGCCTGATCGGTTACCGGGGCCTCGACCGCATTCACGATCAACTGGCGCCGATCCTTCTGAGGCGCACGCGGCAGGCGGTTCTCAAGGATCTGCCGAAGCGCACCGACCAGATTCTCCACGTTTCGCTGACCCCGCAACAGGCGGAGCCATACTGGGAACAGAACGACATCCTTGCGGCTTTGATGCGCAAATGGGAACGGCAGCGCTGGCTCTCGGAAATCGACCTGCGGCGTATCATGTGCTGCCTGCAGAATATGCGCATGCTCTGCGACTCCACGTTTCTATTCGACAAGCAAACGAATCATTCGCCGAAGCTGGCGGAGTTTCGCGAGATCATCCGCGAGTTGGCGATCGAAGAAAATCGCAAGGTGGTGGTTTTTAGCGAGTATGAACGGATGACTTATCTGGCCGGCAAGGAACTGGAAAAGCTAGGAGTGGAATTCGTTTCTCTACACGGCGGCGTGCCTTCGCGGAATCGCGGCGCCCTCATGGAAAAATTCCGGCGCGATGCGGAATGCCGCGTATTCCTTTCGACGGATGCGGGAGGCGTTGGTCTGAATCTCCAGTCGGCCTCGGCGGTCATCAATTTCGAGCCCCCCTGGAACCCGGCCCGCCTCGAGCAGCGGATTGGACGAGTCCACCGCCTTGGCCAAGCCCATCCAGTTCACGTGGTGCACCTGCTGACGAAGAACAGCATTGAAGAGCGCGTGTGGGAAACCATGAAGTTGAAGAAATCCCTGTTCGCGGGGGTCTTCGATTCACCGACCGGCGAGGTGAGCTTCGCGGCGCTTGGACGAAAGAGCGTCCTTCAAGCAGTGAAAGAAATCTTCGCGGATGAACCGGGGCGGCCAAAGCCTCTGATTGACCAGGCCCCATCGAAGGCTGTTCCCATACAATCGGCGCCTGCGCCCGTACCCACAGCGGCACCGCAGCCAGTTCCGGAGGCACAGCAGGCGGGCGCAACGGCAGCCTCTCAACCGGCCGGATTCGAGCATGCCGCGGCTGAATTGATCGAAACCGGCGTGCGATTCCTCGAATCGCTGGCCGCAGTGGCACAAAGTGCGCCCGCTGGCGAAGGGCTTTCGAGCCTGCTGTCGCGCGATCCACGCACGAACAGTCCGGTTCTCTCGATTCCGCTGCCCCAATCGGTCGATCCGAGCCGCATTATGCGGGCTATCTCGGCACTTGTGAGCGCGTTTGGCGGGCGTGCTTAGGGCGTTCAGTCCCAGCGCCGAGACGGGACGGTCGCGTCGACTGGCCGGTATACTCCAATGGAGTATGCTGGAATGTGCAGACCGTTGCGACGAGTCCCCAGCGGCCCCGCTCGGGCCTTCCTGACAGTGATCGCGCGTGAACCGGACGCGGTTCGGCGTGCATTGCTTGCCTGAGAGGAAAGTGGGATTCAAAATCGGATTCAATACAGATAAACGGTTCCGTTATTGGATGCGCACCAGTGCCTGGTGGACGCGCTCTCCGCGAGACCGCTGCCGCTCAGCGCCTCGCCCAAGCCCGCGCGGCCCAGACCGCGCCCTAAGAGGCTGCTGAAAAAGTCAGAGAAAGGCATTTTGAGCCGCCGATTAACGCCGATGAACACGGATAAACCAATTCTTTTCAATCTGCGTTTATCGGCGTTCATCGGCGGCTAGTGTTGATTCGGTTTTTTTTCAGCACCCTGCTAAGGCGTCGCCTGCTTCAATAGCCCGATCGTGTTCCCGTCCGGATCCGCGAACCATGCAAACGTACCGGCCGGAATCGTGATCGGCCCGACCAGCGTCTTGCCGCCCAATGCGGCGGCCTTGTCGAGCGCAGCCGGCACGTCCTCGACGTCCACGTAGAACATTGTGTAATGCTCCGGCTCGTGGCCGAGCGAGGTGATGTGACCCGGGATGCCCTGCGGACTCCCGGTTTGAATATTCGACGCGGGGCCGGCGGCCGTGATCTGCCAGCCGAACAGCTTCGAATAGAAATCGCCGCTCCTGGCGCGGTCGCGGCATCCGATCTCAAAATGAACAACTGGCCGTCCCATGGACTTCTCCCCCCTTTGACCGAGTAACTGTGGCGCCGCTGCCGCCAACAAGAGCGCCGAGCGGCGTGTAAGCATGTCTTTTGATTGAAGGTGGTGCATCCTATTCGCTCCGGTCCCGCATCGTCTCAGCCACGATTTCCATTTTGGCTCCCGGTTTCCTGTGATGTTATCACAGGCCGCCAACTTCTGATTCTCCGAAGTGCACTCCGAAGTGCATTTTCCAGCTCAAGCAACCACACGTGACCCGCGCTGGCCGCCGCTAGTCTAGTCTAGGCTAGCCTAGTCTAGTGTAGTGTCCAGGAATTAACTGGACAACTAAAGTCCAGCCAGGCAGCCCATAAATCTGCGTTCATCGGTGTTTATCGGCGGCTAATAATAATCTTGAGAGGTATTGGTTTACGATGGCACATAAGATTTGGCCGCCGATGAACACCGATGAACGCAGATTTGATTTGCTGACCGAGCGCGTGCTGGGCGCAATCTTTGACGTCTTCACTCCAGGGAAGACTGAGCATAACGCTGTCATTACCGGCTGGGTCTCATCGCATCACCACCCGAACCGAGCCTGCCAGGCCGGGAACAGGCGGAGGCGCTGGAGTTGCGCCACGCCCGCCCGCAGGTTGCGCGCCACCGGTGGGAGCGCCACGTCCGCCGGCGGGCAGGGTGCGCACTTCGATCTCGATCCGGTTGACGCCGGCCACCATCGCGTCGGTCACATCCCAACGATAGGGCTGCCAGGCACGCGCATCGAAATCTTTGCCATTCACGCGGAGGCGTGCGTAATCGTGGACGTCGTCGCATTCCACAAACAGGCGTTTGCCAGCGGGCTTGGAGGGCACGCTGACCTGCTTATCGAATTGCGTCACGCCGGGCTCCGCGGCGAATTCCGCGATGGCGTCGCCGGCCGCGAACGAAGGCTCGGGTGAGGCCACGCCAGCAGGCGCCGGACCGATCACCACGATCTTCGCCTCGTAAGGTTCGAGCACGAGCGGCAAGCGGACCGAATCCTTCCGGGCGACCGCGGCGGTCATCAAGTGGATTTGGCCCGTGCCCGCATCCCACACCTGCGCCTCGCCTTGGCTCGCCACTTCGGCCGTCCGCGATTGCTTCTTGTCGCTCTCGTTGAAGAAGAAGTACAGGTCGCCATCGCGCCAGCCGCGGTGGGTGTACTTCAGCGCGGGGCATGGACTGTCGAGCGCCACGTCCGGTTTGGGCAGCGCGGCCACAACGCTCGCCGTGATGTTGCCGCCGGGCTCGATTAATGTGGCGAAGGTCAGGTCGGGTCTGTCCTTGGCTTGGAGAAAGGTCCGTTCCACAACGATGGTGGGCGCGACGCCGATAAACAACACCTTGCCGCCCGCCGCGGCAAAAGCCTTCAACCGGTCGAGGCCGGTGCGCGAGATTACGGTGGAAGACGGAACGACGACCGCGCGGTAGACTTGCCCGCTGAGGTTGCGGAAGGCGCCGTTCTCCAGGGTTGCGATATCGCTGAGCGACTGCTCGTCGAAGTAGTCGAAATCGATCTGGTGCTCCAGCAGTTGCTTGCCCAGCCTGGTGGTGCTGCGGTCGGCCTCTTCGTCGCCCAGCCACATGCTGTTGGCCGGATGGTAGAGGGCCACCTGCGCGGCGGGCCGGCCAATGGCCATTAAATAGGACGCACGGTTGGCGTACCAGGCCAGCATGGCGGCTTGTGGCGGGGCTTCCGCGGACGTCCCGGCGCCGCGGACGGCGGGGATGCGGATCTGCGGCGCGTTGACGCCGCGCACCAACTGGTAGTCCAACTGGAACTTGCCGTCCACGCCCGTGCCGCCGCCCTCTTCCGACCACACGCGCGGCCGCCCGAACAGGTGCGCCGCGGACGAGGCCAGCTTGGGGAAGTTGTTGTTGATGTCGTAAGTGGTGTCTTCGCGATTCACGGCGCCGGGAACGAGCTGGTTCAGATTATCGATGCCGGGGATCTGCACGTGGCGCATGTCGCGGAAGAAATCGCCCTCGTTGCGGATCAGATCCTCGCCGCGCGAAAGGTTCAGCATCAACTCTTCGTGGTTCAGGTGGACCAGGTATTCCAAATTGTTCCGGGCGCACCAATCGGCCTGCACCCCGTAAAAGCTCTCGCGGAAGATGCCGCTCCAGACATCCCAGTAGTCGGCCTTCACGCGCCTGGCCTCGTCGGTCAACTTGGGCGCGAAAAAGAGCGGCAGGTAGGGCTGTAGGTCGTAGCCCTTTTGTTGGCGGAAGGTGTCAAGCAGCTTGGGCGTCCAGGGGATGAAGCCGGTGTAGTCGGGTTCGTCGCCGAAAAAGCCCAGTACGGTTTTTCCGAATTCCTGGCCAAAGAGCTCCTTATAGACCTCGTGCGTGGTCTTCAGAAACGCGCGCGTGGCGTCCGGGTTGAGATAGTCGATGAGCGAGTACAGGCTGTCTTTGGAGTAAGTGCCGTCGGCGCGGTTGATATAGCGCGTGGGCGAACTGCGAAATACGTGCCGCACCAGCAGCACCTCCGACCGGCCATCCGGCGGAGCCGTCCATTTGATCTGGCCGCCGCGGATGGGCAGCACGTCCGCGGTAGCGGGCTGGGGCTGAGTATTCGCGGCAGCCCTGGCCTGCGTGAGCGTGAGCGCGCCGAGAGTATCGGGAGGGACCGGAAGGGAGATGGTCTGTCCGGGCGCCACGCCGATCCGCGTATCGGCGACGATTCCCTGCATGGTGAGCTGCGGATATTCCTCGCTGATCTTGCCGCCGGCAAAGCCGCTGGGGTAGCTGCCTTCATCCGCCAGCCAGACCTTCATGCCACGCTTGCGGGCTTCTTCGATGGCGAACTTAGTAAGTGCGAGATGTTCGGGCGAGAGATACTTGGGAGTCATGCCGCGAGCGGGGCCGAGGTTGACCACATAGACTCCGTTGGCCACTAACTGGTCGAACTCCTGCACGATGCGTGCCTGGGTCAATTCGTTGCCCCAGATGGCCCAGTGGATGGCGCCGTATTCTCGCGGCGGCGTGCGGAAATTCGCGGCCGCCTCGCTGACCGACGGGAAGACGATCTGTTGCCACGGGCGTTGGGCCAGCAGCGTGGCGGCACACGCGGCAAGCGCAAGAGTCTTGAAGGCGGTCTTCATAATGGTCTCCGATATGGCTTTCATTTTTCCGCCGGTCCCCGCAAATGTTGGGGCACAAAGGTCGCCAAGCCGTCGACTATTCTGATCGGTCTGGCCACGACCTTAATTTGAGCGGACTTCAGACCAGGACGGCTGGCCGTGATTGTAATTGTGCCGGCCGAAAGGGTTGCACGGACTGAAACACGGTTGATCCCGCATTCGGTATTCAGGTAGAGGTTGTTTGTGGAATCGATCTTGCCGCTGTTGTAGCCGCCGCGCCAGATCCCCGGTCCGGCGACGGTGAAGTCAATTCTGTCGTCGTCGGTCGGGCAGCGCCGGCCTTTGGCATCGACGACTTCCACGTCAATCAGAGCCACATCCTGCCCGTCGGCTTCGAGACCCCGCGGACCCACCGTCGGCGTGAGTTTGATTTGCGCCGGTGGGCCAGCGGTGGTCAGTTCCTCTTGGGCCGCTGATTTGCCGTCGATCCGGCCGATGGCTTTCAGGCTTCCGGGTGCAAATTCCACATTGGGAAAAGCAAAAACATATCCACTCACCGGCTGGGAGTTTACCCCCACCGATTTGCCGTTTACGAACAGCTCCACCGACTGGGTATTGGCAATGACGTAGATTGTCTTCACCGTCTTCTTTGCGTCGGGACCAGCCGGATAACTCCAATGGCCCAGGATATGGATATCGGGCTGCTCATTCTGCATGACACGGTGGGCAAAATAAACCTCCTTGGGCAGACGAACGGCATCCACCTTGCCACTGACCCGGCAGACCTCGCTCGAATCCTGCCGTCCATCCGCGTCCGAATCGGAGAAGTAGATGGACGCGTAACCCGACCACTTGGAGTGAGCCGGATCCGCGTTGGAAATGCGATTGTCCCAATAGGCCCGGTATCGATTGACGGCGGCAAGGGCGAAGCTCTCGGACGTGTATTGGTACGTGTCGTTCGATCCCTTCTTGAAACCAAAATACGGCGGCGAAAACTCGTCCCAGAAGCGGCGCGCGCCTTCGTCCCGAAAGTCCTCGGTTTCAATGAGTGGTGCGCGGTCGCGGCGTTCGGCACTGTATCCACGGAACATGGCGGCGGGGCCAACCAGAGCGTCGGTTCGCGGGTCCTGGCCAATCATCACGCCAAAGAATTCGGCAATGGGAGTAGTTGCGGTGTTGGCCGCGACGTTATCGTTGCCGCGAGCGCCCATCACGCGGCCGCCATCGGGATCCCATTGCTTGCGGAGAGCAACCATCTGCTGCATGTGTTCGACGGTAACCACGGTATTGCCGGCTTCCCAGAAGAGGATGCTGGGACTGTTGCGGAAGTAAATGATGGAATCGCGCATCACTTCCAGGCGCTGTTCCCAGCGGCGTCCCTGGGTGTCGGCTTCCTTGTCGCCGCCGGGGCAGACCTGAATGATGCCGAAGCGGTCGGCCGTATCGGCATCCACGCGCTGCGGCGAAATGTGCATCCAGCGTATGTAGTTGGCATGACTGCCGCGAAGCAACTGGGCGTTGAAATCGTGCATCCAATCCGGATATGCCTGGCCCAGGCCGGCCCATTCGTTGCTGGCGCGCTGGGCGAAGCCTTTCAGGTAGATGAAGTTGTCATTGAGATACACGCCGCCCGTGCCGGCGCCGCCTTTGAATTCGGTCTTGCGAAACCCGGTAATCGCCTTGTTGACGTCCACGGTTTTGCCGTTCACCGTGAGGATGGTGTAAACGTCATAAAGATAGGGGTCTTCCGGGCTCCAGAAGCGCGCGGACTTCAGCGCTCCGGTGGCCGTCAGAACGGTCTTTTCGTCGTTAACCATATCGACGGAGCTGCCGTCGAATTTGGCGCGAACCTGGCCGCTCGGATCCACAATCACGGCCGACAACTCCACCGTGGCGCGATCGCCGGACGCATTGCGCACCTCTGACTCGACGGTAACGTCGGCACTCTTTCCGGCAATATTGAAATTCGCGGCATGAACATAAACCCCGGTGGTTTCCAGGCCGTAATAGAGGGGCAGTGTCTGATAAATTTTGCCGGTGACATGTAGCCAGACGTGCCGGTTAATGCCGCCGTGGTCGGGATTGAAGTCGTTGGCGTTCCACTGAAAAGTGGCATTGCTGGAACGCTCGGCGTAATCGGTGCGGTTATCCACCTTGACGGCCAGGACGTTCTCTTCGTTCCCAAAGTGGACGGCGCTGGAGATGTCCAAGCCGTAGGCGGTGACGCCGTTCTCGTACAGTCCCACTTGCTTGCCATTCAGGAAGATGTCGCCGGCCTGCCGCATGCCCTCGAACTCGAGGAAGATATTATCGCCGGCAAGCCTGGCCGGAAGCTTGAAATGTTTGCGGTACCATGCCAGCCCTTTGTAGGTGCCGCGGTCCCCGCCGCTATGGGAAATGATCTGACGGAATGAGTCGACGTCGTTGAACGTGTGCGGCGTGCTGATGGTGGACCAGGAGGAGTCGTCGAAGCCGGATGCTTCGGCGCCGCCGACGTCCTCGCGGATGAATTTCCAGTTCAGGTCAAAATTCAGTTTGGCGCGCGGCGATACTGGCGGCGCATAGCGTGCAGTTTGAGCCGAGGCCCCGCTCGAAAGCGTCCAGATGAACAGCGCCATCGCGGCCAAGAGATGGCTCACGAGGACGGTGCGACGTGCACGCGTTCGGCGTGATGCATTTGATGTGCTCAAGCGAAATCTCCTTAAACTATAGAGGCTCACAGAATTCAGTGACGAAAGGCGTCGACTTGTGGGGCAGGTTGGCAACGTTGGCAACCTGCGGCGGGTTGGTAACCCGCCTTGAGACGTTTGCATATGGCCGCCCGGCGCCGGTTGCCAACCGGCGCGCAGGATACCATCCTGCCCCACAAAACGTTCGCCATAGCGAAGTTCGGACCTGCAAGTCATATCAGAAGGGGCGCACCAGCGTGGCAGCCAGCAAAGCCACGACGATGCCATAAAGGTTTGCTTCTACTTTTAAAGAAACCAGGTTCTTCCGCGGATCGAGCGGCAGGAACAGAATCGTGGCGGCGCCGCCGGGAACGGCCCGGCCGTTACCCTTGAAGCTGGCCAGATCGAGAAGCCGCGTTACGCCGGTGCGCAGGTCGACACGCGGCGGGAGCGGTGCTTCGTCTATGAACAGGTAATCGTCCAGAAAATAGTCCTGCTCGATCGGCCACCAGGTCTCCGGGCTTTTCAGCGAGAGTTGCGCCTTGGCGCCGTCCCTGTAAGCAATCGTGATGCGGCCGTGCTCCATTCGGCTGGCCTGCGGAAAAGTGACTCCGGTCATTAAGAGATAGACGCTTTCAGCCCGGCCGGTAAGCGGGATCTCAGCCTCACTCTGGTCCTGCCGCCATTGAGAGAGGAAGAGGCAGTTTGGCGCAGTGCCCGTAGGTGTCCGGAACGGGACGCCGAGCGGGGTCTTCAGCATGCCTCCCGCGCGGCGCAGGCCGCTGTCGTCGATCTTCGCGGTCATATCCAGATTGGCCCACCCTCCCAGCAACTGCTCCGGCAGCGCCAGTGAGCAGAAGGGAGAGCGCGGCTCCTGGTAAGGGCGCATGAAGATCTCGTTAATCTGGTGTTTCAGCACGCCAAAAAGGTCCACCGGTTCGGACCTCTGCTGGGTTCCGATGGCCGGCGCCGCCGCAGGCAACGGCGCATCTGCTTTGACCTCGAAAGAGACCGGCAGAGACCACCGGCAGTCACCCTCATGCATGTTGGCGAAAACGGTGTGATAGCCAGTCGCCGCCACGTGGCCGCCGGCCAGGCAGTGCTGCGGGTCGTCAATCTGGTCAAGCGACACACCCGGCGGCAGCGTCAGCGCTTGTCCTGCCGAGTAGATGCGGTGTGCCGGAAGCAAAATGGGTTCGTCGCCATTCCACTCGACAGTGACCTTCCACGAAGGCGCGGCCGGCAGCTTGACGACCAGAGCCGGTGCTCCCACCGCAGCCGGGTCAAACGATGAGGAAATCCCGGCGCCTCCACTCTCGACCTTCGGCAACCTGATGGCGCGGGCCCGCAGGATCAACGTCAAGGGAACGGGCTGGGGCAGCCGGCTCGAAATCTCATACGTGTCCAGCGAACCTTCGCGGCGCCAATTGAAATCCAGGTTCGAATGCTGGAGCGAAGCCTGGTTCCAATCCCGCGGGAATCCAGGGCGAATGGTGAGCGCGCCGCGAAGCAGATCCGGTTGCAGTCCGAAGAGGCCTTCGACGAGGGCGCGCGTGGCGATGCCGATCGCGTCGCCAAAGTCCCGCTGGGCCTCCTGCCGGTGAGCGTCGAGCTCGGACGTCATGTGGAAGTTGCCGGGCGCAAGCCCCATGAACAAGGAGTCGAGGAAATTGCCCTTGAGCAGGAGATAGGCCTCCTCCGCCATTCCGGCCTGCCACATGGCAAGGGCTAAATGAACGTTCTCCGCCAGCGCGAGAAGGTTGAGCGACCAGAGGTAGGGAAGCCAGTCGGAGCAGGAAAGCATGTACCACCCCCCGGCCGGCACACCCGCGCCGTGAACGGGAACCCTGCGCAGCACCGAGAGCCGTTCGGCAACCATCTGCCAGGCCTGGCGAGGCGTGGGAACCTCGCTGTCAATGGTATGGTAGACCGTCCAAACGGCGGGATTCGTATAAACCGCTTGCGCGCCCAGCCAATCTTTCGATTCGGCATAAGCGCCTTGCGCGGGCAGCCAGAGGTGCCGCTCGATGCCTTCGGCAATCAGCGAGGCCTCGCTCTGATAGGGTTCCGGATCCTCGCCCAGCAGACGCGCCAGCACCGCAGCCGAGCGGAACGCGAAGAGGTTATATGCGGACGAGTGGGTTGCGCCTCCGCCGTTATACTGCAGATTGTCACTGGCCCAAATCACCGCGTAAGCCTCATAGAGGGGGAGTTGTAACGGGGAGGCCGGGTCAGGGGACCCGGCGCGGTCCAGGGGGACCGCCCCACCAAGCCCCGGGTCTTTGCCTCCACGGCCGCCATAGGTCCTGCGGAAGAGGCGCTTCTCCCAAGCCAGGTGGCGCTGGAACGCCGGCCAGATCTCCCGTGCGAGCTGGATGTCTCCAGTCCACCGCAGGTAGCGCAAAAAGACATCGAAGAAGACCATGTTCATGTCATAGTGATTCCCCGACAGGTCGCCGTTCGAGTGCAGCAGGCCTTCTTTGCGGGCCAGGTGCGATGCGGCATCGGGAGGGCCCATAACCGGGGAGCGCGAGTCGCTCACCGGCGAGGTGTTCTGGCGCGTGATCCAGTGGCGCACCTGTTGGCGCATACGATCATGCTGGCCCAGCGCGGCCAGAGAGTAGGGGCCGCGCCATCCGGCGAGCGCGCCACGCCAGGCGACACAGCCATGCATTACACACTGCTGTTCGGCATCCCACAGTCCGTCGGCGGCGATGCCGATCGCCGCTGCGCTGGCGCTGATGTAGGGGTCCGGCGTGGACATCCGCAGAGTGGCGGCGATTTCGGAAACCTGTTTGCCGCGCGCGGCAAATGCCGTTGCGCGATCAATGGCAACGGGACGGTCATTCGGAGTGTGGAGGCGTTGGATTAAGAAGTGCATAGGCGTGCCATCGCCCAGCGGAACCCAGCCAGTGAGGATCGGCAACTGTGGAGCGGCGCTTGTCGCGGCTTGCTCCGTCGCAATAATCGGCACGTCCCATGTGCCAACATCGGCGACGCTCAGGTGCGAGCCAGCCGGAAAAGTGAGCAGCAAACTACAGGTGGGACTTTGCAGGAGACTCGACGTGGTAGGCGCCGCCTCGATCGTGTATTGGTTTCCGGCACATTCTTCCGGGCGCACCTGGAAGAAGCGCGAGACCGGCTCGACCTCGCATCCGATGTCTCCATTACGCGCGCCCTTGCGGCCGCTGACGCCGCCGAAGGCCCAGGTAAGCGCGGTGGACGGAGAGACATCGTGCGCTTCGGCCTGCAGCATGAGGCCTGCGCCTTGGCCTGCGGTAAGCACTTCGATCCGCAGCCAGCCCTGGGCCAGCAGCGGGTCCCGAACCTCGTAGATCATGCGTCCGGGACGGTAGCGCGCAATCACCTCGGCAGCCTGCGCGAGCCATTTGGAGCCGCTCGCCGCGGAGAGCCCCAGCTTGAGGTTGCCGCCATGCCCGGGAAGATAGAGCGAGAACTCCGGAAGGTCGCCGGCGTCGGCGCGGAAGTTGATATTGGGCCCGTATAGCGGGCGATTGAAGAACTCGCCGCCATTACGAATGACGAAATCGCCGTCCACCGGCCGGTAGCGGAGAGGCCGCGCCGTATTGCCGGCCAGTAGCGGACGCGTTGCACCCGTGATTACTTTGGGTGGTGGGACGACGAATTCCGCCGCGCGCCCGGCCACTTGAGACGTGCTCTGCGCCCGCAAGGAAAAGCCGATCGCAGCGCCCGCCACCGCCGCACTCGACCCGGCGATAAACCTGCGGCGAGTCAAGTCTCGAAGTGCGGGCATTGTTTTCACTATTGTGTCATTCCCGGATCGCGCCGAAGAAACTCCACCTGGTTTGGTGCACAAGCATGTCAAAACTCTCCCGGCGAACCGGGAGAGCTTTGAGTTTTCGGCAATCCCTCTTCAGCTAAAACAGCAGCCGCAGCGACAACTGAACGTTGCGCGGGTCGTTGACCTGGGTCAGAGTCACCTGGCCCGCCGTGGACCCGCTCAGACCCGTGTTCGGGGGGTTGAATTGCGGCGAATTGGTGGCATTGAACGCTTCCGCGCGGAACTGCAGCCGCATGTGCTCGCGCAACGTGAAGGCCTTGAACATGGAGAGGTCGGCGTTCGGCACCTTGGGTGGACGGATGCTCGGGAACTCCCCGCTCAGCGTCCGGAGCGTGTTCGGCGCCTGCTGGACGAAGGCAACCGGCAAGGTCTGGCCGTTGAAGGTGCAGTTGGTCGTGGTGCCGTTGGTCAGCCACGTGCACGTATTGAAAGCCTTCGACTCGTTTGCGCCGGACAACACGGGGTTGATCCCCATCGAGTAGAAGCCGCCCGGCGCGGCCAGTGGAAAACCCGACTCGCGCACAAAGATGCCGTTGAGCTGCCAGCCCTTCAAAAGCGCGCCCGCAACCCCGTGCATATTTGCGAAGAGCGGAATGGCCCAGTTTCCGTCGACCACGATGCGGTGCGGCGCATCGGTGGCGCTTAAAGTGCGTTCCGGCGTCTGCGTGATGGAGTCCTGAGCGTTCAGGTACGAAGTGGCGTTCAGCCACCTTTCATACGTGTAGCTCACCATCACGTTCAAACCATGCGTCAGCCGCTTGTCAAACCGCATCTGTAGCGAGTTGTACCAGCTTTTCCCCACCGGAATATTCTGCTCGGTGATGGACCCAAACTGCGGGTGGGGCAACAGCAACTGCTGCAGCGTGGTGGTTGCGCCGTTAATGCCGGTGGAGGGCAGCAGGCCGGCGAACGGATTGGTCACGCTATTGCTCAAGTTGGGCGAGTTGATGCTGCCGCCGTATTGCAGCAATTGCGCCATGCTCACAGCGTTGATGTTATTCGAGACGTCCAGTTCCTGGCTGCGGCTGCCCACGTAGGAGACTTCCACCACCGAGCGAAAAGGCAACTCGTGCTGCACGCCGATCGAGAACTCGTGCACCCTGGGAATCACCCGGTTGGGGTTCACGAAAGAGACCGATTGCCCCAGAAACGTCGCGAGGCCCAACTTGCTGCCGGTGGGCGTCAGAATCCCTTGGGGAAAAGGATTGGAGAGTGTGTTGCCGTTGGAAGTAATGCCGCCGTCGTTGGTGCCCGTGAAGGGAGTCGAAATGCTGAATCCCTGGTTGCCGGACGGGGTAAAGGTGGCCAGGTAGCTCAACCCGTAGCCCGCGCGGATCACGGTCTTGTTCCACGGGTGCCACGCAAAGCCCACGCGCGGCTGCCAGTTGTTCAAGTCGCGACCGTAGGGCATCCGGTTGCCGGGGCTGGGGAACAACAGGCCGCCTGTCAGGGCAACGCCCGGCTGATAAGTGTCCGCTACCTGCAACGGGCTCTTGGCGGCGAGGTCGAAGCCCGCGTTCACCTGGTTGTTGCGCTCCGTCACCGGAGATTCATAGTCCCAGCGCAGCCCCAGGCTGAGGGTCAACTTGTTGGTGACCCGCCAGTCGTCCTGCACGAAGGTGCCGTAATAGTGAAAGCCATACGCCAGGGCCGCATTGATGGCCGCGCTGCCGCTCGCCGGCAGGCCCAGCAGCAGCGACGCAATCCCATTGCCCGTGCCGGTCGAGGAGGTCAGCGCGTTGAACTGCGTGAACCCGTTGTTGAAGCTGTAGCTGCCGAAGGTGCTGGTGGGTGAATCGATATTGTCCAGCATCACGCGAAATTCTCCGCCGAACTTGATCTGGTGCCGGCGGATGGTCTTGTTCACGATCTCCGACCACGACCAACTGGCGCTCTCGGTCAACTGATTCCCGGCGCTCCGCCCGGCTCCAAAGGTGGTGTAACCGTCGGAGATGGCGGGGAAGTACGGCGGCTGCGTATTTAGCAGCGACGCAGGGAAACCCAACGTCGTCGGGTCGAAACCGCTGGCGTACAGCGTGATCCAGAGGTCGTGCCGCAGGTATCCCACGCGCGAGGTCAGCACCGTCGAGGGCGAAAGTATCGAGGTAAGGTCGAAGTTGCCGCCCTGGCTCAGGCGCCCGTCGGTGTATTGCGGCGAAGCCACCTGCTGAAAGCCGTTCGTGTTGTTCACTTCGGTGCGGAAGCCGCGCACGAAGCGCGAAAAGAATCGCTCCTTGTCGTTGATCGTCTGGTCCACCCGCAGCACGTGGGCGTCGTAGGCGTCCGTCCGCGCATTGGGCGCGATCACCAGGTTGTTGGATTGGCCCGCAAAGGTGTTTTGGTTCGGCTGGTTGGGCGCCGGAATGTAGCTGGCAAGCTTGACCCCTACCGCGTTCAGGCGAGTCGACGGAATAAAGTTGCCGGGAAACGGCGTCCGCGTGTAGGTGTTGGTCCCCGTCTGCGTCTCGGTGAGCGGGTCGTAGATGGTGATCGGGTTGCCGTTGCTTTGCAGCGTGGTGGTGAAGTTCCCCTGCAGAGCCAGGGGCTGCGGCGTGCTTGAGGTGACGGGCGACGGAATTTCATCGCGCCACAACTCGTACGAATACATAAAGAAGGTCTTGTTGCGGCCGTTGTAAACATGCGGAATCACCACCGGCCCGTCCAACTCGACCCCCGGCTCCTGCTGATGATACGGGGCACGCCCGTTGCCAACCCGGTTCTGGTCGAAAGTGTTGGCGGTGAGGATTGTGTTCTTGACGTACCAGTAGGCCGCCCCGTGATACTGGTTGGTCCCGTTCTTGGTGCTCAACGTAATGGTGCCGCCCGCCGTGCGCCCGTACTGCGCGTCGTAATTGCTGTTCTCGATGCGGAATTCCGATACCGCGTCCTGATTCGGCACGAAGGCCATGTTGGTCGCGCTGGAGCCGGTTTCCACCCCCGTATCGGACAGGCCGTCCAGCAGCAGATCGCTCCTTCCCGTCTGTCCGCCGTTGATCGACATGCTCTCCGCCACGTTGTTGCCGGCGTCGAACGGACGCACCGAGCGGCTCAGTGCGTTGCCGCCGATATCGAACTGCACGCCGGTCGCCTCCACGCCCAGCAGGAACGGATTGCGGCCCACCGAGGGCATGTCGCGCACATTCTCCGTGCCCACCACCTGGCCCTTGTCGGAGGCCACTGTCTGGAGCAGCTCGGCTCCCGCCGTAACCGTCACCTGGTCAGTGATCGCCCCGACCTCCAGCGTGAAGTCCTGCTGCACCTGGTCTCCCACGCGCAGCTCCAGGTTGTCGCGGACGGCCTTCTTGAATCCTGGAGGCGCGGCCGTCACCCGATAAGTTCCGATCGGCAGCACCGGGAACACGTAGTACCCGGTCGCATTCGTGGTGGTGCGGTTGATCTCGTTGGTGGCGAGATTCTGTGCCTCGATCGGTACTCCCGGCATGAACGCACCCTGAGCGTCCTTGACAATGCCGGTGATTCCGGCGCGAAACTCCTGGGCGAAAAGCGGCAGGCAAGCCGCTAATGCCCAAACCCACATCAGGCGACGTAGCCAATTTGACATAACTAACCTCCTTGAAGCGAGCCAGACCATGGCTGGCATGGAACCGTTGGGAGCGTAGCACTTCGTCCGGCGCGGAGCAAAAGAATTCAGCGTCGGGACCCCTGTTTTGATATCCAAAACGTGGGAAGCCACGGCAACGGCTGCAATAGCTTGATTCAGATGTCATAAATCACGCTCGCAAATGCGGCGCACCCTCCGTTCGCGTGTCTTTGTGTTCCCTAATGCAAAACACGGGGTTCCCGCCTCAGCTTGAATGGAGGCTCGGTTGGGCACACCAACGATAAGAGCTATACTGGCGCGTTAAGTGGGGAAGATCGACAAGCGGCGGAGGTCGCGCGAAGCGTCACGGCAGGCCGCCACGCCAAGCTTCGTGGCCGGGGGAACGGGCCGGATGTGGCGGCAGCACGGGTGGCGGCTGCTGGCGATTTGGGGCCTCGTCTTTGTCGCCTATTCCAATTCCTTCCAGGCGGCCCTGGTGTTCGACAATGCCTCGGTGATTGGGGAGGATCCCCGCATCCGGGAGGCAACGCCGCAGAACATCGAGTCCATTCTGGCCGGAAGGTATTGGTACGGCAACAGCGCGCGCGCGGTCAACGCAGGGCTGTATCGGCCGTTTACCAGTTTCTCCTACCTGCTGAATTACGCAGTTCTCGGCAATGGCCCGCGCCCGGCGGGCTACCACGGGGTTAATTTCGTGCTGCACGAAGTCAACGTTGCGCTGGTGTATGCGCTGGGCATACTGGTTTTTGCGGAAACCGCGCCGGCTTGGGCGCTGGCCGCGATTTGGGGATTGCATCCGCTGCTCACCGAATCCGTTACCAATATTGTGGGGCGCGCCGACCTGCTCGCGGCCTTCGGCGTGTTGGCGGGCTTGTTGTGCCACGTGAGAGGCGCCTCCGCCGCGGGGCGGCGAAGGGTGGCGTGGCTGGCGGGCCTGGCCGCCGCCCAGGCGGCCGGGCTTTTTTCGAAGGAGAACGCTGCTGTCTTGCCGGGCATCATGCTGCTCTACGACCTGACGTGGTCCGAGCGCGCGACGTGGCGCCGGCGGGCGCCCGCCTATGCCGCCGTGGCGCTGCCGTTAGTCGCCTTTTTCTCCTTGCGCGGCGCTTTGCAGATACACATGCTGATTGAGTTTACCGAGAATCCGCTGGTGAGCGCCGGTTTCTGGACGGCGCGGCTCACGGCCGTCAAGGTGGTTGGCATGTTCCTGTGGCTGTTTCTCTGGCCGGCCCACTTGTCGGCGGATTATTCCTACAATGCGGTATCGTTATTCGGCTGGCGGGTGTCGAATTGGGAGGACGCCAAGGCGCTCATCGCGCTAGCGGTTTGCCTGGGCGCCGCGCTTCTTGCCGTCCTGCTGGCCGTCCGCTGGCGCCGCACGGGGAAGCCGCTGCTCTTCTTCCTGGTTTTCTTTTTCGTCGCGCTATCGCCCACTTCGAACCTGATCATCCTCATCGGGAGCATCATGGCCGAGCGGTTTCTCTATCTGCCTTCGGTGGGCCTGGCCGGTTGCGTGGTTGCGGCCATCCACGCGCTGGGCCAGCGGCTCTTACTGAAGCGGCCCGGGGTTGCCCAAGGTGCCGCGCACGTTGCCTGGGCCGCATTGGGACTGGTGTGCCTGGCCTTCACCGCGCGGACCTACGCCCGCAATTTCGACTGGCAGGATGACCGCAGTCTCTGGACCAGCGCGGTGGACGTCTGTCCGGAAAGCGCCAGGCCGCACTACAATCTGGGCATCCAATTGGAGCGCACACCGGACGGGCTGCCGGAGGCGATTGCCCAGTACCAGGCAGCCTTGCGGATTCAACCCGATCATGCGGAAGCGCACAACAATCTGGCAAACGCCCTGGCGCGCAT
>PMTR01000036.1 GCA_003167255.1 Bryobacterales bacterium
CGCCCCGTTCCGGGGCTCGCCTGTCTTTCACGCCGTTCCCAGTGCTCACGCACTGGGCTACGATCTGATGCCCCTCCGGGGCTAGGGTTACGGCAGAATCGTCGCGCGCTGCGAAGAATTTGAAGAGGTGTAATACAGAGCAGCGGAGCCGCAACCAAAATGGGTGCGCGGCCCGAAGCGCCGACGAGAATGTCGGCGTTGCCGGATTGGAAGCCCGCTCCACGAGGGCTATGAAATCTTCGCGTGCTGCGAAGAATTTGAATAGGTGTAATACAAAACCCGCCGGGTTTACTCCACGCCGCGGGACCTTTGGGCGTCATAGAATAGGAAGGGACTCATATGTTTGATCTGAGAAGGCGGCGGGGCTTTTCCCTCATTGAATTGCTGATCGTCATCGCGATCATCCTGATTATCATCACGTTTGCGCTCCCCAAGCTGACGCGGGCGCGCATGTATGCGCAGGAAACCGCGGCCATCGCGGCGATTCGGACCATCCACACGGCGCAGGTGCAGTATTACTCGCAGTTCGGACGGTACGCGACTTCGCTGACGGAATTGGGGCCGCCGACGAGCGGGAATGCCAACATCGGGTCGGCCGATCTGGTTGATGCCACGCTGGCGGCCGGTCTCAAGCAAGGCTACAAGTTCGTCGTGGCTGGATTGCAGGGCGGATACACCATTTCCGCCATACCGGAACCGTACGGAACCAGTGGCAACCGGACGTTTTTTTCGGACCAGACCATGGCGGTGCACGAGCACTACGGTCCGGAAGCGGCCACGCTGCAAGACGCTGTGATGAAGTAACCACGGAGCACGCACTTTCGTCTGGCAAACACCGGCGGCAAGACCGCCGGCGCTCCGTAGAATTTGCAAACTTTATACATTCGTAGCATAAACTCCTGAGGGCTCCCGGTATACGATGGATGAAATGCCGTCGCCACAGCCCCCAGCCCCGCCCAACGAAAGTTTCACGCGCCGCGGCTTTTACATCGGCGCCATCTATGGCATGGGCGCCGCCATCATGGCGGCACTGGGAGTACCGGCCCTGGCTTATCTGCTCCTGCCGCCCAAGCTGCGCAAGAGCGACCAGTGGGTGGAAGCCGGGGACATCACGCGGTTGACCCTTAATGTGCCGGTGGAAATCACATTTCGCCGAAACCGCGTAGATGGCTGGAAAATCACCAGCGAGAAAAGCACGGCCTGGGTTGTGAAGCATGCGGATAACCTGGTGGCATTCGGGCCGCAGTGCACGCACCTGGGATGCGCCTACCACTGGGACGAAAGTAAGAGCGAGTTTCTCTGCCCATGCCACACGTCGCTGTTTTCGATTGACGGGCAGGTGACGTCGGGCCCGGCGCCGCGACCGCTCGACCGGTACGAAACCAAGGTCGAGGGAAAAAAGTTGTGGTTGGGGCCGTTGCAGGCGCCGGAGAAGAAATCATGAAGCGGCGCTGGGCTCAGCTCACGGGATGGCTGGACCATCGCACCGGCGTGCAGACGGCAGTGCGCCAGTTCCTCTATGAAGAGATTCCGGCGTCGAGCGGCTGGCACCAGGTATTCGGCAGCGTCGCGGTATTCCTGTTCCTCACCCAGGCGTTCACCGGTGTCCTGCTGGCCTTCAACTACGCGCCCACGCCCGGGGAAGCCTACAACAGCCTGCGCTATATCCTGACGGAGGTTACGGGCGGGCGGCTGATCCGCGGGCTGCATCATTGGGGCGCCAGCATGATGATCGTGGTGGTGGTGCTGCATATGACGCAGACGTTCCTCTATGGCGCATATAAGAAGCCGCGGGAAGCCACCTGGATGGTGGGCGTGGTGCTGCTGCTGCTCACTCTGGCGTATGGGCTCACGGGATACCTGCTGCCGTGGGACAATCGCGCTTACTGGGGGACAGTGGTAGCCACGCAGATTGCCGGGCAGGCGCCCGTGCTGGGGCCGTACCTGACGCGCTTGTTGGGCGGAGGGGGCGCCATCGGAGTGGTGACCTTCGCGCGCTTCTATGGATTGCACGTGCTGCTGCTGCCGCCGGCCACTCTCTTCCTGATCGCGTTGCACGTGTACCTGGTCCGCAAGCACGGAGTGGCGCCGGCGCCGGGTGACGAAGCCCTGCCCAAACAGCAGTTTTTCCCGCGCCAGGTGTTCAAAGACACGGTGGCGGTTTTTCTGGCCTTCGCCGTTTTGTTCCTCATGGCGGTGATGGTGCGAGTGCCGCTCGAGCAACTGGCCGACCCCACCGACACCACCTACGTCCCGCGTCCGGAATGGTATTTCCTCTTCCTGTTCCAGACCTTAAAGCTGTTCACCGGCCCGCTGGAGATTGTGGGCAGCGTGGTGCTGCCGGGCGCGGCCATGCTGGCGCTGATTCTGGTGCCCTTCCTCGATCGCGGCCAGGTAGTGAAAGTAACGCGGCGCACCTTGGCGATCGGGGTGGTGGTGCTGGCGGCCATCGGTTGGGGCGGGTTGACCGCGGCGGCCGTGGCGAGCACTCCCAAGCCCCAGCCGCTGGCCGAGATCGATTATTCGGCGCCCACCGACTGGATGCAGCTATCGCCCGAAGAGATGGCGGGCGTGGCCTACTTCCGCGAGGAGAACTGCGCGAGCTGCCACGCCGTGGGCGAAGGCGGCGTTAAAGTGGGGCCCGACCTCGCAAAGACTTCCATCCACAAAGACGCGGCCTGGATGATCCAGCATTTCAAGCGGCCTTCGGCGATGATGCCGGGCAGCTCCATGCCGCCGATTCAGTTGACCGATGCGCAGTTGAATTCGCTGGCCGCGTTTTTGTTGAAATTGAATCCCAGCAATGCTACCGCCCTGGGCAATGCGCCGGACTTCGCCACGGCCGGCGCGCTGGTCTACCAGGCGAACCACTGCGGCGCCTGCCATATGGCGAACGGCATGGGGATGAAAATGGGGCCTCCGCTGAACGGGCTCTCCAAGCGGCACAGCCTGAGCTGGGTGGAGGCGCACTTTGCCAAACCCCAGGAGCTTTCGCCGGGCTCGCTGATGCCTCCGTACACGCTTTCCGCAAAGGACATGGAGAACCTGACCACCTATTTGTTTTCGCTGCCGGATTAGGAGGGCGGGCGCCCTCGCCCGCGCGCGACCCCCTGGTCGCGCCTCTTGAGATTACAAGCGTTCATCCAAGCCTGCCTCTTCCCGGCGTAGACTATTAGGGGGATCGTGTGACGGAACAGGATCCACAGCCTCAGACCGATTACAGCGAAGATGGCGTCGACCTGACGCTGATCCGCTGGATGCTCTCGCTGACCCCGGCGGAGCGCCTGCAGTTCTTACAGCGCCACGTGAACGCGATCCTTGCTATCCAGAGATTAAATGCCGGACAGTGATTTTTTGGGGGCGTTGCGCGCCCTCGACGAAGGCGGCGTGGAGTTTGCCGTCGTCGGGGGACTGGCGGCTGTTCTGAATGGCGCTCCCGTTAATACCTTCGATCTCGACATCGTTCCCGCGCGAGATGAGGAGAATGTAGCCAAGCTCCTGCGCGTGCTCGGTACCATCGATGCCATTTATCGCATGCAGCCCGAGCGGCGGCTCAAGCCCGACGCCAGCCATCTCAGTTCAGCCGGCCATCACAATCTGATTACCACTTGCGGCCCCCTCGATGTGTTGGGAACAATCGGCCGCGGACTGGGCTATGAAGATCTGCTGCCGCACACCATTGAGATGGAAACGGGTGGGGGAGTGCGAGTGCGTGTACTGAATCTGGAAACGATTATCGCGCTCAAGGAAGAACTCGCGGGTGAAAAAGATCTCGCCGTTTTGCCGATTCTGCGGCGCACGCTGGAGCAGAAGCAGCGGGGATCCGGCTAAACAGAGTTCGCTTGACAAGAGTTCCCAAAACTGGGAACATTGGGACGTGAAGGTTTTCGGCGAGGCCGTCATCGCAGGATTCGCGAAAGAACACCCCGTCTCCCGAAAGCCTTTGCAACGGTTTGTGACCATCGCCCGCACCGCCCTTTGGCCGCATTTTCCGGCAGTCAAAGAGACGTTTCCGGCCACGGATTACGCACCGGCCACCGGCACGCTGATCTTCAACGTCGGCGGAAACAAATACCGGCTGATCGCGCGGGTCGATTTCGAAGAACAGTTGCTCCTGATTCAGACCGTTCTGACCCATCGGGAATACGACCGGGAGGACTTGTAACCATGCCCACCGCCACCTACGAAGAATTGCTGATCGAGACCCTGCCCCAGGCGATCGAGAGGGAAGCGCAGTATCACCAGATGGCCCGCCGATTCGGCGACCTGGTCGGAAAAGGCCGGGCCCGCTCGGCGGAAGAAACTAAACTTCTGCGCCTCCTGGCCCTGCTGGTCGAGGACTACGACCGCCGGCACGCACTCCCGCCTGACAATAGCACCCCCGCCGAAAAGCTCCAGTTCCTCTTGGAGCACTCCGGGAAAGCGGCAACGGACCTCCAGTCCGTTTTCGGACAGCGCAGCCATGTGCATGAGGCTCTGACCGGGAAGCGGAGTATCAGCGCGCCGCAAGCGCGAAAACTCGGCCAACTTTTTCGCGTCAGCCCCGGACTGTTTCTCTAGCTCATCCGAGCGATGGTCACGCCTGAGACGATGCGTAGATGGTCGCCATGCGGGTTTATCCCGGCCGGCGTGCGCGAATCGGGCGCCCACGGCCCTCACTCGAGATGAAAGCGCGGAGTTGGATGTAAGGACGGTGCGGGTTGGATTGGCTCAGGGTAGAGCGGATCCAGCTCTCCTGGTACCAGCGGTCGAAGGGCGGATACTCACCTCGGGCCAATTCCGTTTCCAACTGCTCCAGTGACGCGCGCGCCTCCCGAACGAGCTGCCACATTCGTGCGGCGTCGGGCGCGCGCAGCGCGTCCTCCAACTGGAGCGCCGCGTGCGTCTGCCGCTGGGCCACCTGCAGGCCGAGCGCTACGTCCACGGAGAAGAACCGCTGTTCGGAGAGCGACATCCCGTTCTCAGCCCGCGACTCCGCCGCCAGCGCGTCCTCCAACTGCCGGTTGCGTGACTGCATCAGGGCCATGGTGTCGGCGTTGACGGGTGTGGACGGTTGGCCGGCTACCTTTTGATAAAGCCGGTCGAGCAATTCTTCGATGGCATCGGGGGCGGCCCAGAGTTTGTCCGGCGTGTCGAGCACGGCGTGGTACTTGTTGTACGCATCGGTGGCGGCCTGGGCCGCGGCCGCTCCGCCAGTCCCGCCGAAATACTCGCGCGACCACCAGGCGGTGTAGCGGGCGGCGGGGTCGGGCGTGGCGTAGATGGCGGGAGCGTCCCAGGTGATGTCGGCGAGCATGCGGCCGCCCATGACGTAATCGCGCACCTCCGACATGTTGACCAGCATGTACTCGGTGGCTCCGGACTTGACGATTTTGTCGAACTCCTCAGCGACAACCGAGGGTCCCACGGTATGAGTGAGCTGTTTGGTCAATCTGCCGCCCAAATAAGCCAGGTGGTAATAGACGCCGTGCTTCCATTTCCCCAACGACGCCGGCAGGCCGCGCATGTGGCCGTCGTTGTCGTCGGGCCAGACGATGATGACATCGCCGGGCAAATCGAAGGCCGCGGGATTGCGCTGATAGGCCGGCAGCATTTCCGAGTACATGGTGAAGTGGAATAGCGGAGTCTTGTCTTTGGGGAGCACCTCGCGAACCATCTTGACCTGCTCGCCAATCACCTCGCGGAAGGTTGCCGCCCGTTGATCATCCGTGGTTCCCGGAGGAAAGGTGAAGGGGCGGTCGGAGGTTCCGCGCATGCCTACCGGCCAGATCACGTCCAGATCTTTGTTCTCCATCAGACCGCCGCGCCAGAACTTGAGCATGCCCTCGCGGTTGGTGAACCAGTTCCAATCCGGCTTCACGCCGCGCTCCGCGGCCAGGTTGTAGGTGGTCAGGCCGAATGGATTGGAGACCAGAATGTCGTAGTGGTGCGAGGTGTAGTAGAGCCCCCAGTCGCTGGCCAGCTTCTGCACCTCGTAGCGGCGGTGGACGCGGGTGTAGGGCGCCACCATGTTCATGCGCAAACGGAGCGCGGTTTCAAAGAACCGCTTGTACCAATCGAGTGGGACGTCGCCGGTTTGCAATGGGTATCCGTTGGCATCGAAGGGCCGCGGCAGGAGGTCCTCGTCATCGTGGAAGAAACCGCGATAGCGGAAGGCCGGTGGACCCTGCGTGAAGCTGGTGCGCTTCAGCACCAACGGGTCGCGATGCTCGGGTGAGTAGCCGGTCCAGATGTACAGCGGGTCGATGCCCAGCCGCTCGGACAGGGTGTAGGCGGCGAAGGCGGTGCCGCGGGGGTTTGATCCGACGAGCCACACGGTGCTGCCGGCGGTGACGATGCGGTAGCTCTCCCATTGACCCTGCATGGCGGCGGCATCGATGGCCGCCGGCACTTCTCCATGGCCCATGGTAACGAGCCGAATGGCGACGCGGTCCGCGCCGGGCGACTTCACGACGGGAGGCTTATAGCCGCTGATCCTTTCGATGTCGCCCGCCAGGAACTCGGCGGCCTGGTGCACGGCGGAGTTCTCCTGGTCGCTCACCACGATTTCGCCGGCATGATCTTTTCCGGCCAGGATCACGTCGCCCTGGGCCGGTGGCCCCGTTTGAACCCACGACCCGCGAAGGGGGGCGGTCCAGGGAGACGTTTGAGCAGACGCCATGCTGGAGGCCAAGGCGCCTAGCGCCAGTAGGAAATAAGGAATGGTGCGAATCCGGCATAGAGTCATGGAACCTCCGCAACCTCTCGGGCTTCACCTTTAGTTCGAGCCACGAACGAATACCGTCTCATACTGTATCTCACCTCGACTCTGTTCAGTGAGGAGAGTACCGGCGACCTGAGGGGCGAGAGGTTGGCAGAGCCCGGCGTGTGCGCGAAGAGTGGCAATGGTCAAGCGCGCACAAGACACCGGCGGCAAGACCGCCGGCGCTACCAGTTGGTCTTAACGGAGCTTGAAAATGTAGAAACTCCAGCCGCCGGCTTTCAGCCGGCGACTGCGGCTCCGAAGACTTGCGCACCGCGCGAAAAAGCCGCCTAAAAGGCGGCTGCGGGCAAAATTGCCCGCCCCACCATTACGGCTGATGGCCTTCGAGCGAGTAGACTGCCCGCCCCGGCGCGGGGTGCGCGATTTTGAAATCGATGTTGCCGCGCCGGTCCGGTGTGAGGGCGTCAGCCGGCAGCGGTGTGCTCTGCTCGAATGTGAGCGTCGAGCCGCTCAGACGCACCGTGCGCTTCCAGCCTGGGCCGGCGAACTCCAGCGCGTCGCCGGCGGCGTGAACTTCCACCGGGCCGCGCGACGCAAATGCCCCTGGCTCCGGCAGGTAGTTGAGGTTGGTGTCTTTCCAGTTGAATTCCATCCAGCGCCCGCCATCCTGGGCGGAGAAAATGGCGCGCACTTTTTGCGTTTCGAGCACCCACTCGGGGGAGCCGTCGCCATCGAGATCGGCGGACCAGGCCACCGTGCGGCCGCGCGGAATCAGTACCACGCGCATGGGCAGATCCAGCGTGGCCGCGCCGGTGACCTTGAGGTTCCAGGCGCGTAGGCCCGATATGCCTTCCTTGGCGAAGATGCGGAGCGGAACGCGGCGCTCTTCGGTCGAGCCGACAATCACTTCGGTCTTGGGCGGGAAGAACTCCAGGCCATCGCCCGAGGCTTCCAGAAAATACGTCTGGATGGACGGCCAGTTGTTGCGGATGGAGAGTTCGAGATCGGTGCCGGCCTTGGGCTCCGTGGACGCGGTGGGTGGATCGGGGCTCAACTCGGTCTCGTTGCCGTAGTGGATCTGCATGGCCTCCATGAGCCGGATGGAGACGGGGCGGAAGAGTTGCAGGCGGGCGCGGCCGAGCGGCATGCCATCGGCTTCCAGGGCGAACGCGGCGTAATCGCCGTGCAACGCGTCGGCCGGTACGGAGACCTCGTAATCGATTTCGTCTGGCGATTTCACTTTGGGCGTCGCGGTGTAGCCTTCCGGCAGGCGGAGGCGCGAGCGCGCGGCCACTTCGCCGGAGGAATACGACGTGGATACCACGTTCTTCTGGCCGATAATGAGGCGGCGCGCTTCGTTGAAGAATGCGGAGGTTTCCGGCTCTTCGATGCCGATGCCGATGCGCACGCGGTTGCCTTGCGCCGGGTTGGCGGGGATGGCCAGCCGCGCCCGCAGCGCCTTGTCGTCCCACTCAAACTCCATGGGTCTGCCTGCGGCGAGGTACGGCCCAACGGGTTTCCGCGCCAGTTGCATGACCACTTCGGCGGGTTCGGGAGCCGCGAATTCCATGGCCAGGATGCCGTTTTCAAATTCCACGGAGAGCAGCTCGGCCGTGGCGTAGACGATGTGCTCGGCGCCGGAGAAGTTGGAGCACTCGTGGCACAGTCCGCTCGGGCCGATGGAGACGTCGAGCGGCAGCCAGAGCGAATCGCCGGCCGGGACGACGACGCCCGGTATCACCAGGGTGCGTTTGGATTCCGGCTCGAAGACGTGGATCTCATCGTGGAACGGCTGCTTGCCGCTGTTCGAGATGCTGATGGCGGAAGCTGCCGGCGAGACCAGTTCGGCCATGCTGACCCCTTGCGGCAGTTTGCCGGCCGGCGGTTTGGGCAGAGCCACCGGGTGCAGTGCCCCGTGCAGGGCCGCCCAGTTGCGGAGCAGAGCAGCGTGGCGGCGCAGCGCAACGGCGGCGGGCCGCTCGTCGCCGCTCAGGCCCACCGCGCCCTTGTGGAGCACCTCAGCCGCATTGGCGGCCCAGCCGGCGGGCGGCAGCGTGTCTTCGACATCCGTCCACAGCAGTGTGCCTGGCGAGCCGGTGGCGAATGCCTGGCGGCTGTGCGCAAGGGCTGCCGGATCCGAAGCCGAAACCACGGTCAACGGCGCGGGCGGAGCGGCGGCATCGATCGCAAGCGCGCGGCCTTCCACCCAGGCGATGGGGCCGCCGTGGCTGGCAGTCTGCGTGGCCAGCAGCGATTCCAGCTCGTGCAGCCACGCCCGTTGGGCGCGGGCGTCGGCGGCCGGCGGAGCGCCATTCGAGCGCCAGCCGGCGATGGGTGGCAGCGGGCGCACCCAGGCCTGGAGATCCAGCCTGCGCAGGATGTGGATGAGCGCAACCAGGTCGCGGCGGGGACTGGTGCGGCCCGTGAAATCGAAATCGCCCGGCTGGAGCTGATGCCAGTTCCAGGGGATCGAGAACTCCACGGTGTGCACGCCGATGTTCTTGAGCCAGACCAGTTCGCGCTCCCACAGCGCGCGCGGGTACGAATAGTAGGGGAATTCCACCGCCTGGACGTATTCGTGCGGCGGCGTGGGGGCCGGCGGCGACGCCAGCGCGGCCGCCCCGGCCAGCAGCAGCGCGGCGAGGCGTCTCAAAATTGCTTGCCCTTCCGGACGCGGTAGTCCTCCACCAGCGGCATGCGGATCACCGTGCACATCTCGAAAAGACGCGAGCGCGCGCGCCCTCCGATCTGTTCGGCCAGCGTACGCCGGTATTCGGGCTTGTCCAACCCGGATTTCTGAACCACCACGCTGCCGGCATCGGCATCCGGCATGTTGGTGGTGGCCAGCAGCGGCTTCCGGTTGTCGCAGCGGTAGGTGATGATGGAGTTGACGGTGTCCTCCACCCAATCGGTGGCACGATGCGCGCCCAGATCGTCAAGCAGCAGGACCTCGGCATCGAGCGCGCTCTGATAGGCTTCGCGATTGGAGGAATTGGAGCTGGCATCGTAGCCCGCTTTGATGCTGTTGAGCAGATTCTGGTAATTGTAAAACAGTCCTTCGAATCCCTTTTCGATAATCTGGCGGAGGGCCGCCACCGCCAGATGCGTCTTGCCCGTGCCGGTATTGCCGATCAGCAGGAGGCCGGGACGCTTTTCGTCCTTGAAGTCGCGCACGAAGTTCTTCACGGCCAGCAGGACGGTAGTAAGCTCCCGGCGGGCGCTGGGGTTCTCCACGCCCGGAACCACGAAGTTGTCGAACGAAGTGTTGCGGTAGAGCGGTGGGATCTGCGACCGGTCCTGGAGACGTTCGGTCCGCCCCTGCGCGCGGCAATCGCAGGGCTCGGCTCCGGAAATGCCGCCGCGCTCGATGATGATGAATCCGGTGCCCTCGCACTTGGGGCAAACCGCGTCGGTAGCCATGGCTTCTATTATCGGACAGACGGCGCGCGCGGGACGGAGGTTGCGAAGGGTTCCTGGGGAAGTCAGTCGTCTCCGGTAGGGATCTGGGTTCAACGCGGAGGCGCGGAGAAGCGGAGAAAAGTGAGAAATTAGGTTGTCTTTCGAGATGCTCCTCTGCCTACCCGTAGTTTCGCTCTCGTTTTCTCCGCTTCTCCGCGCCTCCGCGTTGAAAGCACTGCCTCCACGTCGTGATACCCTGTCATTCGGAGCCTTATGTCCCTCACGCGCGAAAAAGCCCAACTGATGAGCGCTTCGGAGATCGACCGGACGCTGGTGCGCCTGGCGCACGAAGTGCTCGAAAAGACCAAGGACCTCGATCTGCTGGCGTTCATCGGAATCCGCCGGCGCGGCGTGCCGCTGGCACAACGGCTGGCGGCCAAGATCGAGACCCTGGAGAATCGCAAGGTCCCGGTGGGGATTCTGGACATCAACCTCTATCGCGACGACCTGAGCACAGTCGACATCAAGCCGGTGGTCAGTTCCACCGAGATCGCCTTCAACGTGGAAGGCAAGGACATTATCCTGACGGATGACGTGCTCTACACGGGACGCACCATCCGCGCGGCCCTCGACGCTCTGTTCGACCACGGGCGGCCGGCGCGTGTGCAACTGCTGGTGCTCATCGACCGCGGCCATCGCGAGTTGCCGATCGAAGCCAAGTTCGTCGGGCGCAACGTGCAGACCACCGACCTGGAGATCATCGAGGTGAAGTTCCAGGAAATCGACGGGATGGAGAAAGTTCTGTTGGTGGAAAGAGCCGAGTAACCAAATATGTCTGCCGGATTGCTGGGGATCGAGGAGTTGGACCGCGCCGAGATCGAAGCTATTTTGGCGCGCGCCAAGGATTTTCAGCCCATACAGAGCCAAACCGTGAAGAAGCTGGACACGCTTCGCGGCAAGATGATCGTGAACCTGTTTTACGAAGCATCCACGCGCACGCGGACCAGTTTTGAGATCGCCGCCAAGCGGCTGGGCGCCGACGCGGTGTCGATTACGGCTTCGGGCTCCAGCGTTTCGAAAGGCGAATCGCTGGTGGATACGCTGAACACGCTGGCCGCCATGCGGCCGGATGCGATTGTGATGCGCCATGCCGCATCCGGCGCGCCGCATTTTCTGGCCAGGCACCTGCCTACCCCCATCATCAATGCCGGCGACGGGACGCATGAGCATCCCACCCAGGCGCTGCTCGACGCACGCACCATTCTGGACCGGCGAACCCGCCTGGAAGGGCTGCGGGTGGCCATTATCGGCGACATTGCGCACAGCCGCGTGGCGCGCTCCAACGTGCACCTGCTGTCGAAGTTCGGGGTGGAAATTGTGCTGTGCGGCCCGGCCTCGTTGCTGCCCGTGGAGCTGGCGCAACTGGCGCCGGGAGTTCGCCTCACCACCGATATCCGCGAGGCCATCAGCGATGCCGACGTGATCATGATGCTGCGCGTGCAACTGGAGCGGCAGCACGAGGCCGCGTTTCCGGCCAGCGAATACTTCCGGTTTTATGGGCTGCGGCTGGAGCACCTGGATCTCGCCAAGCCGGACGCCATCGTGATGCACCCGGGCCCCATCAACCGCGGGCGCGAGTTGTCTTCGGAGGTGGCCGATTTCCAGCGCTCGGTGATTCTCAACCAGGTGGAGAACGGGATCGCCGTGCGCATGGCGGTGCTCGAAAAGGTGATCGGATAAGCCATGTCGATCGTGATCAAGAACGGGCGCGTGATCGACCCGGCGTCCCAAACGGACCGGGTGGCGGATGTGCTGATCGTGGATGGGCGCGTCGCCGGCGTGGCGCCCAACCTGTCATCGCCCAAGGCCGAGGTCTTCGACGCCACCGGCATGATTGTCGCCCCCGGCTTCATCGATATGCACGTGCACCTGCGGGAGCCGGGCTTCGAGCATGCCGAGACCATCGAGAGCGGATCGCGCGCCGCCGCCGCCGGCGGTTTCACCTCGGTGTGCTGCATGCCCAATACCAAGCCGGTGAACGACAGCGCGACGGTAACCAGTTACATTGTGGAGCGCGCGCGGCGCAAGGCGGTGGTCAACGTGTTTCCCATCGGCGCCATCACCAAAGGCAGCGCGGGTGAAGAGCTGGCGGCCATCGGCGCCATGAAGGAAGCCGGTGCGGTGGCGATTTCCGACGACGGGTTGCCGGTGATGAGCGCGCGCGTCATGCGCCGCGCCATGGAGTTTGCGCGATCCTACGATCTGCCCATCATCCAGCATTGCGAGGATCTGAACCTCAGCGCGGGCGGCGACATGCACGAAGGCGCCAACTCCGTGCGCTGGGGCCTGCGGGGCATTCCGGCCGCCGCCGAAGACGTGATGGCGGCCCGCGATCTGCTGCTGGCCGAACTCACCGGGGCGCGTTACCACATCGCGCATGTTTCCACGCGCAACGCCGTCGCCATGGTGGACTACGCGCGCAAACGGGGCCTCCCGGTATCGTGTGAAGCCACCCCGCACCACTTCGCGCTGTCGGACCAGGATATGGCGCCCTACGACAGCAATTACAAAATGAAGCCGCCGCTGCGGTCGGTGCGGGATCGCGCCGCGGTAGTCGAGGCCATCGCCGCCGGCGCCGTGAGTGCCATTGCCACCGACCACGCCCCGCACCCCGGCAGTGAAAAGATGCAGGAGTTTGAGCGCTGCCCGTTCGGCATCATCGGTCTGGAGACCGCCATCGCGCTATCGCTCCAGGAATTGGTGCACACCGGCAAGATCACTTTGAACCGCCTGGTCGAATTGTTCACCACCGGCCCGGAATCCGTAATGCGCCTGGGCCGCGGCACCCTGGCGACCGGTGCGCTGGGAGACGTCACGGTCTTCAGCACGGAATTGACCTGGACCTACGATGTGAACCAATCCCACTCCCGCAGCCGGAATTCCCCGTTTGACGGAAAGACCTTCCGCGGCGGCCCGGTGGCGACGGTGGTCGGCGGAGAGATGGTGTGGCGGAGAGGCTGAAGAGGTGATTGAGCATATCGAGATCGAAGGGTTCAAGAGCCTGGAGAAGGTGTCGCTCGATCTTGGCGCGCTGAATATTTTTGTCGGAACGAATGCAAGTGGGAAGAGTAATTTCCTTGAAGCGTTGCGAGTGTTGCAGGGGATTGGATACGGCTATACCATCGACGAGATCTTGAATGGAAAACCGAAGGGCGCGAACAGCGAAGCGTGGGAAGGCATCCGAGGCGGCAGCGTATATGCCGGCTTCCTCGGTCGAAATACCGTTACGTTCCGGGTCAAGGCCTCCCTGCCATCGGAAGAGCGGGTGCACTACGAGATCAGTATCTCCGTCAAAGGTTGCTCGGTCAGCACGGAAACCTTCTCCGTTAACAACGCGGAGGCCTACAACCTGCCTCCCGGATATTTAGCCAAAGACAGATCTCGCCCAGGCCTGGCGCAGGTCATCTTGAATCATGAGACCGCGGACATTCTTGATTCCTTTCGCAGCCGCTTGATAGACGTACAAACGTTAGAACCGTCTCCATCTGTTCAAAGAGCGTACTCAAAGGGCTCAGTAACATTTCGCATGGGTGACCACGGCGAGAATTTTGCGGCACTCGTCAAGACGATCCTGAACGATGACGCGCTGGCTTCTGCATACATTTCCTGGCTGAAAGAACTGACGCCAACCGAACTGGATTCAGTCGAGGTCCTACCCGGCGCCGCAGGTGATTGGATGTTCGCCCTTCGCAGGAACGGCAGAGATTATCCGGCTCCCGTATTGTCCGATGGCACGCTCCGGTTTGCTGCCATCGCAGCAGCATTCTTCCAGACTTCTCTGCCCGGCACGCTGATCCTTGAGGAAATAGAAAGCGGCCTCCATCCGACGCGATTGCGTCTACTCGTGGAACTTCTGAAATCTCAAGCTGGAAAGGGCATTTCGCAGGTGATGGCAACATCGCATTCGCCTTATGCGATTTCCTGGCTTAAGGAAGAGGATTACCGAACCGTTTTCCTCTGCACCAAAGACGACGAAACCGGAGCCACATCCATCACTCCGTTTTCCTCCGTACCGCGGCTTATGGAACTCGCCCGCAAGCAGCCGATCGCCGATCTTTTTGCGGAAGGGTGGCTGGAGAGCGCGATTTGAGCCGCAGGTTGCTGGTCATACCCGAAGATCCGACGCTGAACGGATACATCCTGAACCCGCTTGTTGCGCGACTCGCCGCCGCGTGCGGAAAAGGCAACGCTGAGGTGAGAATCCTAACCAACCCGAAGGTCTCCGGCTTTGAACACGCCTGTGGCCGCATGCCGGACATCGTCGAGCAGTGGAAGCACTTCGACTTGCTCCTTTTCCTGCCCGATGCCGACGGCAAGGACCGGTCAGCAACGTTTGCCCGTTTGGAACGCGAGGCCGCTGACCAAGGTGCCCGCTTGATTTGCTGCGCGGCCATCCAGGAGATCGAAGCATGGCTATTGGCCGGTCATATTGCAAAGCTCGGGCGGTCGTGGAGCAAGGTCCGGGAAGATGCTTCGGTGAAAGAGAACGTGTTCGCTCCCTTCTTGAGCACCCAGGGCGACGCGCGCCGTCCGGGTGGCGGCCGTGACGTGCTCATGAAGGAAACGTTAGCGAACTATCAAGGATTGCTGGAACGCTGTCCCGAGCTTGCCGAACTGGAAAAACGGATATGCGAGGCACTGTCATAGCCTGGTTGTCGACCCTGGTTGCATTGCTCGCGATCTTGGATCTTTTCTACCAGTTGGGTTTGTAGGAATTGTTGTATCATAGCTTGTAGATGAGCACCGTTTCCAAGGCCACGCAGACATTTTCGCTCGACAAGGAAGTTCTTGCCGAAGTGAAACGCACGAAGGGGAAGGGTTCGGCGAGCGAACGGGCCAACCACCTCCTCAAGTTCGCTCTTGAGCTGGAAAAGAAGGCTGCCTTGCATGAGGAGGCTGCCGGCTTCTTCCCGGCCGGACCCGGCGAAAGAGACGAACGGCGGTCCTATCAAGCGGCAACTGTTCGCTCCTGGAGCCGGGACTGATGCCGGCGCGGCCAGGCGCAAAACCGGCAGGATGGTATCCCCAGCGCGGAGAGGTTTGCCTCTTTGTAGCGGCCGGCACTGGTCATTTCTTGCGACGCGTTGAATATTCACTCGCTGGACGTCTGCGTGGTCCCGATCTCCACCGTGGAACACAAAGCCTTCAGCCTGAGGCCGAAAATCAAGGCTGGTGACGGTGGCCTCGACAGAGACTCCTGGATCAAGTGCGACCAAGTCACAACCGTTGAGAAGGTGAGCGCTGTGTATCCACCGCTAGGGCGAATGTCGGAGCGGTCCCTCGCCAGAGTGGGCGAAGCGGTGAAACGGGCGCTTGAACTGTCTTGAAAGGGCACATGAGAAAGACGATGAAGGCCGCGCTGGCAGCCGGTACCGCGTTGCTGGTAGCGTCACTGATCGCCCAAACCCCCGCCCACATCCGCCCCGGCGAAGTCTGGGTCGACACTTCCGGCAAGCCCATCCAGGCGCACGGCGGCGGCATCCTGCTCCACGGCGGCGTCTATTACTGGTACGGCGAGGATAAAACGTTAGGCAATGGCAATAGGACCGGCGTCTCCTGCTACTCCTCGCGCGATCTCTTGAACTGGAAGCGCGAGTCCCTCGCCTTGCCCAAGGACGCCATGCCGGAAGAGTTTCGCGACAACGGCATCTGCGAGCGGCCCAAGGTCATCTACAACCCCGAGACGAAGAAGTACGTCATGTGGATGCACCTGGACGACCGCGGGTATGCTATCGCCAGCGCCGGTGTGGCCGTTAGCGATAACCCCATCGGGCCGTTTCAATTCCTGCGCAGCTTCCGGCCCATCCAGTACGATTTTGGTTTTGCGGAGAACGACCGCACGCGCCAGGCGGAGCTCGGCAGCACATTTCGCGACATGAACCTGTTCGCCGACGACGATGGGCGCGCCTATGTCTTCTATGCGGCTGAAGGCAATCCGACCATATACGTGGTGCGGCTGAGCGCCGATTTTACCGGCATCGAAGCTCCCCCCGTGGAAGGCAAGACGTGGGAGCGCATTCTGGTGGGCCAGAGCCGCGAAGGGCCGGCGCCGTTCAAATATAACGGCACGTATTACGTCATCACTTCCGGAACCACCGGATGGGACCCCAACCCGGCGAGTTATGCGGTGGCCGCCAACATCCTCGGGCCATGGACCAGGAAGGCCAATCCCTGCGTGGGCGAAGGGCGCGAAACCACCTTCGGCTCGCAGAGCACCTTCGTTTTGCCCGCGCCGGGAAAGCCCGCCGGCGAGTTCATCTACATGGGTGACCGCTGGCTGCGCAACAACCTGGCCGATTCGCGCTACGTGTGGCTGCCGTTCCGCATCGAGCAGGACGGCAGCTTTATCATCGCGTGGCGCGACCAGTGGGACCCGGCGCCTACTGCACGGTGATCATGGCGTTCGAATTCGAAGACACTGTCCCGAACGTGATGACCACCGCATTATTGCCCGACGGCGTGCCCGCGGGAATTGTGACGTTCACCTGGTAGAGGCCCGCGCTCACCAGCGCGCAATACGTAACCTGCGCCGGCGCGCTTCCCACCGTAGCCGTTGGGGTGGTCGCACAGGCAGACGCCGTAGTGACAATCGTGCCGCTGGCAATCGCCGGAGTCGTCTGGCCGAAGCCGTTGCCATAGAGCCCGATCGTCTCGCCGGAAACCGCGGGCGTGCTAAGGCCCGCGTAGAGTGTGGCGGCACCCACAATGCTGCCGTTCGAGTGCAGCGCCGCAATCGAGATATTATCCTTGAGCAGGAAGAACGCAGGCGAATACGCCTGCATGGTCGTGCTCATCGAATTGCTGATGAGCCCGTTATCGGTCACCACCACCTGCACCGGTCCGGTGGTCGTGTCCACCGCCGTTAACACGTCGATCTGCTTGGGGCTGATGTAGTAGACGAACGCCGCCAGGCCGTTGACCGTGACGCTCACGCCATCGAGCGACGCCGGCAGCTTGGTGCCCGAAAAGTCGCTATTCGTCCAATTGCGCGTGATGGGAGCGAGATCGGAGCCGTAGACGCTGATGTAAGTGTTCATTGCGATGCCGCTCTGAATGTCCGCCGCGTTGCTCACCGACGTGATGGTGGGCGAAGCCTGGATGCTGGCCAGCACGCCGTGCTTCTGGCTCGCGCCGCCCGCAATCAGGTAGACGGCATTCGCATCGCCGCCGGAGCCGCCATTGCCGACGATCAAACCCCACAGGCCAGGGTAGGTGATGGTGTTGCCGTTCTGATCCTGCAAGGCGCCCAGGGCGCTGCCCGTGTTGGGATCAAACGCATTGACGGTGCCGTCGCCGAAGTTGCCAATCAAAACATCGCTGGCAAACGCCCCAAAAGTGGAGGGTGCAACGGCGACGCCCCAGGGCGCGTTCAGCGGGCCATTCGAAGCCAGATGCTTGATCAAATTGCCGCTCAGGTCGAAGATGGCGACATAGCCCAGGCCTGCTCCCAAAGTGGCGAAATTCTTCGCCGCGTTTTGTTTGGCGTACATCACGTAAAGTTTGCCGCCCACGTTCTGAATGTTGAAGGGAGCGTAGCCCGCCGGCACGGACGCATCCAGGAACGCGCCCGGCATCGGCACCGGCTTGAAGTTAGTATCGAACACGTCGATGTTGCCGCTTGCAAAATTCGCGGCGTAGAGCAGGGGAGCCGCGTTCGTAGTGGTGGCGCTGATCGCGAGGCCGAAGTATACGGCCCCGGAGCCGGAGTTATCCACCATCAACTGCGCTTGTGTGGCGCTCACCCCGGAGGCCCAGGCGGAGAGCGCTCCATCGGCCGTCACGAAAATGAAGCCGGGCACTTTGCCTTGCACCAGGAAACCACCGGTAGCGTTGGCGACGATGCCGGTCGGTGTCGATGGCGTGGTGCCTTTGGCGGACGGTGGCACGGTCGGGTGGGTGTTGGCGTTGGGGGTGCCATTGCTGGTGTAGACCGTCGAAAGACCGGCGCCGCCATCCGTCAGCCAAAAGGGGCTTGAGGCCGACGTGGCGAACCCCCACGGGTTCACCAGGTTGGGATCGGTGAAGTCGGCGATGCCGGGTTGGTCGGCGACCAGGTTGTGCACCAGGTAAGCGTTGGTGGGAGTGGCGGCGGACGCCAGCCGCGCCGCGGTCAGTAACAGAGCTGTAACGTACAGGTTTCGCGAATAATTCATCATCGGCCCCTCCGGCACACTTGTCAGACGACTTGAAGTATAGCCTTGAGGCTTCGTTAGGAAGTGTAAAAAAGCGTACCAAACGGCGCCCCGCTATAATGAAACGTATGTTCTTTCGCAGAGAGCAACCGAAGAATCCGACGTTCGCCGACCGCATCGAGTCTCTTCGGAAAGCCGGTTTCACGACCACTCCGCAGACCGGCGGAGCGGTGCGCGCCAGCCGGGCGAATTGCGCGGTTGACTTGAAAGAGGAGAACGGTACCGTGCATGCCTCCGTCGCCGGCATGGCCATGGGCAGCGAGATCGGCGCACTGGTGGATGGCGGTTTTCAAAAATTCTTCCGCACGCCTTCGGGAAAAGACCGGCCCGCCCTGGCCGGTGATTTGCAGGCGCTCCACGAGTTCGAGGAAGACCTGAAAGAGGCTCTCGGGCAGGAAAGTTACTACAACCAATCCCTGGGCACCGTGTCGACGTTCTATCTCTACGACCGCGTGAAGGATCGGGACCGTGGTGTGCCCAAGCGTGTGTGGGAGTAAGAGGCTGCCGGGTTTGGCTTGTGGGGCAGGTTGGCAGCCTGCGGCGGGTTGGTAACCCGCCTGCCGGCGTTTGCGAATGGCCGCCCGGCGCCGGTTGCCAACCGGCGCGTAGGATACCATCCTGCCCCACCAAGAACCGAATTCCGCGGGCTATTGCTTCTTCGCCGCGGGCGGTGTGGTCTGTTTGCGCACCTGTTCGAAGTACTGCTGCACGTAGGGCTCGATGGCCACGGGGATTTCGTCGCGGCTGATTTCAGCGCCGTTCTGCGAGTGCTCCACGCCGCGCGGCGCGTAAGGAGTGTGCAATTGCTGGCTGGTGGCCTGCACTTCCACGGTTGCCTCGCCCGTGATGCTGGCCGAGCGCTTCCCGAATAGTTCCGTGATCTTGCCCATGGCAGCCAGATCCTCTGCCTGCTTGATGGTCTTGTCGCCGTTCTGATTGCCGATACCGCTGCCCGGTTGTTTGCTGGCTTGTTGCGAATCGCTCTTGCCGTTTCCCTTGCCTTGCGGGTCCTGCGGGCTCTTGGCCTGCTCCCCGCTCTGTCCCTCTTCGGAGTCGCCGGAGTTGCCGTTGTTCTGTTGCTGGCCGTTTTTGCCTTCCTGCTTGCCGGCGTTCTGCTGCCCTTTGCCCTGCTGGTTGTTCGGGTCGGAGTTTTGTTGCTGGTTACTGGGGTTGGTCTGCGGCGGTTTGACGCTGGAGAGCAGGTTTTGGAACAGATCCTTCACCTTGTTGACCAAACTGGAATTCTCGCCGTTGTTGCCTTGCTCCTGTTTGCCCGCGGAGGCCTGCTTGGAATCCTGCTTGTTGTTCCCCTGGTGGCCGGCGTTCTCGCCGCCTTGCGGATCGTTGCCCTGCTCGGCCTGCGCTTCCTGATCGGCGTCGCCGGCCTGGCCGCCCTTTTCCCCTGGTTTGGCTTGTCCCTTGGACGCCGCCGATTTTTCCGCATTGGGATCGCCCGTACCGTCGGAATTGTCATTGGCGGTCGGATCGGGATCGCCCGCCGGGTCCTGGTCTAGGTTGGCGAGCGTCGCGCCGCTGTCGTCCCGCGGATCCGGAAGCTGCGGCGGACGCCGCCCCATATTCTTAGCCACTTCCGTGCGCTCCTGCCACGGCAACTGGTACGGCAGCATGCTGGCCAGCGTTGGCTTCAGGTCGAGACGGCTGCTCAGCCCGTAACGCAAGGCGAAAAGGCTTCCGGCGATGACCATCAGCGCGCCTGCCAGGTACACCGCGCGCGGCATGCTGTACGGGACGGCTGCGCGCACGTCCGCCGATTCGGCAATGCGGCCAGCCTGTTCCATCTGCAAGTCGCGAATCTCCGGCGATGGGCCCGCGGGCGCCGGCTCCTGGTTGAAGTAAAGCGCCGTCGAAATGGTATCGGCAAGGCCGAGCCGCCGGTCCACGGCCTGGGCTACGGCATAGGGTGAAGGCAGGCGCCGGCGTGCGCGGTAGAGGCCGGATGCGGTGGCCAGCGCTGTGATCAGCACGATCCAACGCCAGTCGAGAATCTGCGTCCCCACGAGCAGCAGCAAGATGAAAGCCATCAGGGCGGCGCTCGCCACGTTGGCGCCCTGCGCCATCAGTTCATTGTGTAAGAAACGCCGCCGTGCCCGGCTGACCAGGATTAGCAAAATTCTCCCTTGTGCCACACCCGTGCCACAACTCGGCACGGAACTGGATTCGTTTTTCATCCTATCATTGTTCCCGAAAGCGGCTCATGCCACCCATAATCCTTCTGCAAGCTCATCTTCACCGCGGAGACGCGGAGACGCGGAGAAAACTGAGGAATCGGAGATTTTTCCAAGTCCTCCTCCGTCTGCGCCGCGAGCACCCTGCGAGAATCGAGATCCTCATTTCTCTCTCGTTTTCTCTGCGTCTCCGCGTCTCCGCGGTGAACCCAGACTCTTTCTACCTAAGACGCGCGCGGCGTAGAATGGGTATGAATCTTCCAGGGAAGGACCCGCCAAAGGTGAAAGTTTTGATCGTAGACGATGAGGCCAACCAGCGCAGCGGGCTGGCGGCCATGGTTTCGGAGTGGGGCATGACTCCGGAAACTGCCGCCAACGGCAACGAAGCCCTGGAAAAGCTGGCCGAGTTTCCAGCCGATGTCATCCTCACCGATCTCAACATGCCCGGATTGGACGGCTTCGGCCTGCTCGAACGCCTGCGCGACGCCGGAGAGATGCCGCCGACCATCGTGCTCACGGCCTTCGGAAGCATCGAAAAGGCCGTCCAGACCGTACACGAGTTGGGTGCGTACTGGTTCCTCGATAAGCCTTACCAGGCTTCTGTCTTGAAGGTCCTGATCTCGCGCGCCGGCAGCCACGCCGGCTTGCTGGCGGATAAACGCAATCTGGAGCGGCAGCTCAGCTACAAAGGCTCGCTCGGCGAGCTGGTGGGCACCTCGCCCAAAATGCAGGAGATATTTGCGCTCTTGCAGCAGGCCGGCCCGAGCAAGGCCTGTGTCCTGATTACCGGCGAGAGTGGAACCGGCAAGGAACTGGTGGCCCGCACCCTGCATGCGTTGAGTCCGCGGCGGCAGGGGCCGTTCATTGCCATCAACTGCGCGGCGCTGCCGGAAACCCTGATCGAGAGCGAGCTCTTCGGACACGAGAAAGGCTCGTTCACGGGAGCGTCGGAACGCCGTGCCGGCTGTTTCGAAGTGGCCCAGCACGGCACGCTGCTGCTGGACGAAATCGGTGAGATGCCTGTAGCGACGCAGGCCAAGCTGCTGCGCATCCTGGAGGATTCGAAGGTGCGGCGGCTGGGGGGCAAGACCGAGTTCCAGGTGGATGTGCGCGTCCTGGCCGCCACCAATAAGGTACCGGAAGAGGCCGTTCGCGGCGGCCATCTGCGCGAAGATCTGTATTATCGCCTCAATGTCTTCCAGATCCACATGCCTCCGTTGCGGGATCGCCGGCCGGACATCCCGGCGCTGGCGGAGGCGCTGCTCGCGGAAATGAATCGGAAACATGAGTGCCGCGTCGTGGAGATTTCGCCCACGGTGCTCGAAACGCTGGAAGCTCACAACTGGCCCGGCAACGTACGCGAACTCCGAAATGTCATTGAGCGCGCCGTGATTCTGGCGGGCGAAGGCGCGATCGAGCGCAAACACCTGCCGGCCTTTCTGCAGGGTGGCGCTTCTCCCGCAACTGCCACGGCGGCGGTTGCGGATGACGGCGACGCCGTCCGCTTTGCCGTTGGCACCACCGTGGAAGAGGCTGAAAAAGGTTTGATTCTGCGAACCCTCGAACACACCAACAACAACAAGACGCGCGCCGCGGAGATTCTGGATATCAGCCTGAAAACCCTGCACAACAAGCTGAAGGAATACGCCGGGAATAAGGGCGACGGAGCCGCCGGCGGGTAGTTTGGTGGGACAGACGATCGGTTTTTGTCGTCTGTTGCTGAGGGCCTCCGGCCCGCGAAATTTCATGAAAANNGCCGCCCCACTTTTTCGACCCTGCCGGCAGGCGTGCCTAGCGATACATTGACAGGCCACGAAAGGCGATGGCCTGTCCCACCCTTACCGCCCGGTGTGCAGGTTGTTGTGGATGGCGTAAAGCGCCAGTTCCAGTCGATCGGAGACGCCCAGCTTATCGAAGATGTTGTGCAGGTGGTTTTTCACCGTCTGCTCGCTGATAAACATCTTCTCAGCCATCTCTTTGTTCTTGAAACCCTGCGCTACCAGCGCCACAATTTCGCGCTCGCGCTGGCTCAGCGGCGAGCGTTCGCGGTCGCGCGGAGCCGGTTGCGCCGAAGCAGGTGGTGAATCGTCCGCTGCCACGAATTGGCGAATCACCGCCGCCGTAGTGTGCGAATCCAGCCAGATCTCCCCGGCGTGGACCTTGCGAATGCTCTTGATCAACAACTCCGTGGCAGTCTGCTTGAGGACAATTCCGGAGGTCCCCAGTTTCATCGCCTGGACGAATTCGTTCTTGTCGTCCGATGCCGTCAGGACAATCACGCGCGTCTTGTTCTTCACCACCTGCAGGCGCTGCAAAGTGGAAAGACCGTCGAGCCCGGGCATCTTGAGGTCCAGCAGAAGAATGTCGGGCTCATACTGCTGCAGCACATCCAGCACTTGCCGCCCATCCTGAGCTTGCGCCACCACTTCGAAATCCTCTTCCAAAGCCAGCAGCTTGCACAGGCCGTCCCGAAAGATGGGATGGTCGTCCGCCACTACGATGCGGATCTTCGATTTTGATGAAATTCCCGAAGGCGACATGGACTCACTGTTGGCGGCCGTGTTCTCGGACATACAATTCCGCTAGGGTTCATTGTAGAGTTCTGTTAGTACTATGTCAAATTGCCTGACCCCTATCGGGAAACTCACTGGGGGAGCCAAGTGTTCGCGGCGGGTTAAGCCGGGGCTCTGGAATTGTGAAAAGCTGCGTCCCGCAATCGCCCGGGCGCATCTGGAGATATAGTAGAAACAGAGCGATGCTGATCAAAAAACCTGGGGATATCCGCTATTCGGAGGTCACCCCCAAAGCTGTCTACTTCGACCGCCGCAAGTTTCTGGCCGCCCTGCCCGCCGCATTTCTGGCCGGCCGCGAACTGCTTTCGCCTTCGGCGCGCGCCGGCGCCGCCGGCAAATTTCCCACGCTTGCCAAGAGCCCGTTCAGCACGACGGAAAAGGAAAACTCATTAACCGACGTGGCCCACTACAACAATTTTTACGAGTTCGGCACCGCCAAGGACGAGCCGTTCCAGCTTGCCAGGAACTTTAAGACCTATCCCTGGACGGTATCGGTGGAAGGCGAAGTGGCCAAGCCGCGCAAGTTCTCGATCGATGAGATCCTCAAGCTGGCGCCGCTCGAAGAGCGCATTTATCGCCACCGCTGCGTGGAGGCCTGGTCGATCGTCGTGCCCTGGGCCGGCTATTCGCTGAGCGCCCTGCTCGCCCAGGTGCAGCCAACCCCCAAGGCCCGCTTCGTGGCGTTTCAAAGCTATTACAATCCCTCCGAAATGCCCGCCGCGCAGCACGCGGGCATCGAGTTTCCATACGTCGAAGGATTGCGGCTGGATGAGGCGATGCATCCGCTGGCGCTCTTGTGCGTCGGAATGTACGGCGATGCACTGCCGCCGCAGGATGGCGCGCCCGTCCGCATGATTCTGCCCTGGAAATACGGCTTCAAAAGCATCAAGTCGATCGTGAAGATCCGGCTGGTGGAAAAAATGCCGCCTAACACCTGGAACACGATGCAGCCGATGGAATACGGCTTTTACTCCAACGTGAATCCGAACGTCGATCATCCGCGCTGGACCCAGTCGAGCGAGCGCCGCCTCGGCGAACTGCGCCGGCGCCCCACCTTGATGTTCAACGGTTACGCCGACCAGGTGGCCTCGCTATACACCGGCATGGACTTGAAGAAGAACTTCTAAAGAATGCCGCGACGCCGCTGGGCCAAGCTGGTGGTCTTCCCGCTGTGTCTTTCCCCCGCGTGCTGGCTGGCGTGGCGGGCCTGGAACAGCAACCTCACGCCCAACCCCATCGAGTACATCACCCACTTCACGGGCGATTGGACCATCCGCATGATTGTCGCGACCCTGGCGGTGACGCCCTTGCGCCGCATCCTGCACCTGCCCGGCCTCATCCGTTTCCGCCGCATGATCGGCTTGTTTGCCTTCTTCTACGGGTGTCTGCATTTTGCCACGTGGTTTGGGTTGGACAAGTTTTTCGACATGCACGAGATTCTCGGCGATTTTGTGAAACGGCGCTTCATTATTGCGGGCCTGGTGGCATTTCTCGGGATGCTGCCGCTGGCGATCACCTCCACCGCCGGCTGGGTGCGGCGTATGGGCGGCCGCCGCTGGCAGGCGCTGCACCGCCTCATCTATCTCAGCGCAGCTTCCGCGGTGGTGCACTACTACTGGCTGGTGAAATCGGATATCCGGCTGCCGGCGCTCTATGGGTCGCTGGTTGGTTTGCTGCTGCTTTACCGCCTCGTCTGGTGGCTGTGGAATCGCCGCGCGGCGCCGGCAGTTCCCTGACGGGCTCCCGAAGCTTTACAATCGCTCCATGCGGGCTGCTTGCGCGATGGTGCTTTCGGCGATGCTTCTCCAGGCCTCCGATTTTCAAATCGATCATGTGACCGTCGCTGGAAGCGATATCCGGAAACTGCAAGCCGGTTTGGCTGCCATCGGCATAACCAGCGTGTATGGTGGGGCGCATCTCAACAACACCACCGAGATGGCCCTGGCGAGCCTGCCGGACGGCGCCTACCTGGAGTTGATGGCCCTCCGGCAGAATGCCGACCCGCACCTGGCCGGCCAGCACGTATGGGCCAGATTCCTGAAGGGCGATGCAGGTCCGTGCGCCTGGGCCCTCCGCGAAAAAAATCTGTCCGGTGAGGTCAAACGCCTGAAAGCCGCAGGCATCGCGGTTTCCGAGCCCGTGGCGAGCGGCCGCGAACGGCCCGACGGTGTGCGGCTCGATTGGCAGACTTCCGATGTCGGCGAAGGTGTGCGCGGCGCATTCTTCCCATTTCTGATCCATGACCTCACTTCGCGCGACCTGCGCGCCTTTCCCCAAGGCAAACCGTCCGACGGGGATTTCCGCGGCATCTCCCGCGTGGTGATCGCCGTGCGCGATTTGGACGCCGCCATCGCGCGCTATCGCCAGGCTTACGTGTTGCCAGAGCCCATCCGCCAGACGGATCGCAGCTTCGGCGCGCGCCTGGCCACCTTCGGGGGCTCGCCAGTAGTGCTGGCCCAGCCGCTCGATTCCGCCTCGTGGCTGTCCCTGCGGCTGGATCGGTTTGGCGAATCGCCCTGCGCCTTCGTTCTGGCCGCGGTGCGTCCCGAGCGCTATCAAGCGCAGTCCCGCACCAGTTGGTTCGGTGGTGAGATATCCTGGTTCGACCCCGAGAAACTGGGTTGGCATTTAGGTTTCGAGAAAGCGATGTAGCCGCGTGACTCCGAAGAAAATCGTGGTCGTCGGCGGCGGGTTCGCCGGTGTCTATGCAGCCCGCCACCTCGAAAGAATCCTGCGCCCTGAGGAAGCCCAAGTCTCGCTGGTCAACCGTGAGAATTACTTCGTCTTCCAACCGCTTCTGCCGGAAGTGATTTCCGGTTCCATCGGGCTGGTCGATACTGTCTCTCCCATCCGCCGCCTGTGCCCGCGGACCAGGCTTTACACTCGTGAAATCGAAAGCATCGACCTGGAGCGCCAGATTGTGACGCTCGCTCCGGCGGTGCGGCCCCGCTCCATCGAGTTGCCCTACGACTGCCTGGTGCTGGCCCTCGGCACGGTTACCGATCTTTCCGGCATGCCGGGTATGGCCGAGCACGCCATTCCCTTCCGCACTCTGGGCGACGCGTTGCGCCTGCGCAACCGCGTGCTGCTGGCGCTCGAAGAGGCGGATAACGAAGCCGACCCCGAGTTCCGCCGCCACCTGCTCACCTTCGTCGTCACCGGCGGCGGCTTTTCCGGCGTCGAAGTCGTCGCCGAACTGAACGACTTTCTGCGCCGCGCCGCGCGCCACTTCCCCAACATTCCGCCGCGCGAAATCCGCTGCGTGCTGGTCCATTCCGGGGAAAAGATTCTGCCCGAGATGTCGCCGGGCCTCGCCGAGTACGCGCAGCGCATCCTGTCCCGCCGCGGCGTCGAGTTGAAACTGAAAGCGCGCGTCATCCGCGCTACGCAGGATTCCGCCTTCCTCAATACCGGCGAAGCGATCCACACGCGCACGGTTGTATCTACGGTTCCGTCCGGGCCCGTGCCGCTGGTCGCCTCGCTCGAGTGCAAGAAGGAAAAGGGCAAGCTGCTGGCCAACCCGTTCCTGGAATTGGAGGGCCACCAGGGCCGCGTGTGGGTAGTGGGAGATTGCGCTTCCATCCGCATGGCCGATGGCTCGACCGCACTGCCCACCGCGCAGCACGCCGTGCGCGAAGCGCGCACCGTGGCCGGGAACATCGCGGCCGCGCTGCGCGGCGGCCAACAGCAACCCTTCGCCTTCAGTGGCCTGGGAAAGCTGGGCTCGCTCGGTCACCACTCGGCGGTTGCCGAGGTGCTGGGTATCCGCATGTCGGGCCTGCCCGCCTGGTTCCTGTGGCGGTCGGTCTATTGGATGAAAATGCCCGGTCTGGAACGCAAAATCCGCGTCGGGCTGGATTGGATGGCCGGCCTGGTCTTCGGTACCGAGCTGGTGCAGTTGCGCATCCAGGCCTCCGACAATATCACCGCCGAGCACTTCGAGCCCGGCGAATTGATTTTTGAACAGGGCGACACAGGCGACCGTCTGTATGTCATCCGCAAGGGTTCGGTCGACGTGCTCCGCGATGGCGCTCTGGTGGCGCATCTGGCCGCCGGCGAATATTTCGGCGAAATGGCCCTGATGTCCACCGCCGCCCGCACCGCCACCGTAAGGGCCGCTGAGCCAACCGACCTGCTGGCCGTGGCCAAAGGCGACTTTTCCAAGCTGCTCGCCAATTTCCCGGAATTCCGCGAAGGCCTCACCGACCTGGCAATCAAGAGGACCGCCCAACCATGAGCTTCCAAGCCACCAAAGCCGAATTTGAAAATCGCTTCTGGATCATTGGCGGAGTCTTTTCGATCGGCTTCGTCCTTTACGCGTTCGACCACGTCAATGCCGCCGAGGCGCTGGCGCGTCTCATGGTGGGGCCGGCCGGTATGAGTTCATCGCGAGCCGGCTACGTCATCCGCGCCATCTTTGCCGCCGCCTCGCTCACCGTTACCGCGGCGGCGCTGCTGCGATCCTGGGCCGAGGCTTACTTGAAGAGTTCCGTGGTGCACGACAGTGCGTTGCATTCCGAAAGCCTGGTGGCCGATGGCCCGTACCGCTACGTGCGCAACCCGCTCTATCTCGGCAATATCCTGCTGGCCGCCGGCATGGGGACCATGGCCAGCCGCGCCGGCTTCTTTTTCATCCTGATTGGCATGACCCTGGTGGTGTACCGCTTGATCCTGCGTGAGGAAGCCGGGCTCGCCGCATCGCAAGGCGCCGGCTTCCTGCGCTATTGCGACGCCGTGCCGCGGCTTCTGCCCGCACTGCGCCCGCGCGTCCCCGCCGGCGGCACGCGGCCGAACTGGGTGGACGGGCTCACCGGAGAAAGTTTCATGTGGGGCTGCGCCATCGGCATCGCGGTATTCGCGGTGACCCTGCAGTTGCTCCACTTCTGGATTATCATGGCTGCCGGTTTCGCCATCTACTTCCTGCAAAGCTTCTGGCGCAGCCGAACCGCGAAGTCTCCAACCGAGCCGCGACCGTAAGGGAGCGGAGGCGCAAGGGAGCGCGAATCCTCGGACCCCTGCGCCGCGTTATCCTTGGGTTCTGATCCAAAATCGAATTTCGCGGAGAAAGAAATCATGAAGCGACGGGACTTCCTGACAGCGGGGGCGGCGATGAGCGCAATAAGTGGAATGAATCCGGCCGACGGGGCGGCGGCGCCCGCTTTCACAACCAGGATTGTGCGCCTGAACCTGCAACACACCTGGACCACCACCATGTCGTCCAGCCAGTATCGGGACACGCTGCACACCGCCTACACCCGCGATGGCATCACCGGACACGGCGAGGGCGCGCCCATCGTTCGCTACCACGAGGATGCCGCCGGCGCGCAGAAAGCCGCCGACAGCCTCCGCGATCTTCTGCTCTCCTCCGACCCCATGCAGTTCGCCAAGATCATGGCGGAGGTCTTCCATCGCGTACCGGGCGAGTGGGCCGGCAAGGCCGCCATCGATATCGCCCTGATGGACTGGGTCGGCCAGAAGCTCAAAATTCCGCTCTATTCCTATTTCGGCCTGGACCCCGCCGATACTCCGCTCACCACATTCTCCATCGGCATCGACACTCCGGAAATCACCAAACAGAAAACCCGTGAGGCAGATGATTTCCCCATCCTCAAAGTGAAGGTTGGCCTCTCGACCGACGAACCCACCATTGAAGCCGTGCGCAGCGTCACCAAAAAGCCGTTGCGTGTGGATGCCAACGAGGGCTGGACCGATAAGGAAGAGGCCGTCCGCAAGATCAACTGGCTGGAAAAAATGGGCGTCGAATTCATCGAACAGCCCATGCCCGCCGAAATGATCGAGGAAACCCGCTGGGTGCGCAGCCGCGTGCACATCCCCGTGATTGCCGATGAAGCCTGCCAGCGCGCCAGCGACATTCCCAAGCTGCGCGACGCTTTCGACGGCGTCAACGTCAAGCTAGACAAGAGCGGCGGCATGCTGGAGGCCTACCGTATGATCCAGATCGCCAAGGCCCTCGGCATGAAGACCATGCTCGGCTGCATGGTGTCGAGTTCGGTGTCGGTGACCGCCGCCGCGCATCTTTCCCCGCTGGTCGATTACGCCGATCTCGACGGCAACCTCTTAATTTCGAACGACCCCTTCCATGGCGTGCGGGTGGAAAAAGGCAAGCTCATGCTGCCCAAGACTCCGGGACTGGGTCTGACGGCGGCCAAGTAGCGAAAGGTAAAGGCTGGAAAATGCGTCGGTCCCCTTTTACCTTCCTTTAGCCTTAAGGACTGGCCCGAAGGGTCCAGCGCGCTGCTCCCTTTGCTTCACAACCTGAGCCGAGTTATAAAGGGGGGATCAACATGACACGTTGGACTGTTGTCTTCTCTCTCTTTGCACTTCTCACTGCTCCGACTAGTCGCGCCCAATCGACTTCTCCGGAGTTTGACGTGGCTTCCGTCAAGCTCAATCCGAATTGTCAGATCGGAGTTGGCCGTGCGGGCATCTCGCCTCGCAATCTCGCCTTACCATGCGTGACGCTCCGGGGACTAATTCGGCTAGCGTACAGCGACGTTCTGCTCGGTGCAAGTCTAGGCTCGCGCCTTATGCAAGTTGTGGGTGGACCGAACTGGCTCGATACCGATCGGTACGATGTTTTAGCGAAGTCTGAGGGAAACGCATCCGACGCGCAATCGGCCGCGCCCATGCTCCAGGCGCTGCTCGAAGAAAGATTCAAAGTGAAAGTGCACAAGGAGGCCAGAGATTCCTCCGTGTACACTCTGACCGTGGCCCAGGGCGGTCCGAAGTTGCAGCCATCGAAAGAGGGAAGCTGTACGCCGCTGAACCTGAACAACCTGGGACCGACGCCACCGAAGCCAGGTGAGTCGATGCCGAGATACTGTGGAGCCGGCGGCCAACAGACAAGAAGCGGATCGCTTTTTGTTGCAGATTGGTATGGTGTGACAATGTCTGAACTTGCCGGCAGGATGTTGCCGGGTAATGTGGATCTTCCCGTTGTGGATAAGACAGGACTGGCCGGACGATTCGATGTTCACATCGAATTCGCTCCCGATTACAGCAGGTCGGGACCCGTTACCCTGAACGGCGTAGTGATGCCAGATGTGCCGGCGCCTTCGGTAGATCCCACGGGCCCCTCAATCTTCTCGGCGTTGGAGAAACAGCTCGGACTGAAGCTGTCTCCGGGCAAGGCTCCTTTGGGCGTCATCATAGTCGATCACGCAGAGAAACCCTCGGCGAATTGAGGCGAGTGTCGGCGGGCCCGCTCCCTTAGTGTTCGTGTCCCCGACCAAATCAACTCCCTCTGAGCGAAGTGCCTCGGAATGACTGTGACTCGCGCCTCCTCACGGGAAAGAAAACAGGCTTTCTGGAAAGTGGCCAGCGTCAACGAGTCAAGGGGCCATCGAGGCCTACACCCGGCGCCGCTGGCCGGCGCGGTAAATCAGCACGCCTGCCATGTTGGCCAGCACTACCACGCCGGTGATCTTGGTGGCGTACGACCGACGGCTTACCACGTCCACAATCGGGTAAACGGCAATTAACATCGAGACCGCGCTCGAGAACAGCCCGCACGCCGCGGCCACTTTGAGCCACGCTGGCACGCCGGTGCGCAGCGTCCCCACCAGCGGGAGCAGGAACAGCGCGCAATAGGCGATGGCGTAGTGAACGATCGAAGCGTTGGCGAGTAACTGGCTGGCTTCCTGCTCGCGGACTCCCAGCATGCTCAGCAGGATCAGCACCATCACCACAGCCGCCACGAAGAGGATGGAATTCACCGGCGTGCGACGCCGCGGGTCGAGGCGCGCGAACCAGGCGGGGACCAGGTTGTCCCACCCGGCCGTCATGGGCAGGCGCGTCAAGCCTGTGAAAATCAGGCTGGCCGACGCAATCGCCCGCGCGATCAGCAGGAAGATGGCGAACGGCGCCACCCACGAATTCGCGCCGAAGGCGAGGCGGAACGTCTGCGGAATCGGCCCGATCACATTGATGGGCTGGTTGCCGATGAAGGCCAGCACTGCGCTGGTTCCCAAAATGAACATCACCGCAATCACCGGCGCCGAGATCATGACCGACCGGCCGACGGTGCGCACCGCGTTGCGGCATTCGCCCGCCAGGATGGCCACGTACTCGAAGCCGCTCAGCGCGCCGGCGGTCATCTGGCCGAAGACGGCCACGCTGAACCAGTCGAGTTTGGGCCACTCCCAGGGGATCGGCTGGTAGTGGTGAATCGAACCGCGCCACAGAGCCCACAGCGGCAGTGGCAACAGAATCGCGTAGGCCGTCAGGATCATCACGCTTCCGGCGTTGTGCAGCCATTTGCCGATGTCGAGGCCGTGAATCGCCACCAGCGTGATGCCCGCCACGACGCCGCCGGTGATCAGCAGGGTGGCCGGGATGCTGGCAGGCAGCCACGCGGCCGAGGGGCCGATCATATAGGAAAGGTCGGTAGGCACCACGAACACGATCGCGCCCGTGACAATCACGGCGTAGACCCACAGGTTCCACGCCGTCAGGAAGCCGGCCATTTCGCCGAACCCCGCTTTGGCCCACTGGTAGAGGCCACCTTCGAGGGGCATCAGTCGGTTGAGGTGAATCACCACCGCCGCAAGCGGCAAATAGAAAAGGACCATCGCGCCCACCCAGAAGGCCACCTGCGCGCGTCCCAGTTTGGCGGCGATTCCCACCCATTGCGAGCCGACCACGCATAGGATCTGCGCCAGGACGAGGTCTCCCAGACCCAGTTCTTTACGGAGCCCACCTTCCATCTTGCTCGCGGTAGCGGCCGGCACGGTTCCATCAATGATGGCACAGGCGCGGCGTATTCCGTGGATAAAAAGTCCATTTCACCGCTGAGACGCTGAGACGCGGAGAA
>PMTR01000139.1 GCA_003167255.1 Bryobacterales bacterium
TCAAACTTAACGTTGTAATACTAGTGTAGTGTCCAGGAATTAACTGGACAACTAAAGTCCAGCAAGGCAGCCCATAAATCATTGCATTGGTTCAGCGTGAAGTGGAGAGTTGGCGTGCTCCGTTAGCGAGTATAACGCGACTGACCATGGGCCGGTTTGCGCTCTCAACGGAGTGTCGGCTGGCGGAGGGGCAACGGCTAAAACTGCAACTGATTTCAAAAAGGGAAGATAGCGTTGGACGGCTCCAATCACCGCAGGACGCGCCTGGCAGCGGGCCGTTGACTTAACCGCCAGTCTGATCGGATCTAGTTGCGGGAATGGGAGCGGTTAACCAGCAAAGGCGAGAATCGCCATAGGGCGGTACTCATCCTGTTCGAGCGTAACATGAGCGAATGGAAGTCCTCCATGAAAGTGGACCTGACCCGCTCGCGCGTCAGGAAGCTGACGTCGGTGACTTTGAGGAGAGCTTGCACGAAGCTGAAAAGAGCGTCTCCGAACCGTTCCTCCACAACACGGGCGATCAACTCGCCGTCCTGGTCCGCAACGCGGAACGAGGCGAGCGCGCCGCTGATGATCTTCTGACGGGTCCCTTTCTGGAGGTCCTTTTCATCCAGATCGTAGGTCAGGTGCATGTAGGTATGGCCCTCATCCGAGAGCACCCATGCGTTCTCGTGCTTCTTCAACACGATGGCGAGGTGATCCCCGTCTTCGAAGAGGAATGGGGTGAAGACACGGAACCGCTCATCGCCCTCCAGAACAATCCGGACCTTGGCGCAGACCTTTTCGCGGAACGACGTTTCAATGACGGCTGTATTCATGCCTCGTCCTCAGCGAAGAGATGGAGATTTGGGTCGGGTGTCGTCTCAAACCCGCAATCGTCCACCAGGCAGCGGAGCGCGCTGTCAAAGTCCCCGAAACGGTCTGTCGCTTCGGCGTAGGCATCCTCGCGCATTCCAAGTTCCTGATACCGTTTGGTGGCCATGTGTTGGTAGCCGTCCCCGTTTTGCAAATTCGTGCCGGTCCCTGGTTTGCAGCACGTATCGAGAAAAGCTCCCTATTTGCGGCTGCCGAGGTTGGCCGGTGCGCAATAGCCAGATGCCGTGCTCTTTGGGGCGGTGAAGAAATCGCCCTTCAACGGGCTTGCCAGGCGAAAGCGCCTGGCCCACGTTACCGGCTACTCGCCGGCCGGTTCCGCTTCCAAGCTTTGCGCGCCCATATCCTGCGCCAGAATCAGGCGGCGGGCGTGCTCGCGGATGCGCGGCAGACGGGTCCAGAAGACGATGGCGGCGGTCAGGCAGAGTCCGCCGCCAATCGCCACGGCTCGCGGGGCGCCCAGATGGTCGGCCACAAAGCCGACGCATAAGGAGCCGAAGGGCGCCATGCCCATCATCGTCATGGCGTAGATGGACATCACGCGCCCGCGCAGACGGTCGGGGACCATGCTTTGGATGAGCGTGTTGGATGCGCCCATCTGGATCATCATCGAGAAACCGACGGGCACCAGAATGGCGGTGGAGAGCCAGAAAGTGTGCGAGAAGGAGAAGGCCATGAGCCACAGACTGAAACTGGTGGCGGCCATGGCGGCCCAGCGGCCGAGGCCCGAGAGGTGCTGCCGGCTGGCCAGGATCAGCGCCGCGGCGAGCGCGCCGATGCCGGTCGCCCCCATCAGCCAGCCCAGGGCCTTCGGGCCGCCGTGCAGGATGCGGTCGGCGAAGGCGGGCATGAGCACCGTGAAAGGCGTGCCGGCCAGGCTGACGACGCCCAGCAGAGCCAGCAGCAAGTGCACCGGAGGATTCTGAATCACGAAACGGAAACCTTCGATGATGTTCTTGAGCGGCGAGCCTTCCCGCGGGGCGGGTTGGAACGGCGCCACGCGCATCATCAGCAGGCCGGCAATCACGGCGATGTAGCTGGCGCCGTTGGCGAAAAAGCACCAGCCCTCGCCGATGACGGCTATTAGCAGGCCGGCGATGGCCGGACCGACAATGCGCGATGCGTTGAACATGGAAGAGTTCAGTGCGATGGCGTTCATGAGGTCGGGCTTGCCGACCATCTCCACGATGAAGGACTGGCGCGCGGGGATGTCGAAGGAGTTGACCACGCCGAGCAGCGCCGAGAGCGCGAAGATGTGCCAGACCTGCACGGTGTGGGTGAGGGTCAGAGCCGCGAGGACGAAGGCCAGCAGCATGGAGGCGGTTTGGGTGGCGATGACCACCCGCTGGCGGCTGTAACGATCGGCGACGATGCCGGCGATGGGGGAGAGCAGGAAGAGCGGGATCTGCCCGGCGAATCCGATGCCGCCCAGCAGCACCAGCGATCCGGTGAGGCGGTAGACCAGCCAGGCCTGCGCCAGGTTCTGCATCCAAGTGCCGCACAGCGAAATGAGCTGGCCCGCGAAAAAGAGCTGGAAGTTGCGATATTGCAGGGCGCGCAGCGTGGCGGGGAGTTTCAGCACTGCTTCCATTTTAGGCGAGCGGGGAAGGGAACCGAGTGGCGAATGTGTGTGTTCGACTCGGGGAAACCACTCCCTCACGGTCGTGGCTCGCATTCGGGAGCGCGGCCTCGAGGCGAGCCGCGCGCGTTAGCAAGCGGCACTCGGATGCGCAACGCCTACGCGGATAACCAGGCCGCGCCGATCTCGTCCAGGATGCGGGAGGCTTCGGCGGCGGGGTCGGCGGCGCGCGTGATCTGACGGCCGATTACCAGGTAGTCGGCTCCATCGCGCATGGCTTCGGCGGGAGTGCCGACACGCTTCTGATCGCCCCAGCCGGCGCCAGGGGATCGCACACCGGGCGTGACTAAGATGGGCTTAGGGCCGAGCGAGTGGCGCAGAGCGGCCGCTTCCAGCGGGGAGGCGACGATGCCGTCGATGCCCAGCGAGACGGCCTGGCGGGCGCGGCGCTCCACCAACTCGGGAATCGTCTGGTTGGCGCCCAGGTCTTCCAGATCCTCGGGGCCAAAGCTGGTGAGAACCGTGACGCCGAGGAGTTGCAGGCCGGACTCGCCGCGGCCTTCGACGGCGGCGCGCATCACCGAGCCCACAGCGTGCACGGTGAGGAATCGCACGCCGGTACGGGCCACCTGCACGGTGGCGCGCCGGACAGTCTCGGGAATGTCGTAGAGCTTGAGGTCGAGAAAGACTTCCTTGCCTTCATCGATCAGCTCGCGGACGAATGCCACGCCGGCTCCGGCGTAGAGCTCCATACCGATTTTGTAGAAGTTCACGCGGCCGCCGAGGCGCTTGACGAGGGTGCGGGCCTGATCGGCCGATTCCAGATCGAGAGCCACGATGATGGGGTTTCGAGTCATACCAGGTGGATGGCTTTCCGGCCCCGCGGCAACACGCGGCCGATGCGGTATGCGCCATCGAAGGCGCGTTCGAGCGAGGCGGCATCGGGCTCGGGCAGCGAGATGAGCAGGCCGCCGGCGGTTTGCGGATCGTAGAGCAGGTTTTCGATTTCGGCCGGCACGTCCCGGGAGGCTTCCACGGCGCAGGAGGCGAAGTCGCGGTTGTTATGGAGGCCGCCGGAGAGCGCGCCCTGGCGGGAGTACACGATGGCGCCGGGGAGGAAGCGGATCTGATCGACGGCGATTTCGAGCGTGACGTTGCTGGCGAGCGCCATCTCGCGCGCGTGGCCCATGAGTCCGAAGCCGGTGACGTCGGTGCAGCCGTGGACGTCGAAGCGCAGCATGGCTTCGCAGGCGGCGCGGTTCAGTTTCAGCATGGATTGAATGGCGGCGGCCACGTCCGCCTCGGAGGCGATGCCGCGCTTGAGGGCCGTGGAGATTACGCCGGTACCGATTTGCTTGGTGAAGACCAGCGCGTCGCCGGGACGCGCGCCGGCATTCGGTTTGACGCGGGCGGGGTGGATGGTGCCGGTGACGGCGTAGCCGAATTTAATTTCGTCGTCGGAGACGCTGTGGCCGCCGAGGATGGAGCATTCGGCCTCGCGCATTTTTTCGGCGCCGCCCTTGAGGATCTGCTCGAGCGAGGCCAGTTCGCCTTTAGCGGGATAGGCCAGGATGGAGAGCGACGAGATGGGGCGGCCGCCCATGGCGTAGATATCGCTCAAGGCGTTGGTGGCGGCGATGGCGCCGAAGGTGTACGGGTCATCGACGATGGGGGTGAAGAAATCGACGGTCTGCACGAGCGCCAGGTCCGGCGTGATCTGATAGACGCCGGCGTCATCGGCGGTATCGAAGCCGATCAGCACGTTGGGGTTGGGCCAGCGGGGCACTTTGGCCAATACCTGGTCAAGAATCTTGGGACTGAGCTTGGAGGCGCAGCCCCCGGCTTTGACGCGGGCGGTGAGTTTGTTGAGCTGGGTGGTCTCTTCCATGGTTTAACCGCTGTTGAGCGGCGGCGGCCCGTAATTACTATAATAGCGGGGATGCGACGCACGTCTGTGTTTTCCGCTTTTCTGCTGCTGGGGCTGGCGCTGACGCTGGTTTCCCGGGAGCCACAAACCGACCCGCGGCTGAAGAAAGCTTCCCGCGCGGCCGAACATGCCGGGTGGATTCAGGTCCACCTGGAAGGCACGCCGGGCGAGGTCGGGTTCCAGCACGGCTACCTGCTCTCCGCCGAGATTCAGGACAACTTTCGCACCATCTCGACGGAGATGGCGCACGACGAGAAGAAAGACTGGGCGTTCTTCCGCAAGACCGCGCAGGAAATTCTCTGGCCGCACGTGGAGCAGGAATACCGCGACGAGATGTTGGGCATCGTGGAAGGCCAGAAGGCGCGCGGGGGCAAGCTGGACATCTGGGACGTAGTGGCCATGAACGCCTGGCTGGAGCTGCCGTATTACGACAAGTGGCTGGAGAAGAGCAAACCGGGCATCACGATTTCCGGCAACGTGGCGGACCATTGCAGCGCCTTCGTGGCGACGGGTAAGTACACGCGCGACGGGCGCATCGTGATCGGGCACAACAACTGGACCAGCTACTCTTCGGGCGAGCGGTGGAACATCATGTTCGACATCGCGCCGTCGGCGGGCAACCGCATCCTGATGGACGGCGAGCCGGGAGTGATCCACAGCGCGGACGATTTCGGCGTGAACTCGGCCGGCATCGTGATCACGGAGACTACCATCAGCGGGTTCAGCGGATTCGACCCGAAAGCGGTTCCGGAATTCGTGCGGGCGCGCAAGGCCATGCAATACGCCGGGTCGATCGACGATTTCGCGCGCATCATGGAGGACGGCAACAACGGCGGGTACGCCAACAACTGGCTGGTGGCGGATAGCAAGAACAACGAAGTGGCGAGCCTGGAACTGGGGCTAAAGAATACCGTTCTCGCGCGCACCAAGGACGGCTTTTTCGTGGGCTCGAATTTTCCCAACGACCCCAAGCTGATCAAGGAAGAAACGGACTTCGACCCGAACGATAAGAGCAACAGCGAGAACGCGCGGCACGCCCGCTGGCTGACGCTGATGGAGCAGAACAAGGGCAAGATCGACGTGGCGGCGGGGCAGCGATTCCTGGGGGACCATTTCGACAGTTTCACCGGGAAGACCGAGCCGAGCGAGCGCACGCTGTGCGGGCATATCGACCTTTCGCCGCGCGGCATGGGCACGTGGCAGGGGCCGTACGCGCCGGCCGGGGCCGTGCAGAACAAAGTGACGGACGCCGCCGGGGCGGAAAAGATGTCGCTCGTGGCAGCGCTGGGACACGCCTGTGGGCTGCATTACAAGGCCGACGACCACCTGGCGAAACATCCCGAGTTCGCCTGGTACAAACCCATCCTGCACGATATGAACGCGCGCGGCTGGGCGAAGTTCAAAGCGAAGTAAGTTGACCTTCGAGGCCGTTCGCATGGCATGGAAGGCGGCCGGCGCGCGCCAGGCAACCATGTCGCCCAAGCGCGCATCTACTAAAAGGTGCCCCTCATGAAGCTACCGATCTGCCTCCTCCTGGCCATCTCGGCCGCTACCGCCCAACAGCCGGCCGCGGCCACGCGGGCCGACGCGCTGCATGAGTTGAGCGCAAAACTGGAAGCGCTCTCGCGCCGCGTCAGCCGGGCGGTGGTGCAGATCTTTGCGACCGGGTACGTGCTGAACGATGAACGCGAGTCCGGCTCGAACGCGGCCATCGTGACGCGGCAGCGGGCCACGGGATCGGGCGTGGTGGTGTCGGCGGACGGTTACATCGTGACGAACGCCCACGTGGTATCGAACGCGCGCCAGGTGCGGGTTCGGATGGCGGATGAATCGGCGGGCGGGGCGACCGGTGGGACCAACACCGCGATGCAGCCGTCCGGCAAGATTCTGGAAGCGCACATCGTGGGGGTGGACCGCGAGACGGACCTGGCGGTTCTCAAGGTGGAGCGGACCGATCTGAATCCTCTGCCGCTGGGAGATTCCGATACGCTGCACCAGGGCCAACTGGTGATGGCGTTCGGCAATCCGCTGGGCCTGGAGAATTCCGTCAGTATGGGGGTGGTCAGTTCGGTGGCGCGGCAGATCAAGCCCGACGACACCATGATTTATATCCAGACCGACGCGCCGATCAACCCCGGCAACAGCGGCGGGCCGCTGGTGGATGCGGACGGCCGCGTGATGGGCCTCAACACGTTCATTCTTTCGCAATCGGGCGGCAGCGAAGGACTGGGCTTCGCCATTCCCAGCAACATCATCAAGAACGTGTACAACCAGATCAAGCAGGAAGGGCATGTGCACCGCAGCGAGATCGGGGTGTTCGCGCAGACCATTACACCGCAGATGGCGGCGGGGTTGGGGCTCTCGCAGGATTGGGGCGTGCTGCTTTCGGATGTGGAACCGGGCGGACCCGGGGATGTGGCGGGGTTGCAGCCGGGCGATATCCTGGTGAGCCTGAACGGCAAAAGCATGACGAATGCGCGGCAGACGGAAGTCGATCTGTACCGCTACCCGGTGGGCGCGAAGATCGACGTGCAGGTGGTGCGCAATGGCACCAAGCAGACCGTCCAGGTGGTGGCGGTGGAGCGGCACGGCGATCCGCAACGCTTCGCCGACATGGTGGACCCGGCGAAGAACCTGGTGAACCGGCTGGGGATTCTGGGGATCGACGTAGACCAGAACGTGGCCGCGCTACTGCCCGAACTGCGGAAGCACTACGGCGTGGTCGTGGCGGCGCGGGGCGGCGATTCGCCCTACTCGGGCGACAATCTGCAACTGGGCGATGTGATCTATTCGGTGAACAATATGCCGGTGACGGGCGTGGCGTCGCTGCGCAAAACGCTGGACGGGTTGAAGGAGACCGACCCGCTGGTGCTGCAAGTGGAGCGAAGCGGCCGGCTGATGTACGTGACCCTGGAGATCGAGTAGCTACTCGGCGGGCTCGTCGAGTTGCCGGAACAGCGACGCGAAATCGATCTCACCCACCAGGGGCGTCGCCAGCACTTGGGTGGAGGGGCGCCGGATGCCCGCCCCATCGGCTTCCGCCAGCGTTCGCTTGTAAGGATCGACCACCCAAATATGCGGAATGCCGGCGGCCATATAGTCCCCGATCTTGGTGAGCATTTCCGCGACTTCGTCGTCAGGCGATACGACCTCGATGACCAAGTCCGGCTGCAGCAGAATGGGGGTGACTTGGTGCGGCAAGGCCTTTACGCAGATATCGGGAATGCGGTAACGCGGCTCGTCGCTCACCTGTACCCTCAGCTCAGTGAAGACACGGAACCGGCGTTCTCTCTCGCGCAACCCCAGCGTCATGGCAATCAAGTACTGCAGACGGCTATGGAAATATTCCCCAGCGTGACGCTCCACAAGCTGCCCGTCCACATACTCCCTGTCGGGATCATAGTACGTGCGCAGGTATTCTTCAACCGGGACGCTGGTAAACGTCGCCATAAGATCAGTATACTCACTTCTCCGGCTCAACCTCAGCTCGCGCGGCGCAGGCCGGGCTGCGCCCGGCTGGACCAGGGGAAATCTTCTGGTTTTGAGGCGAACCCGGCGTGCACCGGATTCATTTCGATGTAGCGGGCAATTCGCGCGAACTCCCTTTCATTGCGGACCTGTCGATCATAGCTCTCGTCCTGCCAGAAGGGCTGCCCGGTGAGGCCCAGTATTCGGTTGCTTTCCCTGGCGGTGAATCGCTTGAGTGACTGCATCAACTGGGAAACCGGCAGGCGCGGCGTGATCAAAAGGTGCACATGGTTGGGCATAACGACATAATTGTGGAGGTCGTACGGCCCACCATCCCGATAATGGATAGCATCCACCACTACCTTCGCTATGCCGGGCTGGCGAAGGGTGAGCGGCCCGGTGCGCGCATTGTCGAGCAGGCGATCCATCGCAAGGAAAGCCGCTCCCGAAGTCGCCGGCGAAGGAAAGCAGCGGCCATGTGGCAGGCTGTTGTGCAAGCGCCAGGTGAGAAAGATGGGTTCATCGGTGACATGGTAATGCGGCAGGCGGCGAGAATGGAAAGTGGCCCCAAATGGATAGTGGCGATTTGGAGATGAACCTCTCAAGAAAGACCAGGCCGGGCTGCGCCCGGCTGGACCGATTGACAATCGGTCCGCAGGTTAACAACCTGCCCCACCAAGGGTTACTCCAGCAGGTGGCCCATCTTTTCTTTTTTGGTGCGCAGGTAGGCCTCGCGGGTGTCGAGGACGTCGGCCAGGCAGGGGACGCGTTCCACCACGGCGACGCCGGCCTTCTCCACGGCCTGCACTTTCTCGGGATTGTTAGATAGCAGGCGGACGGCCTGCAGTCCGAAATAGCCGAGGATGGCGCCGGGGAGCGCGTAGCTGCGGAGGTCGGAATCGAAGCCGAGTTGCTCATTGGCTTCCACGGTGTCGGCGCCCCGGTCCTGCAGTTCGTAGGCGCGCAGTTTGTTGAGCAGCCCGATGCCGCGGCCTTCCTGGTGCTCATAGATCAAGAGCCCCCGGCCTTCGCGGGCGATGGAGGTGAGCGCGATTTCGAGTTGCGCGCGGCAATCGCAGCGCAGACTGTGAAAGACGTCGCCGGTGAGGCACTCGGAATGAATGCGCGCCAAGGGGGCCGGGCCATCGGCCAGGTTGCCCATCTGGAGCACCACGGCCTCTTCCACGCGATCGGCGAAAACGCCTTCGAAACCAAAGATGCGAAACAGGCCGAACTGGGTTGGAAAATCCGCTTCGGCCACTTTTCGAAGCCGCAGCGCGGAGGTATTATTCATGCGAACTATGGGGGACCTTGCTGCTTCTATTATAATGGCTTCCAGCACCGAATGTCCGATCCGCTGCAAGGTTATCTGGTATCGCTGCTGGTCAAACTGGCGGCGATGGCCGCCATCGCAAGCGTTCTGGCGCGATCCAATTCGTTCAAAGCCATGCTGATGCGGGAAAGCCGCACGCTCTACCAGCGGCTCTCTCTGGCGCTCTGGCTTTCCGTGGTGTTCGCCTCCAGCGTGGCGGTGCGGGTGGCTGGCAAGAACAATTATCAGGGCGCCGACCTGGGCCTGGAAGGCAGCCTCATCGCCGGCCTGCTGGGCGGGTATATCACCGGGCTGGTATCGGGAATCCTGATCTGCCTGCCCACGTTTTTGCGCGGCGAGTTTTTGACGCTGCCGCTGTTCGCGGCGATCGGTGTGCTGGGCGGGCTATTGCGCGATCTGGCGCCGAGTCCCGAAGACGTCTGGCGATTCTCGCCGTTCTTCGACCTCAGCATCTACCGCTTCTTCAAGGAAAAACGCAACCACTGGGGGAGCGGCTTCCAACTGATCTTCTTCGCGGCCATCCTGTGCGCCGAGGGATTGCGGCAAATGCTGGGCGGCCAATGGGACGACAGGGTTTTTCGTCTGAAGCCGCCCGGTTCGGACCCATGGGCCATTGCCGCGCTCTACGGCACCACGCTGTTCGCCGTGGCCATCCCGCTCAAGATCTGGAACAACACGCGCAACGAAAAGAAACTGGAGGAACAGGCTCGGCTGCTGGTGGAAGCGCGGCTGGCCGCGCTGACCAGCCAGATCAACCCGCACTTTCTTTTCAACACGCTGAATTCGGTCTCGTCGTTAATTCGCACCAACCCGAACCAGGCGCGCGTGATGGTGGTGAAGCTTTCCAAGGTGCTGCGCCGGCTGCTGCGCAAGCACGATCATTTCAGCGCGTTGCGCGACGAGCTGAGCTTCATTGAAGACTACCTGTCCATCGAAGTGATACGCTTTGGAGACAAGCTCCGTTTTGAGGCGGACGTGGCGGGCGATACCGTGGACATGCTGGTGCCCAGTATGCTGCTGCAACCGCTGGTGGAAAATTGCATCAAGCACGGACTGAGCAACAAGGTGGATGGCGGCACCATCCGGATCCGCACGCACCGCAGCGAAACCAGGCTGCACCTGCTGGTGGAGGATGACGGCATCGGGATTCCGGAGGAGAAGCTGGCAACGCTGCTCGAACGGGGTATTGGAGTGAGCAACGTGAACGAGCGGTTGAAGGTGCTGTTCGGCAACGAGTATCGGATGTGGATCGAAAGCGAGCCGGGAAACGGGACGCGGGTGCAGATTGAGATGCCGGAGCTGCGAACCAATCTGGCGGCGGTTTCATGAATCGAGTGGGGTGAGGAGACGTCTTGGACAGAATTGAAGAATCCGTGAGCGCCTGGCCGGTGAACGGCTTGCCGGTTACGCTGGCCGACCGAACGAGGCGCGTTTACGACCGCATGGCGGCGGTTTACCCGGTATCGACCATGCTGTTCCATTCGCGCGCGCACCGGTGCGCGCTGGAGGCCTCGGGAATCGCGGACGGCATGCGGGTGCTGGAAGTGGCCACCGGCAGCGGCGAAATGTTCCGCCGGCTGGTGAAGGCCAACGCGAGCGGCGCGACGATTGGGGTGGACCTTTCGCCCAACATGGCGGCGCGGACGCAGCGGGCCGCGCGGCGCAAGTTCCCGCAAGCGCGCACGCATTGCCAGGCGGTGGACGCGCGCCACATGCCATTCCGCGGCGAAGCCTTCGACGCGGTGTTCTGCTGCTATATGCTGGAATTGCTATCCACGGAAGATATCGGGCGGGCATTGCGCGAGTTCCGGCGGGTGCTGCGGCCCGAGGGGCGGCTGACGCTGGTGCTGATCGGCCAGAACACGGCGCTATTCAACGCCGCGTACAAAGTGGGGGGCCGCGTCGCTCCGGCGTTCTGGGGCCGGCAGGTGGAGCGGCGCGTTCCGGAGCTGATCGAATCGGCGCGCTTCCAGATTCTGGACGACCGGACGGTGCAGCAGACGTTTTATCCATCGCGCGTGCTGGTGGCGCGGAGATAAGTGGGGCCGGCAATTTTGCCCACAGCCGCCTTCAGGCGGCTCTCCGATCATGGCTGGCCGCCGAATCACGGTGGCTTCGCGGTTTCAATCAGCCGCCTATGGCTGCTTCTTGAAGGTGAAAGTCGAACTCGATCCGGGCGGCGAGACGTGGGTCACTTCCAGGTTGAGTGTCTTGCCATCCTCGGAGGGCACCAGGCGCGTCTTGGTGACGAAATCGCGGTTGTGGCGCATCTCCATCATCACCAGGGCCGGCCCGTTGTACCAGAAGGAGACTTCTTCGTCCTTGAGCTTGCACTCGTGGCCGTCGACACCGCAGGCGAGATCCACGGTCTTCTCCTTGGCGCCGGATTCGGAAATCTTGACGCCATCTTCGGTCTGCTGGATCGACAGGGTTTCGAACTTGAGTCTTCCTTCGTGGGTGGAACTGAGCTGCCACGTTCCGTTGAGTTCGGGCCGGTCCGCGGCGAAGGCGGCGGCTGCGGCAAAGAGAATCAGGAACAGCAAAGGTCGCACGTTGGTCTCCGTTTCTCGATCTAGGGTAACCGCAGCAGACCCGGAGGGGCGTACGGCGAATTCTTTACGGCGAGCAGGCCGGTCACTGTAAGATTATAGTTCAAGGCGTGCGAATTACCATCTCCAAAGAAAACTACCTCAAGGCCATCGCCGAGGCCGAGTCGGAAGGCGAGACGGTCAAGGCCGTCACGTTGACGCGTTGGTTGAACGTATCGGCGCCGGCGGTCACCATGGCCATCAAGCGGCTGAAGCGCGACGCGCTGATCCGCGTGGGTGCCGAGGGACAGATTACGCTCACGCCCGCCGGCCGGGAGATCACCAGCCGGCTGCTGAACCGGCACCACCTGATCGAGCGCATGCTGACCGAGATTTTCGGTTTGGAATGGTACAAAGTGCACGACGAGGCCGAACAACTGGAGCATGCCGTTTCGGCCGATTTCGAGCGCAAGCTGGTGGAACGGCTGGGGACGGCCGGCACGTGCCCGCACGGCAACATCGTGGGGATGGATTCGCCCGCCGACCGGCGCGAGCGCGGCCTCAAGCCCCTGGTTGAGGCGCGGCCGGGGGAGCGCATTACGGTAGCCAGCGTGTTCGAGCGGGACCGCAAGCTGCTCGAATACCTGGATCAGGCCGGTGTACGCCCGGGCACCAGGCTGGAAGCGATCTCCACGGGGGAATCACTGGAGCTGCGCGTCGGGCGACGGCGCATTCGCCTGGATGCGCATGTCGGCACGAAGATCTGGGTAAAGGGGTAGCTGTGGGGCAGACCCCCTGGTCTGCGCGGGACGCCCCCGTCCCGCTGCCGGAACAACCGTTTCGGCGTTTCAGTAGAGCGCACACAGGCCGACGGGGGCGTCGGCCGCAGACCCGGGTCTGCCCCACTATTCGGCCTTCGAATAGTAATACGTGTACTTGCTGTACAACTCGGAGGCGCGGGCGCCGTTGGCCACGATCCCCAGGACGTTGTTTTCGCACAGCGACTGCATGGCGCGGGTGACGTTGTCGAAGGTGGTGGAACCGATCTTGACCACCAGCACGGCGCCATCGGCGAGCGTGGCCAGCAGGTTCGCGTCGGCCGAAAACAGCAGCGGGGGCGTATCGAAAATCGCCCAGTTGAAACTGCGTGGCAGTTCTTCAAACAGCGATTTCACCTGCCGCAGGTTCAGGAGTTCGAGCGGATTCTTGACGGGAGATCCGGCCGGCAGCAAGTAGAGGTTCATACCTTCGATGCGGCGCAGGGCCTGCGGGAAGGTGCAGCGCCCGCTCAGGTAATCGGAGAGGCCGGGGGCACGGTCGATTTGAAAAAGATTGTGGATGATGGGGCGGCGGAGATCGAAATCGCCCAGCAGGACCGAGCTTTCGGCCAGGTTGGATTCCGCCAGAGCCAGGTTGACCGCGGTGAAGGTCTTTCCTTCGGCGGGCGATGGGCTGGTCACGATGACCGAGTGCAAGGGCTGCAGAGTCTGCAGGTGGTTGAGGCGCGTGCGCAGCGTGCGGAATTCTTCCGCGGGCGTCTCGTGCGAGTTGTTGAGATCCAGCAAGTGGGATTCAGGCGCGGGCTGGTAGGGCACCACCACGACTTCCTGCAGCATGCCGGGGTGGATGTTCAGGCGCACGCCGGGCCCGGCCCCGGCACTCAAGGGCATGTATTCCAGGGCGGGCGCCGGACTGACCGGCTCCGGTTGTTCTCCCGCGGGGGTTCCGCCCTGCTCAGCCCTCCGCAATGCATCGTGTACTCGGCTCATTTTCTCTCCACTGACACTCTCGATTTAGCTGGGGCCCGACCGGCCGGCCACATAGTAGTACGCCGCGCCACTCATCAAAATTCCTCCGATGACGATGGCGCTCGACCAAGCCAGCCATGCCAGGCGGCGTTTGCGCCGGACCAGCAGCGCATTTTCGAGCAGCGGCACGCTGCTCAGAACCGGCAAATTGGTGTAAGCCCGGACATCCTTCAAATTCTTCAGGGACGTGTTTTTCAGTTCCTTGGCGCCGGCCATGCCGAAGCCGGCCAGCAAGCCGACAAACGTGCCGAGCCCGATGATGCCCCAGCGATTGGGTTCCGCGGCCGTCTCGGGCAAGTCGGCCGATTCCAGCAACTCCAGGGTTTCACCGGCGTGGTGCTCTTCCAGGCTTTGGGCGGTCTCCGACCTGTCCCGCATCCTGCTCTCCGAGTCGTAGGCTTGCTTGGCCAGGTTGAATTCGCCCTGAAGTTCGTTGTAGCGCTGGAGCACGGCCGGGCTGGCCGCCACCTTGGCTTGCAGGCTCTGCATTTCATTCTGCAGCAGAGCCAGGCGTTTCCTTCCGCGGTCGATTCCCGAATCCAGGGTGGCAATGTTGCCGAGCAAGGTTTTCTCGGCCACCTGCAATTCCTGAAGGCGCTGGATGGCAGCCGGATTCCGCACTATTCTGCTTTGGGGTGCTGCCTGGACCTGTGAGGCCGAGTCGGCCTTTTCGAGCTCGGAGCGCTGGTCTGCGAGCCCCTTGATATATGTTTCTTGCGCCACCACGTCGGGATAGTCCTTCTTGTACAGCGTCTGCAAACCCCTCAGGCGCTGATTCGCATCGTTAATCGCCTTATCCAAATTCAAGATCCGATCGTTCCGCAGGGCGGTGTTGGGAGCGGTCTGGGTCTGTTCCACGTTGTTGGCTGCGTCGACTTCCATGAGCTTCAGATTCTGGAGCTGTATTTCAGCCTGGAACTTCTGATCCTGGCCGCGGCCGATGATTTCCTCGACGCTGTGGATCTCCTGCTCCTTGCTGTTCACCAGCCCGGTGTTGGATAGGGCGTCCGTGGGCAACTCGCCCTGATGTTGAGCGGAGAACTGGGTGAGTTGCGCCTGGGCGTTTTCCAACCGGTCCTTGTTCTTTTTCAACTCGTCGGTGAGGAAGTTGGCGGTGGTGCTGGCCTGGGTGCGCTGGAGAGAAAAGTTGTTCTCCTGAAACTTGCCGGTGATCTCGCGCACTACCGACTGCGCCTTGAAGCGGTCGGGGTAGCGGAAGCGAATTTCGAAAGCCTGGGCCCCGCGTGTGGTTGGCGCGCTGCCGGATGATTCGTAGAGCCTGATCTTGATGTCCTTGATACGCATGGTTTCGGCCACTTCATCCAGCGTGAGGTGGGCCCGCTCTTTCTTGTACAAATCCAAGGCCGGCGCCGTGATGATGGCCATCAGAGAGGTGCGGCCCAGGATCTCGACCTGCATCTGGTCGAGCCGCTGCGCCATCGAGTTCATGCCGACGCCTTCGACCAGATCTTTGGGAACCGCTTGCGGCGTAATCCGCATGACGGCGCGGGATTCGAAAGTGTCTGGCCAGCAGAAGGCCACCACCACCGCGATCACCAGTGCGGCGAAGGTAGGGCCAATTACCCAGGAACGGTAGCGCCGCAGCATATCGATATAGTCCTCGATATCCGGCGGGCGGCGCGTAACAGTCGAATAATTCTGTGCAGATCCCATAAAGCGTCCTAATCTACTTTTGTTCCCCTTAAATCCAGCACCGAGACCACCCTCTCACTTGACGATTACGTGATCGTTGGGCTTCAGCAGGATATCTTTTTCCGGGTGCTTGCCCTTGATGAGGTCGTTGTAACTGACCGTCTCGATGATCTTGCCATCCCGCCGGACCTGGATGTGTTTCTTGTCGGCGAAATCCTTGAAGCCGCCGCGCGCGGAGATGGCTTCAAACAAATGCATTGGCAACATGTAAGGCATTGCGCCGGGCGAGCCGATGCCTTCGCCGTCGAAATAGACCATCTTGCTCTTGACCGCCTCCACCTGCACGGCGGTGTGGGCCGCATTGAGGTACTTTAGGGCGGCCTGGTTGATAGCGTCTTCTAGTTGGACGGGGGTCAGACCGGCAGCCCGGATGGGACCCAGCAGAGGAATCGAAATGGTGCCGTCGGGCAGCACATTATAATTGCCGCTGAAGCGGCCGTCTTCCCAGACTTTCACCGAGAGAACGTCCTCGGGGCCAATTATGTACGCATCGCCGACGGGAGCGCCGCCAGGCTTCTTGCCGGGGGCTTCGGCCATGGCCGCCGGATTGGGCGCGTCCACCGGCATCACCGGAGAGAGGCTGACGGGCTTCTGTTCCTGTCCAGGCTTCGGTGGCGCTTGCTGCTCCGGCTTGGGCGGAGCGGTCTTGTCCTGTCCTGGAGGAATCATGCGCTCTGCCCCAACGCTACACGCAGGCAGAACTGCCAATAGTGCGGCCAATAGTGCCGTTCTCATCGCATACCTCTTTGAGATCCCTTCGAACGTGGCAACCGCTTCCCATCGTGGATGGAGCCTCCGGCGGCGCTTTCCTTAAGAATTCTCTTCACTAGTGTACAGCATTTGTAGCTGAATTCGAATGGTTCCAGAACTACCAAGACGAGTACTGAGCTTACCTGGGACAATTACCCGGAAACCAAAGCAAGGGCGGGTGCCGGTTTGTTGCACAGGCTGTGAAGGCGGCGATACACGTCCGCATAGTGGCATTCTCCCAAAAACCGGATTGCAAGCCCTCTCATGTTTGTAAGTGATAGATAATCCTGCTATTCTTGATACGATTTGGTGAATTTGAGACGGCATCAAACGTGCTCCGAAGTGACGGACTATTAGTCCTCGCTGAACGATTACGGCAGCCACCATGTTCCAGGAACTCAAGTTCCAACTGTCAACTGCGATATTGACGATTCTTACACTGGCTGCCGGTGTTGCCACGGTCGTCAACTTTGAACAGTACGAACATTTTCGCTTACCCGACGACGGAGTGATCTGGGTGGACCGCACCGGCCACGTGGAAGCGCTCTACGTGGCGCCGGATGGCCCGGCCGCGAACTGGGTTCAGCCGGGGGACTGGCTGATCTCGATTGGCCGCGAACCGACCAACCCGCCGGGAACCATCGGCCAGCCGGAAGCCATGGCGCCGCGGGAAGCTCCCGCGCCGGTACAGATTCGCCAAGCCCTGGACGTTCCCAAAGTACTGGTGGCGATCAAGTCCTGGAATCACGCCCAGTACATTCTAAAGCGCGGGAAGGTGACCCTTCCTCCGACGTCTAAGCTGATTGTCGGCGAAGTGCCCAAGGACCCCGCGGTGATCTACCAGTACCCGGTGGGCATCGCGTTTCTGCTGATCGGGCTGTTCGTTTATTTCCGGCGCGGCAGCGCCCAGAAAGCGCAGCACTTTTACGTGCTGTGCCTGATGTCCTTCATCAGCCTCACGTTTCACTACACAGGCGTCCTGGATGTCTTCGACAGCCTGATCCTGATCGGCAACGTGGTGGCCGGGCTGATTGCGCCCACCATCTTCCTGCACTTCTGCCTGACCTTTCCCGAGCCGCGCAAGTGGCTCCAGAAACCAGCGCGGGTGGTGCTGCTGTACGTGCCGGCGGTGCTGCTGATTACGTTCTACCTGGGGGTAGCGACCGGCGCCATCAGGACTTTGATCCCGCCGTCGGAAATGCGCTGGCACCTGGACCGGCTCTTCCTGCTTGTGGAGGCGGCGCTATACATCGCGGGCGGCTTCGCGCTCAGTGCGGAATGCCGCCGCACCGAAGACACCATCGTCCGCCAGCAACTGAAGTGGCTGCGCAACGGTGCGTTCCTGGGCATGGGTCCGTACGCACTGGTGTACATACTGCCCTATTCCATGGGCGCCATTCCCAACCACTATCAGAACTGGGCGGTGCTCTCCATGGTGCTGGTTCCGCTGACGCTGGCTTATGCCATTGTGCGCTACCGGCTGATGGACGTCGACATTCTCTTCCGCCGCGGCTATGCCTATACGCTGGCCACGGTCTGCGTGCTGGCGGCGTTTTACGGCGTCACCTTTTTCCTGGGAAGTCTGTTCCTGAAGAGCGGCAACCAGCCGCGCACGGGGCCATCCATCCTGGTGATGCTGATTGCGGCGTTCCTGTTCCAACCCATCCGCACCTGGATGCAGGAACGGCTGGACAAGCATTTTTACCGCGACCGCTACGATTACCGCCGCACCCTGGTTGAGTTCGCGCGCGAGTTGAGCGCGCAGATGGATCTGGAAACCATGCTGGCGTCGGTGGGCGACCGCCTGCTCAAGACGCTCTCCATCCGGCAACTGGGTTTTTTCCTAGCGGAAGAAGCAACCGAGGGTTCGCAATTCCGCCTGAAGACCGTGATGGGTTCGAACCCGCGTCAAGCCGGTACGTGGGGAGACGACCTGGACCTCAGCTTTCTGGACTGGAAGCTTCCGGAATCGTACCTGTTCTTCGAGCGGACGCGGCACCAACTGGATGCGGTCTCGCGGTCGTGGCCGGCATCCGTGCGGCGCAGCATCGCCGATCTGGATTTCACCTACTATCTGCCGTGCAAAGTGCGCGGACGCACCATCGCCTACATGGGGGTGAGCCGCACCACGGATGGCGAATACCTTTCGAGCGTGGACGTGGAGTTGCTGCTCACGCTGACGGGTTACGTGGCCATCGCCATCGAGAACGCCTCGCTCTACCATTCGCTGCAGCGCAAAGTGGAGGAATACGAGCGGCTCAAGGAATTCAGCGAGAACATCGTGGAATCCATCAACGTGGGAATTCTGGCGGCCGACCTGGAAGACCGCGTGGAAAGCTGGAATTCGCAGATCGAACATCTGAGCGGAATCACCCGCGAGCACGCCTTGGGAAAGAGGCTCTCGGAGCTGTTTCCGGCGGAGCTTTCCGAACAGTTCGACCGCGTGCGCGGGCAAACCGGAATCCACAATATTTATAAGTTCGTGCTGAAGCCGGCGACCAACGGAAACGGCAACGGCAACGGGCTGCCGGCGCGTTTCCGCGAAGCCACGTTGAACGTGGCGATCGCTCCGCTGGTCTCGCGCGAGCAGGAACAGATCGGGCGGCTGATCATTTTCGACGACGTCACCGACCGCGCCGAGCTGGAACAGCGGCTGGTGCAGGCGGACAAGTTGTCGAGCATCGGCCTGCTGGCGGCGGGCGTGGCTCACGAGGTCAACACGCCGCTGGCCGTGATCTCTACCTACGCGCAGATGCTGGCCAAGCAGGTGGCGGGAGATTCGCAGAAGACCGTGATTCTCGACAAGATCGCCAAGCAGACTTTCCGCGCCAGCGAAATTGTGAATTCGCTGCTGAACTTTTCGCGCACGTCGAGCACGTCTTTTGGCGACGTGAGCCTGAACAAGGTGATCCTGGAGACGCTTTCGCTGCTCGACCACCAGCTTCAGAAGGCCGGCATCCAGGTGAAAACCGAAATGGAGGCGAACTTGCCGGCAGTGCACGGCAATACGGGCAAGCTGCAGCAGGTGTTCCTCAACCTGTTCCTGAACGCGCGCGACGCCATGACGGCGGGCGGCACGCTCGAAGTGCGCACCTGGTCGGAAGGCCTGGGCGTGAAGGCGGAGGTGGCCGATTCGGGTCCGGGTATTGCCCCGGAGAACCTGCATCGCATCTACGATCCTTTCTTTACCACCAAGGCGGCGCGCAAAGGCACGGGGCTGGGCCTCTCGGTGACCTACGGTATCATTCAAGAGCATGGCGGCTCGATAGAAGTTGCCAACCGGCCGAGCGGCGGCGCCCGATTCCATCTGGAATTGCCGGCGGCGCGGGCAGCGGCGAGGACCCCGGTGAATGCCGCTTGAAATGACTGTTCCCCAAGCCACCTCTCTCGATTCCAAAGGCAACATTCTAGTAGTCGACGACGAAGCCGACATCCGCGAAGGCCTCCAGGACCTGCTCACATCCGAAGGCTACGCCGTGGACCTGGCGCAGAACGGCACCGAGGGCCTCCACAAAATGGAGACCCGCGGCTACGACCTGGTGCTGCTCGATCTGATGATGCCGGACCGTTCCGGGATGGAGGTTTTGCAGGAAGTCCGCGAGCGCGACCGCGAGACTCCCATCTTCCTGATCACGGCTTATGGCTCGGTGGATGCCGCGGTGCAGGCGCTCAAGCTGGGCGCCAACGATTATTTTTCGAAGCCCTGGGACAACGACAAGCTGATTATCGAGATCGACCGCATGATCGCGCGGCGGCGTCTCGAATACGAGAACACTTACCTCAAGCGGGCCTTTAAGCAGCGCTACAGCTTTCCCAACATCATCGGCAAGAGCGAGCGCATGGTGCGCATGCTCGACCTGGTGGCCCAGGTGGCAACCAGCCGGTCCACCATCCTGATTACCGGCGAGACCGGCACGGGCAAGGAACTGGTGGCCAAGGCCATCCACGCCAACTCCCCGCGGGCGGACAGGATGTTTGTGGCGGTCAACAGCGGATCGCTGCCGGCCGAGCTGCTGGAATCGACGCTGTTCGGCCACATGAGGGGCGCCTTCACGAGCGCCGTGCAGACCAAGAAAGGCTACTTCGAAGTAGCCGACGGCGGGACCATTTTCTTCGATGAGATCGGCACCATCGGGCCGGAAACCCAGATCAAGCTGCTGCGCGTGTTCGAAGACCGCGAGTTTACGCCGCTGGGCTCGACCGATCCGATCAAGGTGGACGTGCGCATTCTGGCGGCCACCAACGCCGACCTCCACGAACTGGTGCGGGTGGGCCGTTTCCGCGAAGATCTCTACTACCGTCTGAACGTGATCCAGATCGGGCTGCCGGCGTTGCGCGAGCGCAAAGAGGACATCCCGGCGCTGGTCGATCACTTCTTCACGCAATACTGCCGGGACAACGGGAAGTTTCTGGACCCTGCCGGAAAGTCGATGCTGCATTTCGCCACCGACGCCATGCAGGTGCTGATGGAGCACAATTGGCCGGGCAACGTGCGCGAGCTCGAAAACGTGGTGGAGCGCGCGGTGGTTCTGGCCTCGGCCGCCGAGGTGCCGCTGGACGTTCTCCCGGAGGCGCTGCTGGCGGCCAACGGCGTCCGGGTGCAGCGCGGCGAAGGCGCACCCCTCCCCGCCAACGCTTCACTTTTCGAGATTGTCAACGACCACGAACGGCGCGTCATCCTGGAGCGGCTCGAACAGTGCAACTGGAGCCAGACCGAAGCCGCCGAAAGCCTGAGCGTTGCGCTCAGCACGCTGAACCAGAAGATCAAGCGCCTCGATATCAAGATCCGCAAGAAATCCGACGGGTGAGTGGGACAGACGATCGCTTTTTGTCGTCCGTCGGCTGCCGTATTCTAACCAGCAATGACAGGGTCGAAAAAGCGCCGGNNGCCCAGCCCGCCCGGCGACATCCGGGCTCCCCCACTTGTTCATGAAATTTCGCGGGCCGAAGGCCCTCGGCAACAGACCACGGCAGGCGATGGTCTGTCCGACTCCCGTAAATGGCAATCGGCTGGTTTGCCTCCGGCGGGCCAACGGTGTATATCATTAACTAGTGTAGTGTGGCATGTGGACTGTGGGGCAGCCTTTCAGGCTGCGGACCCGCTTTCCAGCGGGTCCAGCCGGCTGAAAGCCGGCTGCGGGCAGGATTGCCCGCCCCACTACACTAGCTGGAGGAGCAATCATGGACGAAGACACCAAGCCTTGCCCGGTCTGCGGAGAGACCATTAAAGCAGTCGCGCTCAAGTGCCGTTTCTGCAATACCGACCTCTCGGCATTCGCCGCGACCAAAGAGGCCGAATCCGAAAAGGACCTCTTCAACGGCCACCCAGCCGTGATGTATAGCATCGGCCAGTTGGTGCCTTTCCTGGTGGTGATCGCCGTGGCTGTCGCGGCTGGCTATGCCGTCGAGGCCGACAATGCCGGCGCCGGCATCGGGTATGTGCTCCTCGGCTTCGTGGTCCTCTGCGGCATCATTTGCCTGCGGTTCTATACGAAGAGCCGGAGCATCCACTTCGAAATCACCACGCAGCGGATCAAGCTGGAACGTGGCCTGCTCTCCAAGGTTCAGGAAAGCCTGGAACTGTTCCGCATCGACCACTTCGAGCTGCGCAAGCCGCTGGGAATGCGGCTGCTGGGCCAGGCCTCGCTGCATCTTTTCTCCACGGATGCGGAACTCGAGAACTTTTACATCTACGGCGTTCCCGGCCTGGAATCGCTAGCCGACACGCTGCGCAACTGCCAGCTTCGCGAGCGCACGCGGCGCGGTTTGACGACATTTGTGAAGGCGTAAGTTTCGCGCGGATGGAATCCATGCGGAACCCGCGTCTTACTTTCTAAACGCGGGGTCGGATTCCGCTCCAGGCCGCGGTTTCCAATCCAATGAGTAATATTCCCCTCGCGCCCGCGCCCACGGATCGAACACATTCACAACCGGTTTCAACTCGTCAGCCAGTTCTGGAATATTTCTCAGCAGCACGCGCTTCAGCGGCGAAACCGGCTGCTTGTGGCCGTTCGGCATGCCCTGCTCGATCTGTTCGGGGCCGGGGCCGTTGTGGTTCACCCAGTCGACGCCCAGTTTCGTGTAGAACTCAGGCCGGAAGCTGGATGTGAAGAACCGGTCGCTGAAGAGCCGCCGCGAAGCGTTCAGAATGAACACTACAAACTGCGTCTCGGAGATAGCGAAGCCATGCGGCCGCGTCGATTCCGAGAGCCAGCCGACTACCGTGTCCACATCCTCGATGTTGTCCACCACGGACCCGTTCGGATGGCCCAGGCAATCGTTGATGGGCGAATTGTCCTGGTTGCGCTGCGCATCGGTAATCACCTTCGACGCGTCGCAGGCGTGCGTGCCATAGACCTCGCGCAACTGCTGCGCCCACTGCTGATGTTCCGCCGAAAGCGGCTTCGGGAAGAAGTCGTCGTAGCTGGTCAACTGGCGCAGCCCGTACTGCCGCCGGAACTCGTTGAAGCGCGGCACGCCGTGCTCGCGGTCGCGGATCAGATCGAGCGCCGCGATATCGATCTGCTTCCCTGGTGTGTCCAACCTTGGGAGGAGGATGTTCTGCATGAACTGCGGCGTATTATGCAGGGTCAGTAACCCCAGCCTTTGGCGTCCCATGCTCAGTCCCCAGTTGGCGAGCCCGCGGGACCGCATGGCATCCGTCGCTTTTCCCTCGAAGGTATTGATCACCGCCACCTTCTGCACGATCTGGTTCGGATCTTTGCGCGAGTCCCGGTACTCGATCAAATCCGGAATCAGCGAATGCAGCCGGTAAACGGTGACGAATTCCTCCGGAAAATTGAACGGCGAACCGAAGTGATTGACGCCGCCATTGGTCGATTCGGGCTTGGTGATGTCGTAACCCGGAACCTGGCTGCCGAGCCCGAATATGCCCGGCCCCGAAGCGAAAACCGAATACCACTGCGTCGACTTCACGACGTCCGTCGACTTTCCGAACTCCTCGACCACAATGTCGGACAGAGCTTTCGACACTTCCGGGTCGGCGGTTCCGAGCAGGCCGTTCCAGTTGGCGTTCATGCCCTTGTAGAGCGGGTCGTTGTACAGCAATTGCGGGGTCCACTCGGTGGTGTGGATCTTCGCGATCATCGCTGAGACCACCAGTCTCGCCGCCGTGAACAACTCGTCCGGCGTTACATCCTTGTTGGCGATTACTTTGGTCGGGGCCGCCGGATTCCGAAGCCCGCTGTCCTCGTTCGGCTTCTCCGCCGCCTGCTTCCGGAATTCCTCCACAAACGAATTGTGTTCCCGCGCGAACAGGTTGTGATAGAAGCTCATCCCGATGGTCCAGTTGTCGGGAAAGCCAGCGGACTCCTGGCCCATCCACTGGGGTTGAATCGGGTCGCCCGCCTGCAGTACGGGGAGATACCCGCCGGAGATTCCGGCCACCGGCTCGAGCAGCAGGCGTGCCGGATCTTTCGCGTCCCGCTTCACCCGTTTCTTCGACGTCTCGTCGTACCCGTAAAGCTGCGAGGCGTCCCACCAGGCGGTGTTGCTGTTGGCGAAGGTTTTCGGCGCGCGCGCCAGATATTTCTTCCCGCCGGCCGTGAACGACTCCGGCGGCGAATCGTTGGCAACCAGCGTCTTGTCCACGCGGTCTTGAGGCCGGCATCCGAGCCGCTGCACGTCCGCCGGCGTCAGCGGCTTGGGGACGCCGTCCACAAGCTGGGTGGTGCAGCCCATGTCGATGTATACCGGGGCGTTGTGGCCCTCCTCCATGTGGGAGAACCAGTCATGCGTCATGAACTGAATCCAGTACGCCGCCAGCACGTTGAAAAAAGGCGCTTTCTGGTAGTCGCAGTCGGCGCTGGGGGAATTATCCGGCAGGCCAAACCCGGCGTTGCATCCTTTCGAGTCCGGAGCCTGAATGCGCGTGAGCAGCTTGCGGCTGATCACCTGCGGATCGGGTGTCAGCAATCCGAGCCTGTTGCCATGCCGGTTCTTCGTGAGCTCGTTCCGGCCCAGATCCGGAAACGATGTTTCAAATTCCACGTTGCGCGCGAACAGGGTGCCGCTCGAACCCATCAACGGGTTGAGGATATCGTTGCAAATACCTGTGGTGGTGCGGCCGCGGATCAACTCGCCTTTGCACTCCTGCGCGTGCTCGCCGCCCACCGCCCGGTAATTCGGGTTGGTCTTCGGCAGCCGCATCGCCGGCCACACCTTGATCGATCTGCCGCCGGTCGAGCCGCTGCCCGAAACGTAGGTCTTATAAGTGCCGCTGTTGTCGAATAAGTTGAACTTGATCAGCTCAATCCGTTGGTATTCGAGGTCGAGCAGTGCGCCCGATACCCCGCGAAGCGCCGGCCCTTGTGAAGAAATATAGTTCTTCGGCAGGGACTCCATATCGCCGGTGCCCCAATATTGAGACCAGTCGACCCACGGGGTCAGCCGGAACTGCACCGCTTGCTGGCCGCCGCGGCACATTGCCGTCGCCTCGGCAACCTTGCCCAGGAAGCGCATGTCGCGGGTTTCCGGAATTTTCAGCAGGCCGCCCAAAACCATCTGTTTGCAGGCTTCCAGTTCCCGCGCTTCCTCTTCTTTAGCACCGGGATGGGTGCACGCCGAAAGAAGTATCGACAGCCCGCAGGCAGTCAACAAACAGATTGATTTCATAGAGCATCCATGATTCAGTGTTTTTCGGAATATGTCAAGGACGCAAATCGCTTTCGAAACGGCGCCAGCCGGTCCGATCTGCCGGCGAGCCGTTTCGCGATCGAGGTCAAATCTGCTTAGCCAATGCCAGCACCTGCGCCGCGGTCTCACGGGTGGGGGCAACGCTTCCTTGCCGCCTACATGAAGCCGCCTGCATGAACTTTGTGGCCGGCTACTCGTACAGAGCTCGGATGCCGCGCTCCTGGAGGCTTGCTCCAGGCAGCTATGGAAGAGTGCCCCGTCATCTGCCCGCAATCTCGCAATGACCTTGCGAATGCCACAGGCTACCCATCATCCTTCCAGCCGGCCCGCAAGATTGCCGGTTTCATTAGGTTGCTGACTGTCGCTCTTGAACTACAATTGGGGGGCTGATTGATATGCCTCTCTTGGATGGAGACCGGCTGGGCCCTTATGAAATCCTGGCGCCGCTCGGTGCGGGCGGCATGGGTGAAGTCTATCGCGCTCGCGACACCCGACTCGGGCGCGAGGTCGCGATTAAAGTCTTGCCGATCCAGGCCGTTCATTCGCCCGATCGGCGGCGCCGGTTCGAGATCGAGGCCCGCGCTGCCAGTGGACTGAATCACCCTAATATCATTACCGTCCACGATGTCGGCGGCGAAGGCGGGGGGTTACCCTACATCGTCTCGGAGTTGCTTCAGGGCGAGCCGCTAGCTGCCGTTCTGAAGAGCGGCCCGCTCACGGTGCGCAGGCTGCTCGATATCGCCGTCCAGGTTACTGACGGACTAGCGGCCGCGCACACGGCGGGCATCACACATCGCGATCTAAAGCCCGAGAATCTCTTCGTGCTCCCGGACGGCCGAGTGAAAATTCTGGATTTCGGGTTGGCTAAGGCCGTCCTGGCACAAACCGAGGAGGAGGAAACCAGGACCATTTCCGACCTCCTCACCAGTCCCGGAATGATCGTCGGGACGATTGGCTACATGAGCCCCGAGCAAGCCAAGGGAGAGCCGGTGGATTTCCGCTCCGACCAGTTTTCCTTGGGTACGATCCTGTACGAGATGGCGACGGGCAAGCGACCGTTCCAGCGCCCGGATCGAGTGTCAACCATGGCGGCTATCGTGACCGGGGAGCCAGTGCCGATGGCGACCATCAATCCGCAGATTCCAGCGCCCTTGGGCTGGATTATCGAGCGCTGCCTGGCCAAGGAACCCGGCCGGCGGTATGCGTCAACGTCGGACTTGCACCACCAGATCCGCGACCTGCGCGATCACCTGTCCGAACTGTCCCCGAGCAAACCTGCCGTGCCGGCGCCGCCGTCGAGTGGCAGGCGGCGCATGGGGGTGGGGGTGCTGCTCGCTGTAACCGGCATCGTCGCCGGCGTTCTCTTCGCATTCCTGGGCTTGCCCAGGGCTTCGCAGACCCCGTACCGCTACACGCCCTTTGCCACGGAAGCCATCGACGAGATGCAGCCGGCTTGGTCGCCGGACGGACAGAGCCTGGCTTATGTCGCGGTCGGCGACGGCATCGGCCAGGTATTCACGCGCAGCGTGAACTCGTCTGTCCCGGCGCAAATCACCCGGTCCGGGGCGACCTGTTCCGATCCGTTCTGGTCTTCGGACGGAACGCGCATCTATTATCGGGCGCAGGCCAGCCTCTGGTCGGTGGGCGCGGTTGGGGGCGCGCCGCAACTGGTGGTTCCAAACATATCCACCATGCAGGATCCCGCGAGCATCTCTCCCGATGGGAAGACCCTGGCATTTTTCCGCCCGGAAGGTTCCCTCCACGCGCTGTACCTGCTTTCTCTGGCAGGCGGAGATCCGGAGGCCTACAAGAGGCCGCCCTTCCCGCCGAGTTTTCGGTTTTGCGATGGGGTGCGGTTCTCTCCCGATGGAACAAAGCTGCTGGCCTCCGTGATACCAGCGATTGGCGTCGACAGTCACGTGGAGTTGTGGACCATTCCATATCCCAACGGCACTCCCCGGCGGGTACCCTTGAAAGTACAAGTAAGGACCGGATTCCGCAGGCTGTCCATTAATTGGACCAGCGATAACCGGCATTGCCTGCTTTCCACCGAACTGACACCGGGAACCGGCAGTCATATTTACCTCGTGGACACCGATTCCGGCGAGATCCAGCCTATTACCGCGGGTACGGGCGAAGAAAACGAACCAGCCGTCTCGCCCGATGGGGCAAGGATCGCCTTTGCCAGCGGAGGCGACGAGTACGACTTGGTAGAGATTTCGCTGGATGGGTCGAAGGCGTCGCCGCTGTTGGCCACATCGCGTCAAGAACACAGTGCGTCCTGGTCACCCTCGGGCCAGCAGTATGCGTATGTGAGCAACGCAGCCGGCGTCCCCGGCATCTGGTTGCGGAGTGTCGGGGAAAACTGGGCCAAGCCGATCATACAAGGCCTTGGCGAAGGAAACCTCGATAGAGCCCAGCCGCGGTTCTCCCCCGATGGCCAGAGGCTCGCATACGTGAGACTGGCGGACCGGCATGCCGTGTGGCTTTCGAATGTGTCGGGAGGCCGCGAAGTGCCGCTGGAGCAGGAGAGCTCGGACCAGCACGCACCCGCCTGGTCGCCTGACGGCAACTGGATCGCGTACACGCGCTTCATGGAGCAGAAATGGGAGATCGCCAAAGCGCCTTCAGGCGGCGGCGGACGCCCCGTACACGTATGTGATGGCGGAGGCCCCGGAAGCTGGCTCGAGTGGTCGTCTTCAGGAAAGTGGATCTGCTATCAGGATACTGAAGGCGTCCATATGGTTGCGCCGGACGGTGGGCCGCCGCGCTTACTGCAGTCGCCGGCCGCCGCTTTCGCTCTGTCCAGAGATGCTGCTACACTCTACCTCGTCCGCCACGCCCCGGACCGGCATTGGGAGCTTGCGAGTTTCAGCATTCCGGACGGCGTGCCGAAGAAACCGGTCAGCCTGAACCTGTTGCCTGAAGCAGACATCAGCGATATGTGTCTTCACCCCGATGGAAACAGGTTCGTCGTCTCAGTGAGAACCCTCAAGCGTGACATCTGGATTCTGGACGGCTTCGAGCAACCCGGCCAATTGCTCCATAGATGGAGGTCGCATTAGGCAAAGCAGGCTAACGGGGACGCTGCGGTCTTGGACAGCGATCCACAACTCCCGGTTTGTCGGCCACGCAGAAAGAGCAGTGCAAGGAAAGTGGGCATTCCGAAACTGGCCTCGCACGGCAACCCGGGTGAGAAAAGCGGGCCAAGCTTCGGTTTACATCACCGGCCCGATGCGCCAGGGAACGAATTCCTGGTGGCCCATCTGTTCGGCGCAGGTGCGGCGCCCGGATGCCACTTCCAGCAGCAGGTCGAAAATCTCCCGGCCCACGGTTTGCACGGTAGCCTCTCCATCGGCAATCCGTCCCGCGTTCACGTCCATGTTGTCGCGCATGCGGCGGAAGGTGTCGCTGTTGGTGGCGATCTTCAGCACGGGTATGGTGGGGAATCCGATGGCGCTTCCGCGCCCGGTGGTGAACGCGATCAGGTTGCAGCCGCCGGCGCCAAGACCGGCCAGCGATGGCGGGTCGTACCCCGGCGTGTTCATGAAAACGAAGCCCGGCGCGGTCACGGCTTCGGCGTATTGATAGACTTCGATCAACGGCGAGGTGCCGCCCTTGGCCACCGCGCCCAGCGATTTTTCCAGAATGTTGCTCAAGCCGCCGGCCTTGTTTCCGGGCGTGGGATTGTCGTCGAAACTGCCCTCAAACCGGCTCAGGTACCGCTTGTAATCGCGAATCACACCCAGCAGCTTCTCAGCCACTTCCCGATTTCGCGCGCGCTTTACCAGCAAATGCTCGGCGCCGAAAATCTCAGGCGTCTCCGCCAACACAGCCGTGCCGCCGATCTCCGCCAGCAGGTCCGAGCAATAGCCCAGCGCGGGATTGGCCGTGATGCCGGAGAAGGAGTCCGAGCCGCCGCAGTTCAGCCCCAGGACGATCTTCGAGGCCGGCGCTTCCGTGCGGCGTTCCTCGCCCGCCCGTTCCAGAAAACGCCCGATTTCGCGCCGTGCGGCTTCCGTGGCGCCACGCGTGCCGCCGCTCGATTGCAGGGTCAGCCCGGCCAGCCGGCCGGCCGCGGGCGCCTGCGATCCCAGGTAGTGGTCGATCTGGTTGACCTCGCATCCCAGGCCCAGCACCACCGCGGCTGAGACGTTGGGATGCGCCAGCACGCCGCTCAGCGTGCGGCGGAGTTGATCGACGTCCGGCCCGAACGCGTGGCCGCATCCTTCGCCGTGCGGGAACGCCACCACGCCATCCACGTTGGGCGGCAGCGTTTCCGTGTGGTAGCTTTGCGCGATCAACTCGGCGGTGTGGGCCGCGCAGTTGCTCGCCGCCACCACCGCGATATAATTGCGCGTCCCCACGCGGCCATCTTCCCGAACGTATCCGAGAAAGGACGGAGCGCTCTTGCGGACGGGAGGGGCGATATCGCCGGACGGAAATTCGTAGGCCGGCTGCAATTCCTCGAACGCCAGGTTGTGGGTGTGGACGTGCCAGCCGGGTTCGATGGCGGCGCGTGCGCGGCCGATGCCTTGCCCGTAGCGCTCCACCATCTCTCCCGGCGCGATGCTGCGCAAGGCCAGCTTGTGGCCCGGCGGAATCGCCTCGACGGTCACCAGGCGCACCCCATCCACCAGCAATTCGGTTCCCGGCGCGATGGCCACGCGCGCTATCGCCACATTATCGGAGGGGTGCAGATGGATGGCCGAATTTTCGGCCGTCGGCAATTTCGCAATATCAAGCAGCATTACATCCACCATGTCATCAGATCGCGGTCCTGGGAAGCAACCCCGGCGATTCAGAGCCGCGAACGTAAGAGAGCGGTTGCCGGCACGAGATTAAAGTTCGTGAGACTCGAACACCGGCATGCCATCGCCGCGCCCGGCCGCGATCGAATCCCAGGAACGTTGCATCCACGCCTCTATAATAGGAGAAATGGCCAGGAAAATTCCGCGCGCGCTGTGGCTGCTGCTGCCCCTGGCATACTTCCTCTTTTTTTTCGACATGGCCAAAGTGGGGCTGATCGGGCCCGACGAGCCGCGCTACGCCTCCATCGCCCGGTCGATGGCAGTTTCCGGGGACTGGGTGACGCCCCGGCTGAACGGCCAGCCGTGGTTCGAAAAACCAGCGCTGCTCTATTGGATGGAAGGCGCCGCGTTTCGCGCCGGGCTGGGACCGGAAGTGGCCCCGCGGCTTCCGGTGGCACTGGCCGCCTGCGCCTTCCTGGCGTTCTACTGGTGGATCCTGAATCGCGAGTTCGGATGCGCGCCGGCCAGTTTTGCCACGGTGATTCTGGGCTCGTCGGCTGGGTGGATCGTGTGCTCGCAAGTAGGCGTTCCGGATCTGCCGCTCACTGCCACCTATTCGGCTGCCATGCTGCTGGCATTGCCCTGGGCGACGCGGCGCGATCCCAAGCTGCTGCCCGCGGCCGCCGTGTGCCTGGCGTTGGCGGTGCTGGCCAAAGGCCTGGTTCCGCTGGTGTTGGTCACTCCACTGCTGTATCCGTGGGGTCGTCCCGCGCGGCCGGCCTGGCGCGATAACCTGGTCTGGCTGCGGCCGCGCGTGGTCTTGCCGTTCCTGGTGGTGGTCCTGCCCTGGTACGTCCTGTGCACGCTGCGCAACGGCCCGGCGTTCCTGAAAGATTTCTTCTGGAAGCATCACGTCGAGCGGTTTGTTTCCGCCGCGGCTCTCCAGCACGGACAGCCCTTCTGGTTCTACCTGCCGATTGTGCTGGCGGCGCTGCTGCCGTGGACTCCGCTGGTGGGCCTCGGTCTGCGCCGCGCCTTCCTCCGCGATCCGCGCCGCTTGTTTCTGCTTTGCTGGCTCTTGCTGGTGCTGGTCTTCTTTTCCGCGTCCGTCAACAAACTACCGGCGTATATTCTTCCGCTGCTGCCGGCCGCCGCCGCTCTTTTGGGATTGGCCTTGGCCGAAGCCAGCGACGCCGCGCCATACCTGGCAGGCTGCACCGCGCTGCTGGTAACGTTCGCCATCGCCGCTCCCATGCTGCCTTCGGCCGTTCCCTCGGGCATTTCGCATGCCACCCTGCCGCCTTTTCGCTGGTTCTGGCTGCTTCCGCTGGCGCTGGCCGCTGGAGTATGGATGCTGGAACGCCACGGCCGCCGCCTGGCCGCCGTGCTCTCCATCGCCGCCGGCGCCGCGGCCGGAACCCTCTACCTGAAACAGGTGGCGGCGCCCGATCTGGACCGCACGGCGTCGGCCCGAGCGCTGTGGCGGGAAATCGCTCCGCGCGCGGCCGCCATCTGCATCGACTGGCTTCCGCGCGGCACGCAATACTCCCTCGACTATTATTCATCCGTCCCGCTGCCCGATTGCGCGCACCACCCCAAGCCGATTGAGCTGCTACAGGTGCAAGGCCAGCCGCCGCGCCTCATGCCGCCCGCCCACCGCGCGGCCCAGGTGGGCAAATGATCCAGGGTTGACCGGCATGCCCGCGGCATTGTATTCTCACGTATCCAGGATGACATCATGATTCTGCCTCACGATCCCACCGCTTTGATGTGTTTGATGATTCTCAGCCTGGTCTGCCTGGGCTCCTGGGCCAACTTCTACAAGCTGGCCGGTAAGTGGCGCTTCGAACTGTTCTGTTTCGATTTCGCTATCGGCTTACTGGCGGTGGCCCTGATTCTAGCCCTCACGGCAGGCAACCTGGGCTTCGACGGTTTCAATTTCCACGACGACCTGATGAACGCGGGCAAGCGGCAATGGATGTTCGGGTTCCTGGGCGGGGTGATTTTCAATTTCGCCAACATGTTGATGATTGCGGCCGTCTCGGTCGCCGGGATGGCACTGACATTCCCGGTTGGTTTCGGCGTCGCCTTCATCGTCGGGTCGGTCATTGGCTACTTCATGGGGCCAGGCGTCAACCCGGCGTTCCTGTTCGGCGGGTGCGCGCTGCTGGCGCTGGCGGTCATCCTGAACTGCTCGGCTTTTTCGCGCCTGGGCGTTTTGAAGCACGAGAACCAGGCGCGCGCCGGAACCGCCAAGAGTACGCGGCGGCCCTCTGCGATGCAGGGAATCATTCTGGCGATGGTCGGCGGCGTCCTGATGGGAACTCTTTCGCCGCTGCTGGCAATGGCGCAGATCGTGGAGATCGGCCTCGGACCCTATTCACTCATCGTGATCTTCGGACTGGGGGTGTTGCTCTCGACCTTCGTGTTCAACCTGTTCTTCATGAATCTGCCGGTCGAAGGCGACCCGCTGGAATTCACCGACTACTTGAAGGGCTCCATGCGGCAGCACGCCATGGGCGCAATCGGCGGGGGGCTGTGGGCCCTCGGAGCCACGGCCGCTCTGGTGGAGACTACGTCCAAAGGCGATACCCATCTGCCGCAAATGACCGTTGACCTGTTGTCTCAATCGGCTCCGCTGCTGGCCGCGCTCTTCGGCCTGCTGGTCTGGAGAGAATACAAGGGCGGCGACCTGCGGGTGAAGCTCTCCACGGTTCTGATGCTGCTGGTTCTTGCGGGCGGCGTCGCCGCCATCTCGCTGTCGTCGTTCTACACGCGCACCTAGCTGCACCCCGAGAATAACTCGAACTCCTGACTTAGATTAGGAGGCTGCTGAAAAAGCCAGATAAAGGCATTTTGAGCCGCCGATTAACGCCGATGAACACGGATAAACCAATTCTTTTCAATCTGCGTTTATCGGAGTTCATCGGCGGCTAGTGTTGATTTGGTTTTTTTCAGCACCCTCTTAGGAGGCCCCTCGCCGGCTGTCCGGCGGTGGAATTTCCGCTTCCTCAGCGCTCTCAGGTCTTGACTTTGCTTCTTTTCCTCCGCGTCTCCGCGCCTCCCCGGTGAATAAACAGTTTCCTTTCGCTCGGTCAAGCCGGCGCTTCCATCCCCAACTTGGCGTACCATGGCGTGGCCGGACGAATCGCCTCGTTCACTGCGTTGATGTTGCGCACGCCTTCGCGTTGGAGCCACTCCTCGAGTCCCTTGGCGCCCTGTTTGGCATACACCGGAATTCCTTCCTTCCAGGTGGCGCGCCCGCACAGCACGCCCGAATAATCCGTGCCGGCCTCCGCGGCCATTTTCAGCGATTCGGTGAATTGGGCGTTGCCCACGCCGGCGCTCAGATAAATGAAGGGCCGCGAGGCCAGGGCCGCCGCCTCGCGGAAATGGACCAGCGCCTCCTGGCGCGTGTAGGCCTTCTGTCCTCCGTAGACGCTGGAGCCTTCCACGAACTCGGCGTTCACCGGCACTTCCACCTTCAACACGTCCACGCGGTACTGGGGCTTGGAGAACTCCTCCATGCTTTTCTTGACCACCGAGGGCTTGGCTTTGGCATATTCCAGCCCTTTCTCGTCGCCGCCCTTGGGATCGTAACCCACGAATTCCAGGAAGAAAGGAATTTCCCAAGTTTCGCATTCCGCGCCGATGCGTTCCACAAAAGCATGCTTGATATCGTTGATGGCGGCCTCTTCATAAGGCGTGTAGTAGATGAGAATCTTGACCGCGTCGGCGCCCCAATCGGCGATGCGCTTGGCGGAAACGTGCGGCAGCAGATCGGGGAGGCGGCCAAGCCGCGTGTTGTCGTAGCCGCTCAACTCATAAGCCAGCAGCAGCCCGGCGTTGGAACTGCGCGCGTGGCTGGCCTCCAGGCCGAACTCCGGGTCGAGCAGAATGGCGCTCGCGTGCGGGGTCAGCACTTTCGTCACCACCGTCTTGAATTCGCCCATCATGGCGGGAGTAATCTCTCTGACGCTCACGCCGCGCGCCGCAGCCAGGGATTTCTGCAAGCTGCCGCGTTGATCCATGGCCGCCGCGGCGATGACCCCGCGTTGGTTGGCCAGCGCTTTCATGCGCTTCAATTTGCCCTCGGAAAGTTTCATGGCAACATTATGGCATGAGACAATGAGGCCATGCGGTCCCCCCGGGCGCGACGTTGAACTCCTCTCATTCAGTAGAGAAGCGCGCGGCAATTCCTCTGTCTTCTCTGCGTCTCGGCGTCTCTGCGGTGAAGAGACAGTCTCGCCTACCGGAAATTGTCCACGATCACCAGGTTGGTCTGGCTCTGGTCCACGCGGGGATACAGGATGGTCTTGCCGTCGGGCGAGACCGAGAATGTCGGCGATCCACCGGAGTTCGAATCCTTGATGTGGAATACTACCTCGCTGCGCCTGGTGGCGAAATCGAAAAACGAAACGGCCATGCCGTGCGCGGCGCGCTCTAACTCCAGGTAGTAAACGCCGTCACGGACGGGCTGAATGGTGGTGGACCACGAGAGGTCGTGCTCGGGGATGATGGCTTCTTCCTCTTCACCGCCCGCCACGGGGACGCGCCAGAAGCTGCGGCGGTTGCGGAAGTAGATGTACTTGCCGTCGGCGGACTCCACCGGCTGCGCGGCCCCTGGCCGCTGCGAAAGCTGCACCGGGCTGCCGCCATTGAGCGAGGCTTTCCAGATCTGGCCGCGCGTTGACTGGAAGTAAATGGTCTTGCCGTCGTGCGAAAAGGAGCCATTGATGGCGTCGATCTGAACGTTCGTAGGTCTGCTCGCGGCGGCGGCGGCCGGCACGGTGTAGAGTTCGACGCCGTGATCGCCGGAGGCGTCGAAGATGAGCAGTTTGCCGTCCGGCGACCAGCGCACGCGCGCCAGGTCCGGCCCGTTGAGATGGGTCGCCTGGAGGCGGTTGTCGCCATCGGCGTCGCAGAGCCAGATTTCGTCGTGGCCGGTCTGGTCGGAGATGTCGGCGATCTTTTTGCCGTCGGGCGAATAGCGGGGGCAGGATTCACGGCCCGAGGAGCGAATCACGGGGTGGTCCTCGCCGGCGGCTTCGCGCTTGCCCAACGCGCCACGCCAGATGGAGGAGACGGTGGGGCTCACGGTATACACCAGGCGGTTGCCGGCGGGCGCGGCCGTGACGTAGGAAGCGTCGCGGCCGGCGATGATGAGGTCGCGAGGGCTGCCGCCATAGGCCGGCACGCGCCAGACTTTCCAACCGCCGGCGCGGTCGCCAGTGTACATGAGGTCCTGGCCGTCGCGCGTCCAGGTGATGCCGCGAATGGCGTGGTCGTCGAAAGTGAGGCGGCGCGGATTGGCGCCGGTGAGGTCGCACAGAAAAATGTCGGCGCCGCCCGAGACGGTGCCGCGGACGAAAGCGATGGTGTTGCCGTCGGGAGACACCACGGGCGTGGAATCGCCGTCCGTGCCGGCGGGCGGACGGGTGATGAGACGGATGGCGCCGGTATCCAGAGTTAGGATGGCCAGCGAGGCCGCCTGCTTTTCGGCGGTTTCGACCACCACCAGCGAGCGGCCGTCGCGCATCCAGGAGACCGCCGGGAAGGGCTGCGTTTCGTCGCCGGGAGCGGCGCATCCAGGGAATTTGCGTTCCTCGGCGGGCGATGCCGTAGAAATCACCACGCATGCCGCGCCCTGGTCTTCCACGCGCACAAAGGCGAGACGGGCGCCATCGGGCGACCAGGCCGGGCTGATATCGTTGCCCGCCGAGCGAGTCAACTGCAGCGGCTCGCCCTTGGGAATGTCGCGCACCATCACATGAAAGACATCGTCCTTCGAGGACGTGCCGCGGGCGCTGTAGGCCAGCCGCGCGCCATCCGGCGAGAAGACCGGATAGGCCTTGGCGCCGGGTTCGTTCGAGATTTCAACGGATTTGGGAACGGCCGAAGGCCCGGTGGCCAGTCGCCCCAACAGCGTCACGACCGCGCCCACCGAGACGAGGCACAGCGCGAGAAGAACCGCCGGTCGGCGGAAGAAAGTGCCGGATGGCATAAGCTGTATTATCTCAACACCAGGACGCATAAGCCGGGCGAAATGTTCCGGCGCGATTTGCGCCACCCTGCCCACTTCTGCGACACTGGCCTTTTCATGACATCGAAGCCGCTCTGGGCGCTCCTGGTCTGTCTGTCCCCGGCATTGGCACAAAGTAACGGCCTGCCCGACAAGGAAACGCTGCACTATAACATCGAATGGCGGCTGATTACGGCCGGAAAAGCCAAGGTTCAATGGCTCTCGGTTCCCAACAGTGGGTGGCAGGCGAACCTGCACCTGGATTCCACCGGGCTGGTTTCCAAGCTCTATCGGGTGGAGGACGATTACAGCGCCAATCTCACCCCGGGCCTTTGCGCCCAACTGGTGCAGATGAGCACGCACGAAGGGAGCCGCGACCGCGAAACCAAAATCACTTTCGATAACGCCAACCACAAGGCCAATTACCTGGAGCGGGACCGCGCGAAGAATGCCGTGGTGCTGGCGCGCGAAATCGAGATTCCGGCTTGCACCCACGATGTCGTGGGCGGCCTGTATTTCCTGCGGACGTTGTCTCTGGAGCCTGGCCAGAGCACCCAGATCCCGGTGACCGACGGCAAAAAGAGCGTGATGGCCAAGGTGGAAGCCCAGCAACGCGAAGACATCAAGACGCCCGAAGGTGTCTTCAAGACGATTCGTTATGAGGCTTACCTGTTCGACAACGTGCTGTACCGCCGTTCCGCGCGCCTCTACATCTGGCTGACCGACGACCGCCGCAAGCTGCCCGTCCAGATCCGCGTGCGATTGCAATTCGCCATCGGCTCGATTACGCTGCAACTGGAAAAGCACGAGTAGGGCGAGATCGAGATTTGAACCTTAGGGCGGATGATCACCCAGGCGGCACGGACACGCCGGGCCGTTTTATTCCCGCAACGCCCAACCGGGCCCCGAGTGCCCCCAAAACCGCTGCCAAAGTCTGCACGCTCGGGTTGCCTTTTTCCGAGAGCGCCCGGTACAGGCTCTCGCGATTCAGGCCGGAACGCGCAGCGACCTTAGCTATGCCTCCCTGGGCCTGCGTGACGTTGCGCAACGCAACCAGGAAAATTCTCGGGTCTTGCTCGTCGAGCGCTGCATTGAGATAAGCGAGCGCCCGTTCCTGGTCTTTCAGCATGTCCATCAGAAGATCGTCATATGATGCAGTTCTAGGCATCTGGCCGCCTCCGCTCCAGGCGAATCTGCACGCGTGCCGCGGCATTTCGGTCTGACAAGGAGCACAGCCACTCCGCAAATGGACGTTTTCCATTAGCCGCGACGTAGATCCGTAGGGAGTACTCGTCTGCCGGCATCAATATTCAATTGTAGCTTAGCGGCTACAACGAATCGAGCGCTGCCCACGTTTAGCGAACCCCTTGACCTATGTTCAAATTGACAATCCAAAACTGCAACAAATCGCCGCTGCCTTTCGTAATGGGTAGAGACCGAGGTGCCCATGACTCTGTGGAACGATGTTCGCTACGGCGCGCGCATGTTGTGGAAGGCGCCCGGCTTCTCGCTCACCGCCATCGTCACGCTGGCCCTGAGAATCGGCGCCACCACCGCGGTCTATAGCTCCGCGGATGCGTTGCTATGGAAGCCGGTGCCGCTGCCGCATCTGGAAACCATGGTGATGCTGGGGCAGCGAGTGGACGATCCAAACGGCTTCGACTACGCCACACCTGCCGATATGGACGACGTCCGTCGGCAGAGCGCAACCCTCGAGAGCATGGCCGCCTGGCAAGACGGCCTGGCGAACATCGTCAGCACGGGAGGCGAGCCGGAGCGCGCGGAGCAGGCCCTGGTGAACGCGAATTTCTTCGAGGTGATGCAGGTGCAGCCGGCGCTGGGGCGCGCGTTTCAACCAGGTGAAGACCAGCCGGGCCGCGAGCGCGAAGTGATCTTCAGCGACGCTTTGTGGCGCAACCGTTTCGCGGGCGACCCCCAGATCCTCGGCAAGACCATCCGGCTGGACGATCAGAATTACACGGTGGTGGGAGTCATGCCTCCCAAGTTTGCTTTCCCGCTGGGTAAAGATCTGTGGACTCCCATGGCGCTGACGCCCGCGCAGCGCACTTCGCGGAGCGCGCAGTCGATCGCCACCGTGGCGCGGCTCAAACCGGGACGCACGTTGGAGCAGGCGCAAGCGGAACTGGAAGGCATCGCCACGCGGCTGAAGCAAGCCTACCCCGACACCAATAAGAACCGCCATTTCGCGGTGTGGCCGGCGCACCGGTTTCTAGTGGATCGGGAAACCAACGAATATCTGATCATGATGCTGGTCTCGGTCTGCTTCGTGCTGCTGATTGCCTGCGTCAACGTGGCGAACCTGCAGTTCGCGCGCGCTACCGGGCGGTTGCGCGAGGTGGCCGTCCGAACCGCGTTGGGCGCTGGACGCGGTCGCATCGTGACGCAACTGGTGACGGAGAGCGTTCTGCTGGCGCTGGCTGGCGCCGCCTTGGGACTGCTGGTGGCGAACTGGGGAATCGGCCTGATTCGCGCCGGGATGCCGCCGGAAATCGAACGCTACATCGTGGGATGGAAGGACATTCGTCTGGATGTGCGGGCGCTGGCTTTCACGCTGGCGGCGGCGTTGGCCAGCGGCATCCTGGCAGGGCTGGCCCCGGCGTGGCAGAATTCCCGGCCCAACCTGACCGATGCGCTGAAGGAAGGCGGCCGTGGCGGCTCTGGGACGCGCGCGCATCACCGCCTGCGCACCATTCTGGTGGTGGCGGAGATGGCGCTGGCGGTGGTGCTGCTGGTGGGCGCGGGCCTGATGACGCGCGGCTTCCATACCCTGATGGTATCCGGCGAAAACCTGGAGCCCGACAGCCTGTTGACCATGCGGCTGGGGCTGACCGATACCAAGTACCGCGAACCGTACCAGGTCGCCGGCTTCTATCATGAGGCGCTCCGCCGCATCGAGGCCATCCCGGGAGTGCGCTCGGCGGTATCGGTGACGGCGCTGCCGTATGCCAATCATTCCACCAACCGTCTCTTCACCATCGAAGGCCGGGCGGTGGAACCGGAGAATGCGCCGGTGGCGATGTACCAACTGACCAGCGCGAAGTACTTCGATACGCTGCACGTTGCCTTGCGCGCCGGGCGGCTATTGACCGAGGCGGACGGGCCGGACGCTCCGCGCGTGGCGGTGATCAACCAGAGCTTGGCCGACCGCTGGTGGAAGAACCAATCTCCCGTCGGACGGCGCGTCAAGATGGGCAAGGCGGATTCCAAAGAAGCGTGGATGACGATTGTAGGGGTGGTGAGTGATATCGTGCACAACCCCTACAGCCGTGAACCGCGGCGCATGATGTTTGTGCCGTACCAGCAGGCGCCGGGACTCTGGATGGATATCGGAGTGCGGACGGCGGGCGACCCGCGGCAACTGGCGCCGGCGGTGACCGCGGCCATCCGCTCGATCGACCCCGAGCAACCCATCAGCGACATGCACACGCTGGCGAAATCGCTGCACGACCAAGCCATCGGGCTGAACTACGTAGAAGTCTTCATGGGCATTTTCGGCATGCTGGCCTTGGTATTGGCGTCGGTGGGAGTCTATGGCGTGATGTCGTACATGGTGTCCGAGCAGACTCGCGACATCGGAATCCGCATGGCTCTCGGCGCGCCGCGCGGCGGAGTGCTGCGGATGTTATTCCGGCGCGGCATGACGACGGCCGCAACCGGCCTGGCGGTGGGGATTCCCCTGGCGTATTTGCTGGCCCGCTATGCGCAAGACCTGATCTACGGCATCACCGCCAGCGACCCGGTCTCGTTTGTCGGAATCCCGCTGGCATTGCTCGCCGCGATGGCGTTGGCGATCTACATCCCGGCGCGCCGGGCCATGCGCATCGACCCGATTGTGGCATTGCGGTACGAATAGATTTCCCCGCTGTTTTCTTCGCAGCCCGCGACGATTTTGGCGCGGCCCGAGTCCGTCGGACGAAAGATAACAGCCCAGCGCGTCAGCGCTGGGA